>NZ_VXKS01000010.1 GCF_008711525.1 Cysteiniphilum sp. JM-1
TACATCATGCAACCGTGATTAGCCTAGAAGGAGAAAGTTATCGTATGAAAAAATAATTTTTTTGCTATAAATCGGCAAAGTTAGTTGTCGTAACCGGAAAAGTTAGTTGACATTTGATAATGGAACACCAGCTAAATGGCAAGGAAGCACGAATAATGTTATTTGAATGGTTAGCAACAATATTATTATTTGATGCTAATTTATTTCAATGTATTTAATGTTGTCAAATAAAGTAGGAATATAAGGAGATATAATGCCTGCATATAATATTATTGAGCCTAGTAATACTACTGCTCGCGTAAATTGTACCATTTGTCTTGAGGACTTACATGCTGATAATCCAACAGAACAGAAAGTCATATGTGAAACCACGTGCAAACATTATTTTCATAAGCCATGCATTGACACATGGTTGTCACGCTCAGAGGAGTGTCCACTGTGTAAAACGAGCTTTGGTAATAGGCGGCAACGACCAGAAGATAACTTTGATATCGGGGAGTTTTTAGAGGCGGAACAAAATGGCTTGGGACAAGCAGATGACTGTATTATTTGTCTTCAGCCAATGGATAGGTCATTTAATATTTTATGTCCAAATCAGCATGATTGTTTTCATGAAGCATGTGCGCGAACATGGTTGCAAAGTTCTCAAAGGTGCCCCGTTTGTCGAGGGGTTTCCCAACTACAAGTAGATCGTCCAGTGAGAAATGGCATAAGAGTTATAAATGGAAATGTTCCAGAGCCAAACTATCAAACAACTTTAAACCCATTATTACCAAATCGTCGAGAGTTTTTTCAAAATCTAGTAAATCAAAGTATTCCAAGTCAAAATATCACCTTGCAAAATTTAAAGGATGCTATAAATAGTGCCACTGGGAACTATTTAACGTGGCGAGGAAATGGCAGAGGTTTTTTCCACAGAGGAAATACAGGACGCGACCGAGCAGAAAATTTTAGAATAGAGATTAATAACTATAATGCTTCAGTTAGTAATTGTTGGCGACATATTTGTAATACCATTAGGGACTACCCGAGACATAATCACTCATACACATCATTTATTTTAAACAGCTTTAAAAACATTCCAGGTTTGAGGCTTAGAAACCTTGACTATACTTTAGATACGCGTGAAGTAAGAAACGAGCGTTACAGGTTGCTTGATGGCGGGTTATTGCAAATTAATATAGCTGAGCAACAAGCTCGTACCTTAAAAGCACTTGTTTTAGGGAGTACAGAAAGTCATCGTTTATTTTGGCGTATATGTTTTAATGAGAATGAGCCCAATAACCTCAGCACAATCGGGCAGACAAATAAAACCATTAATCTTCAACATAATGAGCGTTTGCAGTTATGGATAACCGCAGGACAGGAGCGTTTTAGAACGATTACAAGAAGTTACTACAGAGGTGCCCACATGATTATATTGGTAGGTGATAATAATGAGCTTAGGGACTTTGCCTCGCGCATACAGGAGAATAATGACACACCCGTAGTATGGATCAGATTACCTGTGGATCAGTAAATTTGTATCTTTATTTATTCAGTGAATGCCCTAATTTCGTCACAAAACGTTGACTGGTGACAATTAAAAAGAACACAATTGCCAAGATAATAGTGGCAATTGCTGAGCTTGCCACTAACATCAAAATCCATAAGAATATGACAAAACTAAATGCAAACCAGTTAAAGCCACCTTGTTTTATTTGCAGTACAGCATAAACTGCCATCATGACAGTGACAGCAAGATTACTCAGTAAAAAGTCTTTTTCTGGTAGGGTGGCTAATAGCAACGCCAGTACAATAAAGACAAATAAAGTCATTATTTTGGTTGATAGTTTGCGGCTACCTAACACAGCTAGCGAAAGTGGCGCACCCATATAACCTAACACGTTAAAGGCAGTAGTAATTACCATTAACGATGCCCAGCTTGCGGAATTTAACAAAATAATAATGCCAATAATGAAGTTTAAAAATAGTGAACGTTTAGATAAATGATGCACAGGACACAGCTTAGCAATCCAGCGTGGCATTTGCCCTTTTTCAGCCATCGCATAAAGCATTCTTGAGCAAGAGCCCATATAAGTTAAGCCGGTAACAGATGGGCTTACGATCGAATCAGCAATTAATAAAACAGTTAAGAAATTCAAACCAAGTAGCATGGTTAAGTTAACTAAAGGGCTTGAGAAATTAAGAGCCGCCCAACCTTTAGCAGCAACATCATGCGGCATTGCCGTCATAAAGGTAAATTGCAATAGCATGTATAAGATAAGGGTAACCACAACAGAGATAATAATCGCTAATGGAATATTGCGCGTTGGGTTTTTAATCTCGCTGGCAAACGATGCAACGACTTGAAAGCCATTAAACGCATAGACAAGCCCCGCACCTATAAGTGCCGTTTGAATCGAGCTTGCTGTGTAGTGATTAACCGCAAGATTAAGATTGGTGGTATCAAAGTGAGCAGCTAATAAAACGATAATAGTTAGTGTTGGAATACTGATTTTAAAAACAGTTGAGATATTGTTGACATAGGCTAATAGCTTGATGCCAAAGTAATTCACGATAAAGTAAATTGCTAAAATAATAATGGCAAATAGCTTGCCTGACCAAGTCAAACTTTCACCATGATATAAAGTCGTAAACTTGATAAATGGACTTAAATATTGCACGGTTGCTTGCGCTTCAGTTGGGATCATTGCTAATAATCCAAACCAGATGGCAAAAGCAAAGACCATGCCAAAGTCTTTGCCGTGGCTTAGTGATACGCATTTGGCATTTAAACCACGTTCAGGGAATAATGCGCAAAGTTTTGCAAAACATAACCCGACAATAATGGCGATAAAAGCCGCGCCTATCCATGCGATAAACGCGTAGTTTCCTGCTAATTGTGCATTTAATTGTGCGCTAAAGAGCCAACCAGAACCCACCATTGATGTCACTGGAATAGCAATGGCTGAAAATAATCCTACTTTATGTGCTTGCACTTGAGTAATCTCCCTAAAATTTTATACCCTAGACGTCATTATCCTACCAGTCTTTGAATAAAATTCATTATAAATTTTGCTGATTTATTTAAATGTCGATCATGTGCTAAATGCTTTCTTGAGTGATGGTACAAAACGCCAAGAAAACGCTGCAAAAAATGCAGTGTTAAGTATATAATGCCTGACATATATCTTCATAAGCTAAGTAATTATGTCCAAAAATAAAGTCACTTTATCGAACAGGAAGCGTTTAAGTGAGCTGCAAAATGAATCTGTGAGAACCATTGCAGATGTCAGGCGTGAGCAGATTCAATCAATGCGAGAAATGCATATTATGCCCGAAGGCAAGCTTGAGCTCGCGATTGAGCAAATGGTCACGGATGTGGTGTTTGAGCTAAGTAATTTGTATCGCCAGTGGAGTCAACCGCTTGATTTTAATCGTTTTCGCTACAGCCCGAACGAGCGCAATAAAAAATTATTATCTGAACTTAAGATGTTTTTGAATGAGATTGCAGATTGGTTGGTAACCAAAGGGTTTCGTGGTGAGGAATGTAAAGAAAAATGCCAAGAAATCATTAATCGGATTACCCATGGGTTACATTTTGAAGGAATTCCAATTGGTCATTTATACTTACGTGCGCCGAAAGGTCAAAGAAAAGAGAGTTTTTAATTAATTATGTCACTACTTTATGGAATACATGCGATCAAGGCGCGCCTTAAACTACATGCCGATGGTATTAAAGTTATCTATTGTCTTAAAGGCAAAGACACATCCCCAAGATTGGGTGAGTTAAAATCATTGATGGCTAAGAAAAATATTGAGTTTGAGCTTGTCAATAAGGATGAATTTCAATCATTACTACAGTCTCATGCACTTGAAGATGTGGTACATCAAAATGTATTAGCAGCTTGCCAAAGCGATATTAAGTTATATGAAGAAAGTGATTTATCGGATCTTATCGCTAGCTCTTCAAAAACACCTTTTATTTTAATCCTAGATGGCGTTCAAGATCCACATAATTTAGGTGCATGCATTAGAAGTGCTGAAGCTGCTGGGGTTGATTTTATTGTTTTCCCAAAAGACAACAGTGCGACGATCAATGCAACGGTTGAGAAGGTTGCCAGCGGTGCAGTAAGTAGCATGAAGCTTGTATCAGTCACGAATCTCTCGCGTGCTATTGGCGTCTTAAAGGATAAAGGTATATGGGTTACAGGATTAGCGGGTGAAGCAGAGAGTCTGATCTATGATAGCGACTTTAGCGGTGCGATAGCGTTAGTGATGGGTGCTGAGGGTTCAGGTCTTCGTTTTGGTACGCGTAAGATGTGTGACTATCTTGTGAAACTACCAATGCAGGGGCAGGTATCAAGTCTGAATGTCTCAGTTGCAGCAGGTGTTGCCATGTATGAAGTAGTGCGCCAGCGTCGTGAGCTATTGGCAGAAAACCTAAACAATTAAACTAGGAGATTGTTTTGAAATTAAAAAAATCAAAACCTATGCAGTGGGTTATTCTGGTCATTTTATTGTTTATCTTTGCGGGCATTATGGTAGATGCTTTGCATAGTCGTTATGAAAGTAAGCTGACGTTAAACACCTCACAACGTCAGGTTCAAGCCGATGCCAGTGCCTTATTGTCTTCCATTAAATTGACAAGTGACGAGCCACAAAACTATCAGTTGGGTTATCATAATTTTGAAGAAGGCAATTGTCCTCTTGCTTATCAGCAGCTTTTGCCTTTTGCGCGAAGTGCGGATACCAATGCCACTTTAGTGATTGGCTATATGTATGAGTTTGGCTGTGGAGTTGCCAAAGATATGAAAACAGCTAGTCTTTGGTATTATATTGGCGTACAACGCAATGCCTATAATAAATCACCAATGTTGCGTGGTTTGCATGCATATAATAGCGGTGATTATAGAATGGCAGCTGAGTGGTTTCGTATGGCCAGTGAGCTTAATGTCATCAGAGCATAACTAAGATGCAAGCAGATCTCTCATTGCTCTCATGGTCAGATGTTTTAGCTGATTATAAAAAAAGCACTGAATTTAAAGAAACCTTGGCTTTTGTTGATAATGCGCGATGCCAAGGAAAACAAATTTTTCCGCAAAAGGAAGATGTCTTTAATGCATTTAAATTGTGTTCATTTGAATCGCTAAAAGTTGTTATTCTCGGACAAGACCCTTATCACAATATCAATCAAGCTCATGGTCTGGCATTCTCAGTGCAGGCAGGTGTTAAACTACCGCCGTCGGTTATGAATATTTATAAAGAGTTGCACAATGATTTGAATGTCGATATTGCGAAAACAGGCGATTTGAGTGCTTGGGCAAAGCAGGGTGTGTTTTTACTCAATACTGTTTTAACGGTAGAGGCGCATCAAGCACATTCGCACGCCAATAAAGGCTGGGAGCAATTTACTGATCATGTGATTCGTCAGATTAGTCAACATAAAAGTCATGTTGTTTTTTTATTATGGGGAGCTCCCGCGCAAAAAAAAGCACAATTAATCGATCACAATAAGCATTGTATTTTGAGATCGCCACATCCATCACCCTTGTCAGCACATCGTGGCTTTTTTGGCTCAAAACACTTCTCACAAACAAATAATTACTTATTAGCGCATGATTTATTGCCAATTGATTGGAAAGTGTGACGCAAGTAGTTAAGCTCAAAAACAATTTATGGTAGACTAACGCGCATATTACAAATTGTTATAAATGAAGCTTTATCAATATGGCACTATTAACTGTATTAAAATATCCACATCCCTTTCTAAAGCAAAAGGCAGATCCTGTCGCTATTGATGCGATTAATGATGCGTTACGTCAAACAATTGCTGATATGTTTGAAACGATGTATGTCGAGCATGGTGGCGGTTTAGCTGCCACGCAAGTGGGACTCAACATGCGCTTATTTATTATGGATGGCTCTGAAAATAAAGATCAAAAAATCGTTGCCATTAACCCTGAAATCATCGAACGCAAGGGTGAAATTGATGACGAGGAAGGGTGTTTGTCATTCCCTGGCGTCTCAGCTAAAGTTAAGCGTGCTGAGTGGGTTAAAATGCGCGCTTTAAACGAGTTTGGTGAAGAATATGAAATGGAATGCGATGGCTATCATGGTCGCTGTATTCAGCATGAAATTGATCACTTAGATGGAATTACTTACTTTGATCACTTATCAGCACTGAAGCGTAAGATGATTGAGAAGAAATATAAAAAATTGATGCAGGAAAATGCTGAAGACTAAACTGCATAGATTATTTATTAAGTAGTCATTGCCTGATTGGCTGCTCTCACCACTTTTAAAGTATACTATTTTTTGCTTAACTTAAATTTCTTAAAATATTTCAAACTAGCTCCTTGACCTTAACCCTAAGGTTAATCTTATATTGACTATACTAAATGAAAGATAATCATCTGGAGACGTTATGAATATTGGTGAGCTTTCGCAGCAATTAGGCATTACAACGGTTACTTTAAGGCATTATGAAAAGATTGGTTTATTAAAGCCCAAGCGCAGTGCTAGCGGTTACCGACAATATGACCAATCAATCATTGATAAGATACGATTTATTGAAAATGCCAAGTATATTGGCTTTAGTTTGGCAGAAATTTCTGAGTTATTTGCGATTGAGGATAAAAATCTATCAAGTGCTGAGATCAAGCAAAGAGTTTGGCAAAAACTAGAAGATGTTAATGAGAAAATTACATTATTGACACAGTTAAAGCAGCATCTCACAAAGCTTGAACAGTTCTGTGACGGCAAGGCAGCAAGCAAAGACTGTCCGATTTTAAAAGACCTTTATCAAAATCAAGAAAATACGAAAAGGCTGCAAGGAGCAATAAGAAGTAAAAAGGAGCAAAGTAATGATGAATAATGCAAAAATAAATCAGTATGAGTTTGCATTGAAAAATGTCTCATGCATGAGCTGTGTTGGCAAGATTGAATCAGCGCTTGCTAAAACACCGGAAATTACAGAAGGGCGCGTTAATTTTGCTGATAGAACCCTTCATGTTGAAACGCATCTTAAAGCACTAGATATTATTCAATGTTTAAAGCAATTAGGTTATATCGCTGAAGAAATCACCGAAGCCTCAGAGAAAGCTACATTGGCTGAAAAACCTAAGCTATGGCAGAAGGTAATTATCCCTGGTGTTTTTGGCTTGTTTTTAATGTTTTATGGTATGAGCTCATACTCGCCAGTAATTATGCCGCATAACATAAATATATTTTGGCTTATTATGTCAGTGCTTACGCTTGTTATTATGGTTACATCAGCTGCACATTTATATAAATCAGCCTATAAAGCCTTTTTGCAGCATCACGCAACAATGGATACGCTGATTAGTTTAGGCACGATAGCCGCGTGGATTTATTCAATAATTGTGATTATAACGCCAACAATAATCCCTGAAAATGCCAGACATAATTATCTTGAGGCAGCACTTATTATCATAGCACTGGTTAATCTTGGCGCTTGGTTAGAGCAAAAGGCACGTGGTAAAACATCCGAAGCCATTAAACAACTTATTGGTTTGCAACCAAAGTTTGCCTATCGTATTAATGCTGATGGGCAAGAGGAGAAGGTTGAGATCGATCAGCTGAAACTGGGTGATGTAATCCGTGTTAAGCCTGGATCTAAAATTGCACTAGATGGTGAGATTATCGAGGGTAGCTCTTATGTTGATGAGTCTATGTTAACTGGTGAGCCCGTAGCCGTTGCAAAGTCAATGTCAGATAAAGTATTCTCAGGTACCATCAATAAAACGGGTAGTTTTAACTATCGTGTGACTAAACTCACTAAAGATACGATACTTGCGCAAATCATTGCATTGGTGAAACAAGCGCAAAATACCAAGCCATCTATTGCGCGCTTTGCCGATACGGTATCAGGCTATTTTGTCCCTTTTGTTATATTATGCGCAATTGCAGCAGCACTTATTTGGTTTAATTTAGGATTTGGCATTGGTTTTATGCTCGTGTCAGGTATTACAGTACTTGTGATTGCCTGTCCGTGTGCACTAGGTTTGGCAACGCCAATTTCAATTATTGTGGGGATGGGTAAGGCCGCACAACTAGGCATTTTAATCAAAAATGGTGAAGCCTTACAAACTGCGAGTAAAATAACACATGTGGTGCTTGATAAAACCGGTACGATTACCAAAGGGAAACCTGAAGTTGTCAGTGTAACTTGTGTTGATGGTATTAATGAACAAGATTTATTAAAAATAGCGGCGAGTGTAGAAGCACATTCTGAGCATCCATTGGCTGAAGCAATTGTCAAAAAAGTGTTAAATTCAGCAGAGCTATTACCCGTTAATAATTTCCAAAGTCATACAGGGTTTGGTGTGACAGGAGATGTCGACAGTCAGAATATTATCATTGGCAATCATAAAATGATGGCAAATCATGGCATTGAAAATCTCAAGTTAGAAGCACTTGCGACAACTAAAAGCCATGAAGGTCAAACGGTCATGTATGTGGCAGTTAACAAGGTATTAAGTGGCATTATTGCTGTTGCTGATCCCGTTAAAGAACATGCTAAAGAAGCCATTGATACATTCAAGCGCAATAACATTCAAATTACGATGATCACAGGTGACAATAAACAAACCGCGAAAGCAATTGCTAAAACGCTTGGTATAGATAAGGTCTTAGCCGAGAGTATGCCAGAGGATAAACTTAAGCATATCAAAGCTTTACAGCAGAAAAATGAAACGGTTGCCATGGTTGGCGATGGGATTAATGACGCACCTGCATTAGCACAAGCGGATGTGGGTTTTGCGATTGGTAATGGCACAGATATTGCGATAGAAAGTGCCGATATTACTTTGATGCGCAGCTCACTTATGAATGTTGTTGATGCTATTTTGGTCTCACGGGCTACAATGAAGAATATCAAGCAAAATCTATTTGGTGCTTTTATCTACAATGGCTTGGGGATTCCAGTAGCTGCAGGGGTGTTATTCCCTGTTTTTGGTGTGCTTTTAAGTCCGATGATTGCAGCAGCTGCAATGGCTGCATCATCACTCACGGTTGTTACTAATGCAAATCGCCTACGGTTTTTTAAGGTTAAACATGTTAACCAATTTAAAGGAGAAGTAGTATGATTACGGTTATTGTGAATTTTCTATTAATCATTATCGCCATTTTTGTAGTGTATTGGTTTTGGTTGTCGCAAGCAAAGATTGAGAAAATACAAAATAATATAGCGACGATCACTGTTAAAGATGAGGGCTATAAAGCAAAGTTGTAAGTAAAGGAAACAACAGTTGTAAAAATATATTGATTGCTGACCATTGGGCTATTATAAACTTCATTTGATAAACGGTTTAATCTGGTGGCAATGAAGATATTCCAATGTTTTGAAAAGTTTACTGCTGTCATCAAACCAATATAGGGGCTAAGTGCGCCATTTGTTGTGTATTGTGGCAACCCTGATTTCTGTGACTCAGGTGCTGTAATTCCATAGTAATAATCAGTGATTTCCTTGCTGCTATAACTTAAACCAATCGAAGGTGTAACAAAGAAAATTAACTTTGTATTTACTGGCAATATCAGACGTTTACTATATTCAGCACTTAGCAAATAACCGTTGGTGCGCGTTGTAACATCAATATTAGCAGCGAATGCTAAATCACCATAAGTGCTTTTGAAACCTTGGGTGAGTCCCAACATTACAAGGTAGTTGCGATTATCAAGCTGTTGTAACTGCGGATCATCACTTTGACTAGCCCTAAATATTTCAGGATATAGAAATAACTGTGCTTGTGTTTTAGTGTGCTTGGTATTTAAAAATCGGTAAGCAATATATGGTCCATTGATCGAGAGATTTTCACCTTGATAGCTAATGACGGGGATGGGTAAGATAGTTGGCGAGGTATTTTTATAAGGATTTGGCGAAAAAATACCACCAAAGCCGATGCCAAAAGGGTATGCTTCCGGTTTGAAAGCTTTATATTCATTATTGAGTTGTTTCGCTTTAGTATTATCAGTCGCAGTGATCGTCTTGGTATTGTTGTCTGAATTATGAATGTCAGAATATGCGGGCGCAGAAAGCGCCAATAAAAGATAAAAAGATATTGTAGCAAGATCTTTTTTCATCATATGAATGTCGTCCTATCTTATTTGGCATTTGGGTTACTGCAAATTAACGCATATAACTGAATGATTAAATCAGTGAGTCTCTCTAGTGATTTATTACGTTGATCTAATGATAAATGCTCGAAATCGCAATCATCATCAAACCCTAAAATATCATCAATAACGGCTTCAATTTGCGGATTTAATATCCAAGCATCTACGAAGTACTCAAAGCCACGTTCAAAACCATCAAGCCATAGATCAATCGCAGGCAATGCTTGATCATTATGCATTTCGTGATAAACAAGTGGTTCAAACTCAGTCAGCTCATTGGCAAATGCTTTTTTGACACGGCTGTGTTCAGCAATCAATAACTTTATCAGTTTTTCTTTTTCTGCTTGAGATGTAAATTGAGGTAGTGCATCTTCTTGCCAAACACCTTCTAACCAATCGTCATGATCTATCATGTCAGGGCAAAGCAATACCGCTGTCAGATATCCATCTAACATAGATAGTGAAAAAATATGCTCATCTTTATCAAAATCATCGGCAGGTTCTGGATATAAATTAAGAAGCAGATCATCGAGCTCATTAGCTTTATTTGAATCGAATTTAGTGTGTTTACTTGAGGCTTTGTTATGCATAATGCATCCTTGTTTTTTGTTATTGGGTCAAACTAGGAAGAGAGTATAGTCAAACTGAGCCGGTGAATCAAAATAAACACTAAGCTTCATACGGAATAAAGCAAAAAAGCCATGGCAGAAAGGCTGTAAAATGCTTGATGAGTGTTATATACTGGCACAAGCATTAAACGTAACTTAATCAGTTGAAGATGAAGACAGCAAAAGTAATTGCCCTTTTACAACAAAAAGGTGGCTCTGGTAAGACAACAACCGCAATGAATATTTATGGTGGACTTAAGGAATTAGGTCATTCTGTATTAGTTATTGATATGGATAAAGACAAGCCAGATGCTTGGTCATGGGCAGCTAAAAATGAAGACTCGGCTGATAGTGTTATTCAAGTGGATGAAAAGCATGCCAGAGAGGCAATTGCAGAAGTTAAATCAAAAGTCGATTATATCGTTATTGATACACCACCAAATTTTCAAACGGCAGCCTTAAAGGCGGCCTTACTAGCTGATTTAGTGATTATTCCAGCAGCGCCCAGTGGCATGGATTTATCAGGCCTTCTTGAAGCAAAAGATCTAGCGTTAACTGCTGATCGCCCTTATAAGCTACTGGCTAATCGCGTCGTTAAAGGCTCAAACATGTCACGCAGCTTGCTTAATGTGTTAGAAGAAGAAGGTAAATCTTTTAGTACGTTTATTCCGCAAAGTGTTAAGTTTGTCGAAGCTGAGGCCTCTGGTATGTATATTGGCGATTACGCACCTGAGAGCAATGTCCATGTTCAAGTCAGAAGGTTAGCTAAGGAAATCGTGGCTTCATTCTTAAGGGTGACTGCATGAGTGCCAAAATATCCTTAGCCAATAGAAAAAGGGTGCATGAATTGGGGAGCACTGATGGCAGCGCTGATAATAAAAAGGAAGCGTTACTGGCACTTAAGCTTAAAACTTTAAACGAACATGCAGCACAATCAGGTGGGTTGCTTAATATCAATTTAAATGAATTAATGCCTGATCCAAATCAGCCGCGTAAGATCTTTAGAAATATTGATACTTTGGCGCAGAGTATCGCGCAAAAAGGCATTATCCAACCGATTATTGTAACGCCTAAAAAGGATGATGGTTTTTATCATATTATTGCTGGTGAGCGCAGGTTTAGAGCGGCAAAAGAGCTTAAGCTTGAAAGTGTGCCATGCATTTTACGTGATGAAGCAGATAATGATATTTTAATTATTCAATTGCTTGAGAACGAGCAACGTGAAAAAGTCTCTCCCTTTGAAGAAGCGGATGCTTTAACTGAGCTTGTAATGAAGCGCAAAGTGAACAAAGCAGAAGTTGCTGAATCTTTAGGGCGTGAACCAAGCTGGGTATCAATGCGCTTAAAACTTGCCAAATCGTCACAAGCAATTCGTCTGTTAAGTCAAGATGGTTTGATCGATGATGTGCGTACACTCTATGAATTAAAAAAGCTTGAGGATGAATTACCGCAAGTTGCCAATCAATTTGTGCAAAAAGTGCGAGAGAATAAAATTCATGGCGCTTATCGCCAAGCGATCAAGCGTGCTAAAGAAACATGGTATAAGAAACAAGATAAGCTTGACGACAAAGAAAGCTCAATTCAGATTGAAGAAATCTTGAATTTAGATGATGGGGTAATCGGCTTTAAAGCAGATAAAGAACATGCCAGTAAACTCTATACGTTCAAGTTATCAAAAGCAGCATTAATGCAGCTCAAAGAGATGATTTAAAGAGTTGGGGTTTAAGAGGTCTTAATGAAAATAGCCTTACTGCAAGCTGATCATATTCCAGAATATCGCCACTGTGTTTCAGGGGGTAATTACCCTGATATGTTTGCCAATCTTTTTTTGAAAGTCTCAACCATTGTCGATATTGATGTTTTTGATGTGACTGTTGGTGAATACCCAAAGGATATCAATCATTATGACAAGTTTATTATTACCGGCAGCAAAGCAACATCATTTGAACGTTTGCCATGGATTTGTGCCCTAGAAAATTACATAAAGACACTGTTTAGTTTGCACAAAAAGATGATTGGTATTTGCTTTGGTCATCAAATCCTAGCGCAAGCCTTAGGTGGACGTGTTGAACGCTCTGTTAAGGGCTGGGGTGTTGGTGTACAGTGCATTAAAATACTTGAAAGACAAGCTTGGATGTGTCCATTTCACGATCATTTGAGCTTGGCTTTTTATCATCAAGATCAAGTGGTTGAGCTGCCGAAAGGCGCCACTTTAATTGCCACAAACACCTTTTGTCCTGTACAGATGTTTGTCATTGATAATTTAGTGTGGGGAATGCAAGCACATCCAGAGATGTTGCGCGCGCATAATCATTTATTAATAAAAGAGCAAAAAGAAGCATTATCACATTGCTTTGAGTCAGGCATAGATAGCTTGAGAATGCGTGATCACGGTAGGGTGGTTGCGCAATGGATGGTTAATTTTTTTGAAGGAGCTAACGATGACTGTTGGTAGTATTGTAGTATTTGGCGATAGCTTGCAAGATAATGGCAATTTAATTAAAACACTGGAAATTCCAGGGGTACCTTATGATCGTGGGCGCTTTAGCGATGGATTGGTTGCTTGTGAGTATCTTGGCAAGATGCTCAAAGAAAAGCAGCAAACAGTAGCGGATATTAAAGTAAATAATTATGCCATAGGTGGTGCATGCACCTCAGGTAAAAATCCAAAATCATTATTAACAGCGCATTCTTTTTCAGTACAAAATCAGATTGATCGCTATGTTGCTCGACAAGGGCGCTTTGCTGATGATGCGCTTATTATGCTAAATGGTGGTGGCAATAACTTTTTATTTGCTGTGCATAATGAAAAACCTTTCTTAAACTTTCCCGCGGTCTATCGCGTTGCCAGTGATTTACTTTCTAGTATTGATCGAGTCATTAAGCTTGGTGCCAAGAGAGTTGTTGTCTGGAATGTGCCAGATGTGACTGTCGCACCTGCTTATGAGGTGACACCTTTTCCAAAGCCTGTAGTTATTTGGCTTAAGAAATATATCAAGCGTAATATTATCAAGCAGAATAAGCAGCTTGAAATCGGTGTTAATAAGCTTAAAGAGAAATATCCTTTCGTACAGATTCATTTATTTGATGCCTATGCCTTATTGCACGAAGCCTTAGAAACACCAATGGCATTTGGTTTTGATAATGCAACGGAAGCCTGTATTAGAAGCTTTGGTGGTGTTGATGCTAATGGTGAAATCCAAACAGATATTCCGATTGAACATGATCCACAGACACATTTATTTTGGGATTATGTTCACCCAACAACCAAAGCACAAAAGATGCTTGCTGAGAAAATATTTGACTTACTACATCCGCTGTAGTGTATTTTAACCATGATTTAATTTGTTAAACAACAAGGACAAAATAGATGATCGTATTAGCTGGTGATGTTGGTGGAACCAATACACGTTTGCAGTTGACTGAGTATAAAGACAAAAAGTCAAAAGTATTATTTGCTAAAAAATATTTAGCCGTTGATTTTAAAAGCTTATCCGCCATTATTGAGAAGTTTCTTTCCGAATCGGCGATTGATAAGGCGTTGATTAAAGCTGCTTGCATTGCTGTGGCAGGTCCTGTTAAAAATGGTGCGATTGAATTTACCAATCTACCGTGGGGACTTACGGAAACCGAGTTAGCTGAAGTATTAACGCTTGATATTAGTAAGGTTAAATTAATTAATGATTTTGCCTCTATCGGTTATGGCTTAGACTCTGTGGAAACCAAAGACTTAGTCTGTCTACAACAGGCGCCGATTGATCAAAATGCACCTGTTGCAATGGTTGGTGCGGGCACTGGCATTGGTATGGGGATCGTTACTAAGCATGATAACAAGACCTTTGTTTACCCAAGCGAAGGAGGGCATCAAGATTTTGCACCTGTTGATGATGAACAGATTGGCTTGTTTCAATTTTTAAAGAAGAAGCTGCATCGTGTGTCCATCGAACGTATTTGTTGCGGTCCTGGTCTTGTTAATATATATAAATACGTCGTTGCTAACCCTTTATATAATCAACCAGAGTCACCTGAATTAAGACGCGATATGCATAAAGGTGGCGATCAAGCGCAGCTGATTACGCAATATGCCGTTGAAAAGGGTGATCCGATGTCATTAAGAGCCGTCGATATCTTTATTCGAGTTTATGGCGCAGTTGCTGGAAATATGGCGCTAGCCACTTTGCCAAAACGTGGGCTTTATATTGTTGGCGGCATTGCGCCAAAGCTTATTAAGCAAATGCAAGATGGCCGCTTTATGAAAAACTTCCATGATAAAGGACGTATGACGGGGTTAATGAAAGAGATTCCGGTTTTTGTCGTGATGGATACTGATGTAGGTATAAAAGGGGCTAGCGCTTTTGCCTTGTCATTGTGCGAAAAATAATCCTAGTATTTTTAGAGATTTGCGATAAGATGAGCAGTGGAGATTCATTTTTCGCTTTGCGTTTTCGCATTTTTGTTTTTTGCTGAATTAACTTAGAAAAAGGATACGTATGCAAAACAATGTAGAAAAACGGCCACTTGATATGAAAAGTGTGCTGATTTTAACGTTAACACCGATTGCGGCATTAATATTTATTCCATATTATGCCGTAACTTATGGCTTTTCCTTGGCTGACTGGCTTTGGTTTGCCTTTTTTATGATAGCAACTGGCTTGTCGATTACTGCAGGCTATCATCGCTTGTGGTCGCATCGCGCCTACAAAGCAAAAGCACCCCTTAAGATCTTTTTTATGCTATTTGGTGCGGCAGCTTTGCAAAACAGTATTATCAAATGGTCATCGGATCATCGTAAGCATCACCGTCATGTTGATGATAAGGAACTTGACCCTTATGCAGCAACCAAAGGCTTTTGGTATAGCCATTTCACTTGGATGCTAAGAGAGTTACCAAGAAAAGTGAGTAAAATTGAAAACGTCAATGATCTTGAGAAAGATAAGATCGTTGCTTTTCAACATAAATACTATGTGCCATTAGCTATTTTTATGTGTGTATTATTGCCAATGCTTATTGGAGCTACCTATGGCAGTATTGGTGGGTGTTTGTTATTAGCGGGCTTATTACGTTTAGTGCTTAATCATCATTTTACATTCTTTATTAACTCACTAGCGCACATTTGGGGTAAACAGAAATACTCTGATGAGAATACCGCACGTGATAATCCTATTTTGTCATTAGTAACTTATGGAGAGGGTTATCATAACTATCATCACAAGTATGCTGGAGACTATCGCAATGGTGTCAAATGGTATGACTTTGATCCTTCTAAATGGATTATTTTTAGTGCATCAAAAATTGGTTGGGCATATGATCTAAAAACCACACCAAAGCCTGTGATTGAAGCAGCACGCGCGTCGATGCAATTGAAACATGCACAAAACAAGCTTAAAGATAAACGTTATATCAAGTTAGTTGTTGACTTTGAGCAGCGCTTAGAGACGCAGTATAAATTGCTTTTTGATAGTATTAAAGACTGGGCAAAGGCCAAACAAGCCTGTTTGCAAGCAAAGAAAGATAAACTTCCATCAACACAAATAATTCAACTTAAAGAGCGCTATAAGGAATTAAAGCGTAAATTCAAAACTGAACGCAAAGTATGGCGCGTAATGGCTTATTCGTCAGTTAAACTTGCCAAGTCACAAAATGGACGTGCTGCTTAAGGTTAAAGTCAGATAACCACCCCTCCACAAATCACTTTTTGATGGGTATATATCAATTAAGGTTGTTGTTTTGTTGCCGCAATAACAATTTCGCGAATGCAAACATAATGCAAACATTTTGTGGCTGCATATAAGCATAGATAGCGGCATTAGCAACATCATCAGCGGATAAAACTCCGCCCATATCATCTTTCCATGCTTCATAACCAGCTTTTATCTCTGATGATGAAGTATGGCTTAATAATTCAGTTATTGAGACGCATGATTCTATAAAAGCATGGTAGATTTAATTTAACATAATATATATTATGCGAATCTATATAATCATAGTAAAACAACTGCCTCATAATAAGCTTCATACATTTATGCTTGTGATCATCTTGTTAATTCAACCAAAGTAACTATCATCTTTTATTATGCAAACTGACCTTATTATTTAATCATCATGGATAAATCCAAGACGCTGATAGCGCTTTTACTTTGTACGCCAATATTTGGTATTGGTATTGATCTTTACACACCTTCATTGCCACATATGAGTGCCTATTTTAATAGCACAGCAACAGCAACTAAATTAAGCATTAGTTTATTTATGCTCGGCGCATTTATCGGCATGATTGTTTTTGGCACGATTGCTGATGCTTTGGGACGGCGCAAAATTGTCTTATGGAGTTTGGCGCTTAATATGGTATTTAATATTGCTATTGCATTATCACCGTCAATGTCATGGGTTATTATTTTCCGTTTTATCACAGGTATTTGTGCAGGAAGTGTGTCATCAATGAATCGCGCGCAAGCCACCGATATCTTTAGCGCGCAAGAGATGAAAAAAGTCTCTTCATCAATGACGATTGCTTGGGGTCTTGGACCGATTTTGGCACCCTTTATTGGCGGCTTGCTACAGGAGTATATTTCATGGAAAGCAAGCTTTGTGTTTCTTGCATTTTATTCCTTTATTCTTATGGCGTTTGTTTATCGTTATGTGCCTGAAACTCATGTACACAAGCACAAATTAAGTCTATCTAAAGTGTTTGCTAATTATAAGCTCGTCCTAAGCTGTCAGCAGTTTTTAGGGGCTATTTTACAAAGTGGCGTGCTGTATATGCTGCTGCTTTATTTTGGGATTATTGGCAGCTTTTATATTCAAGAAATATTACATTATTCTGCCGCAATCTTTGGTTATATTTCATTATTTATCGGTATCGCTTATTTTGCTGGAACGATTGTAAGGCGCTTATTAAGCTTTGTTGATGATAAAATTCTAATGAATATCTCATTTGCCATTTTGCTTATAAGTAATGTTGTATTCCTTATTATGAGTTTTGCCTTTAGCCAAAGCCTTAGCATATTACTTATTAATATCTTTATCGCCTGCTTTCTTACCGGTATTTTATATCCTATTTACTTGAGTAAAACCTTAAGCTTATTTCCGCAATTAGGAGGTACTGCTGGCGCTATGGCAGGGGCTTCAGTCATGTTAATCATTAGCTTAATGACCTCCATTGCCAGTCTTTTTCGCATCCATACGCTAACAGAGTTTGTTGTGCTTTATCTTGTGACGGTTGTTATTGTCGTCATTATTCAAATGCTAACAAGCACAAAAAAATCTTAAAATTGACACAGCCGCCCTGCTTTTTGTTATTTTAATTCAATCTGATGTTTGTTAGCCCAAAGCTGCATAAGATAAGCAAATATCACATAGATCACACCTAAGCCGATACATATTAATCCAACCCAAAAGAAATAAGACATATAGGTTGGCAGGCTTTCCAATGGATTAACTTTACCATCAGGCATGGCAACTAATTGCCCTAGTTTTCCTGCAAGCGCCCCACCTGCGGCTAATGCCAACATGAAAAAGCCCATGCCAAGAGTGACGATCTCTTTTCTGAAATATAATGCTACCAATGAGAAGCCAAGAGCAGCAACAAGTAGTTCAGCTAAAGCAGCAAAAACATAAAATAAAATCATCCAGTTACCATTGATATAACCATCTTTGGCACTCAATAGACAAATGACAAATAGTACGATAAATGCAGCACCTGATATGATAGTGCCTAATGCATATTTATAAGGGATAATTGAAAATTTAGTGCGCTTTGATCGTTGATATAATAGTGCAAGAATCGGACTTAAAATAACTAACCAAAAGGCATCCAATGAGGCATAAGTCGCCGGTGACACATTTAAACCAATTAAAGTTAAATGCACATTATGCTTAGCAAATAAGACAAGGGTTGAAAACATCTGATTATAAATCACAAAGTAAACAATGGCTTCAATAATCAATAGCACACCGATAATTTGCATGAAACGCACTTTAATATCTGCCACTTTCATTGCGTCTTGTAGCATATAGATAAACATTACAATACATAGCGCTATAATCAGATAAAAGGAGACATCAGATATCTGAAATAGCAAGTAACAAACGACGATTTGCACTAAGGAACCTAAGACAATCATCGCAATAATTTTTAAATTAATGTGCTCACCATCACGTTCACCGTTAATATCTTTTAATAATTGGTAACGCAAGCCATAGTTTAGTAGTGAGACAATCATCCCCAGTACCGATATTCCAAAAGCTGCTGAATAGCCCGTGTGTTCAGCAATGATTGGGGTAATGGCAATTCCTAGGAAACTACCAATATTAACACCCATGTAATATAGCGTGAAAGCTGAGTTGGAACTGGCTACGTTATTGCTAAATATCTTTGAGATTAACGCTGTCGGTGCCGGTTTAAAGAAACCATTACCAACAATAATAAACGATAATGCCCACATAACGGTATTAAGATTATGCGTCAATGCCAACATGCCATAACCAACAAAGAGCATAATGCCACCGGCAACTAAAGCACGCTTAATACCAATGTATTTATCGGCAATATAGCCGCCAATAGTCGGTGTTAAATATAGCAGTGCGGCAAAGATGCCAAAAATCAGATAAGCTTTAGATTCATCAAGATGCTCTGCGGTGATAAATAATAAAAACAATGATTGAAAGCCATAAAAAGCATAACGCTCCCATAACTCCATAAACCAAATGACGCCAAATTGGCGCTTACTTAAATTTTTTTGATTGATTTGATGTTGTGTACTCATTATTGGTGAAATTCTCGATATTTTAGCGTGAAAATTATGTTTTTAACCACGCATTTTTGAACAAGGAAAGTCAATAATGGCGAGATTTAGTGCTTTTGTAAATAATTAATTTATGCTGCAGAGTCAATGGGTGCTATTGAGTTTAATGTAAATAGTTATTTACGATATATTACATTTTGTATTTTGATTTTAAATACGTAAGCTTTTGCGCGATCTTACTTTCAAGCCCCCTATCTGTTGGATAGTAATATTGGCTAATGATACCTTCCGGTAAATAGCGCTGATTAACATACGCATCTGGAAAATCATGTGGGTATTTATAGCTTTGCCCTGCTACCTCTCCTGCGGGTTTCACATTACGCAAATGCATTGGCACGCTGACATCTGAATGATTTTTTAAATCGCTAAAAACATTCTTATATGCCATGTATGATGCGTTACTCTTAGGCGCTGAAGCGAGGTAAATTGCTGCCTGAATTAGTGGCAAGCGCCCTTCTGGTAATCCTAAACGTTCATATGACTGCCATGCATCTAATGCAACGCTAAGTGCGCGTGGGTCAGCATTACCAATATCCTCCGAGGCAATACATAGCATGCGCCTTGCAATCACCAAAGGATCAGCACCACTTTCGATCATATTGGCAAGCCAGAAAATCGCAGCATCTGGGTCAGAGCCGCGCACTGATTTATGAAATGCCGATAATTGATCGTAGAAATAATTACCCTGTTTATCGAGCTTATGGGCGTTTTCACCCAACGCAATATTTAGCAATTCATCATTTAATTCCACCGATTTTTCTTGACTGGTATCTGCCATTAAAAAAAGCATTTCAAGGACATTAAGCGCTTGTCGGCAATCGCCTTTAGCATAATGATATATTTTCTCAATAACTGTATCTGATAATATGAGCTCATGCGCTGATAGTGTCTCATCATAGATAAGCACATATTGCAAAAGCTCACTAATATCTTCAAGAGACAACGGCTTTAAGCGCAGTACTGTCAAACGAGATAACAACGCGTTATTGACTGAAAAAAATGGATTCTCCGTCGTCGCACCAATTAAGATTAAATCACCACTTTCAACATGAGGTAATAACGCATCTTGTTGTGATTTATTAAAGCGATGAATCTCATCTAAAAATAAAATAGTTGCCTGCTGATGCTCAGCAAAATGCATTTTTGCTGATTCTACAGCAAGCTTAATATCTTTAACACCGGCACTGACTGCCGATAGCTCTATAAAGTTATAGGAAAGCTCTAGTGCCAAGACTTTGGCCAAAGTGGTTTTACCAACACCAGGATCGCCATAGAAGATCATTGACACAATATGAGACTTATCAAGCATCCGTGTTAGTATCTTTTGTTCACCTAATAAATGTCGCTGCCCTACATAGTCCTTGATGTTTTTAGGGCGCATTCGATAGGCTAAGGGCGCTTGAACATAAGACATAGCTAATCCTTATTATTTTGATAATTATTGACGATTTCGTACAACATTCCTTCACGCAACGCGCCATCTGATTTCAACATGTTTTTAATCGATAAACGATTAAACAGCGCATAGAGTACGCAAAATCCACCCGCCAAGATGTTTTCGCGATCTGCTCTTAGACCATTAAAGTGAATATTAGCAACCACCTTCTTTTGTAATAACTCAGCGGCCAAATTCTCTAAAACCTCACGTGTGATACTGCCATCTGACCAGTTATTTGCTAAGGCCAAATCCGCAATGGAGCGAATAGTGCCAGAGGATCCCAGAACAACTTCCCAGCCCTTTTGAATGTATTCTGTGGCAATTGGTTCAATCAAACTATTTGCATATATAATCGCTTGACTCATATTGGATAAGCTTAATAAACCGTCATTAAAGAACTGGTTTTGCATGCTGACACAACCCATTTCAAGACTGACTAATGCTTTTAGATTTTGTCCTTTTCCAATGACTAGTTCTGTTGAGCCACCACCAATATCGATTATCAAAGCTTGTTTCTTTTTGGCTTGAGTGACAGATGAAGCGCCTACATAGACAAGACGTGCTTCCTCTTCACCTGAGATAACTTCAATTTTTGTTTTTAAGATATGTTGAGCCTCTGTTAAAAAGTCCTGAATATTGTCCTGTGCCTTACGTAGAGTATATGTGCCAACGACTTTGACTTCATCTACCTGATAATGATCAATGGACAAAGCAAAATTTTGCAAACATTCCAAAGCACGTGTTTTGGCTTCATCAGTAAGTCCCATGTCATCAGTAAGCCCCGCTCTTAGCTGTACTTTACTTTTACCGCGATAAAGCTCTTTGATATCACCTTCGGTTGTCACCTCGGAAATCAACATATGAAAACTATTAGAACCTAAATCGATTGTCGCTACTTTTTTACTCGACATAATGTATTATTTTTCCTAACTTTTGCTATCCATTGGCATCATAGCATAGCAACAAGTAATGCCAAAGGCATTCACTTTTATCTTCCACTAAATTTATATAAACTTTTCAATTTTTTTCTTGAAATCCTAATTTTACCCCCTATTTATCAACACGTGATATGCCAAACGGGTATTACAAAACCTTTTGAGTCATATGACTATGATTTCAAAACATCAAAATAAACTTGCTAAATTAGGAGTAAAATTATGAATACATTAGATGCACTTGTTAGAAATGCTATTGGGTTTGATCGATTATTTGCATTGGCTGAAACAGGCAAACCAACCAGCTACCCTCCCTACAATATCGAAGTTTTAGGTGAGCATGATTACTTAATCAGTATGGCTATTGCAGGCTTTAAAGAATCTGAGATTGATATTGTTGTTCATCAAGGTAAGTTAACTGTCACCGGCAACAAAAATGAAGACAGCAAAGAACGTAAATTTATTCATCGCGGTATCGCTGAGCGTTCATTTACACACACTTTTGAGCTTGCTGATCATATTGAGGTTAAAGATGCGCAATTTGAAAATGGTATTTTAAATATTTCTTTACTTAAAGAGATTCCTGAAGCAATGCAGCCTAAGAAGATCAAAATAAATTCAAATGCTCAAAATTCTCAAAATACACAAAGTGCTAGAACGCTTGAAACAATCGACTAACTAAGCACCAATTGACTTAATAAATCCCAAGCTTTCTTTTTATAGTTGCAAGCAGCTCTTTCTGGGTTTTCCGCACCATAAATGCCTCGTCCAACAATAATAATATCTGATTTCTTGTGCGTGATAACGTGTTGAGGGATATTGTAGTTTTGCCCTAAATTATCACCCATGGATTCAAAATTCACTCCAGGTGTCATCGTTACTAGATCATTATCTTGACTTAGTTTTTCTTGCGCGATAAAGCCCATTACAAAGTCTTTATTTTGCTCTGCCTCAACTACAGTTTTTCGTGTGTATTCATTACTAAATAGATTGCCTTTACTACTCATTTGTGCCAACAGAAGTAAACCAATATCACACCCTTTACACCCTTCTTTTAACCCATCAATAATGCCAACCCCAGGCAAAAGATGGGCATTAATAATATCCGCCCATTCAGCAATATGATAAATCCCATCACGCACTTGATGACAAACGGTGTTACCAATGTCCGCAAACTTACGATCTTCAAAGATAAGAAACCCTGCCTCATCGGCGATTTGGCGTAATTCTCGTGTCAATTGTGGTGTAAAGTCAGAGACAATATCAATATGTGTTTTCAAGATAGCAATATGATCTGCTGTTTTCTCAACAAGCTTTAAAAGTGATTTACTATCGGTGACATCAGCTGACAATGCCAAATTCGTTTTTTTGTTTTGTACAATCTTGTGTAATTTTCGTGTGACTGGATGCGTTGATTTAGCATAAGGAAGTAGCATGATTCAAACCTAACTGTATAAGTGATTTGAGCACAAACTATAACATAGGTGCCTTTTGGCGTCTATGAATGGCATTGATTATTTTAGTGATTTTAATGATTTTAATTATTTAATCGACTGCATCAAATAACGAATGATTTGATCATCGGCATCAACGGTTGGTGATTGATAACTTACGGGAATAAGCTTAGGCGCTATCAAATACCCTTCTTTAGCAATTTTATGCAAGCTATCAAGGTATTTAAGACTGGTTTTGCCAGTAAATAACAGATTAATATCCATCCTTTGATGTGCATCAATAATCTCACGCAAGCCACTAAGATATAAGAAGTCTTTGCTAAAGCCACCACCACGATAAACGCGTGCAACCAAACGAAAACAGGCATGCGATTCAAGCCCACTGATCGAGCGCAAGTAATGATAAGTTTTAGAAAACTGCATATGCTTAATCATATGCTCAACAGCGATAACACGAAGTGCTAATTCATGCAGACGCTTAATCGTTAAATTGCCTGACAAATACTCACTAAAGATTGCTAAGCCCTCTTGCGTATGCGTATTATTTGGCAAGCCTAAACGCAATAATGACAAAGGTTGAGATTCAGCGTTAATGGTTGTTAATGCATGCACACCGACCTCATGATGAATCAGCGCTTGTAACTCTTTATGATTGAACTTAGCATTTTTGTTAATCACGACTTCTTTTTTGCCATTATCAACCATTGCTTTGGCAATAATCTGATCGGAAAGCTTGATTTTGAAGTCGATTTGATAACTCTGAATGACTTCCTCAAAAGCATTAATAATCTCATCACCTTCATAGCTTGTTTTGCAAGGTTTAGTAATATCAGGTGCATGTAGTAAAAAATTGGCATTAGCAATATCACGGTTACTTGGCTCACCATAAATACGCAAACTATTATAAAAAAATTCATCTTTGCCAACACTTGTTAAAAGATCGACATCTAATGCAATTGAGTCGATCACCTCACAATATAATTGTCTTAACGCAGGAGATTCAACATCATGCAAAGGTAAATGATAAAGCTTTTCTCTAAACTCAAACGGATTGATTTTTAACTGGCGATAATGAAATTTTGGCTCGTAATCACCACGCTTTTGGAAAAATTTCTTCTTCTCGGTGTGAAAGTTAATCGGATTAACATAATTAAGCACATCGATCTTACGTGATAATTGAAAAAGCCGTTTATCAAAAGCAAGTAATCCTTTGTCAAGCATGCCCTTATTTTTTTGGCGTACTTGACGAGGAGTTTTACTAAATCCTTCCATAGTTTTATATATCGCACTTTGCAAGCCTTGCGCAATTGCCTCAATAACTAAAGGATAATGCTCGCCACTTAACTCATCCATATAGATTTTTTTGACCTCTAAAGGTATAAGTAAGGTGTTTTTAAACTGTGTATGAATAAACTCAGCCTGATAAGCGCGTCCATAAAATACCAAATCATGCTCAACAGTCGTTTCAATATTAGGAATAGCCATTTCAGTTAACAGTGCTAGGCTGAACTTTTTAAGCGTGTTATGCCATTTACGTTTATTGATAAAATGTGTGCCAATGTTAAACACCGGTGTGACTTTATCCGTAATACGTTGATAATTATAACTGTGTACATCGATAATACAGCATTTTTGATATGTGCTTTCAATTACATTCACAAGCGCTGAAAGCACCTCATGATAACTTTTATGCTTAGCGATTAAATTATTCTTTACTTTACTGGCAAGTGGCGTATGCCAAACGGCTTTACCCCAGGCAGTATCATAAATACATGAATCTAGTGCGCGATTTAGATCATACGCATAACGCGAATCATGGGCAATTAATGTTATTGGCAGTCCGGTAATAAAATGATCGGTAAATGGATCTTCTTCAAAATAGCGCTCAGTTTCCGTCAGCTTACAGTGAGATTTAAGCGCGCTATCAAAGTTGCTACCCGCATGAATAGCCGTAGCAATAAATGGTGCATAATCACGAATGGAAATACTAAACCCACCATGATTAACCGTTGCCTCAAAGCATTCGTTGGCATTTATTTTGTCAATAATTTCATTGGTCGTTAGCGTTAGCATCATCAATCACCTTGGTTAATAACTTCTTATGTTTGATCAAATTTTTGCGTGTGACTACAATATTTTCCAAGAAATCGATGACTTTTTCTTGTAGTTTGACTTTGTTTAACATATTAATTCGTGAGATTCCACCTGGGCTTTGGACATTAACCTCAATCAATTTGCCATTGATAACGTCAATCCCAACAAAATAAAGTCCATCTTCTACCAATTTAGGACCAATAAATTTACATAGTGCTTTTTCTTGTTTGCTTAAGCTATGCTTTTGCACATGCCCACCTGCGTGCACGTTTGAGCGAATATCATCTTTAGCAGGTACGCGTTTCATCGCACCTATTGGCTCACCGTTGAGCATCAGAATCCGTACATCTCCCTCTTCAGCACCATCAACATACTCTTGCAAAATAACATAATTGCCTTTGGAGTTTTTATCCCCTATATAAAAATCAAGCAGCGATTTGAAATTAGAAGACGCTTTTTTCTCAACAACGATCACACCTTCTCCACCAAAACCATTTAGTGGTTTCAGTATCATCTTCTCTCCTGATTCTTCTTCAAGAACACGCTGTAAATATTCACGGTTTTTTGAAGCATGAGTCACTGGAATAAAACGATTTTCATGATCATTAAAGCCTGCAGTATAAAGCTTATTATTAGCGATTCTAAGCCCATTTAAGCTATTCATAATAAAGGTATCTGAATGAATTGAATCAAGGAAGTTTAATGCCAGATTATCCAATGGCGGATTATCACGCATAAAAATCACATCGAAACCTGATAATGGCAATTGGCAGCGTTTAAACTTAGCATTATTGTAAAAGGATACAAAACTTGAGCTAACCTTTGTCTCTTTAGTGAAAACATCTGCATAAGCCTGTGCAACACTATCACGAATCGTGAGATTACTAGGTGTTGCAATTGCAACTGTATGCCCTCTTTTAACACATTCGTGAATCAAACGTAATGTTGAATCCATCTTTGGTTCAACACGCTCCCAAGGGTACATAATAAAGCATATTCTCATGTGTCTTTCCTGTTTTCTTAATGCCAATTTGGCAATCCATGCGCATCTTAATCACAAATAAGTGTAGTGTAAAATAAAAAATATGTCGCGCATGAAGAAGGATATTTGATGAAAATATGATTCCATTGGAGAAATTGAGTTGTTATTCGCTTTCAGCAGGCAGGTTTTTGTCAACACTATGCGCAACAGTGCACCCAGCAACAACTGCAGTAAAAGCCGTTGCCAACCAGAATATATAAAAGCTTTCAAATACATAGGACAACACCAAAGCGGCAATGCCAATAATCCATAAAATTAGTTTCATTTTTTAAAAACCTCTTAGTTTTTTTAATATAACTCATGCGAGCGTTGTTCTACTTCTTGCGCTGTCATTTTAGTATCTCTACCCCACATCTTCTTGTAAACAAAGGTTGTGTAGATAAAAATGATTGGCAGCATAATCACTGCCACAATTAATATGCCAATCAGTGAAATCAATGAGCTACTTGAATTCCAAAGCACCATACTTTGCATAGGTTCAATGCTTGATGGCATGATAAATGGAAATAAGCTAAAGCCTAGTGTAAACACCGCACCAAAGCATGCGATAACACTACCTGAAAATGCAAGTAGTGGATTTGATTTCTTAGCAAAGCTTAATACCATTATTGCGCCAACAAAGCCTAATACAGGCGCGATTAGCATCCAGATATGATTGCCATAATTACTCCACCAACCACCTTGTGTCACGGTCACAATGCCACCTGTTAATGGGTGATTGATCGCTTGTGAATATGTGCTTAAGTCACTCGCTAGCTGCCAGTGAAAGCCAGGAATAAAGATAAGCCAAATACCACCGATGGCAAACAGGATGATAAAAAGCCATGCGCTTACTTTTTGGATCTTAACAAAACGATCTAATAACACCCCACTGGTACGCATTGCGCAATATGACGCACCATGCATAATCGACATAATTACGGCAAAAATACCAATTAATAATGCAAATGGTCTTAATAGTCCAATTAATGAAACAAAGGCAGGCTCTTGCACCAATGCTTTGGTTTCACCATAGTAAAAACGTAAGCTATGCGGATCAAATTGAAATGGCAAGCCTAAGAATAAATTACCAATAGCGACACCAATGATCAAAATAGGAATCAAGCTACCTAAGCACAGCATCCAATCCCAGAAACCTGCCCATTTGGTGTTTTCAATTTTATGGCGATATTCAAAAGCAACAGGACGTAAAAACAAGCCCCAAAGCACAACCAAAACACCTAAGTACATACCTGAGAATGAACCGGCATAGACACGTGGCCAAATCGCAAACAATCCAGCACCGGCGGTGATTAACCAGACCTGATTACCATCCCATGTTGGTGCAACTATATTGATAATGGCACGTTTTTCATTGTCATTTTTACCGACAAAACGTGCCAAGATGCCCGCACCAAAGTCAAAGCACATTGTTGCAGCTGTCAAGAACATGATAAGACCAACCGCTAACCAGCTTAATAACTGAATAACACTATATAAATCCATCATTATTGCTTCTCCTTCGTAGTTGCCGCTGCTTTATTAAGGACTTTGCTTGGTCCCAAGCGCGCAAACTTAAACATCAAATACATTTCAACAGCGAACAATAAGGCATAGAACAAGCAGAATATTACTAATGTGAATAAAATATCCCAACCATTAATCATCGATGAGCTTACGGTTGTTGGCAACATATCATACACTGTCCATGGTTGGCGTCCGTGTTCGGTAACAATCCAACCGCATAAGCAAGCAATCCACGGTAATGGGATCATATAAAGCATCGTTCGTAAAACCCAACGCTTCTGCCATAAAGTTTTTCTAAAGAGTAAGATCAAGCCGCCAATCATGACAAGGAACATAAATACACCAATGCCAACCATTATTCTAAATGTCCAGAATATGGTTGAAACATTTGGCACTGTATCTAAGGCTGCTGCACGAATCTGTTGAGAAGTCGCTTGAGTCAATGGCTCACCGACTGGCAAATAACGTAATAGCAACATGCCATAACCTAGATCTTGGTGATATTCGTTATAAGTAGCGTAGTCACTTTTTGCAGCCGAGCCATCGCGCATTTTCATCATCGCTTCATATGCCTTGGCACCGTTGGCAATGCGTGTAGTAACTGCAGGAATTTCTTTACCTGTCATGACATCAGTATAGCCATCAAAGAGTATGGTATTAACACCATAAATCTTCTGATCAAAGGAATGTGTGGCTAATAAACCTAATAGATGAGGAATTTGAATTGAGAAGTCATTCTTGCGCTCAGACTGGTTAGGGAAGGCAATGACATTAAAGTTAGCCGGAGGTGCTTGTGTACCCCACTCCGCTTCAATCGCAGCAAGCTTCATTGGCTGATATTTATATGCCAAAATACCCTGTTCATCACCCATTACCATCACCATTAGTGAAGCAATTAAACCAAAGCCTAAGCCAACCCCCATCGAACGTTTAGCAAAGGCAACATCACTTTTATTTTTCTTGCGTAGCAAGTAAAAAGCACTGATACCAATGACAAACACAGATGATGTTACATAACCGGCAATTACCGTATGTGCAAAGCCAATTTGTGCTATCGGGTTAATGAACAAATCCCACAAATGCGTTGTTTCCATACGCATTGTCTGCCAGACAAATTCGCCGCCAGCTGGGACTTGCATAAAGCCATTTGCAACTAAAATTAAAAGTGCAGACAAGTTTGAACCAATGGCTAAACAAAATGTCACACATAGATGCTGTTTCTTAGAGAGCTTGTTCCAACCTAAGAAGAACATACCCACAAAGGTTGATTCAAGCATAAAGGCAACTAAGCCCTCAATCGCCAATGGTGTTCCAAAAATATCGCCAACAAATTGTGAGTAATATGCCCAGTTTAAACCAAATGAAAACTCCATCGTTAAACCTGACAAAACACCCACTGCAAAGTTAATTCCAAGGAGTTTTCCCCAGAACTTGGTCATGTCTTTATAGACTTGTTTGCCAGTGATGACATACATCAGCTCCATCGTGAAAATAATCCACGTAAGCCCCAGTGTCAATGGTACAAAAATAAAGTGAAAGCAGGCAACAAAGGCAAATTGCCAACGCGCAAGCTCCACTGATAATAGACTTGGTATCATTTATACTACCCTTCATATGATTGAACATCGTTATCAACACTTCGCATACGACAAAGCATCTTGCTGCCTATTGTAGTTTGAGTTATCACCGAGCTAAACTATCAAAGATAAATCAATCACTTAAGCTTGCTCTTTGTTGACATAGATCAAGTTTTTGGCACAATGCCTGATATCTCTTATAGAATAGTTGAAGCAAATTCATGGTGATACATCAAGCCCATAAATTAACCGGTCGCCCTAAAACCTGTCATTTTTGTGATTGCCGTGATTTATGTAGCGCACTTAATATCAATCCATTTGATGATGACAAAACATTAACTCAAGTGAAGTCCATTGCGGTTAATATTAAAAAAGGCGATGCGTTATATACAATCAATCGCAATCTAACTGCCTTTTATAGTGTGCGTGCTGGTAGCTTTAAACTAGTGAACGCGCATGAACATATCGTTGATTTTTGCCTACAAGGTGATGCCTTTGGATTTGATGGCATTGAATCAAATCTACATCAATTAAACGCCATTGCTTTAGAGGATAGTACGGTATGTGGCTTTGATTACCCGAGCTTTGTGAAAGCTATTTCAAATGACACACTATCTAACTTGGATTTCTTGCAATTAATGAGTAAGAAATTTAATGCTGCCATTCATCTTGTTGACGCGACCTGTGAGGCACATATTAAGTTAGCACAGTTTATTTATCGCTTAAGCACTCATCAAAAACGCTGTGGTTACTCCAACACATCCTTTACTTTACCGATGAAGCATTTAGAGATTGCAAATCATCTCAACCTAAGTATTGAAACGGTTTCGCGTGCTTTTAAAACATTGGTCAAAGATGGCATCGTTCAAGCTAAGCATAAAGATATTACAATATTAGACATGCCAAAGCTTGCAACGCTTATTTCTTAATTACTCATTGATATATCAAAAGAAATACATAACGATACACATTTGTGCATTATGCGATCTTCCTAGTTTAGCGAAGATAGCAGACTTAACTGTGCGGAGTTTTGTTATATGCAAAGAAGTCTACTATCAATTTTAAGCTTAACCATTCTTTCACCATTTGGACAGTTGTTAAGGTACGTGCGCTGAGGGACTACATTCCAAAAACACCTTAATGATAAAGAGCTTCTTCACCACTGGGTCTGGTTTTAAATCTTCTATGTTGCCATAAATATTGATCTGGGTAGCTTAAAATTATCTTTTCTAGAAATTGATTATATCGTTCAGCGTCATCGTAGTCATTTCCTGATGGAAAGTTATGCCATTTTGACATCATATGGATTTCATAACCTGACAAATCTTTCTTTCTGATGTAATAGCACGGTATTACATCACTCTTACCGTTTTTTGCTAACCAGCCTGTAGCAGTTAGCGTTGCGCAAGGGACTTTGAAAAAAGGAACAAACAAAGTTCTCTCGTTGCCAAAGTCTTGATCAGGTGCATACCAAATAGTCTCACCTCTTAACAGGTTCTTAATAATGGAGAACACATTTTTACGTTGAATACAGAGCTTGGCATAACGACTGCGGGAAGAAGTCATTATGTACTCAAAAAAATCAGATTTATGCTTTTGATAAATAAAGCTTACATTGAAATTTTTAAGGTTGCTTGCCATTAACCTACCCATTATTTCCATGCAGCTAAAGTGACCACCAAGCAATATCATAGCGTGATTAGGGTCATGATTAATAAAATCCTTAGAAAACTGCTTATCCAAATAAATCTTCCTAAACTTTTTATCTGGCATAAACCATGCAATAACAGTTTCAATGCCGGACATGCAAAGGGCTTCAAATGATTTCTGGCATAATTTTTCAAGCTCTGTTGTTGATTTATCTGGGAAGCATAATTGAAGGTTGCGATAAGTTATTTTATAACGACGCTTTGCTAGTTTATAAAACTTTCTGCCAATAAATCTTCCCGCTCTCATTTGCCATTTGTAGGGTAACCGAACAAATAATTTCAGACAAAAAACAAGTATCCAGCTCGTATAATATCGTGGATGGATAAAACGGTTATTCATTTAGCGAAATGCTCTAGAAGAAAATGCATTTCTTGATTCTTTTTTAGCGCGTTTAATTGCCGCTCTTTTGGCTATTTTTCTTTGTTCTGTAGGTTTTGTATAATGTTGTCGTTCTCGCATCTCTTTAACAATTCCAGCCTTTTCACATGCTCGTTTAAACTGCCTTAGCGCTATGTCAAAAGGTTTACGATCATCGACTCTAATGCGAGGCATTATGCCAACTCAACATTAATGGCTTCGGGTCCTTTCTTGCCTTGCTGTGTTTCAAACATAACGCTTTGACCATCTTGCAAATGCCCACCAGTGGCATCTAGGTTTGTGATATGTACAAAAACATCGTTACTTCCATTATCAGGTTGAATAAATCCAAATCCTTTTGCACTATTAAAAAACTTTACGGTACCTTGTACTTTATTACTCATAATTTTTATATCTCTTTATTGATTTATGTACACTGCGATATTGCCATGTAGCCGTCACACCATAACACGAAAGAAATAGCAAAGATATAAGTTCCTAAAAAATATTTATTTGCACTTTTTGTTGTTGTAGTTGGTTTTTTTATATAGAATTTCGATGATATTGTAGAATCTTGCATATATCTGCTACCGATACCAGTAATTATAGGAACTTATTTGATGAACAAAGATAATCTTTTGTCTGATGACGATATTATGTTATGTCGATCAAAGACAGGAAAACCCCTATTATCAACTCACATCAATCCATATGGTATATTCCCAATCAATTTTGATGAGCGCATTAATTTTGACAACAATATATTGAATGAGGCAGTGCATAATGAACAATCAACGAACACCCGTAAGAGAAAGAGCGAAGCAGTTTTCGAAACAGCTTAAAAAAGACAATCCAGATTATAACTACCTAAAAGAACTTTTTAGACATATTCGTCAAGAATTGGATATAAAAGTTAATAAGTCGGAGCCAAAAAAATTACCTTATGTTCCTACTGAAGAAGAAATTAGCAAGTACTATAAAGTTGTTTGGCAGTCTAGAAACATGAAATACGTTGTAATAGTAAAAACACTATTATATACAGGCGTTCGAGTATCTGAATTAATTAATATAAAGATATCAGATGTTGACTTGGATCGTTGTCAAATTAGAGTTAATCAAGGCAAAGGAAACAAAGATAGAATTATACCATTTCCTAACCATTTTACTGAGGTGCTAGCTGTACATATTAATAGTATGCACAAAGAAAAAGCAGTCTATTTATTTGAATCAAACTGGAAAAAACCCTATTCAGACAGGGGAATACGCAAGATTTTAGAAAAATATTCAGATGAGGCAGGTCTTGATCATGCAATATCTCCCCATAAGCTGAGACATTTTTTGTTTACTTGGATGAAGAAAAAAGGTGTAGATGATGCCTTAATTCAATCTTACTCAGGGCATGAAAGTAGAAAATCTTTAGAAATATATTCAAAACTATCACTTAATGATTGCCAACAAGAGTATGAACAACAGATAAAATCATTTCCAATTTAGATGTGACCCCTCAGTGCACGTACCTAAACACCTGTCCATATTGCAACCATCATTCCAAGTGATGAGTCAAAAGCAGAGGGTCTGCCATGGGTGGTGATTTATGATGTCAAAGATAGCTTTAGAGCACCCCAGTAACTTTCTACTTAATTCAAAGTAGACGAGTAGACGAATTGTCGCAACCAACACTCTATGCTACACTACGCGTCATTGTGCATAGTTAGCTAGAGTGTTTTTTTATGTCTAAAGATATTCAAACCGTCAAAGTGTCCAGTGGACAAAGAATCTGTTGCCCTATTCCTGAGCACGCTTCTTGGAACCAGCATCCACGCGTATATATAGACCTACATGACCAAAACGAAGGCGTCTGCCCATATTGCAGTACGCGCTTTGTTGTCGTTGATAATGGTCAAAGTCAAACTGTCTCTGATGCGTAAATATCTCATTATCGCACCCAGTTGGGTCGGTGATATGGTGATGTCGCAATCACTTTATCGCTTTCTCAAATCACAAGACCCCAGCTGTATTATTGATATTGCAGCCCCCAAACATTGTTGTGAGCTCGCGCAGCTCATGCCTGAAATTAATCAAGCTTTTGAGCTTGAATTTAAGCATGGTCAATTTGGTTTTAATGCACGCAAACAAAAAGCACTTGAATTTAAAGGCAAAAGTTATACCGATGCAATCGTCTTACCCAACTCATGGAAATCGGCATTAATTCCTTTTTTTGCTCGCATTAAAAAGCGCACTGGCTGGCATGGCGAAATGCGTTTTGTGCTGTTAAATGATCGCCGTAAACTCGATAAAGCAAAATACCCCTTAATGATTGAGCGTTTTTGCGCATTAGGCATTACTAAAAAAGAGCACTTACCCGAAAAAATGCCCTACCCTAAGTTTAATGTTGATCGTCATTTAGTTGACACTACACTGATTAAGTATCGTTTAACCAAAGATAAGCCGATTATCGCGCTGTGCCCAGGGGCTGAGTTTGGTCCTGCCAAAAAATGGCCAAGTGTGTATTATACAGAGCTTGCGCAATATCTGTTGGATCAAAATTATCAAGTGCTTTTATTAGGTGGCGCTAAAGATCAGCAAACCACTTCAGATATTAGTAAAGGTTGCAATCATCATGCGCATTTATTTAACTTAGCCGGAAAAACCACACTGCCAGAGGCTGTTTATCTATTGGCGAGTTGCCAGCGGGTTATAAGTAACGATTCAGGATTGATGCATATCGCTTGCGCGCTTAATATCCCAACACTTGTTATTTATGGTTCGACTTCTGATAAGTTCACGCCACCATTAAACACATTGGCAAAAAGTATTTATCTTGATGGTCTTGAATGTCGCCCTTGTTTTAAACGCGAATGCCCATTAGGACATATGGATTGCATGAATAAACTGCTACCACAAAAGATTATTGCTGAGCTTGAGAAATTGCCACTAAGCTTGCCAACATCATATTCACATAATCCGGATTACTAGGCACTCCTTCGACTTTATTCATCGCTGCTTTAAATGCTTTTGAGCTAATCGCTAATGAGCAGCGCTTAAGCGATGGTAATGCATCTTTAATCGCAGGATAAAGTGATTTATCAACACTACTTATTGTCGCTCTTAAGTTCGTTAAATCTAAATCTTTATGATCAAAGTTTTTAGGGTCAGCGAGCCACTTGTCTAGCCAATACTGCTCAATAAACTTTGACATATCCATTTGTAATTGACTAAACATTAAGGTTGGATAAAGTGGTAAATTTTCTTTGTTCGCAATTGCTTGAACATTTTGTAACACCTGTATCTCACGCGCTGGTGCGTAAATACTTGTCTTATCTGAGTATTTATCAGCAGCAACTAATTGCATAACTTCAGCGCGCTTAGCAATTAAATTAAATGCTTTTGTGAGTTTGCTGCTATCACAATCAGACGCCTGTGACACGCCGGTTAATACTACTGCCATAAAACATACCCTTGTTACTTTATTGATTATTTTTAACATTATTTCCTTCTCATCATAAAACCGTAAAAGCAATGATATTAAGCTATATCGTATCTTTACTTTCAATGCTTTTATGCAAAAAAGCATTAATTTATCCAAGTTTTTGCCAGTTCATGCGCCACTTCGCGTGTTAATTTAGGAACAAGATAGCCTGAAGTTAATGACTTGAGCTTGGTATGTATTTCCTTGGCTATTTTTTCATCAATATCAAAATGTGCTGCCCCTTTGACTTTATCAAGCACATGCAAATAATATGGCATAACACCTGCAGCAAAAAGTGCTTCAGATAAAGCTTTTAATACATGTGCATTATCATTAACGCCTTTAAGCAATGTTGATTGATTAAGCAAAGTAAATCCAGCATGGTTTTTAAGCGTGCTTAATACTGCAATGACATCATCATTAATTTCATTGGCATGATTGGCATGTATGACCATAATTTTTTGCAAGCGCGTTTCTTTAAACACAAGAACCAAGTCATCAGTGATTCGTTCAGGCAATACTACCGGAATTCGTGTGTGAATACGCAAGCGTTTGATATGCGGAATTGCCTCAATTTGTGCCAAAAACCACGCTAATAGCGCATCATTATGCATGAGAGGATCACCTCCAGAGAGAATCACCTCATCAAGCGCTGTGTTTTTACGAATATACTCAAAAGTGTCAAGCCACAATGCTTTTGATTGTGTTTGCGCTTGATAATCATACTCCCGACGAAAGCAATAGCGACAATGGACGGCACACGCTGGATGAAGTATCAACAGCGCGCGATTTTTATATTTATGCAAAAGACCTTTTGCCGGATTGAAATCTGACTCTTGTAAAGGATCATCAACATAGCCATTGGACAATTCAAACTCTTTTGCTGAAGGTAAGACTTGCAATAATAATGGATCATTAATGTTACCCTTTTGCATACGCGACGCAAAGCCTTTAGGGATACGCATCGGAAATGATTTAAGTGCTGGAATATCATAAGACGTAGGATCAATTTCCAAAAATCGTGCCAAGTCCTGCCAATGCGTAAAACCTGTTGCCAATGCATTTTTCCAATCTGCACTTTTGCTGTGCGCTTTACCCTGTTGCGTGGCGTGTTTTTCGTGTATCATGTTCGACGTTTTGAAATAAAGTAGCGCTAATATACTAAAGAGGAAAAAGATGGCAAGTTTTAGTACAAGTGAATTTAAAAATGGTTTAAAGCTTTTACTGGATGGCAACCCGATGGTTATCGTTGAAAATGAGTTTGTGAAGCCCGGTAAAGGTCAGGCATTTAATCGTGTCAAGTTACGCAATCTAAAAAATGGACGTGTGATTGAAAAGACATTTAAATCAGGTGAATCAGTTGATGCAGCAGATGTTCTAGAGGTGGCAGCAAGCTACTCGTACTTTGATGGCGAATTTTATGTTTTCATGCATGATGAAACATTTGAGCAATACAATGTGACTGAAACAGCATTAGCTGATAGCAAGAAATGGATTAAAGAGCAAGATCAATGTTCTATCACTTTGTTTAACGGTGAGCCAATTAGTGTTACCCCGCCAAACTTTGTGCAGCTTAAAATTGTTGAGACAGATCCAGGGCTAAAAGGTGACACAGCAGGTACTGGTGGCAAACCAGCGACACTTGAAACAGGTGCAGTGGTTAAAGTGCCTTTATTTGTTCAAATCGATGAAGTGATCAAAGTCGATACGCGTACAGGTGATTACGTTTCACGCGCTAAGGACTAAGGTTGTGAGCGACGTGGCACAAACAAAAAGTAATCTTATCTGGCTTGATCTTGAGATGACCGGTCTTGAGATTGACACGTGTCATATTATTGAAATCGCTGCGATTATTACCGATCCAGATTTGAATATCTTGGCTGAATCGCCTGCTATTGCCATTCATCAAAATGAAGACGTTTTAAAAAACATGAATTCATGGTGTATTAAAACGCATGGTGAGTCAGGCTTAACTGAACGTGTTAGACAAAGCAACATCGGTTTAAATGAAGCTGAGCAAATGATTCTTGAGTTTATTAAACCATATGTTAAAAAAGGTCAATCACCCTTGTGTGGTAACTCAGTTTGGCAAGATCGCAAATTTTTAGCAAAATATATGCCAACTTTAGAGGGCTATTTCCATTACCGCTTGCTTGATGTAAGTTCCTTTAAGATTGCTGCTTCATTCTGGAAACCCGCACTTTTGCAACAATTTGACAAACAAAGCACGCATTTGGCTTTAGATGATATTAAAGAGTCCATTGATGAGATGAAGTTTTATCAGGCAAACTTATTAAATCTAGATATAACTTAGATTCCCTAGCAAAACAGTTGGCTGAGCGAAGTCGAAGCCATTTGATCTTAATGCTAATTCAGTTAATACTCCTACTTTTGGACGTAGCATATCAAATCATAAGCTAGCGATTACCTACGACATATTGCTTTGTTAGCACAATTTTTTCTTTGAGATATAAACTAAGCTCAAAGACATCATTTAGTTTAACTTCACCAACACCTTCAGGTGTGCCTGTCATGACAATATCGTGATCATTCAAGCTGAAATATGTCTGGATATATTGAACTAAAAACTCTGGTTTATGCAACATATGCTCATACACGCCATGCTGTTTAATGTTCCCATTAATCATTAATTTAAATGACAAATCAGCTAAATCATTGGTGTTTTCTAAGGGAATAAACGCACTAAAAACTGCAGCACCATCAAATGATTTGGCTTTTTCCCATGGTAGCCCTTTTTGTTTAAGCTTGCTTTGTAGATTGCGATCGGTTAAGTCAAGTCCTAAACCCACGGCTACTATTTTTTGTGATTCTATCAGTAGGCATAACTCTGTTTCATAGTGCAGTGTACGCGCGGAGTCAATCGCTAAAGTGTCACTGATCGCTGAGTTAGGCTTAATAAAAAGCACAGGCTCTTCGGGAATCGCATTATTAAGCTCTTTGATGTGATCTAAATAATTGCGCCCAACACATACGATTTTTGAAGGACAAATACTTTCACCATTAAAAACAATGCTTTGCATATAATTCACAACACGAACCTAAGTAAGGTAAGGCTAACAGTTTTTAAATTCGCTGTAATGACTAATATAAGCAAAATCATAAAATTAACCGATTGAACGTTTGCTTGAAGTACAAATTTTTCTTATGATAGCCGCCGCTTTAAACCGATTAATGGAAACTATAATAAATATGTTTAATAAAAGTCTTATGACCAATCTTATCGCGCTTATCATCAGTATTTTAGGCGTACTATTTGCTAACGCCCAGCTTAAAGCGGTTGGTTTCTATGCCCTTTCTGGCGCTATCACCAACTGGCTCGCGATTGTGATGCTTTTTGACAAAATCCCCTTTGTCTATGGCTCAGGTGTTATTCCACGCCAATTTGAAGGCTTTAAACGCGCTATTAAAAATATGTTGTTAAAGCAGTTCTTCAAAACTGAATATCTTGAGCGCTTTTTATTAAGTACTTTTGCTGATGAGAAAAGCAGCTTTAAAGATACTATTGCCAAAAAGGTTGATTACGATTTGCTATTTGACAGTTTTGTTGAGGCGATCATGGAAAGCCAATTTGGTAGTATGATTGAGTCTTTTCTAGGTGGAAAAGATGCGATTGAGCCAATGCGCGATTCTTTTAAAGCTAAGATGGAAAAATCAATTATAGCGATGCTAAGTAACGCTGATGGCAATGGTGAGTTTAAGTTTGATCAATTAAATGCACACCATATTGCTGAAAAACTTGAGTCTATGATTGATGCGCGTTTAGAAGAGCTTACACCAAAGATGGTGAAAAACATTATTCAAGAGATGATTAGAAAGCACCTTGGCTGGTTGGTCGTTTGGGGTGGCGTTTTTGGTGCTATTATTGGACTTGTTGCCAGTTTTTTTAATTAGCGTACTCCTGACATAATTGCTCGGCAATACCGATATAATTTGCCGGTGTCATCGCTTTTAGATTTTCCTTAACGTCATGCGGTAAAGCCAACCCATCGATAAAGATGGATAAATCATTCAGTGAAATACGTTTGCCACGTGTTAGCTCTTTAAGTTTCTCGTATGGCTTTTCAATACCGTAACGACGCATCACAGTTTGCACGGCCTCACCTAAAACTTCGACATTATTTTTTAGATCATCTAAAATAGGCTCGCGATTAAGCTCAAGTTTTTTCATGCCCTTTAGCATCGCCTGATAAGCAATCAAACTATATGCCAAACCAACACCAATATTACGTAATACCGTTGAATCCGTCAGATCGCGCTGCCAACGTGAAATCGGTAATTTAGCAGATAAATGATTCATTAACGCATTAGCAAGACCTAGATTGCCCTCAGCATTTTCAAAATCAATTGGATTGACCTTGTGTGGCATAGTTGAAGAACCAATCTCACCAGCAATCGTTTTTTGTTTGAAGTAATTTAGAGAAATATAACCCCAAATATCACGGTTAAAATCGATACAAATGGTATTAATACGACATAAACAATCAAAGCATTCAGCGACATAGTCATGTGGCTCAATCTGTGTTGTTAATGGGTTATAGCTTAACCCTAAGCTCTTGACAAATGACTTAGCCAGTTTCTGCCAATCAATGTCAGGATATGCTGCAACATGCGCATTGAAGTTACCGACCGCACCATTGATTTTACCCAAATACTCAATTTGCGCTAATTGCTTGGTTTGACGTGATAAACGATAAACGACATTAATGAGCTCTTTGCCAAGCGTTGTCGGTGACGCGGGTTGCCCATGAGTGCGCGATAACATCGGTTGATCAGCAAAATCGCTTGCTAATTTTTGAATAAAGTCTTGAACATGATTAACCTCTGTTAATATCACCTTTTCAATCGCATTTTTTAGCATTAAGGCGTAAGAAAGATTATTGATATCCTCAGAGGTACAGGCAAAATGAATAAACTCGCTGATATTGGCAAGCTCGGCATTTGCTGCAATTTTATCTTTTATAAAATACTCAACGGCTTTGACATCGTGATTGGTTGTTTTTTCAATCTCTTTAACTGCGAGGGCATCCTTTTCGCTAAAGTTATTCACAATACCATCTAAGACATTTAAAGCATCTGTTGACAGCTTTGGCACTTCATTAATTTCAGGGGTATTGGCAAGATGCTTTAGCCATTTGATTTCAACAAGTGTGCGATAATAAATTAGTCCATATTCGCTTAAAAAGGGGCGTAAACTCGCTGCTTTATCAGCATAACGACCATCAACAGGTGACAAACACAATACGGAATCCATAAAGTTAAGACTCAACATTCAAAAACAAAGGTAGCCAGATTGTAACAAAAACTATTTAGCACCCTCAAACGCTATTTATAGATTTCTATTATTTTTATACTTTTCAGCACCACGCAAGCCTCACTTTGCTTTACTTTGGGCATTAAATCGGCTATTTTCCTTAGCATTGTGACTAGCCTTTTGTGTTGATTTTATGGCTTATTATATTTATGAAGAGTTTGAAGTGATTCGCGTATTTGGCGCGGACTGTGTGAAGTTCTTACAAGGACAACTTACCAATGATGTGACATCGCTTAATGCTGATAACCCGATGCAGCTAAACGCGCTATGCAATCAAAAGGGACGTATTATCGCCCTATTCTTTATGCGTTTTGTTGCTGAGAATGATTTACTATTAGCGTTACCCAGAAACTTGGCTGATCAAGCATTACAAGCCCTTAGAAAATATGCTGTATTTTCCAAGATTAGCTTTGAGACTTCTGATCAACATCAATTAATATATAGTCAAAATGATGACGAAAAAGGCTTTTTGCTGCAACACGCTATTGTTGATGTTTCTAAACAGCTTGTTAGCTCATTAAATTTTGACAAAGTGCAAAAAGAAAATATTTGTCAACAATTGCCAATCATTGATATTCATAATAGCGAATCCTTTCTACCTGCAGAGCTTAATCTTGATCGCTTGGATGTCATTAGCTATCAAAAAGGCTGCTTTATGGGACAAGAAATTATTGCGCGTATGAAATATCGCGGTAATTTAAAGAAATCCTTGTTAAGCATTGAAACGGACAAGGCATTGCCCTTTGCCGAAAAACTGCAAAACGTTGACGGAAAAAATATTGCTGATATTGTCAATCAAGTCAATATAGATGATAAGAGCTTTGTGCTTACTGTGTTTAATCACGGCATTGAAAACGCGCCGATTATCTTACAAGGCGATATCCATGCCAAAATTATTGCTTAAGCTCAAATGCGTCAATTAAATCCACAGCAACAACAAGCGGTTGAATATATCAGTGGTCCACTCTTAGTACTTGCGGGTGCCGGAAGTGGTAAAACCAGTGTGATTACTGAGAAAATTGCCTACTTAATCCAAAAATGTCATTACAAGGCACATAGTATCTTAGCGGTGACTTTTACCAACAAAGCAGCCAAAGAGATGAAATCACGTGTGCAATCACGCCTTGAAGGTGAGAACACTAGAGGCTTGCGTATTTCAACTTTTCATAATCTTGGGTTAACGCTATTACGTAAGCATCATGCGCTTTTAGGTTATAAAGCCAATTTCACCCTTTTTGATGAGCAAGATGCGATTACATTGATTCATGAGGTTGCTTATAGCGCTTTTCAATCAACCAAACAGGCAGCTGCTGAATTTAAACAGCAAATTTCATTGTGGAAAAATGCACTAATGACCCCGACTGAGATCATGCTGACAGGCAATGATCATTTAAAGCAGGCGCATGAAGTATACATTCAATATCAGAAATATCTTAAAGCCTATAATGCGGTAGATTTTGATGATTTGATTTTCATTCCTGTGCAATTGCTAAAAAAGCATCCCGAGGTTAAAGAGTATTGGCAGCAACGCTTTCATTATGTATTAATCGATGAGTATCAAGACACCAATGAAAGCCAATACAAGTTAATGCAATTATTAGTTTCTCAGCGCCAGCAATTTACCGTGGTCGGTGATGATGATCAGTCGATTTACGCTTGGCGTGGTGCGCGTCCTGAGAATTTATCTCTCTTGCAACAAGATTATCCGAAGCTTAAAGTCGTTAAGCTTGAACAAAATTATCGCTCAAGCGGGCGTATTTTGCATGCGGCTAATACATTAATTGATAATAACCCCCACCTATTTACCAAAAAACTTTGGTCAGCTCATCACTATGGTGAGCCGATTCGTGTATTGGTAACCAAAAGTGAAGAAGATGAAGCACAACGCATTGCCAGTGAAATTATGACGCACAAAGTCAATAATAATACGCATTTTAAAGACTATGCTGTGCTTATTCGTGGCAATCACCAATCATTTTTGATTGAACGTTATTTTCAGCTATATAAAATCCCCTATGCCATTAGTGGTGGCAGTTCATTTTTTGCTAAAACCGAGATTAAAGATGCTTTGGCTTATTTTAAATTGCTTGTGAATGATCAAGATGATTGTGCATTTTTGCGCGTGATCAATACCCCAAGACGCGAAATTGGTCCATCGACACTTGAGAAGCTTGGTGAGTATGCAACATCGCGGCATATCTCATTATTCAATGCAATCGATGAAATGGGTTTAACACAAGTATTAAAACCTATTGCGATTGAAAAGCTTAAAGTCTTTAAACAATTTATTTATGACTATCAGCGTAAAATTAAGGATGTACACCATCTAGCAACGCATTTAATCCATATGATGGAAGCAATCAATTACCATACTTGGCTTGTTGATAATACGAATTCATTGGCGCAAGCGGAAAAACGCTATAAAAACGTACTGGATTTAATTGGTTGGATTTGTGAGAAAAAAGAAGATAGCAATGCTAGCGATATAGCTGATGTAGACGAAACAACAGAAATAGAAAATGTAGAAAACCAGTCCGTAGAGATAAATTTCGCAGACACGATCAATCGGATGTTGTTATTAGACATTATCGATCGTGAACAAGAACAAAAAGAGGATGAAAAAGTCCAAATCCTCACAGTCCATGCCTCAAAAGGTTTAGAATATCCACATGTTTATGTAATGGGTGTTGAGGAAGGCTTATTACCACATCAGCAAAGCATTGATGATAATTTTGTCGAAGAGGAGCGCCGCTTGGCTTATGTTGCCATTACCCGCGCTAAGCATACCTTGACCCTAACCTTGACAAAAATGCGCAAAAAATTTGGCGAAACGATCCCTTCAAAACCCAGTCGGTTTATCGATGAACTGCCACAAGATGACCTGAGCTGGAGTGGTAAATCAGAAAGCACACAAGCTGAAAGAAAGACGCTTGCCAAGAGTAATTTAAGCTTATTAAAGGGGCGTTTTAGCTAATTGTCGTAAACAAAAATGCATCCTCATAAGCTAAATATTTGGCTTTAATTTTAAATGCTTTAGAAAACTCATCATCAAGTATTACTTTTTTTGGCTCATCCATTTTAAGCAATTTGCCGCTATCAATTAAAAGCATTTGATCACAAAATTGAGCTGCTAAATTTAAATCATGCATCACCATAATGACACCTAGATTATGCTGTTTTAATAATTCATCTAAAACTTCAAAAACCTGCGCTTGTTGATAAAGATCTAATCCAGCGGCATGCTCATCTAGTAGCAGCCATTTCTCTTCACTATTATCACCAGCAATAATTTGTAATACGACACGTGCTAAATGAGCCCGTTGTTTTTGCCCACCTGAAAGCGTATGAAAAGGCATGTTTTTTTGTTTAGATAAGCTTAACATTACGCATATCTGATTGATTAGATTTTCTTTACGATTGGGATTTAAGTCATGCGAATAGAGCCCCATGCTCACAACATCATTAACAGTGTAATTAAATAAAACCTGTGTATTTTGCGCAAGATAAGCAAATCTTTGAGCTCGTTTCTTTGGGTTGAGTTTAGCTATATTTTCACCGCCAAGCAAAACTTCCCCCATCATATTTTTTCCAGAAATCTTGGATGATATCACGTCTAATAGCGAAGTTTTGCCAGCGCCATTAACACCGATAACTGCATATTTTTTACCAGATTCAAATGATGCGCTCACATTAAAAATCCTGGCATCTATATTGATATTTCTTAATTCAAGCATGCGCCTCACCTTGCCCAACCACCAAGAGCACCACTATAAAGAAAAGCCCTTAATATAGCAATAAAGCAGCACTCGCATATTCATGTGTTTATATATTTAAATATTCATATATACGTATATTTGAATATATAGATATAAGGATATTTGCAAAAACAGGTATTTATTTATACCTCTATGCATATATTGTTTGACTGCCCTGCCCTCATCGGTAAAAATAGATGTAATTTAAGATGATGAAGGGATATTTTTATGTCGATATTAAAAAACTTAGGCTCAACTTATCAAACGGAACTGTGTTTAAAGGCATTTAAAGCACTGGCTAATCCCGATAGATTTAATATTGCACTATGGTTATTAGAACCTAAAAAGAATTTTTTCTCTGAGAAAATTGATATTGAAAAGGAAGGTGTCACCATTAATATGATTATGCAAAAATTAGACCTTTCTCAGTCTGTCACTTCACAACATATTCAACAACTTCAAGAAGCTGGCATTATTACGTGTGAACGCAAAGCGCAATTTAGAATGTGCAAATTAAATAAGACCTATACGCGCCAGATGTTTGAATCAATTGCCGATATGTTCCAGTAACCTGCCCTTTGATTATCAACGATTAAAATTTATTTTTATCTCTCTTTATTACTGTCTTTAGTCGTCTCTTAACATTATTATTTTATTCATCTGATCTAAACAAACAGTTGTTTTTTATTTTTAGAGTGACTGAAATTATATTGATTAAATGATGGTTACTACTCGTAAATATAGCGCTTGCTAGTTTATACTACTGCCCTACTTTTCATAAAGAGACAAGAAAAATGCAACACTTTGATTTAATTTGTATTGGTGGCGGCAGTGGCGGTATTGCTGCAGGTGTTCAAGCAGCGCGCTTCGGGAAAAAAGTGGCTATTGTTGAAGCAAAAGACCTAGGTGGCACTTGTGTTAATCGCGGATGCGTACCTAAAAAAGCCATGTGGTATGCAGCTAACCTTGCTTCTCGCTTAAAACACGACTATCAAGGCTATGGCTTTGATCTAGATGTTAAAGGCTTTGATTGGCAAATACTTAAAAACAAACGTGAGACTTATATTTCGAATATTCATCAGTTTTATAACAAGCTATTTGACACCCAGAAAATTACCCACTTTAAAGGATGGGGAAAATTCAAAAATAGCAATACTATCATCATTGATAATGAAAATGGAGGCACCGAAATAACTGCTGATTATATCTATGTGTGCCCAGGTGCTTACCCTTTGATTCCAAAGAATATTCCAGGCGCTGAACATGGCATTACCTCGGATGATTTTTTTGAACTTGACACACAACCGCAAAAAGCCGTTATCGTCGGTGGTGGATATATTGGTGTTGAGATTGCCGGTGTTTTTCATGAACTAGGTACAGAAACTCATCTTCTGATTCGTCGTGATAAACCACTTAAAGAATTCGATGAGATGTTAAGTGATGAGCTTCTTAACAGCATGCAAATGTTAAATCTAGATGTAAGAACTCATACCAATATTATCCAGGTAATTAAAAAGTCCAATGGTTTACTGGATATTCATTTAAATAATGATGATGTGCTTTATGATGTTGATTGTCTTGTTTGGGCAACAGGACGTGCCCCACTTACGGCTAATTTAGGATTGGAAAATACAAATGTTAAACTCAATGACAATGGCACTATTATCGTTGATGAGTACCAAACAACAACAGTTTCTCATATTTTCGCCATTGGTGATGCAACAGGAGCTGCACAACTAACCCCGGTTGCAATCGCTGCAGGCAGACGTTTATCCAGACGTTTATTTAATGGTGAAAGCAAACTTAAATTGGACGCACATTTGATTCCTACAGTTGTTTTTTCACATCCAGCAATTGGCACAGTGGGGTTATCTGAAAAAGATGCCAATAATCAGTATGGCAAAGATAATGTCAAAGTCTATCAAAGTAAATTCACCCCGCTTTTTGCTGCGATCTCGGGCTTTAGATTGCCTACCGTGATGAAGCTTATTGTTGCAGGCGCTGATGAAAAAGTGGTAGGTTGTCACTTGATTGGTTTAGATGCCGATGAAATATTACAGGGCTTTGCCGTTGCCATCCAAATGGGTGCCACAAAACAAGACCTTGATAACACCATTGCCATTCATCCAACCAGTGCTGAAGAGCTGGTTACCATGCGCTAATATTACTAAGCTAATTTCTACAAGGATAAAATATGGCAGATGATGTTCGTTTAGACAAATGGTTATGGGCGGCACGTTTTTTCAAAACGCGCCAATTAGCCAAGGATGCTATTGAAGGTGGCAAAGTGCATTACAATGGCGCGCGCTCCAAAGTCAGTAAAAAAGTTGAGATTGGTGCGATACTCACCATTCGTCAAGGCTATGCTGAGAAAGTTGTAACAGTCATCGGCTTATCTGATACGCGAGGGGCGGCAAGTATTGCGCAAACACTTTACAATGAAACTACTGATAGCATTGAGAAACGCGAGCATGAAACAATGCTTAGGAAATTAAACAAAGCTACTCTACCCAATCCAACGAAACCAAATAAAAAAGAACGTCGCCAAATTATGTCTTTTAAGCATCAGCAAGATAGTGGTGATTGATATTGACAAGCTATAGCTGCAATATTTTCTTTAACAATATCCTCATTGGTTACGTTATAACTTAATGAGCTTTTGCTAAAAACACTTTCACCCTTCACATTACTTTTGCTACTTGCAGCTGAGAAATGCACGGCATCAACGCCAACTTTTTTAAAATATGGAATATTACCTTTATTAACACCACCACCTGCCATAATCTCGATTTGACCATGATATTTTTGCACCACTTTGGCAATGTCGTCTAGCCCCATAAATGCTTTACTTTGACCACCAGATGTTAAAATGCGATCAATACCCAGATCGACACATATCTGCACACTGGCAAGATAATCAGGCACCATGTCAATCGCACGGTGAAAAGTAACTTCCAATTGATAAGACCTAGCAAGATCTGTTAAATATTTAGTTGCCGCGATATTAATATGACTGTTTGCATCAAGCGCACCGATAACAACACCATCGGCACCTGATTCATGCATAAGTTTTATCTCTTGAGCCATCATCTTAATTTCAGCCTCGTTATAGCATAAATCCCCTGCGCGCGGGCGAATCATTGTATGACGACGAGCTACTGATTTCTCTTTAGCATATTGCACTAAATAAGGCGCGGGCGTTAAGCCATCTAAACTCAGAGCACTACAAATCTCCAAACGAGTTATCTCGGGAAACTTTGCTACGACATCAACGGATTCAATATTATCCAGACAAATTTCAATATTCATGTTTAATTGCTCTCCCCCACTTTTTGCTTTTACTACCTATTATTGGCTTTCTTGATTAGCTATTTTCTTTTTATCATGTGCTAAAAGACAAATCATGTCACAAGCGACATGTGCCGCAGCAATCGCCGTAATTTCAGCATGATCATAGGCAGGGGCAACTTCAACCACATCAGCACCAATCAAATTTAAACCCGTTAATCCACGCAAAATAGCTAAGCCTTGCGCTGAGCTTAAGCCCCCTGATACAGGGGTGCCTGTGCCTGGTGCAAAAGCCGGATCCAAACAATCAATATCAAAAGTAATATACGTTGGTCTATCACCGACAATCTGCTTTAAACGCTCGATAACTGTTTTAACGCCATGCTCATGAACAAAAGGCGCATCCAGTACATTCATTCCCATAAAGTCTTGATTCCATGTGCGAATGCCTATTTGTGCCGAATGTTTAGGATCAACAATGCCATTTTTAATTGCTTTATAAAACATTGTGCCATGATTCAAGGAATCTTCATCATCATCGCGCCACGTATCACAATGTGCATCAAAATGGATCACTGATAAACCTTTGCCGTATTTTTCAGCCATCGCCTTTAAAATAGGATAGGTAATATAATGATCGCCACCAAAGGTCAATGGAAAGACGTTGTGATCAAGTAAGTTTCTGATATGCGCTTGGATAGCATGAGGTGTCGTCATTGGATTATGTGGATCCAAAAAGCAATCACCATAATCAATCACAGCCAACTCATCAAAAGGATTAAAACCCCATGGAAATGTAGTAAGCTCCGCAAGTTGTACTGATGCTGCGCGTATCGCTCTTGGTCCTAAGCGTGCACCTGAGCGATAGGTAACTGCCAAATCAAAAGGCACACCACTGACAGCAACATCAACATTTGTCAAATCTTTGGTGTAGTTGCGACGCATAAAACTCGTTACCCCACCATAAGTCATCTCAAATTGCGATCCTTTTAGCGCTTTACGCGCAATGGCTGCATCAACTAATTCACTCATTTATGCTCTTTCCTTTTATTGATTAATTTGTCTATAAATACCATTAGCCCAAGGCAATATTTTCTCATATTGAACCGCTTGATCTTGATAACGTGAGAACTGCAAACGATAATAATCCAAGCTGTTATCAATCACATGTAACTCATCAAACAAATGATGATGATTGATGAGATTAGCGACTGATTCATCATAGCGTTTAAGGATAAGCTCAGTAGCAATATCATGCCCTCCCTTTTTCACTCGATGGGCAACACGCTCGATATTTAACTCAACAGATTCCAAGCCCATAAAATAGCATATGGTACGATAACCTTGCTGTTTAGCACGCATGATACGATTTAAAATACTCTTACCTGAAAATGTGCTCTCCATACAAGTATTTAAGCTATTATCAAGTGCAGTTTTATATAAAGTAATCGCTTGCTTTGATGCAAAGATCAATGGATTATCTTTATTTTTTAACATCGCAATACGATTAAGTGCATCAGGATCAATATTCGTTTGGATATTTGATAAATCCAAATAAGCACGTAATGAGCTTTTGCCCGAACCGTTGGCACCCAACAAAAAAATGGCAATAGGTGCATTATCAGCATTGACCTGAATGGATTGCATTACAAAATGGTTAATCGTTGTATTCATCGCATGTACTTTTTTAATTTCTTATTTTTTAATGACTAGATGTAATCCGTGTCTGATTGGCAATATTAAATTATCCACTTGAGGATGACTACAAATATATTGATTAAAATCATCTAATGCCTTGGCGCGCTTATCCACAGGATCAAGCACTTCACCTCGCCATAACACATCATCAACAATGATCATGCCCTTTGCACTTAACTTCGGCAGTAGCAAATCGAAATAGCGCCGTGTTTGCATTTTATCCGCATCAATAAAAGCAAAATCAATATCATCAGGAAGCTTGATTATCGCATCAACAGCCTCTTGAATAAGCATTTTAACTTTATAACCAACGCTGCTTTCCTCAATATACTTACACGCTAACTCATGTCCAGATTGATGTGTGCGATCAATCGTATATATTAAAGCATCATCAGCAGTTGCTTCCGCCATAGCTAGTGCAGACAACCCACTAAAGGTACCCAAATCAACGCATATTTTTGGATTTTGCATTTTGATAAAGAATTGCAAAAGCTTAGTGACAATCGTTTCTGATAACATCTGTGCACCATGTACTGAGCGTTCAGTGTCAGCTTTTAAGTCTTGTAAAAGTGGAGAGTTTGGCTTGGTATGGTCAAGACAATACTGCCAAATAGTTTGTTCTGTAAATTGGTTTTGTTTCATGTCATGATCTCCCAGTAACCACCTTTGGCTGAACCAATCCGCTTGATAACACCTTGCTTTTTAAGACGGCTGATTATTTTCTCCACACCTGAGGTACTTAACCCTGTTTCTTCTGCGATAGCTACTATGCTTATCTTATTGTTATATGAAATCAGTGCTAAAACTTTGCTTTCATTTTCACCCCACTTTTCACCCCACTTTTCACCCCACTTTTCACCCCACTTTTTTACCGGTGTTTTTGTGCTTTTATCGAGACCTTTTTCTTCCAACGAATCAAAATAATCACGATCATAAGGAAAAGCAACCTCCATAAAATTTTCACTAAAATGAAAAACACGTTTTGAATAAGCTTGTAGAATACGATTCATACCAGATCCCAGCTGCTCGACCAGATCAAGGTCTCGATATACTCGCATCAACTCACGATTACGAATCATCGAGCGACCCTTGAAAAACTCAGTTTTACTTAAACCCGACACAAGACCACCGTAAGATGTAATCGTCAAACAATCAGCATAGATTTCGACAACAGGTGTGACTTCGCGAGTATAATCATTATGCACCATAGCATTAATCAACGCCTCTCGAAGAGCCGTTTTATCAATCATATTCTTTTGCAATCGACGTGCTGCACCGGTAATTTTAGTAAAGGTTTTATTCTCAACGACGAGCTTATCTAATACCCGCTCAGTTGCTTTAATCAGTGAGCAATAGCCATATTCTTCATTTTCAATTAGATCAACTTTATTGCTCCCAGCATACTTTGCAACTTTGATTGATACACTGTTTTGATCTGCCAGTAGGTATGCGACATAATTAAACTCGCCATGTGATGTATATAGATCCAGATTCTCCAAAAAGGCATCATTTACCGTAAAACCCTTCTCGTCATAATAAATTTTAAGCTGATGAAAGCTTAAGTTTTTGCGCGGTGAGGGAATATTACGCAATGAATCACGCGCACGTGTAGCGTAAAGCCTTTCAATCATGTCAGTCGTTAATGGTTGTGCTCCGCTACCGACTCGTATATATGCCCCTGACGGTGACATACCATGTTTTTTCAGATAATAAGGCTTCTCTGTTCCGCGAGTGACAATAACTTTAATCACCGATTTTCCATCGAGCGTTTGTGTCACGACATCAAAAAAACCTAAGGTTGTCGGTAAGATATTATTTTTAATTCGATCAATAATGGCTAATTGCAGTTTATCAGGATGCTCCACACCAACAATAGTCCCATTATCTTCAACACCGATGTAAATATCGCCACCTTTTGCAGAGTTTAAAAAGGCAACCACTTCCTTTTCCAGTCTATCGGTAAGCTCGCGCTTAAATTCCGTGGTTTCGTTTTCATATGGGTGGAAGGTGATCATGATTCGGCTAACCTAAAGATTTTGTCACATTCAAACACAATATATTCTGGAATAGTATCAAATTTGGAAGGATCAAGCTGACAGATGAATTCATTCTCGATGTGGTATGTTTCATTGATGAATTTCTGAATGACGGAATTCTTAACATCAAGACCCAATAGGCGGAAAATTTGAAGCTTCTCATAGCTATTATCACAAGTTTCAAATAAGGTTTTAAGTCTTTCAATGCTTTTAAGTTGATCTAAAATATTACGGTATGAAAAGCCATTCAAATCCTTTGATATTTCCTTGCATCCACTATCAAACTTACTTTGTTCCATTTCTGGGTAGTTCCCTACCGGATCTTTTTGCTCGCGTTTGTCAATCCCACGCTCTTTTCCATTCCCTTTGTGAAAAAGGTTTGATAACACCTGATAAGCATCACCCTTATTGTCAATAACTTCAAAATAGCGCCTCAGGTAGATGAGTTTGACAATATCGTCTTTGCCAGAGGCGATGGCGCTTTTACAAATTTGGGAAAATGTCTGTATATCATCCTTGCCTATGTTACATTCCCTTATTTGACCTGCAGCCAATTTTAGAAATGATGCCGATGTCTGATTGCTGAACGTGTGAGACAGTGACTTTATCGTGTCGATGATGGGCTCTACATCATGGGTAAGCATTAGAACAGTTTTATTCTTCAGACATGAGTCGGGTTTCCGGAGAAAGAGCATTTCAAGGATGGCGTATTTTTTGTTTTTATCGAACGATGAAATTGGATCATCCAGAATGATCAGGTCTGGTGTTTTGGATAGACACTCATACATGAAAAGAACGATTGCAAATGCATTTCTCTCCCCAAAGCTGAGGTGCTGGTTGCCACCGCTCAGGTGATCCTTTTGATCAATATGTCGCAGCTTTAGTTGCGCTTGTTCTCCATCACCGACGATCTCAACTGCGTAGCGGTATCCAGCATAGGAGAGAAATTCATTGATGTCTTTCTGATGCCGTTCGATGGTTTCCTTCATCTCGCTTCGCTGTTGATTAATTTTGCCCTGAAGAGCCCCTGCTTGCACGATAACATCATCTATGGAGGCATTAATTGGAGCGATGGCGTCCTGCATTTTGTTTGACTTAAGTTCTGAGAAAAACTGCAAATCCAGTCTGTATGCAGGGAGTTTTTCGGCGACTTTTTCACCGTCATTGAACTGAAACGCGGATAGCGTTCTTAGCTTTTCCAGATTTTCTGTGAAGGTGTCGATTTGTTTTTTCACTGTGGCAAGGGCTTCCTCGTGCTCTTTTTTAAGGCCATCTTTCAACGTTGTGATTGTTGTCAACTTTTCTTTGGCCTCATCAGAAAAGTAGTCGCCCAGCTTTTCAATCACGTCAATGATGGCGATCAGGTTCTTGATGGTGTTTTTGTCATATTCCTGACCGACCTTTTTGATCTGATCTTTTTTATCAGCTGCATGTGAGGTGCAAAAGGGGCAATTATCCGACAGGTCTGCAAAATCGTAGCCTTTAGTTTGCCAATCAATCCAGCCGACACTGTTTTGGCTCTGAATAAACGGAGTGTAGGATTCTAATCCAGCAGGAATATGCTTTATTTTGTTACCAGCAGATAATCCCTTCATTCCGATTGACGATTTGGATAAGCCGGATTTGGTAATCTTAAAGGCATCTCCCATTTCTTTGAGAGTAGTTATCAATGCTTCCAATTCCTGATTCCCAGAAAACAGTTGCTTGATATTGCGGACAAGCTCCTCTATTTCCTTCTCTTTCTTTTTGTAGGCATCGGTTCTGATGAAAATGTCAAAGCTGTTGCTGAGGAGTTCGTTCGGTTTGAAAACAAACTGCCTAACATACTCCTCGTTGAAGCACATGATGTTTCTCAACACATCAGCCCCCTTGACTTCAGGCTGCTTTTTCTCTCGATTTTCTTTTCGGAGTTTGAACGGCATGAGTTCGTTAAACAGATTTTGATCATCTTTAGATCCGAGCAATATCGCCTTGGCAATAGTGCTTTTGCCGGTTCCATTAGGCGCAAATTTGATGTTTAATTTATATTTAGAGATGAAAATCTCTGCATAATCAATGTTGTTACAGTTACTAATTTCAACCTTCATAAAATTACTCATGCGTTCCTCCACTCATACTTTTTTTCAAACGAAAATAATCATAAATAATTATAATTTTAGATACTCATTATACTATTACGATACAGTACCACCCCTCTCAAGCTCCAACAACTTTGCCTTATTATCCAATCCTCCACCAAAGCCGGTTAAACTGCCATTGCTGCCAATGACTCGGTGACATGGCACAATAATTGAAATTGGGTTTAAACCATTGGCAAGTCCAACAGCGCGTGCTTTGTTTTTATCACCCAAGCGTCTTGCTTGCTCGCCATAGCTTATCGTTTTGCCATAAGGGATATTACGAAGCTCTTGCCAGACACTTAGCTGAAAGTCTGTGCCATGCGGGCATAATGGAATACCAAATACTTGACGTTTGCCCTTGAAATATTCAGTCAATTGAGTTTTTGCTTTAACGATTATCGGGTGATCAACATCTTGTTTAAACGCTTGAATCCTACTCTGAAAATCCTCTGATTGCGCCTCATGTTCCCAAAAGACATGATGAAGTCCTTTATTGGATGCAAATAAAATAAGCTCGCCAACGGGTGAATTCAGCTTATCATAGACGGTTTGATCAGGTAGAAGTTTGAAAAATTTCTGAATTCTCTTCATGGTTTTCCCTTTCGTTTTACTATGTAATGAATCAAGAATAAGTTGAGTTTTAATATCCCCCTCACCCGTTCAGCTTAAGCTGAACGACCTCTCCCTCAAGGGGAGAGGTACCAGCTGATGCAACTTATTCATACATCATTACTATGTCACAATTTTATCATTTTACAATTTCAAAATCAGGCAAATTCTCCAAAAGAGCTTTACCATAAAACTTGGTTTTTAAGCGCTTATCCAAAATAATCACCTCACCAATATCCGCCTCTGTACGCACCAAGCGCCCTACCATTTGTGTTAATTTTAGTGATGCTTGCGGCAATGATATATCCATAAATGGTTTGCGCTTAATCGACTCTAACCATTCAGAGCGTGTTTTGTCAATTGGATTGGTTGGCACAGAAAATGGTAATTTGTGAATAATCAATCGTGTTAGATAAGCACCAGGCAAATCAACCCCTTCAGAAAAGCTATCAACACCAAAAATAATCGATGGTTTAAATAGATCTACACGCTTTTTATGAATGGCAATCATTGCCTGTTTTGAGCGATCACCTTGAATAAGCGTTATTTTCTTAAGAGCACTGTTTAAGCGCATATAGACCTTTTCCATTGCATGAATACTGGTAAAGAGCATTAAAGCGCCTTCATGTAAGTCTTTAAAATAGACTTCATTGAGGAGTTTGGCTGTTTCTTCAATATGTTTGTCTTGTTGCGCTGGCTCATATTGCATATCAGCAATAATAAGCTTTGATTTGGAATAATTTAATGGTGAAGATAAAAGCAAGGTTTTGGCTTCTTTTTTAAGGGATGTGGCATTTAAAAAGCGATCAAATTTGCCCAGTGAGCGCACCGTGGCTGAACACATCACCACACCATGTTGTACATTTTGCCAAAAGACTTGTTTTAATAATGAGGCTGCTTCAATCGGTGAGGCATGAATATCATAATCTTGAAAATGAGTTGCCAACATATCCGTTTGCACCTCTTTTACTTCTTTTGCTTCTTTTACTTCCTCTTGTTTAACTTTCTTTTCATGTGGGACAATCCATTTGGCAATTGGCGGCATCGTCGCTTGATTAATCATCAATGACCAGACATTATAAAGATTTTTTGAACGCTCTAACAAAAAGCCGATTTGTGTGAATTGCTTCTCTAAACTGATTGCTGAATGAATCTGACTTTTCTCGGCAAAATCATCAAGTTTCGTTTTGAGCTTATCACACTGATTCATATAAAATGCCGCGCCCTCTTTGATCGATGTGGCAAGCTGAAGCAGCTCATCCGTAATATGGGTCATGCGCCAAACATTTTCTTCTTTTATTGCATGAGCATACATCGGATCAATTAACTGCTGCATTTGAGTGAGCTGCTGAATCAGGTTTTTACGCACCTCTTTCCAATTCTCACGCATGACGCGATCAGCAAGCTCGGAGGGTAGGCCATTTAAGAGTTTATCAACATCATTAATCCATGTTTGCGACCCGAGTAACGAAGCAAAGCCAGAAAGTGATCTTAATGCCCGATCCGGTAAATGATGACACTCATCGATAATGTACAGGCTATCTTCAAATTTAGGTAAAATTGCACCATCCCCCAAATCAAGATGTGACAATAGCAGGCTATGATTGACAACGATAATGTCCACTTTACGCAAGCCTTGGCGCGCGTTAAAAAAAGGACATTCGCGATAACACTCACAGCGGCTAAACGAACACGAGCTGCTGGTGTTATAAATCTCACTCATCAATGCTTTAGAAACCGGTTTCTCCAACAGATCAAAATCGCCATCCCAATCTTTGCTTAAGCGCTGATCGAGCATTTCTGCTTCTTTCTGCAAGTCACTATCATCACTGTCAAAGTGATGCAATTTACGCGGGCATAAATAGCGCGAGCGCCCTTTTGCCAATTGATAACTAAACTCAATTTTATGGTGTTGCATAAGCTGATGAATAAACGGCAAATCTTTATCAATCAGCTGCTCTTGCAACGCTACCGTCGCTGTTGACACAACAATCGATAATTTTTCTTGCCCTTGTTTTGCGCGCACTTCATTGGCTAAAAGCGCACCGAGTAAATAAGCAAAGCTTTTACCGGTTGCCGTTGGCGCTTCAATAACAATTTTTTCATTATTGATCAGTGTCTCTTTGACTGCTTCAATCATTGTCAACTGTGCATCACGCACATATAAACCGGCTTCTTCAAACAGCTTTTTGATATTAAGCTCTGTATGTCCAACACTTTGAGTCGTCATAATATTTGCCTTTGATGCGTCAACTTAGCCAAGTGCACGATCTTTAAGCTCACATAAGTCTGACCATTAAAGTGCTCTTTTGATAAACGATACGCCACTTGGACTTCTTCACCCACTTGAATATCAGCATCATCTAAATACTCATCAGCAAAAAACCAAATGCTTTTAAGTGTTTTACCATGAATGGTAAGCATTAATTGCAGATGTTGGCTTTCTTTTCCCACCCATTTAAAACTATAAATACTTGCCTTGTTACAAAAAACAGGCGCTTCAAACTCGCGACCATAAGGCTCAAGCAAAGCAAATTTTTCAACATGTTTAAGCGTAAACTCCTCAGCAGTTAACTCACCATCACAATAAATAATTGGTGTGGCAGTAATATTATTCTCAGCAATCGCTTTTTGACAGTAATCATTAAAGCTTTGAGAAAATTCTACAAATTTATCTTTGTAAATGGTTAATCCAGCAGCTCCGGTATGTCCACCATATTTGATCAGAATATCTGTCGTATTTTGATAAATAAGATCTAAAACAGCTTTAATGTTTAAGCCATCAATGCTGCGCGCTGATCCCGTGATAATATCATCTTCCCCTTGCTTGGGTGAGAATAAAATCGTCGGCAAGCCAAAACTATCTTTAATGCGACTTGCTGAAATGCCATGCACCCCAGCATGCCCATCATCAAGATAGACACAAATACTTGAGGCACCCTTTGCGTATTGCTTTGAGGCTTCACTCATCGCTTTGGCAGTCATATCTTTTTGAATGGCCTTGCGATGATTGTTCTGCTGCTGCAAGAACTCAACCCATTGTTTGGTTTTTTGATGATCTTCGTTTAATAAGAAACTCACCGAACTTAAGGCATCAGACATACGTCCATCACTATTGAGTAAAGGTGCTATGACAAACCCTAAAAACTCACTATCGACCTTGTGATGAAAATGATCACTAAAACTACTCCAACAGCTACGTGTTAACTGTGAAATTTTGTGCATACCATAATAGGCTACAACACGATTATTTATACTCTTTGCCATGGATACACAGTCAGCAACTGTGCCAACAGCAACAAAATCAAGTAAATCCGTTAACTGGCAGTCACTATTGATCGGTTTTCCTTCAAGTAATAATAGTCTTCTGACCTCTGCCATCAACAACCAAGCCACCATACATCCAGCAATAAAAGGATCATTATACTCACAGCCCTTTTGTGTTGGATTTAACACGGCATAAGCGCTTTGAGGTACCCCTTCTTCAGGAATGGCATGATGATCGGTGACAATCACATCGATATTTTGTGACTTTAATAATGCAATACGCGCTTCATCGGTTGAGCCATTATCGGCAGTGATTATCAATGTCGGACGCATATCATCATCTAAAATACGTTGCGCAAGCTTATCAGATAAGCCATATCCCTCTGCCATTCTATGCCCAATATATGAGCGAATCTTACCAACTGGATGGTTAAAAATATTAGTCAATGCAACATGTAAAATCACATGCGATGTTTGCCCATCACAGTCATGATCGGTTTCAAGTCCAATGACTTCACCACGTTCTAGTGCTTGAATAATACGCTTTGCCGCCTTTGTCGCATCTTTTAATAAATGTGGCGAGGTCAAAAATTTAAGTTTTAGATTAGCAAATTTTAAAGCATGCTCAGGATCATCTATGCGTCGTGCGATAATGCTCGCAATAAAGCTATCCACCTTATTTTCCAGTAATACTTGATGCACTTTGCGATGAAAAGGACGCAGTTGAATAGTAACCTCTGGACGCTTTAACCTTTCTTTGAGCCTTACTTCAGCCATTAAGCTTCCTTGGGCTTTTTATTATTGATATTGCGTCGGGTCCACATCTTAACACCCGAGTTAATAAGTGCCGCTAGTGGAATCGCAAAGAACAAGCCCCAAAAGCCCCATATTCCACCGAAGATAAGAACAGCAGCAATGACTGCCACGGGATGAAGGCTTAATGCTTCAGAATATAATAACGGCACCAATAAGTTGCCATCCAAACCTTGAATGATCAAATAAACTAGCAGCATATAGAAAAGCTCAGAGCTAAAGCCAAATTGACTGATTCCAATGAGTACCACAGGAATGGTAACAATCACCATCCCGATATAAGGAATAAATACCGAAAGCCCAACGCAAATGGCTAATAGTAGTGAGTAATTCAAGCCAAAAACGATAAAGCCAATATAGGTAACGACAGTAACAATCAAACATTCAATTGTTTTACCTTTGACATAATTACCCAATTGTGGGCGCACATCTGCCCATACTTCCTCTAATGCACCGCGCTCTTTAGGTAGCATATTGACAAACCATTTACCAATGCGGTTTTTGTCTTTCAAAAAGAAAAATGCTAACAATGGCACGATAAATAAGTACACCAGCCAAGTAAATATACTTGATAGAGAAGCTAGAGAAAATTTAAGTAGATATTGACCAATACCGGCAATTTTATCCATCTTAATATTTGAGATCGTGCTAACCGCATCTTTGATTTGTTCAGGTGTAATGATCGTTGGATATTTTTTAGAAAGCTCCAATAAACTCGCATGTAGATTATTAATTTGTTGCGGAATACTTTGCACAAATTGCCCTGCTTGATGCATTAATGCTGGAAGCACAAATAGTAATAACATAATCACTAACGCAATAAAAATTAAGAAAACGATATAAACAGACAAATTGCGGTTTAATTTTAATTTTTTTGACAAAAAAGAAACAATGGCTTCTAATAAATATGCAATGACAACACCGGCTAAAATTGGTGCTAATAAATTACCAAAAAAGTTAATAATGAGTACCGCAATAACCGTTACAACAATAAAGACGGCAGGTTCATTACTATCAAATTTTTTCTGATACCACTGCCTTAAATACTTAATCAAAGGAATTACCTATTTGTAAGATTCAATGACAAACGATTGTATACAAATTATCGTGTTTTTTATAGTGTTTCATGATTGCAAATACGAGTGAATTTTTAAGATTTACAGCGTGATCGATTGATAGCACCCTAAGTTCTTCAAAAATGAAGTCTTCTTTAAAATTGCTAATAAGGCAGCTTGTACATTTTGCTGTTCTTCATGACCTTCAAAATCGACAAAAAAACTATAATCCCAAGCACGCGAGCGTGATGGCCTGGATTCAATCTTACACATATTGATATTGTGCTCTGACAAACAGGCAAGTACTTGCACTAATGCATTGGGTTTATGCAGTGTCGTAAAGATAATTGATGATTTATAGAGCTCATTCTCTGCATAAGGCATATTTAACGCATCACGCCCCAATAAGAAAAATCGCGTGAAGTTAAACGGCTCATCTTCAAAATGCTCTTTAATGACTTTTAACGAATAGGTTTGTGCGGCTAACTTACTAGCAATCGCCGCCTGCGTTAGAATCTCTTTTTCAGCGATGTATTTAGCAGCTCCGGCGGTATCAACAAAACTTTTAGGGGATAAATGCATGCGTGCAATATTATTCTGACACTGTGCCAAGGCTTGTGGATGTGAACGTACTAAGTCGATATTATCAATATCTGCATTAGGATGGATCATCAAACAATGCTCAACCTTTAGAATGACTTCATGCTGAATGCGTAGATTGTATTTAATGAGCTCATCATAGGCAGGAATCACACTGCCAGCAATTGAGTTTTCCACGGGAATCATTGCAAAGTCAGCTTTTTTCTCAGCAACCATCTCGAGTGCTTCGGCAAATGAGCCACAGGCTAAAGTTTCAATCGCACTTTGCTCGTTTTTCTTATTTTGCGTTTGATAAAACTTATGAATTGCCTGTTCTGAATAAGCACCCTTTTCCCCCTGGAAAGATATCACTAAACTCATATTAACCCCCTTTGTAATAATGCTTAAACAAACCGAGCATTCAGGCTGTTATCAATTAACTGTTGAATTTCTGCAGTACCTAACTTTAAACCGTCAATCAGTTCAATATAGTTCTGATTAACATAACCACCAAAATATGCCGGATCATCGGAGTTAATTGTTACTTTAATGCCTTTATCTAACAAAATTCGCGCCGGATGATCGACTAAGTTTGGTACTACTTTTAAAGCTTTATTTGATAATGGGCACATCGTAAGTGCGATATTATCTTTTGCAATGCGTTTTATCAATGCATCATCAGTTAAGATCGCATTACCATGATCAATGCGCTCAACCCCTAGGATATCCAAGGCCTGCCAAACATACTCATCAGGTCCCTCTTCACCAGCGTGAGCAACTAAATGAAGCTTCTCTTTACGTGCTAATTCAAAGAGATTTTTAAACTTCTCTGGTGGATTGCCAAGCTCCGAGCTATCCAGACCAATACCAATAAAATTATCACGATATTCCATTAATTGATCAAAGGTGTTTAAAGCATCTTTTTCTGATAAATGACGCAAAAAACACATGATTAATTGCGTATCTATGTTTAGCTCAACTCGCGCTTTTTTGACGGCACGATTAACGCCATCAAAAAGGGTTGCAAGTGAAATGCCGCGCGATAAATGCGCCTGCGGATCGATAAAAATCTCAGTATGTGTCACATGATCTTGTTGTGATTTAAGTAAATGAGCATAAGTTAAATCATAAAAATCATCAGCGGTTTGAAGTACAGACATGCCTTGATAATATAGATCCAAGAATTCTTGCAGATTATTAAAGTTATATGCTTTTTTGACTTCTGCTAAATTTTTGTACTTTAGATTAACACCATTTTTTTGCGCCAAATTCAGCATCATATCAGGCTCAAGACTCCCCTCAAGATGCATGTGTAATTCAGCTTTAGGTTGTTGCAATAAGGTTTTGATATCGTGTGACATGGTTTTGTTTTCACCTATCTTTTGTGTTTTTTCTTTTACTTTTCTTTTACTTTTCTTTTACTTTTCTTTTACTTTTCTTTTACTTAATTTTTATTTACCAAAAACCTGCTTAAGCATACGCGCACTATGCGCTTGTAGGTTGGGGTACTTGGTTAGTTGTTGTTTTAACTGGCTTTGCCAAGGGGTGTGCTCAATATTAGCAACAACAGCATAAACAACATGATCCAACAAACTTGGTGACTCATTGAAAAAATAGGTTTTTTGACCTAAAAACTCAGACAATGCACATAAATCTTCATCTGCTTTTTGATAGATTTGCGCTTTGGCTAAGCGCCCTAACCCTTGTTCATAGGTTTGCCTGGACGCATTTTTGCTCATCACTTTAAAAATCATGCCAAACAATAATTTAGGCAGTTTCGTTCCTTCTTGTACTATGCTGCGCCAGTTATTATCAGTAGAAACATCAACCCAACGACTATAAACCAACACCCAATATAAATGCTCCTCACATAGTCGTTGATACGCCAAGGTTTGCGATTTTTCTAGAGCAGTTAAACCTTGCTGCATTGGTGTGCTACTTTCTTTCTCCAATAAATCAATAATAAAACTACTGTCGCTATAAAACTTATCTTGCTTTTTAATATATGGCATTTTGCCCGTTGGTGAGCGACGTAAATCCGCACTATAAAAATTTTGATAAGGCACCTTTTGTGCAATCAAATAGCTTTCTAATTTCATACAAAAAGGACTGGAGTTTGGCACATCCCCTAATTTAGGAAATTGATGTAATTCAATCATAACTATTCCTTATCATCCTCATGCTTTGATTTTTTTGCTTGCTGCATGCGATATTCACTTAGATCAATGATATTACCACCCTCTTTATCTTCAGGCATTTTGGCTGTTTTCATTTCTTCAACCGTAATTTTTTGATCATTAGCAATCACCTGCAAGAATTGGTTACCATTAAACTGCAAAAAAGCCTTATAACGATCAACACCATCATAGCTATATTCAAATGCATATTCGCGAAATAAACACATGCTACCGATATTGCTTTGGCGCGATAAACGCATTTTGGTCAGACACACGGTGTCATCTAGTAGCTGAACATCCCATTGCTTAGCTATTTTAACTGCCATATAGACCGCATGCTCTCTTGCTTTCATTGAGTTACGCCAGATCAAGATCGCGATGACAATGATAATAACGGCACTTACTACGCCAATACTCATGCTAACAACCTACTTACTGTTTTTACTATTTTCACTATTTAAGTTATTTAAAATAACCGTTGCTCGTTGCCCCGTATTTGGCACCGTCACTAGACCATTTTTGGTGTCATAAAGCACCTTATCTCCGGAGAAGCGATTACCTGCGCGATCAACATAAGCTTTATCTTGTATCGTTAGCGTACTATTGAGTAAGTTAAAGTTCATTTGTCTGCCTTCAGCATATACCGTTTGCTGGTCTGAGCTATCACTCTTATTCTTGTTTTGATTATTTTGCGCCTGCTTTGGAAATGGCAAGGAGTAGAATTTAGCAATGTAAGGTGTATTAGCCATTAATACGACATCTTTGACTTGCTTATTTTGATCATCAAATAGAATCGTCAGCGTTTGCCCTGTTAAAAAACGACAGCCATTTTGCTTTTTACAAACGCTCTTAGCATAGTCTAATGCCTCTTTTTGCACATTGGTATAATCCACTTTGCCATCAGCTTCCTTTGGATCAGGAAATTGATACACTGGCCACTTGCTATTTTCATTCGGAACGCTATAACCACTGCATTGAATATTTGCATCTTTGGTTTGCATGACAAGTACGTTGCCTTGATAAATGATTTTATGCGCATCCTGACTATAAGATAAACTATCACTGCAAATAGTAATCTGACCGTCACTACTGGCATTTTTACCAAACATACCAGCAGCATCCATCGAACCACTTTGTTCAGCGGCAAAGGCGTGCTGTAGCATAAGCAAAGAAGTAGCACTACATAATACATACTTTAACAAGCTATGTATTACCCCGTTTTTATTTCTTTTACTTATTTCGCTTCTTTTATCTCTCTTACTGTCCTGCATAATAACTTCTTACATCCTTCAATAACTTAAAATCACCTTTTTTAGGTGTGCCATTCATGCCTGTGCCAACCGTATTGTTGGGTGTACCTGGTTGACTTATCGTGACTTTTTTATCCGTATCCATATAGTCTTTGCCATCATCGTAATTGACCGAATCAGTCGCAATTTTAATCGCAGGTGAGTTTTTGCCATTGGCATTACGCAACATCACCACATTTCCATATAAATGCATATTATTGTTGTTATTGGTAATATCGGCATAATTTGCGGTGATATTCCACGGCTTGTCTTTTTTATCTTTTGAATACAGCGTGGCATTAACCGTTATAAGCTTTGCATCTTGATTATAAAAACGTGTGGCATCAACTGCGGTTGCCGTATACTCTAACCAACCTTTCGTGTCATATTTTTCATAGGTAATCGCTTTTGCCGTATTCTCAACAAAATGTGCCGGTAGATCACCATGACTAATCTGCTCTTGCGCTGATTTAACCACTAGCCAACCACTGGTACCGATGACAACAACCAGTCCAATCGTTGTAAAAAAAACACGTTTACTAAAAAACATTAAAGACGTGCCTCACCAAAGGCGATATAGTCATCAACAATTTTATCTAATAGCCCCTTGCTCTCTAATATAAGATCACAGACTTCGCGCACCGCACCATATCCGCCTTTTTGTGCTGTTACATAATCAACGCGTGTTTTAACGGCACTTAAAGCATCAGCTGGTGCAAAAGATACTGCTGATTTCATCATTAAGGTCAGATCAGGTAAATCATCACCCATATAGGCGATATTTTCCTGATTTATTTGATGCTTCTTTAACAAGTCTTCATAGGCTTTAATTTTGTTTTTTTGCCCTTGGTAAACATCATTCACACCAAGTGAACTTAAGCGATCCTGAACAACTTGAGAGGTTTTCCCCGTAATCACGGCTAATTTAACGCCAAACTTCTGCAGCAACAGCATACCTAAGCCATCTTTAACATCAAAGTTTTTAGTTAAGTTACCATCATTACTTAGAATAATTTTGCCATCACTTAAAACACCGTCAACATCTAGTATCAATAATTGAATATTTGCTATTTTCTCTTTTAAATCTGAACTAATCATTTATCTGATATAAACTCTATTTAGAAACTTGGCTTAGTATATACCGCTCGCGAATCATTTTACAGAATTTCCGCCATTGAATTTCTCACGTATTTTACAATGCTTATCAGACCAAATTCAGTGCGTTTTAAAAAATCAAACTCTCTACATGACATTTAAATTATGGCGTATTAGTATGCTCGAGCTTATTAATAAAAAAGATAATAAAAAGGAAACTACATGTTAAGTTATAAGGACATGCCCAAGGGTGTCTTAAATATCAATCTTATTCAAGTCTTCTCAACGGTTGGTTACGCTGTACTCATGGGCTTATTAAACTTCTATCTTAGCCGTGAAGCAGGTATGAGTAAAATCGAGGCAAACACACTAACTGCCAGCTTTTTTGCACTAAATTTTTTGTTTCACTTTCTAGGTGGTACCGTCGGTGGGCGCTATTTAAGCTTTAGAGCCTTGTTTTGTGCCAGTTTAGTGTTGCAGTTTGTTGGGTTATTTCTTATTGCAGTGCATGTGCATATGATTATTTTAATCGGCATGACAGTTTTTATCACAGGCTCAGGTCTTAATGTCAGCTGTATCAATATGATGCTCACGCAATTATTTAGTCAAGATGATAAACGTCGCCGTATTGCTTTTTCAATTAACTATAGCTGTATGAATATAGGCTTTGTTTTAAGCTTTTTTGTCGCTGGGATCTTGCAAGGAAACAATCTTTACAGTGCTGCTTTTATCTTTGCTGCGGTGTGTTTATTTATCGCATTTGTAGTTCACCTTGTTAACTGGAAACATGTTAATGACAAACAAACATATTATGTCACCTCGTTTGCCTTTAATACAAAACGCTTCTATGTTGCGCCTTTAATTGTTATTGCTTGCTTATTATTTGCTTACTACTTAATGCATCATCCTGAGCTTGGCTCCGCACTTATTTATATCGCCTTTATTGCCGCATTGATTTACATGATCTATTTTGCACTAAAACAGCAAAGCAGTTATCGCACAAAAATTTACGCCTACCTTATCTTAAGCTCAGCAAGTATGGCATTTGCATTTGTTCAAGGCTTACAATCAACCGCTTTAGAAAACTTTGTTGAATTCAATACGTCAAAATCTCTTTTTGGCATCCCGATGCAACCTGCGACAGTCAACCTTTTTGAAAGTCTAGGTGTTATCATCTTTGGCTTTATTTTAGCCGGAATGATGAAAAGACGTCAGCAAGCGAATAACCCTTATCAACCCGGCTCATTAGTCGCACGCGGCTTAAGCATGTATGTTGTTGCTTTTTTAATGATCCCTTTAGGCATATTCCTTGCAGATAAAGCACACTTGGTTAATGTACTCTTTCCTATCTTGCTACTTTTAATCGTTTCAGCGGGTGAAATTCATGTAAATGCCGTCAATTACGCTATGGCAGGAGAGATGATAGAGCCAAAACATCAAGGCTTATTTACAGGTTATTTATTTATCAATATCGCCTTTGGCATTAATTTGGCAGGCCCTGTGTCAAACTTTGCGTTAAGTGGCGCTGAGCATGCTCAAAACATTACTGCGGCAGCAACAAACCCAATGTATGCCAAGATATTCCTAGTCATGACAGCAGTTGCTTTTGTTGTTGCTATTATCTTCTCACTGATGATGAAAAAGCTAAACAGCATGCTTAATGCCAATAAAATACAACCAGTTTTACAAAGCGAATTAGAATAATTTAAGAGTTAGTATCAACCTCAACAGTTGCTGATGCGCCAACGCGTAGACGCGGCACCTTGTTCACTTCACTTTGGTCAAGAACCACTTTTACAGGAAAGCGCTGTACTACTTTGACCCAGTTGCCTGATGCATTTTCAGGAGGCAATAAAGAAAACACACTACCACTACCCTCACTAATACTTTGAACCGTGCCATGTAATGTCACATTAGGGTACATATCAAGGATTACAGATGCTTTTTGTCCGACTTTCATCCGTGACATTTGCGTTTCTTTAAAGTTCGCATCTAACCAATAGGCCTCATTACTCACTAGCACAAATAGATTTTGATTTTGTGTGATTAGTGAACCAGGACGCAACGTAAAGTTAGTAATAAACCCAGATGTTGATGCATAAATCTTGGTATAACTTAAGTTTAATGCTGCCGTTGATACATCTGCTTTGGCAGCCGCAATTTTTGATTGTTGCAATGTTAATTGTTTTTGCTCTTGAGCAATACTGGCAAATGCAGCATTAACATTGGCATTAGCCACTTCAAGATCACCTTTGGCTTCATCAGCATCTTCTTTTGAAACCATTCCCTGAGCAACTAGTTTAGCAATACGCGCCTCTTTTTGTTCTGCGACAAATTTCTGTGCTTGTGCCTGTTTAAGCTTTGCTTCTTGTAGATTAATCGAGTCTTTAATTGCCGCAACTTCCTCTTGTGCTAATGTCAAATCTGCTTTGGCTTTAGCAAGCTCATATTCAAAGCTTTGCGGCTCAATCGTAAATAACAGCTCGCCTTTTTTAACCTCTTGGTTATTGCTGATATATAACTTGTCAAGCTTGCCTGTGACTTGTGCTGACATATGAATAACATCGGCATTAACATAAGCATCATCGGTTGATGGATATATTTCAGTATATTTTACATAAGCGTAAAAACCGATTACACAAAGCAAAATAACAATCCCTAAAATGACACATTTCTTCCATGCTTTTGCCCTAGCATTTTTTGCTATTGGCACTTTATTTTGATTATCTGTTTCTGTTTTATTTGAAATTTCTGTCGTTTGTTCGGTCATTGACAATAGCTCCAGCCCTAAAAAACTTAAAAAACCTAAAAATCATAACCCAATGATTTAAGTGCGCGATCATCATCTGACCAGCCCTCTTTAACCTTGACCCATAGTTGTAGGAACACTTTTTTTCCAAGCATAAACTCCATATCTTGACGCGCTTCACTGCCGATTTTTTTGAGTTTCTGCCCTTTAGCACCAATTACCATTGCTTTTTGTCCAGCACGTTCAACCAAAATGGTGGCATAAACCTCCATAATTTGACGTGCTTCATCAAACTTGCTTTTATTAATCTCAACGGTTAATTGATATGGTACCTCTTGACCTAATGTGCGCATTAATTTCTCACGAATAATTTCTGCCATCATAAAACGCTCGGTGCGATCAGTGACCTGATCCTCGGCATAAAAAAAGTGCTCACTTTCAGGAAGATAACTTTCAATTTTGCTTTCTAACTCATTGATTAAATGCCCTTGCTTAGCAGACACAAGAAAACTGGCAGCAAATGGGTATTTTTGCTTAATCTCATCGGTAAATTCGACTGCTTCATGGCGATTATTTAATTGATCCACCTTGTTAATCACTAAGATCACAGGCACTTTGACCGACTCGATTTTTTGCAATATCCATTCTTCAGCCGTTGTCCACTTACCCACTTCAACAACAAATAAAATGACATCGACGTCATTGATCACGCTACTTGCTTGCTTGTTCATCATGCGATTAATGGCACGCGGTTCATCTTGGTGAAGTCCAGGGGTGTCAACATAGATAAACTGTGTATTTTCAATGGTTTTGATACCGGTAATTTGATGACGTGTTGTCTGTGGTTTGCGACTTGTAATACTGATTTTGTATTTTAGAATATGATTTAAAAGCGTTGATTTTCCAACATTAGGTCGCCCAATAATGGCGACAAATCCACATTTTTTCATCTTATGATCGTCTTACTGTTTCCTTATGAAATTGTAGTCATTGTAGTTAGCACAATGCCCATTGTCGAATAAAATCACGCGTTTATATTGCAATGCAATACTTCATTTTTTATTGTGTTATGCGCAACACTCTATCAACGCTGCTTAGCAATGTGTCGTTATGGGTAATAATGATCACCGTTTTATCTTTAAAGACTGCCTGTAAGTTATCAATAACCTTTCTTTCAATGACCTTATCTAAACCTTCTGTTGGTTCATCCAAAATCAAAATAGGTGTTTGCGATAATACCGCACGCGCTAATGACAAACGCTTTTGCTGCCCTTTTGAGAGATGCCTTCCATACTCTCCAGTCCAACTATCTAAACCATTTGGTAACTCCAATGCAAAGTTTTTTAAATCAACAACATGTAAGGCATACCATAACATCTCATCAGTCGCGTTAGGGTTTGCTATTAACAGGTTATCGCGAATACTACCATTAAAAATATGCGCATGCTGACTGATAATCGTTATTTGCTGACGCAATTGTGATTCGGTAAATTGTGCAATATCGATGCCACCTATTGATATCTTGCCTGCTGATGGCGCATAAAATCTTGCTAACAACGAAACAATCGTTGACTTACCACAACCAGTAGCACCGACAATAGCAAGCTTTTCATTGGATGCAATCTCAAGATTAAAATGCTCATAGATCAGCTTATTACGCCCAGGATAGCTAAACGAAATATCCTCAAAAGAAATAACATTGTGTTTTGGCATATTTATTTGCTTACTACCATCATTAACAAATAATTTTGCCGGTTTTTGCTCAATAATATTTAATAATCTTTTAGCTGAAGATACTGTACGTCCTAAATACTGATATGCCACTGGTAAAGGCATAATCGCCTCAAACAAGCCCATAATGCCTAGTGCAACCAAGGCAATAAAAGCACCACTTATTACACCTTGATGAACAAGCCCGACCATTAGCCACACACCACACCATAGTGTCGCACCCAAAAATAAGGTCATAAGGGCTGCATTAAACCCAGTATAATGACTCATTTTTTGTTGCGTTGTAACAAGCGCTTTATTTTGCATATTAATTATCTCTGCATGCTTATCTTCTGCAGCAAAGACCTTAAGCTCTGCTAAATATTGCACATGCTCAATAATTGATGTTTTTAAATCTGCAGACTCTTCCGCTAGCGTTTTTGCGGTATGGGCAGATAATTTTCCCCCAACAACAGGAATACAAAACCCTGCAACAAAAGCAAAGCCCATGGTCATTAACGCTAAAGGAATACTTAAAAAGCTAAAAAATACCCCAATCAGCAAAATCGACAAAAACAGCACGCAACTTGGCGAAATAATCCGAATATATAAGTTATCTAAACTATTAACATCAGTGACTAAGCGATTGAGTAAGTCACCACTTTTATATTGTGCTAAATGTGTTGGCGCCAAGGGCACAAGCTTGTTATAAACCCATACTCGAATATCAGTTAATAACTTAAACGTTGCCTCATGTGTGACAACACGCTCACCATAGCGCGTTAAAATACGCATCAATGAAAAAGCACGTACGCCAGCTGATGGGTAAAAATAATTAAATTGACTGGCAATGGCGTAACTTGAAATAGCCACAAACCCAGTTGATGAGATAAACCAACCAGATAAAGATAATAAACCAATACTGGCTAAAATAGCTAGAAATGCAAGAAAGGTGCCAATAAACATCCATTTTGCTTGATGTTTAAAAATACTTAAAAAAGGAATTAATGCGCGCATGCAACTTCTCCCTCTAAGACTTGGTGACGATATAACGCATAAAAGTAACTTGATTGATCTTGCAACAATTCCTCTAAGCGCCCTTGTTGTACAATTCGTCCTTCATCCATCACGATAATATGATCCATCTCGCTCAAGAACTGTAAGCGATGCGTAAGCATAATCACCGTTTTATTTTGCCAATTGTTTAACAAGCTGTGCATGATAAGACGCTCATTTTCTTTATCCAAACTTGCCGTTGGCTCATCCAATAAGAGTAACTCACAAGGCTTAAGATAGGCGCGCGCTAATGCCAGACGCTGCGCTTGACCGCCGGATAAGCCAATGCTTTGCTCACCGATTTCAGTTGCTAATTTATCGGGGAATGCACTCACTTCTTGATCTAAGTGTGCCAACTTTAACGCATGCCATAATGCATCATCTTGAGCATTAGCATCTGCAAGTTGTAAATTATAGCGAATGCTGCCTTTAAATAAACCTGCATTTTGTCCAAGCCAACTGATTCTACTAAGCCAAAGCTTTTCATCAATGCGATTAAGTGGCAAATCATGATTAATGGTAATTGCTTCATCTTTTGCATGCATAAACTGCATAAGCAAATTTAAAATAGTCGTTTTACCAGCACCACTGGCACCAACAATCGCAATTTTCTGTTTATGTTTGACCTCAAAGCAAATATTAGTCAGTGCATTTTTAGATTTATTGGCATAACAAAAACTTAAATGATTAAATTGAATTGAATCAATCATTGGTAAGTCTTGTATCAAGCTGACTTGATTAATCTTCTCACCTTTTTCACCTTTTTCACCTTTTTCACCTTTTGCGTCATCATGCTTTGTTAAGGCAAATATTTTTTGTAACTCAAGAGCTGCCCCCATTGCTTCTGTTTTTGCATGATAATGCGTGCTTAACTCACGAAGAGGCAAGAAAAACTCAGGCGCTAATAGCAAAATAAATAATCCACCTTGCAAGGTCATATTTTCAAAAGACCACCAAACAGTATCAACATTAGCGCTATTGATAAAGCCCATGCCTAGATAAATCGCAACCAGTGCAATAGAGGCTGCTGAAAATACTTCAAGTACCGCGGATGATAAAAACGCAATACGCAATACTTTCATAGTTTTAACACGATAATCATCAGAGTATTCAAAGATTTTTTGCGCATGGCTTTCAGCACGATTAAACAGTCGTAAAGTCGCTAAGCCATGCAGTGTGTCTAAAAAGACACTACTCATTCGTGCCAAGGTTTGAAAATGTTTTTGGTTTTCACTTTCAGCGCCCCAACCAACCAACATCATAAACAGTGGGATTAAAGGTGCGCACACCAATAAAATAATGCCACAAACAATACTTTGTGGGAAAACAAAGATTAAAATCGCCAGTGGCATAAGTCCGGCTAAGGTCATTTGTGGCAAGAAATACATTAAGAAATTATTTAAGCCTTCCACTTGCTCCATTGCTGCACTGATCAAATCACCACTACTTAGCTCACCTGATTTCACAGGACCTAACTGATTAATATGTGCAATAACATCGTCTCTTAATTGCTCTTTTACTTTAGCCGCAGCCTTAAAGCTTACAACTTCCTTAAGCCACGACAGACCTGCTCGCATGAACACAATAGTAATAATCGCCACAAAGTAGCTAATAAGTTCAATGTTTGAGAGTTTTTCGATATAAGCGGCATAACAAATATGTGCCAACAGATAAAGTTGCCCTATGAGTAACAAGCCACTTAAAAAACTCACTAGAATGGTGAGTTGTACCCATTTTTTAGCAGGATGAGCACGCGACTTTAACCAGATCCGCGCTGACTTGCGTTCTGAAGCTGTGTTTGCTTGCATAAAGGTGAAATAAATCGATCTGAAACAATGGCGGCATTATATACCGCACCACGCTGACATGTAAGTGAATATAGACAATTTGCGAGTTTATTATAGGATAAATCAATCTGAAAATGGTGCGGAAGAATGATGTAAAACAATTTTCAACTGCCCATTTGGCATTTTGACATAAGCAAAGGTATATTCAACGGTGGTTACTTTGCCTTTAGTGTCGGTAAAGTCATACGTACCCATTGCAATCGCCATATCACCATGGAAATACATCTCATCATTATGGAAAACCACTTTAGTCCATGGTTGAAGAGCAAAACCTTTATCTTCTTTGAATTTTTTGTTGCCACCGACAAAGTAAGAAAGTGCTGATTCCTTCGTTGGTCTAAATGGAATTTCCTTGGCTTTAGTTGGTTTAAACATCACCACACCTTTTTCATAATTATACGCATAGAGCGTATTAATAAGATCTTTAGCAACTTTTTTATAATTTCCTTTATTTGTATAAGCATTACCTATTGCGACAATTCCTGCTGCCCATTGTGATTGAGCCTTTTCAACTTCGGCTACCGTAACACTGTTAGTGCTTTGTGTGAGTGTTGTTAATGCTTTACTGTCCGTTGCTGTTGATGTCGCTGCTGCATTTGCTTTTTGCATAGCAGCAATCCCAAGCACGAGAAATAAACTCAATACAACAGGTGTAATGCGCCCTTTTAAATCCAATGACTTAACTTTTTCAGCCTGAGATTTTGGTAGTTTTCTATCATTATCCATAAACTATCTCCTTTGTTAACAACTTGTATCAATATCTATACCTCGGTGAGTTAAGCATTAAATTGCTAAATTTGCAATTTTTTTACATTTTATGCTAGCCAACCGCAAAGGCTTTATATAAAGTAAGTCGCAACTAATAAGCACCATGTTGAATTTTAGCTTATTTGCCAGAGCAGGATGCTTAATTAGGAGATGTGAATGATAATATTTTGTTAAGTCTCAATGACAAAACAAATATAAGGACAAATACATAGGGAGAAAGTTAATGAAGAAAATCACCGTTGAAGAAAAAATTACTAAGCTTTACCACTGCTCAATTTTAGAGTTTTTTCAACAGTGCATGCACCGCAAAATGGAAACCCATGATATTGCAAAATTACTCGATTGTAGTGTCAGTAACTTGCGTCGTATTGCGCGCAAATATAATTTTCATTTTCACCACCCCGAGCCGACACCGATGTTAGCACAAAATCAAAATTTCCTTAAAAAGAAGCTCAATATCGATAATTTCCTCTCTCGTCGCTGGCGAATTGGGCAGTATGCTTAGAAAAAATACCTCTCTGTTGAAAATTGCCCACGAGGGTCGTCAATCGTTAAAGAGAAACCTTTATTTTGATCAAAACTATCAGCATCTAATTGCCACTGATTATTTTCTTGTCGAATAAGGTGTCTATTCTGCGGAATGCCTTGTTTATCTACGTAATGAATAATCACATAAGCGCGCTCTTGTTTGGCATTAAGCGTGATATTAAATGCCCCATTAGACTGGTTGATAACTGCCGATAAGCTAAAGCGTTCTTCATTCACTTCAATACGTTGATCGTCGTTATGATTGCTATTGTTAGAGGAGTCACTTGCAGATTCTGTTGTCTCTGTCTCAGTTACTGAGCCCACTTGCAATGCCGCTAATGAATATTCCGATGAGCTAAACTGCCCAACATGCATATCGTGTACGGTAAACTGCACTGGTTTCATCAAGTCAATATTATTGCCCTGCCAAGTCCATTGATAACCATCTGTAGGTAATAGATGCACATTTTGTTTAAGACCCTGCTGATCCATATAGTGGAAAATCACATAATGACGCTGCTGTTTTGCATCAAACGCTAATTGCAGCTTATCATTATTGCGTGTCATCTTGGCACTAAAACGCCCCTCTGGATCACTGAGCAAGATACTATTTGAATTAACCTTAGCTTCTTCGTTTGTATTATTTGGATCATTTGAAGTATTTGAATCACTTGTGTTATTACTATTATTTGCCGCTGTATTGTCGGTATTTATAGCTAAGTTGGCTGCTAAATACGCTATACTTTCAAACTGCCCAAATTTTGAATCCTGCAAGGTAAATTTAAACGGTTTATTTAAATCAAAATACTGCGTGCTATAAGTCCACTGCGACTTACCATTGATCATACTATTTAGTATCAGTTGAACATTTTGCTGCACGCCATTGTGATCGATAAAGTGCAAAATAATATAGTTACGCGTCACTTCGCTATTTATCTCAACGGTAACCACATTATCATTAACACGTAATACACCATCAAAGCGCCCTTCAGGATCAGTTATTGCTAAAACGACATCATTACTAGTAGTTGTATCTTGTGAGTTATTCTCTGTTGTTGATGATTGCTCATTATTATTGTCACCACTTTGATTGTTTTGGTCACTATTATTACTGTCATTACTATTATTTGAGTTATTTGTCGATGAATTATTATCTGCTGTATCCTCGGATGTATTGTTTGTTTCAGCATTCGTATTATTATTTGTGTTTGTATTATCATGCGGATCTTCAGTGCTATTTTCTTGAGCAGATAAGGGAGTATGTTTAACAACCCCATTATCCAAAAGTGCGAAACTTCGGGGGTTCACGACAAAACTCACACCATCACTAAAGCGCACTTCTTTCGCCACAGTATCGGCATTAAAAGCAACATAACTATACTGCCCATTGTTATTAAAAACCGCATAGCTTGGCGTATTTGCATAAATATCTTTAACCACCTGACCACGTAGTGTCAGATTATGCAACCAATGATATACCAAGGTATCTGTCGTGCCATATTCGGGCGTGTATTGCATATTTTGGTAAGCTGTCATCGCCCCTTGCGCATCCTGCAGTGCCATATACTGCAATAAAATCCCCTGCCAGTTATTCCACTGTAGATTATTATTGCCATTGGCAGCTTCAAAAAAAGCATTGCTGGCATTTAAATCTGCGATGTTTTTAGCGACATACTGAGGATATTGCCCTAAATATAGTGAGCCACCATGAATCGGTAAGAAATTAATGCCATGGATTTCCTCAGGATTTGCTGTCCACCACGTGCCATAAACACCGCCATCAGACCAAACAATCGCATTATTAGAATGACTGAAATCACTCGGGAAAACGGCATTATCCACATCAAACCAATATTGATTAATCGCTTGATTTTCTAAGCTATATAACAGCACACCCAAGTCTCTTAAGTTATCCTGTTGTGTTGCTTCTGCCCATAAAATCACCGCACTTGAGAAATGCATCGACTCTGACGATGACTCTTGGTTATTACCTGAGGCAAAACTGGCATGTCCTGATGCCCACGCATGTCCAGCATATAGATCATATTGTCTTAACCACGGGAAGCGCATGTCATTACGTTCAATATTTGCCACATCTTTAATGACCAAATTAATCATGTCTTTATAATCGGTAGCCCACGCACTATCGTACAGTGCAATAACGGCTGCCGCTTTAACCAAATAACCATAATGGAAATGGTGATCATTTAACTGATCATTACTGCCAAAAGACGCCGGATAGCCAATGAGTGTACCCCATATTGGCTCATAATAATAAAATGCTTGATCATTATTGGCATCAACCGTTAACCATGCGGCAATATCACTTTTTAAGTGTGATAATAAGTAATCGCGCTCTATCGATAAGCCTAGCTGATCTGCTACCTGAATAAGATCGGCGACTTTGGCATATTCCTTACCACGCCAATAAGTATCTTTAGCACTAAAGAGTGTTGGGTTTGCCTGTAGTCTTTGAAAGTCTGCCATAAACTTTTGGCGCAATAGTGTGCTGTCATCAAACTTAGGTAATATTGGTAGTACTCCATGAAAACGCATTGACGTATTAAAGTGATTATTCGCAACAACACGCATTTCACCGCGCGCGCTTTGATAGCTATATGCGCTTAACTCATCATTACTATTAAGCCATTGATGGCGATAAAGTGCAGCCAATGGCGTATTTATATAATCAGGGTGAGATTCTTTTAATTCTGTTTGTAGATTAAAAGTGCTCAACACACGACTCTGCTCTTTTTGATACTCAAAACTAACTTGCGTATCACGCACAAAGGCAAAGGCATGTTTCTGGTAAAAGCTAAGCGTCTCTGGCGTATTGTCTGGCAAAACTGCCACTGAGAAATAATCCTTGCCGGATAAATTAGATCGTAAACCATAAACCCAGTCATTATTGCCATGCTGCAATCGTTGCCATTGGCTGCCATGTGGCGCAAAAATCCCGTAATGGTGATTGTTAATGGTAACCCCAACAGTATTATTTGACTGATACCATACCTTGGCGATATCACCTGCAGCACGCGGCTCGTTACTGCTACCAATATTTACAGTATTAACAGCAGGCATATGTGCTGTTAGGCGATGATTTGACGCATCAAGATAATAGCTTTGTGCCTCTAGTTGGAAAGGTAATTTGACATTTGTTTGTGTTAAATCCAGTAGCAAGCTTCCTTGCCCTTCCGTTTGCCAAATCTCAACACGCACCTTACCATTATTAAAATGTTGATACTGACCATAAGATCGATCTTGATCTAAGCCACCGCGATCATTCTGTGTGTATCGCTCAATACTTTGCTCGTCGGCATCCGTCGCAAAATTACTATAAAGCTCGACTTTATCATACTCGCCATCACCGTTGAAATCATAGGATATACGCGCTTTAACCGCCAAGCCTGGTGCGTTGGCATTAATAAATATGGCAAACTCCGTAGCACTTCCAAGATATTGACCATTGATATGATCTAATGTGAATACTTGTGCATTAAACGGTGAGAAATGATGATTTTGTTTAAGCTCAGCAAATTCAATCACCGCATCTTTGTTGCCCTTTTTTTCAAAATAGGTAAAAGATAATCCATGACCAAAAGTCGCTCTTAACTCATTTTGCCCTTGTTGCCATAAGCTTGTCACAGTCCAATCAGAATAAGCATCAACAACCGTTTTATCAACGTTAAAACCATCTAAGCCAACCGTCATATCAGCAAAATGCGGGTATTGATAGCCTGAATTGCGTTGCAAAATTTTGCCCTGCCATTCATGCGAATAAACACGCGCCTCCTGTGGATAGCCAATCTCTAAACCTTTGGCATTTGTTTTTACACTTAATGGATGCGGAAACATCGCCTCTGAAAACATGTTTTGATTATTAAAACTCCAAATAAGCGATGACCACCAATCGGTTGTTGGATAAGGAGAGCTCAACTGTGAGGAGACTTTAGGTGCTGCATTTAATGCAGTAAATGGTTTGCCACTCATTATATCCACTCTATTATGCAAGCTATCGGTATAACTACCCTTTTCAAGCGATAAGATATCGGCAAATGTTGGTGACAAACAAAATAATGAGCCAAAGCCTAAATAGCGAGATAGACGTGACACTTTAAAAAACTTAACAGGTGATAATAACTTATTGGTATTCATAATATGCTCCTCTTAAAGTCAAAAGAATGTATGCACATTTAGTATACAAATGAATAAAGAATCACAGGTGTTTTTTTGATGACTAAAAATGACTAAAGATGACTAGAAGTAACTCACACGACAAACAATCGCAAACTCACAATACTGACAACTTGCCGCTGAGGGCGTTAGCATCGACTCACCTGCAACGAAACCTGACATTTGCTCATCCAATTGTCTTTGCCAATAGTGTTTTAATGCCGTGTAATTTTGTGGCGCATCTTCAGATATTTTTTTGGCAGGATACGCTTTTGGTTCGCCTTCTTGTATCCAATCATCAATGCTTGAGATACTTTGCAAGCCAATCTTAGCACCATTTACTGTCGCAACTGCCACGGCATCAGCATTTTCATAGATGGCATATAATGGCAATTGCGACTCAGTAATCGGTGATTTCAGTAAATCACTAATTTGATAACTTTTAGAAGTTTTATAATCAATGACCACGGTATGATTGTCTTTAAGTCGATCAATTCGATCTAAACGTAGCTTAAGTGTCACCCCTGCAATCGTGCATTTGAGCTCTTTTTCAAGTGCTAAGATCTCAAACGGCTCTTGGCGTGATTTTTCATAGTCAAGCCATTGTATGATCACCTCTTGCAGACGCATGATCTCAACTTCTTTAATAAGTTGTGGCAGCATATTGATTAATGCCACATGCATATTTAATGCTGATTGGAGATGTTGCGCTACTTTTTCAATTAATATATCTCTTGATACCTTAGTTAAGTTGTCAGATGTTCTTAACTCACGCCAAATCTGCTCTAATACATGATGGATAATCACACCTTTCTCAAGTGCTGATAATATTGGCTTATGCGCTTTATCGGCATCTAGGTGCAACCGATGAATCAATGCCGCGCGATACGGACATTCAGCAAAGTTTTTAAAAACTTGCGAGCCACCTTTGAGTGTTTGACAAGCTTCAGTTGTCATAGCTTGCAGTGAACTGTCTTCAAATACATTAAAGTGAACCTCATCATTCTTGTTATAATCAAGCTTTGTGTGATCATAGTCAATTGCAGCTAATCCCATCAGTAAAGGTGAGCACATTTGTATTTTTTCATCATTTAATAAGGCATAGCTAAAATGAATATGTTTCGCCTGTTTAGTTAAGCGCTTGGTAATGGTTTTGGCAAACTGAAGCTCTCGCTCGACACTGGAATGTGGCATCGAGTATGATCTTTGCAATGACAAAGGCAAATAAGGATTCATATTGGCAAGACTTGGCCAGTTACTATCATTCATGCGTATCACAAACAGATGATCAAAATAAACTTCGGTTGCCTCAAGCATCCCTAGGATATGCACGCGTGGATTCGTTGTCGTTTCAGTTTGAAAAAGCATGTTACTGGCTAATGTTTGTAACTCTATTAACCACTGATTAAACTCAAGCTTAATCTCTAAGCGCGTTAACATAATAAGCTTATTAAGCAGCTTATAAAACTGTGCCAACGCCTGATGCTCCATACTGGTAAGCTTGCAATGATCAAGATACCCAAGGATTGCAAGTGCCTCTTTTAGCTTTTCAATAAAAGTAAAGGCTGTGATTTTACCCTCTTGCCTATGCGATTTATGGAAACGTAACATTTGCGTAATCACTTCCAATAAAACTGGATCACAATCATCAGTAAATAACTTAAGTTTAACCAACTTAGCAAACTCAATGGATTCAGGGACTTTTGATTTAAGAGATTGCAGCTTTTGATATCTTTGAGTTTTGAAATCAGCGTGCCCTTTAAGATAGCTTGAGCTTATCATCAATTTCATATCATCATAGCTTAGCGTTTTGCTCATCTTAAGCCATAGCATCAGCTGATAAACAATGCCTTGATACAATAAACTTTCGCCACTTGATATGGTATATTCACGCGCACTGTTATCTAACAGTGGATTTTGTTTGACTTCAGTTGCAATAAAATACTGATCAAAGGCATCAATCAAAGTACTAAATTGCGTCTGTAAATCTGGCACAATCACGCCAATTGTTGCTTGTGGTTTGCTTTGGATTAATTCAAAGACAGCTTTAGCAACTTTTTGAATCTCCAGTTGATCCTCAAGATATTCGGTTATCTGCAGCTTGCTTTTTGTATTGATTAAAGTCCAATTATCTATCGTAATATCAAGCTTAGATACGCAATACGCAAAAAGCGCCTCCATTTGCGGTGTTACGGTATCAAAACCAACTAGGATAATTTTCTGATAATCCAAATGCTCAAACGTCTTCACTAATACCTCATGCTTTGCCAAAAGCGCTGTGATCAGACATGATTTATCTATCCAGTTATGCTCAGTCAAGGTGTTTTGATAGCGCTCGATCCAACGCAAAAACAAACGAACATTCTTATTTGCTGTTTCATTCTCAAGTGCTTTAACATCCAGATTCCATTGTTGTAATAGTTGCCATGCACCCAGTACGAGCTTTGCCTGCTGCGCATTGGGCATAAAAACATCCGCATCATCCTTAAGAAAGCTCAATAATAAAAAGCGTGCCTCATCATCGCTGATTAAGTTAGGCAACGCATGATCAATCATTTGTGCATGCGCATATAAGGCGTCAACGAACCCATCAAAACTCATACAAACATCACGCAATACGACATATTGTTGCTTATTGCGCACATAGTCTAAATACATTGCCGTTAAATGATCTTTTAGGCGAGTGTTTGCCGTAATGATAATGGTTTTGTTATCAATCTGATTTAATAACCCAAGATAATGACTAATATCTTTATCACCATTTAATTGTTTGTATGCATCAAGCATTTTTTAGAATAACCACATCACACGGTGCATTATTAGAAATCTTGCTTGCAACTGAGCCCATGCGCCCAAAAACGCCATGGTGGTGACCGTTGAGAATCAAAAGATCGATGTTTTGTTTCTCGATATATTCAATAATGCCATCTGCCACAGAATCCGCATCAATCACTTTGCAGATTACATGATCATGTTTGGCAATATTTGCAGTAACTTCAGTAAACTTCTGTGTCAGGCGATCCTTAATTAACTGATTAGGGGTTTTCTCTGAAATACCTGCGCCATAGCCATAGTCAAAAACGGTTTTATGGACACTGATAACATGCAGCTTCGCTTTTTTGGTTTTAGCATAATCAACCAAATGATCCAATACTTTTGCCACATCATCATTGGCATCAATTGCATAAATAATATTTTGGTATTCAAACATTCATATCTCCTTTTAGTTGCGCTCATTTACACTCTATTCCGACCTTGGGATTAAGGTCAAGCGAATACTTTACAGGAATGAACCTTTTTACTTCAATTTAATTTTAGCTACAATATCCTTGTTTTGTGCTTTAAATCAATTTAAAAAATTAAAAAAGGAAAAGCCATGGATAAGGATTTAGATTTTTTATGTAATACACCATTAACAGCTGATATAAATGCTATCAAACAACTGCTTATAAGCAAATTATCACCTCAGAAAAAATGGCAACAACTAACACAACACCATTTAACACCCGATTTTCCTTTTGATATTCATTATAAGCTATATCACCTTTGTTATGCTAAGAGCGAATTTAAACCGATTTGGTTGCCAGATAGTGAAACAATGAAAAGTAGCTACTTAGGCAAATGGATTAATCAGCTTAATTTTTCCGATGTTTCACAGTTTTATCAATACAGCATTGAAGCCCCTCAAGCTTTCTGGGGACAAGCAATTGCTGATTTAAATTTACCTTTTAGTAAAAAGCCAACAGCAAGCTTTGATATGTCATTATTCCCCTACACGCCAACATGGTTGCCAGGTGCTTCTTTTAATATTGCTGGTTGTTGTATTGATGTTGAAGATGATCTTGCGATGAAGCCTGCGATTATTTATAAAGGGATGCGTTATGGTAAATATACCGATCAAACAATAAATTATACCGAGCTCAAAGACTTGGTACTTACAATTGCTCAAGGGCTTAAACATCATTATCAATTAAGCCCAAAGGATACTGTTGCCATTATTATGCCGATGAATATTGAGGCAGTGGCAACTTACTTGGCTGTTATCTATCTTGGTGCGAGTGTTGTTTCAATTGCCGATAGCTTTTCCGAGAATGAAATCAATAAACGGCTTAGTATTAGCAATTGCAAACTCGTAGTAACACAAGATGTAATCACTCGCGGCAATAAAACGCTTGAACTCTATCAAAAGATTATGAGCTGTCAGGTTTCATCAATTATCTGCTTAAACACTAAAAATCAAGGTGTCAACTTACGCGTTAATGACATGTCTTTTGATGATCTGTTAACTCCAAATAACACAAATATAATGCTTGATCCTTATCTACATAATGCGCAAGGTGTTATTAATATTTTATTCTCATCAGGCACAACAGGCACACCAAAAGCCATTATTTGGGAGCAAAGCACGGCACTTAAAGCAGCAACCGATGCCAAGCTTTATATGGATACTAACAAAGAAGATATCTGGGCATGGCCAACCAATCTTGGCTGGATGATGGGGCCGTGGCTTGTATTTGCGGTGTTTTTAAATCGAGCAACGATGGTATTAACTGAAGATTTGCCGACTTCACTTGAATTCGCCCAGTTTATTGAAAAAACTCAAGTCACTAAACTGGGTGTGATTCCAAGTATCGTTAACGCATGGCGCACTCATGCCGTGCTTGAAGAAGTTAATTGGCAGCATATTAAGCTCTTTGCCAGCACTGGTGAATCCTCCAATGTTGAAGATATGTTTTATCTATCATTACATGCCGGCTATAAACCGATTATAGAATACTGTGGCGGCACTGAGATTGGTGGTGCTTATATCAGCTCAACACTATTGCAGGCAAATGTCCCTTCCCAGTTCTCACAAGTATGTTTTGGTATTGAGCTTAAGCTTTTGGATGAGAAGCAGCACATTTTGCCACAAAACACTGTGAGTGTTGGTGAAGCTGCATTAAGTTCTTGTGCATTAGGCTTATCCAATCGTTTATTAAATGCTGATAACAATGATATATATTATCGTGATATGCCATCTTATAACGATATACCATTACGTCGACATGGTGATTTATTAAAGCGCACAGCCTATGGCTATTACCGCTCATTGGGACGTGCTGATAACACCATGAATTTAGGTGGAATTAAAACCTCAAGTGCTGAGATTGAGCAAGTGCTTTTAAATTTAGCGCATATTTATGAGCTCGCTGCAGTGGCAGTTAATGATGAAGTTGAAGGAATATCTAAACTCGTTATTTATGTTGTACCAACAGCACAAATGGATCTTTGTCAGTTAAAATCACAAATGCAAACATTGCTTAAAGAGCATTTAAATCCATTGTTCAAAATAAATGATGTTATTTTAATTGAAAAACTGCCAAGAACAGCAAGCAACAAGGTGATGCATCGTGAATTAAAAGCGCATTATGCGCAATATTGTCAAAATAGTCCGTGTTGCTGAAGAAGTTTATTAACTGAGGTTACGCACTTTAGAAAAACCATGATTGCATAAACACCCCGTCAGCCTACGGCTGCCACCCCTCTTGCAAAGAGGGGAATTGGGCGACCGTGATTTTAATTCCCCTCTTTGCAAGAGGGGTGCCGAGCTTGCGAGGCGGGGTGTTGAAATAGCAAAAGTCGTAACTCAAGTTATTAATTATCTTCTGGATTTGCTTTACGCGCCAAGGTTTGCCCTTCGGTTAAGCTACTTTGGTTAGATTGAGTCTGTGTTTTTACCTGACGAATCGTGTTGTAGCGTTCAGTGGTGACATCAACATCAAAGCCAGTTGCAATAATCGTGATATCGACATTATCACCCATATCTTCTTTGATGGAGGTGCCGATAATAACTGGCGCGTCAGGAGATGCAATCTCTGCCACACGATCACCTAACTCGGTGAATTCACCTAAAGAAATATCATTACTAGAAGTAACACATACCAATAAACCTTTGGCATCTTTCAGTTCAATGTCTTCTAACAAGTCACAAGAAACCGCCTTGTCAACCGCTTTTAAAATACGATCTTCACCACCGGCGTGCCCCGTGCCAATTACTGCCAAACCAGGAGACGCCATAACTGTTTTCACATCCGCAAAGTCAACGTTAATGTGACCAGGGGTACGAATAATTCCAGTCATTGATGACATCGCATTAAAAAGCACATCATTAGCAGCGTGGAAAGCTTCCATTAGCGTTGTTCTGTCCCCCAATGATTTACGTAATTTATCATTCGGAATAACGATCAAGGAATTGACATGCTCTTGAAGTGCTGAAATACCTTGTCTAGCAACAACCTCGCGACGTCGCCCTTCAAATGAAAAAGGTGTCGTTACCACGCCCACTGTCACAATACCTTTGCGTTTTGCAACTTCAGCAATAACACCAGCAGCCCCCGTACCAGTACCGCCGCCCATGCCTGCAGTAATGAATAACATATCACAGTTAGCAATAGCTTCTTCAATATGATGCATGCTCTCTTGTGCTGCTTTAAGACCGACCTCAGGATTGGCTCCGGCACCTAGCCCTTTGGAAATAAACTCACCAATTTGCACTTTATGTGGTGCTAAATTTTTATCAAGCGCTTGCTTATCAGTATTCATCGCATAAATTTGCGCACCTTGCAGCCCTTTTTCCACCATGTAACTGACAGCATTGCCGCCGCCGCCACCAACACCGATTACTTTAATACGACCATGTTCAAAACCACTTGAATGTTGTTCTTGATCTAAACTTGCCATCGTTTCTCCTAAAACTTTTCCCTTAACTAAAAACGCTTATAGTATATACGTAAATACGCTAAAATAACGATATTTCTGCGCTTTCATGCAAAAATCTTTCGTAAATAAAAGAAATTGGCTAAGACTAAATGCTCACCCACAAGTGCTCACCGTACCCTGAGCGTAAGTCGAAGGGTAGCTTGGGAAAATCATACTTGATAAAGGCTTCGACTTACGCTCAGCCAACGCTTACACAATCAAAGTGGGCAGGAATATGGTCATAGCCCAGAAATTTAGCATAAATTATTTTTTGCACCGTGTATTTGCTTTTCTCATATATTGATAATGAATGATTTATGTTACACTGCGATTCAAGTAAGTTTTCTAGATGATGGGAATTTTTTCATGGAGAAGCAATACGATAAAAACGAAGTTAGACTCATTAAGAAGTACCCCAATCGGCGTTTGTATGACACTCAAGACAGTTGTTATATTACCGCAGAAGGTGTACACAAACTGATTATTGAGCATGAAAATGTCGTTGTCGTTGAGAATAAAAGTGGCAAAGATATCACTCGTAGTGTACTCATGCAGATTATTAACGATCTTGAGGAAACGAGCCCTCGACAGATGTTTAGTAATGAATTTTTGGCACACATTATTAAATCTTATGGCACCGATATGCAAAATACGCTGGTGATGTGTTTTAATAAAACACTGGATTTATATCTAGGACAAAAACACGCCACGGAAGCCATTTCCAAAAAATCAAATACTGCAATGTCACCAAGCGATTACTTCAACACCACCGCAAGAGACAATATTAATCGTTGGCAAAAATCTTGGGATAATCTAAAAAGCTCAAAAAAGCCATAGTGTTATTTAGCAGCCAAGAAACGTTCGATCCGCTGATACAATACTTCGCATTCCTGCGGCACTAATTTACCAAAATTAATAAAGCCGTGAATCATGTTATCAAAATGATAATGATGTGTGTCAACTCCTTTCTCCATCAGACTTTGCGCAAAGAGCAAACCTTCATCTCTTAATGGGTCAAAGCCTGCGGTAAACACCATTGTGCGTGGCATTTTTTCAAGATCTTTAATGTACAGTGGCGATATCTCTGGCTCAGTACCATCCATATTTTCAGGTCGATACTGTGCGTTATACCAATTGACTTGACGTGACTCTAATAAATACCCTTGACTAAATTCGCGCATTGACTCGGTGTTATGTGTCAAATCAGTTGTCGGATAAATAAGCACTTGATTGCTTACCGTAAACTCGCCTGTTTGAATGGATTTCTCAACACAAAGTGCCGTGTAGTTGCCTCCTGAGCTATCACCAATCATGGTAAAGTCATTATGATCAGCCTTAATATCCACAGCATGCTCATATGCCCATTTAGCGACTTGATAGACATCATTAAACCCAGCTGGATATGGATTCTCAGGTGCTAAACGATAGTCAATAGCCAACACCACGCGATTGGTTGTATGTGCCAAATGCCTACACGGCGCATCAAATGAATCAAGTGTTCCTGAAACAAACCCGCCACCATGAGTATAAATCACAATAGGTAAATGCTCTTTAGGATTTGGATGATATAAGCGTACATTAATCTCACGCCCATCTACCTTAACCGCAAAATCACGCACAGAGGCAATATCGACTTTGCTGCCAGCGTATAACATAAGCGATGCTGCCGATTTGCGCACACCTGCAATGGATAAAATATCATCTTTTCTATATTTATTGACGAAATCTAATAAGTTTTGCAGCTTTTCTGGTACCGCTTTTTGCCCATGATAGAGGGTTACCTCTCGAATAGTTTCAGCAGTTGATGTAGAAACAATCGCTTCACCATGAGATTTTGCTAACACGTTAAACCAGCTTTGTTGGCGCGGCGTCATTCTGTCACCCATACCACTGATCGAGCTTGCAATTCCTTGATCACTACAATCACTTTGTGAGAATTCAGTTAAGTTTTCACCAACCCAATGAATTAACATCACAGCCTTAGCATGGTTATCAAAGCGCGTTTGTAATATACAATCATTATTGGCGATATCATCTGACCATGGCACATAATCAACGATAAAATTACAAGGTAAATAATGAAGCCCCGCCTCGCGTGCTAAGGCAAACTCAGGAAAGGCAGTCATGCCAATAACTCCACCACCCATTGCCTGATAACATTTAGCATCAATCATCGTTGGAAATTGCGGACCATCAATGCACACGCAAATTTGTCCAAAATGAATAGGAAAATCAAAATGAGATTTTTGTTTTTTGATGATGTTAGCCGCCTTTTCACTGATTGGATGGGTTAGTGAAACATAGGCTAAGATGCCATCATCACAAAAAGTGGACTCGCGCAACCCTTTGGTGCGGTCAATATACTGATAAGGGATTGCCATATCGCCGGGTTTTAATACCGTTTGCAAGCTACGCACAGATGACAAAGCTAAAATAGCGGTCGCACCATATTTTTTAAGGGCATAAATGTTCGCGCGATAATTGATTTTACTCGGTAAGATATTTTCAGACTGTCCTGTGCGACACAAAAACAACATTTCAGCATCGCCGACTTTAATACGATAAAAGCCATTTGAACATAGCCCAAATGGTGTCTCGCGCGGTAAGGTTTCTAATACTTCAAACTCATCAAATTCTTCAAATCCACTGCTACCGATAATTGCCCACATAATTTTTCCTTATGGATTAATTGCCTGATCTATATTATCGGATAGTCTTGGCTATTTATCCAATCTAAAACAGCCAAAGTTTTATTTTTAAGGATTAAAACTTGCCGTAATACCCTTCTTTTAAAGCATCATAAAGATTTGCTGCTGTGTGCTCTTCACCATCATACTCGATCATTTCATTACCCTTTAACTCAAGCACTGAGCCATCATCAAGGGTAAAACGATACTTGGTTTTCTCAAGATCCTCATCTTTAACCAATACACCTTGGAAAACTTCAGGATTAAACCTAAAGGTCGTGCAACCCTTTAAACCTTGATGATAGGCATAAAGATAGATGTCTTTAAAATCAGCAAATGGAAAATCAGTCGGCACGTTAGCCGTTTTTGAAATACTTGAATCAACCCATTTTTGTGCAGCTGCTTGAATATCAACATGCTCTTTTGGTTTGACATTATCGGCACTGATGAAATACTCTGGTAATTTTTGTGCTGGATCCTTGGTAAATGGCATGGCTTCTTTATTGACTAACTGACGATATGCCAATAACTCATAAGAAAACACATCCACCTTTTCCTTGGATTTTTTACCTGCACGAATGACATTGCGCGCATAGTGATGCGCAAAGCTTGGTTCAATACCGTTACTCACATTATTTGCTAATGATAACGAGATCGTCCCCGTAGGGGCAATCGATGTGTGATGGGTAAAGCGACAACCATGCTCACAAATAGCATCAATAATGGAGATGTCTTCTTGGGAGATGCGCTGCATATAGCGACTATATTTAGCATGTAACATACGTCCTTTAATAATGTCACCGACTTTAATCCCATCTGCTGCCATTTCAGGACGCAAGCGCAAAAACTCTTCTGTAACGGTGTAGTCTTTTTCAAGCACAGGCGCACTACCCTTTTCTTTGGCAAGTTTAACCCCTTCACGCCAACCTTCTAATGCCATTTGCTTGGCAACCTCTTCGGTAAACGCTACTGAGTCTTTACTGCCATATTTCATCTTAAGCATGGTAATGGCTGAACCCAAACCTAAAAAGCCCATGCCATGGCGGCGTTTGGATTCGATCTCATGACGTTGCTCTTTTAATGGTAAGCCATTGATTTCAACGACATTATCAAGCATACGCGTGAAAATACGCACGACTTTGCGATATTTATCCCAATCAAAACGTGCTTCTTTGGTAAATGGTGCCTCAATAAACTTAGTTAAATTAACTGAACCTAACAAACAAGAGCCATAAGGTGGTAATGGTTGCTCACCGCATGGGTTTGTTGCGCGTATTGTCTCGCAAAACCAATTGTTATTATCTTCATTAACCTTATCGATTAAGATAAATCCAGGCTCGGCATAGTCGTAGGTTGATGACATGATCATATCCCATAAACGACGCGCCTTGATCGTGCTATAAATTTTGCAAGCAACAAGTCCTGAATCATCACTGATATACCCCTCTTTCACTGCCCAATCGCGCCATAATACTTGTGATTTATCCTGTAAATCAATCTTATGCGCTTTTTGTTCAGCTTCGGTCATTGGGAAAGCCAAATGCCACTGCCCATCATGCTCAACGGCATCCATAAAGTCTTTAGTGATGAGTAATGACAGATTAAATTGGCGCAAACGTCCATCTTCACGTTTGGCACGGATAAAATCAAAGACATCAGGATGCCCAACATCAAATGTGCCCATTTGTGCACCACGTCTACCACCTGCTGACGCCACGGTAAAACACATTTTGTCATAGATATCCATAAATGACATGGGACCTGAAGTATGCGCACCAGCGCCTGCAACAAACGCACCCTTTGGACGTAATGTCGAGAACTCATAACCAATCCCGCATCCAGCTTTAAGTGTCAATCCTGACTCATGCACTTTTTGCAAAATATCATCCATTGAATCATGAATTGTGCCTGACACCGTACAATTGATCGTAGAGGTGGCAGGTTTATGCTCAAGTGCGCCAGCATTAGAGACGATTCTTCCAGCAGGAATGGCACCATTTCTTAAAGCCCACAAGAACTCTTCATAATATTTTTGTCGCAACGCTTTGGTTGTCTCAACCTCTGATAATGCTTTCGCAACACGCTGATATGTCGCATCAATATCTTGATCAACCGGTTCACCTAAACGTGTTTTCAAACGGTATTTACTATCCCAAATATCCAAGGATGCTGCTTGAAAATCTATTGTAGCTGTTGCTTCTGTCAACGACATGGGGGCTCCTCATAACTTAAAAACCAAAAAATACTCGTGCTATTCTAGCGCTATTTTTTATGAATGGCGGTATTTTTTTCCTTGAATATTTTTATGATATGACTTGACTCATCGGCTTTAATTGAGTTTCGTGACAAAACAAACCTTCAAGGCAGTAGTATCGTTTTGGTAAGCATTTATTTAGCGCTTAACCTAATTTATCCATGCAATTTTAAACAAAAGCATTTGGTAAAGAATACTTAACTGATATATGATGATGGACATCTTTTAGTGACAAGAAACCAACCAGTTAACAATGACCATGCGCTTTAGTTTGTAGTGCTAGAGTATCATTTTGTGGTTTAAAAAATTAAGGACAATCTATACAACATGGGTTTTATTTTCAAAAAAATTGCCATCATCGGCACGCATGATAACCCTGCAGTTGCTGAAACTGTTGAATACCTAGCGGATACATTGATTGAGCACTCAGCACGCATTTATCTTGAAGCCGAAACGGCAGAGAGTTTAGATCATCGCTTTGGTGAAGGTTATGATTTAAAAGCAATTGCTAAGCATTGTGATGTTGTCGTCGTTGTTGGCGGGGATGGTAATTTCTTAAATGCGGCAAGAAGCTTATCTCTGCTAAGTAGTATCCCCATTGTTGGGATTAACCGTGGCAAGCTTGGCTTTCTAACCGATATAAACCCCGATGAATTAAGCACGCGCTTATTTGATGTGCTTGAAGGGAATTACCAACAAGAACAACGCTTTATGCTACAAGCATCAATCAAAAGTGACATCTGCCCACCTGAAAAAACCGTGGCATTAAATGATATTGTTATTGCCGCAGGTCAGCACAGCCGTTTGTTTCAGATGCATGTCCATATCGATGGTCGCTACGCTTTTGATCAACGTGCTGACGGTATGATTGTGGCAACCCCTACCGGTTCAACCGCGCATGCATTATCTGCAGGGGGTCCTATCATGCATCCTGGACTTGATGCCATTGTTATGGTGCCGATGTTCTCGCATTCCTTAAATAGCCGCCCTATCGTTCTAAATGCCAACTGTGACATTCAAATCACTATTGGTGAGTATAACAATCCAGAACCAAGCTTAAGTTTTGACGGGCACATGAAGCTACAACTCACGCCAGGGGATACTATAAAACTTAGTCGCTGCCCAAAATCAGTAACGATCCTGCATCCATTGGATTATGACTATTTTCACTCATTACGCTCAAAACTTCATTGGGGCAAAATGCTCTTTCCTTAATCTTTCCTTAAATTCAAACCGTTGATCTTTGTTTGCCAGTAAAACTATTGGTATTTAAGCTTTGATCGGGCATAATAACGTCTCAAATTTGATAGAAAATAATAGGATTAAACATGGAAAATACACAAAATAGTCAGCCTAACTTTGTTGTTCAAAAAATTTATACCAAAGACATTTCATTTGAAGCACCAAGCACACCTGATGTTTTCAAAGCACAATGGCAACCTGAAGCTAATGTTAATGTGGATACAACATCTTCAAAGCTTGATAATGATGTATATGAAGTTGAACTAAGCTTAACTGTTACTGTTAAAAACAATGATAAAAATGCTTATTTGATCGAAGTTTCTCAAGCGGGTATTTTCACGTTACAAAACATGCCGGAAGATCAAATTGCACCAATGCTAGGCGCTTTTTGCCCAACCACACTATTCCCATATGCCAAAGAAACCATTGATAGCCTAATCAATCGTGGCGGTTTCCCACAGATTAATCTAGCACCTATTAACTTTGATGCACTTTACATGCAACGACTTGCGCAACAGCAATCAGGTGAGCAAACACAACACTAATATAAATCTAAATAATTCCTCTTTTTTCTAATGATTTTTTCACATCTTCATGATCATTTACCCTTGCAGGCTGTGCCATTTCATGATTAAAAAGTTGTAAATTGTCATCATATTTTTGCTTTCGTTTAATGTTTTCAATTTCCATTTCTTCATTGGCAAACAACTCAGCAGTGATTAAAAGCATCGTTTCCTCGATATTTTCAAGCACATCTTCAATGCTTGCTTTTTTATGATGATAGGCCTGTAAACTCAAACGTTGCTTTAGAAAGCTCTTTTGTAATGCAAAATAGCGTGATGCCTTATTAAGCTCAGGCTTTTGACTTGTTGCCCCCACCTTTGTATTCAGGCTTGTGAGCGAATGCTGTAAATATTTCTCACCGTAATTGCCATACTCTGTTCGCTCATTACCAGCTGCAACCATCCCTGTTTTGACCGCAATACCGCCTGATACATAGCGCTGATTACCACGATCCTGATAAAATTCACTGATGTTTTTAAAGTCTTCCGCCGCATGCGTAATCTGCGCATGAGTGATCTCTGTTTTTGTCAAACTCAAAATAGCCGTTGGCTCTGGCAACACATCCGCAAATGCTTGATTAATCTCTTCATGCATTTGGTAATCGTTAGCACGATTAGCAACATATGGCGCTGCTGTATCCCAAGATAAAATAAATGTTTTAAGTTGATCGAAAACTTTTGTGGCAAGATCTTTACGCTGCGTAGGTAATATTCCTTTATCTATGGGAGTGCTATCTTCGGCAAAACCTTTGACCTTTTCTAGATCAAAAGCTTCAACTAACTTTAAAAAAGCATCGCCATCTAAGGCTTGATTATGTTCGTTTAAATGCTTTTCACCAAGCCCATAGGTTTTAAGCTTTTCTTTGCCATGTGGTGATACCGTGGCATCAACCTTAACACGATATAAAGGCGCGCACAGGATGCCTTTTATTTTTTCTGCCAAGCAAAAACTCAAGGTAACGGCATCATCAATATCTCTTTGTCTAATAGTAGATCGACCAGCCACTCGATTGCGTAATGAATAAAATTCTAAATAAAAATAACAAGCACTCATAATGCCATTATATATAGCACTCAAATATTGATTCATCGCATCACTCAAGTTCTCACCTATTAGCGATGAGCTAAATATAGGCTCATTTAAAATAAATTCAGGAATGACTTTGATTAAATAGACCATTGCTAAGTCGCGTACACGCAAATCATTGCCAAAGGTTTCTTTCCAGTGCTTTTGATAATGTTCAGGAATTATTTTAACGATTTCTCGTTTCACTTCAGCACCTAGCTTTTTATTGAAATAGCTATTGTAATCATCAAAATACGCCCACAAGGTGATTTTGGTGTCAATCACTTTAAAAAACTGCTCTCGCGTTATGCTATATTCGGCTTGTCTAGCTTGACCAACTTGCCTTAATTCATAAACAGGATAGCTTTCAAGCGATTCACTTTGAAGCCCATTATTTGTGAAGTTGAGTTTTTTATATTTGCGATTATAGCTTGTATCGCGTGCCATCACTTCAGAATGAATGACTTTCTTAAGCAACTCTTGACGCACTTGTTTAACTTCTTCGGGTGTCATGTTACCTAGTTTGTCCTTGTCGGCATAAAAGCGATTATAGACTTCGCGCGTTTTGGTTCCTAGATGACGCTCTGCAGGTTGAACAGCTGCAACCAAATTAGTAAGACTAATGTATAACAAGTTGGTTTTATAATTCACACCCTTTGTTATTGATTTAAGATGATACAAACGCAAGCTCACCATTAAAATGGCTTGATTTAAAGCATACTCGGCATATTTGTCTTGGTTGCGCTGCAAATAATCGACCTTTTCCTCAACTGTTTTGCTGTCAATTGCCCCGCGATCACCAGATTTGACCATGGTGTTTAGAAATTCATTAATACAGTTCTGAGCCTTATACTTTGCAGTATAAAGTTCATTTGTCGGATCATAGTTCTTTTTGCCGGTCATCGGATCAGTCATGCTAAAGCCACGAATATCCGCACTAATGGTTTTGGCTGCAATATAATTCGTCAGGTTCGATGTCACAGCAACAAGTAACGTATTGGCAACACGCTCTTTTAAGCTTCCGTCAACCTGAGATGCTTTGTAGATACTGGTAACACTGGTAGCAATCGCATAACCCAATGGTCCGCCAAAAAACGTCGCAGCCACCGTTGCCATACCCATTACTACATCTACCGCGCCATCAAAACGATGTTGGCGCTTCTCCTCTAATGTCATCCTTAAATAATATTGACTTGCCAAGTTATCAATATCTTGTGCGTAGACTTTAGCCTCTTTTGAAAAAAGGGTAATCACTTCTGTCAATGCTTTTGATTGGTCCTGTAGACGTTGAATTGTCATATTTTCCTCCTGTATTACCAGCTTCCTTTTCTATACTGTTCTATAGACTTCCCCTGTTCTTTCCTTAAATCTTTCTGTCATCGCTATGTTGTATCTACATTCACCACAAATATGAATGGTAATTAACACATAACGTTTAATAAAAAGACAAAAACAGCATATGCCGTTTTGCTGATATTGAAAACATTTTTAATTAGATTTTATACACGCGGCTAGATTTATTTTTACAACCTGCAATTTTGCATCGACTTATTTGTATTTTTTCTCATACAATGAGCTTTATTTCTGATATTTATATTTGCTATGCAACAAAGTATTCGCCAAGCTTTACGCCAACAACGGCAAGCAATTTCTAAGACACAAAAAACAACATATGCTAAAGAACTGCAAACGATTTTTTTTGACTATTACGAGTCTTTATTAACTTCAAGTCCAAAAAAAATAGCAAGCTACTACGCATCTGATGAGGAAATCTCACCACGATGGATTGATGAGGTTTTAAGTGAAACTCACGCGCTTTACTATCCAGTGTTACATCCGTTAAAACAGCGCCAACTTTTTTTTGCTAAAGAAACAGAGAGCAAACGACTTAATAAATATCACCTAGAAGAGCCCTTATTTATTGCCAAAGACATTTTAGCCCCATGGGAGCTTGATATGATTATCGTGCCACTGGTTGGCTTTGATTCACATAAAAATCGCATTGGTATGGGTGGTGGATTTTATGATAGTTCATTAGCATTATGCAAAACCTTCAACCAAACTGAATTTATTGGTATTGCCTTTGATGAGCAACAATTTGACAAATTTGAACATAAGTCCATTGCAATGAATGATTGGGACATTAAAATGGACACCATTATTACACCAACACGCATCATCCGCTGATTATATGAATACATTAGAGAAAGAGATTATTGATAAACTTGAGAAAGCGTTCTCACCTTCTACACTAGAGCTTATTGACGAGACGCATAAACATCAAAAACATAAACAGTTTCAAGCGGGGAAATCGCACTTTAAATTGCGCATTGCCAGTGAACAGCTTAGTTCACTTAGCACATTAAAGGCACATCAAGCAATCTATGCTTGTTTAGGTGAGCTCATGCAAACTCAAATCCATGCGCTATCGATTCAGATTGATAAAAGCTAATGATTATTTTTTGGGGGAACTATGCGTATTTTCACGAAAATAGGCATGCGATAATTTAAATACTACTGGGCTTAATAACAACAATGCAATTAAGTTTGGTAGCGCCATTAAGCCATTTAAGGTATCGGCTAATAACCACACAAAATCAAGCTTTAACACCGCACCAATTGGAATTGCAATAACCCAAACTATCCGAAAAGGAATAATCGCTTTCACACCAAACAAAAATTCAACACAGCGCTCACCATAGTAGCTCCAACCCAGAATTGTCGTAAATGCAAACAAGATCAAACCAAAGGTAATTACCCAGGCGCCAAAATTTGGCATTAAGGTATTCATCGCTTCTGATGAGAGACTTGCTCCATTTAAGCCACCGCTCCACTGCCCAGATAAGATAATGACAAGCCCTGTCATCGTGCAAATGACAATCGTATCGATAAATGTGCCAAGCATCGCAATCGTGCCTTGCTTGACTGGGCTATTGGTTTTAGCTGCAGCATGCGCAATAGGGGCAGACCCCAAGCCTGCCTCATTGGAAAACACGCCGCGCGCGACACCCATCTGAATGGCAAGCATCACACCAGCACCGGCAAATCCACCAGTGGCAGCAATTGGACTAAATGCATAGTTAAAAATCAAAGCAAAAGCTGCTGGCAAAGCGCTAATATTTAAAACAATCGCGATAAAGCAACTGACAAAATAGACCACTGCCATAAAAGGAACAATCTTACTGGCAACCTCGGCAATTCGCTTAATACCTCCAAGCAATACCAAGGCAACTAATAACGCAACAAATGTTCCACTAACATAACTTGGAATATATAAGTTTTGACTCATGACATCTGCCATTGAGTTAATCTGCACCATATTACCAATACCAAACCCAGCAACAGAACCAAATATAGCAAAAAGTATACCAAGCCAAACAAAACGTTTGCCTAAGCCGTTCTTGATGTAATACATAGGACCACCAACATAAGCCCCTTTTTGATCAACCTCGCGAAAGTTTACCGCTAATACCGCTTCGGAATATTTCGTTGCCATTCCAACTAATGCCGTGCACCACATCCAGAATATCGCACCTGGTCCACCAATGGCAATGGCCGTTGCAACCCCTGCAATATTACCTGTTCCAATCGTTGCCGAGAGTGCCGTCATCAAGGCTTGAAAAGGCGAGATTTCCCCTGCTTTTTCTCTCGTGTCATTTGAGTGACGTCTAAATAATAACTTAAAACCAAACCCTACTTTCCTTAGCGGCAAAAACGCTAAGCCCAACATCAAAAACAAACCAACGCCTAAGATAAGCACCAACATGTATGGACCCCATACATAACCATCAACCACTGCTACTATGTTATGAATAAATTCCATATATTTTTCCTCCACTGATCATCTAGACAGTATCAAATATATCAATAAAATATGTAATAGCATCACAATATTATCTACAATTTGTAAAATAAGGGGCACTTTTATGCTTACAGACAGCCATTGCCATCTTGATTTTCCTTGTTTTGATCGCATGCGCAACAATCTTTTAGATCATTGTCTTAAGCACGATATTACTCACTTTATTAATCCGTCTGTAGCTTTTAGTAACTGGCAAAGAGTCATTGATTTAAGTTTACAATACCCATCAATCACACCAGCATTGGGCTTACATCCATGCTTTGTTGAGCAGCATCAAAAGGAACACCTTAGTGCACTGAGATCATGGCTTCTAGCGCATCACATTCCACTGGTTGGTGAAATCGGTTTAGACAAGCGCTATTTAGAGAGCTTCGATCAGCAAGTGTTCTTTTTTAATGAACAACTAGCGATTGCCCAAGATTTACAAAAACCGGTGATCATTCACAGTGTTAAAGCGCATAATGAAGTCATTGCCACATTAAAACATCATCATTTTACGCATGGTGGTATTATTCACGCATTCTCTGGTAGCTTTAATATTGCAAAAGCCTATTGCGACCTTGGTTTTAAACTAGGTATTGGCAGCATTTTGCATTACCCTAATAGTAAATTACCCAATGTTTTAAAACGCATCGGCATTGAAAATATCTTACTGGAAACCGATTCCCCTGATATGCCAATACCAAATAGTGGAAACAAAATAAACACACCATTATCTCTATTGCAAACACGCGACCTTTTGGTTGGCATTTTTAATCTTTCTAAAGATAAAATACATCGAATACTGCTACAAAATGCACAACAGATTATTTAAAACAATCGATATCACTTATCCCAAACATTTTGCCGTTTTTATCTAGCAAAAGCCAATAATATACTACAGTGACACCACGCTTTATGATATATTGCCACACAATGTTTTGATCAAGACGAACAACAAATATGGCTGAACAATTGGATAATAATGAGTTAGATAAAGTAAAGCTTTTATGGAAAAAATATGGCTCGAAGCTAGTGACACTAATTTGCGTTATTTTAATACTTATCATCGCTTGGCAATATTGGCAAAAAAGAAAGCTTGAAAACAATGTGCAAGCAGCTGAGCTTTACCAAAATTTAGCCCTTATTGCTGATAATGCATCAAGCAATTCAGAGGCGATTTTAAATCAAGCACAAAACCTGATTTCACTTTATCCTAAATCAATTTATGCTGATTTTGCGCGTTTGGAAATTGCTAAGCAATCGGTTTTGAAAAATCAATTAGACCAAGCAGCAGTGAGCCTTAAGCAGGTCGCTGATAATACGCTTAACCCAAATCTTCAAGCGATTGCCAAGATTCGCCTTGCCCGCGTTGAATTAGCACAAAACAAAACAACTGATGCCATTGCAACACTTAATAGCATCACATTGGCGGGCTTTAGTCTCTCAAGCAATATGCTATTAGGTGATGCTTATTTTGCCAACAAAGATTATGCCAAAGCGAAAACATACTGGCAAAGCGCACTATCTCAAGCCGACAAGCCAGAGTTAGCAAATATTAAAAGCTTATTACAAATGAAAATCGATAATCTTGCTGCATTAAGCAAATGATAACGGATAAACATATGACAAAGTTAACAATCAAAAATACTAAAAAAATTATTCTAAGTACCGCACTGATTGCTGTATTTGGTGGCGCTTTAGTTGCTTGTGGTAATAAAAGTAATGACACGCCACCTAAACCACTTGTTGAATTTAAATCAAGCTTAGATGCTAAATACGTCTGGGATACCAATATCGGCAATGGCAATGATGGGCAAATTGATTTAACGCTAACACCTGCGATTGAAAATGGTGTGATCTACACATCAAGCTATGACGGATATATATCAGCGGTAAATGCAACAACAGGCAAACGTTTATGGTCAACCGATACTAAATTGCAGTTAAGCTCAGCAGTTGCGGTTAATGGTAATGTTGCCGTTGCCGGTAGCTTGCGCGGTACATTAGTGGCAGTGGATACGAGCTCTGGCAAAGTGCTCTGGCAAAGCGCATTACCAAGCAGCTTATTCTCAGCGCCCACTATTGTTGATAACGTCATCTACACACAAACACATGACGGTAGCATCTCAGCATATAATCTTAAAGATGGTAAGCAACTATGGACACAAAGGATTGCCACGCCTGATTTAATGTTAGTTGGCAACAGCTCACCTATTATTTACCAAGGCTTAGTAATTGCTGGCACTTCTTCTGGGAGTTTATGGGGCTTAAAAACAGCCACTGGTGAAAAACAATGGGATAACCCAATTGCTTTACCTCAATCAGGATCGCCCGCTCAACAGATGGTTGATATCACTGCCACGCCTATCATTCATAATGACACGCTATATGTCGCAACATTCCAAGGCAATTTGATTAGTTTCAACACTAAACTAGGTAGCATGAACTGGCAGAAAAAAGCGTCTGTTTATCGCAATATAGCATTAGGGCAAAAGGCTATTTTTACAACTGATACTAAAGGTGACATTACCGCTTATAATCTAAAAACAGGTGACAAACTCTGGCAAGCCACTGAGCTTGAAGGACGTAAGCCATCAGCGCCTTTATATATTAATAACATGATTGCCGTGGGTGATTATGAAGGCTATATGCATATCTTTAATGCCGAAACAGGTAAGTATCTCACACGTGTTGAAATTGGTGGTGATGGTATTAGTGCTACACCTATTGCTGCGGGCAAATCGATCATTGTTCAAACCAACAGTGGCACACTTGCTGCTATCCAACTATAAAAAACATCTTGTAAATGTCTAGCACAAACACTTCGCAGAAAATTGCGGCATTTATTGCTCCTTCTTTATTTATTCTGGTGCTGATGATTTCAGTGGGTCCTTTTGGCGATACGATCTATGCACCCTCTTTGCCAAGCATTGCCGAAGCCTTTAATACACCTTATCACAATGTTCAACTAACCATTACCTTTTATCTCTTAGGCTACTCTATTAGTCAGATATTGTATGGTCCTTTCTCCGATCGTTTTGGACGTAAACCAATTATGGTTATTGGTGCAGTTATTTTTCTTATTGGCTCAATTGTCTGCTTAATGAGTCCAAACATTACCATATTGATTTTTGCACGTTTCTTACAAGGCTTTGGTGCTTGTGCTGGAGCAGTCATTTCTAGTGCCGCCGTACGCGATGCATTTTCCTTAAAAGATCAAGGCAAAGTATTTGCTAAAATGAATGCTGCCTTTGCAATTGCACCTGGTGCTGGTGCGATTGTTGGGACTTTTATCTCATGGCAAACCAATTTTATCGTGTTATTTGTTTTAGCTATTATTCTACTTATTGCCGTGATTTTTCTCTTTCCTGAGACACTACGTCAAAAGAACTATGGTGCGACTCGTCCCAAGAAGCTCGTTATTAACTATTTTAAGTTATATCAAGCGCGCGGTTATTTTGTTTATCTCTGCTTATTGGGACTTAATATCGGCATGGTCTATGCCTGTTTGGTTGAAGCGCCAGGCATTGTCATTAACATACTACACTTAGACAAAATCTGGTTCATCGTCATTGCTGCGGGGATTGTACTGGCATTTATGATTGGCTCGGTATTATGCACTTACTTGGTACATAAGATTAGTCAAAATGGAATCCTACTCATTGGCATGATTATTAGTCTTATAGGTGCAATTATGCTCTTGTGTTTTATGTCACTTGACATCGTTCATTTATACAGTTTATTAACACCAGTGATCATTCTTTTTACTGGGATATCCTTTGTGATTCCAATCGCCACCGCCAAGGCACTTGCTCCATTTACCCTAACAGCGGGATCTGCGTCAGCAATGATGGGCTTTTTTCAAATGGGTGCAGCTTCACTTATCACAGCAATTGTAACGGTATTACCCTTTAGCGATATATTGTCAATGCCGATTGCTTTTACCTTTCTTTCAAGCTTAAGCATCATTATTTTAGTCATTTATATGTTGTGGCTTAAAAGGGTAAATTGAATTTATAGGCTTGAGCGTTGCAAAATGAAAAAAGAGATTAACGCTAACAGTAATCCGATCATGCCAGTAACGCCAAGCTCATAAACCGTATCTAAGACATGCCAAGCACCTAGCGCGGTAAATACAAAGCCACCAATAATCTGAATGAAGCTAAAGATCGCGATTGTTGTGCCTTTATATTCTGGGTAAACGGATGTTGCAATGGCAATCATATTGGGATAAACCCAAAGATAGACAAGCCAAAACACAGATAGACAGATAATATCAGTAATATAAGTACTGGTATTCGATGATAAGGTCACACCAATCATGCTAATAAACATGACAATGAGTGCCACTTTAACCAACGTCATCATCGTATATTTTTTAAGAAGTATACTATTCAACCATGCACCAATGAGCATACATAAAATAACTAATGCAATAACCCAACCAAATGCTGCAACCGGCATATGGTAAACTTGAACAAAAATATAAGGGTAAGTTAAAAGCACACTAGCAACAACACCATAAACAAAAAACATCACTAACGTAGCACTTAGAAAACGTATATTAAACATGATTTTTATGACTTGTGCGATATTTATTTTTATATGTGAAGTAGTTGATTTAATGGCATTTCTGCCAATAATCAATCCAAAACCTACGATTAACGCAATGATCAAAGCATACCAAAACATAAAGCTAACGACACTATGCCATCCTTGGTATTGCATTAAGTAGCCTGAGATCACCGGAGAAATTGATACAGTAAATACTGAAAATGCAATAAGAAGCGCATAGATTTTTGAAAAAGCTTTGCCTTGAAAAGAGTCCGCAACAATGACACGTGCTAACACAGCCGCCATACCAGCGCCAATGCCTTGTAAAATCCGTCCAACAAGCATCCACTCGATAGTGTGCTCAACGTGGCACAAAGCACTGCCGAGCATCGTAATAAGTAAGCCTAGAATTAATATGCGCACACGCCCAAAGCGATCAGATAGCACACCTGAAATAAGTTGTGAAATTGCACTACCCAACAGGAAAAATGCTACCGTATACTGCACCATTTCTTTTGATGTATTTAATGCTTTATCCAAATAAGGCAATACCGGCAAATAGATATCCATCATTGCTTGCGGATATGCCAGAATAAATCCAGCAGCAACAAATAAAGTAATTAATATCGCTTTACTTGGCTTGGTTGTTATTGGCGATTTCTCTATTCCCATGATCTTTTGATATCCATTTATTATTCTTACATTATCAGCCGTCATTATAGTTAAAACTTGAAGAAAAGCTTATCTCTTTTTAAAAGTTCTTATATTAAACCTTAAGGGATGCAATCCCTCTATAAGATAACTTGGCATTGACGCTTGGGATCCATTACTCATCAATTGACCTAATATCTTAGCGCCATACATCATTGAGCATAATCCTTTTGAACCAAACCCCGTTAATAGATAAAGCCCAGAGAGGTACTCTATCTGAGGCAATGCTTTTAAAATAACACCCTTTTGTAAACGTTGATAATATTGCCCAATGAACTTCACGTTATCAGCAATGGCACCTATCATCGGCACATGATCAGCAGTGACACAGCGCAATGACACACGTCCCAAGATAATTTTCATATCTACTGACGGATCAATAACATGACCTAGCTGTGCTAAGTTAACATTGTGGTCACTCTCACGCACTTCAGTCATTAAATCATTATTATCACGAAACGTCGCACCAATAAGCTGTTTATCATTAACGCTTGGCAAAATATAGCCTTTATCAAGTATGATTGTTTTATTATTTAATAATTTGTGTACTTGAGTAATTTGTCCATATGACGGATAAACCTCTATATGTTTAAAAGCATCAAAATCTTTTATAAGAGAGGCATTGCCAGCAAACACCACTGCATTGTATGCTAACGATCTTCTGTGATTTTTTTTGTTATCAGTAAAGCTCAGCTGCCATGCATTATCTGATCTGACAAACTTATCTAAACGATGCGATAAAAACAAGTTTACATTTTTGCTACTACGAATGAGACTCTGACATAACGAATAAGGATTAACCATCATTGCCGTTGGGTAATAAGCACAGCTTGATGAAATATCACAGCCTGCTATTTCAGAAGCTGTTGCTGCATCAACGATTTGCAGCAAACCATGAAGAAAACCACGCTTTTTAATAATATTATCAAAACGCAACTGTGTTTTGTTATCGCTTAATAACTCCAAAGCACCACATTCTCTAAAATCAATCTCGCTGTTATGCTTCAAAATATAGTCTCTGGTATGCACAAAGCCTTGGGTATGAAAGCTATCAGAGATATTAGCATCGGCTGTAATATAAGGCTTCAATATCCCATAAGGATTACCTGAGGCACCTTGCGCAATATCATCATATTGATCAAATAGATCAATTTCAAAGCCTAATTGGCTTAGCTCATAGGCTAGCGCGCACCCCGCCATACCTGCACCAATAATTGCAACTTTCTGCTTTTTACTTAGTGTTAATTGCGGCTTGGCAAAATACGGTTTAATCTTGGTTTGCGCTAACTTTTGAGTGTCTTTAACAACAGCACAAATCATTTCACGTTTATGACCAAAGCCTTTTCGTTTTTTGACTTCAAAACCTTGAGCTTCGAGCGCTCGTTTAACAAAACCCGCTGCAGTAAAGGTAGACAAGCTTGTTTTGCCATGGCTTAAACGATAAATTTCTTTAAATAAATCATCCGACCACATATCAGGATTCTTAGCCGGGGCAAAGCCATCTAAAAACCAAGCATCAACACTGATATCAATTGCTGCCAAAGCATTTACTGCATCATCGATTAATAAGGTTAAATTGATATTTTCAGTGATATTTAAAGATGTTGCACCAATATAAAAGTCATTTGGATAAAGCTGAAGTAATTGATCAGCTTGGGGTTTAAGCTCGTGCCATATAGCTAATGCTTTCTCTAAATCACTATAAGTTAATGGATATTTCTCACAGCTTATAAAGCTTAATTTAGCCGTTTTAGGTGCGCATTTATCCCAAAGATTTAGCGTTGCAAGGAAGTTTAACCCCGTACCAAAACCTGTCTCAGCAATCACGAAATGTGCATTTTGATCAAGATTTTCAAATCTTTTTTTCAGCTGATTCCCATCTAAAAAAACATATTCACTCTCGGCAAGCCCATTCTGTTTTGAAAAATAAACATCCGCAAATTTATCTGAGAATGGCTCGCCTGAGTCTTGCCATTTGAGCTTTGCATGTTGCAAATTATCGATCCTTGACAGCCATTGTTAAACGATTGATCGATATCAAACGACCCTTTTCATCAATAATTTCAATCGCCCATACATGGGTTGTCCGCCCTATATGATGTGGATAGGCTTTAGCCGTTAACACACCTTCTGTTGCCGGACGAATATGGTTGGTATTGATATCCAAACCAACACAATATTGTTTTGTCAGATCAACGGCATAATTCGCGGCAGTGCTGCCAACGGTTTCTGCAATACCACAAGAAACGCCACCATTCATTATCCCAATTGGCTGCTTGTGCTTTTTTTGCAGTGGCATTTCAGCTAATAAATAATCATCACCTAACTCAGTAAAACGAATACCTAAAGTATCCGAGAATAAACCAGCTCCTCGCTCATTCATTTGCTCTAGTGTTACAGGTGTTTTCCAAATGCTCATGTTTTTTCTCCTTATTATTAATATGCGCAAGCATATTAATCATGCAGTCTGCTTAATTTCGAGAGACACTGTCTCTCGTTTTTAGTTAATTGTGCGACAATGTCGCACAATTTAAAATTTAAGCCCCAAACAGTTTTAATCCATCTTTTTTGCGCTTTTCTTCAGCGCGAATTCTTCTAGCATCTTTGGGGTCAATGATGAGTTTTCTATAAATTTCAATACGATCATCAGGTTTTACAATATGATCAAGTGTCACAACTTCACTATAAATGCCTATTGATTGCGTCATTAGATCAATCTCAGGAAAATCACTTAATACCCCACTTTGTGTAATCACATCTTTGACAGAGGTATTTTCATCACACTCAAGTTGATATAGCTTTTGCGCTTGAGGGCTGGCATAAATCACTTCTACTTTCATATAGCTTCTGCTCCATACACGGTTTTCGCGCGCTTACAAAAAGCATCAAGCATCGTATTAGCCAACGTATTAAAAACAACACCTAATGCTAATGCCATGACTTTGGAGGAAAATTCAAACTCTAAATCAAGTGTTATCTTACAAGCTTTGTCATTTAAAGGAATAAAATGCCACACGCCTAATAAACGCTTAAAGGGACCTTTGATTAATCGTATCTTAATCTCTTTACCTGAAATCATGTCATTATGCGTGCCAAAATCAATCTTAACGCCACCTTTGGCAATTTTGAGTGTCGCCTCAGCTTCGGTTTCGGTATGCATGTGCACTTCTACTGCTTGGCACATAGGTAAAAATTGAGGATATTTATCAATATCATTTACAAGGTCATACATCTCTTTAGCACTGTATTCAACCAATGCCGTTCGATGAATTGTTGTCATAGTGTTTCTCTTATGTCATAAGTTCATGTTAGAATCTTGGCTATTGTAACGCTTATGCACTATTTTGCAAAACAATGGCAAAGATAAAACCAAAATCAACGGCAACCAGTAGTACGATTGCTAAAAATAAAAAAGCTTTTCATGAGTACCTAATTGAAGAGCGCTTTGAAGCAGGTATTGTGCTTCAAGGTTGGGAAATCAAAAGCATCCGCGCAGGTCGTGTGCAATTAACCGATAGTCACATTCATGTAAAAAATAATGAAGCTTGGCTTTTTAATGCATTGATTACACCTTTGCACTCTGCATCAACACATGTAGTCCCTGTTCCTGCAGGCACGCGAAAACTATTATTACACCGTAGAGAAATCAATAAACTTTTAGGTAAAGTCGATATCAAAGGCTACACGATTGTACCATTGGCAATGTACTGGAAAGGCTCACGCGTTAAAATTGAGATCGCAATCGCCAAAGGCAAACAACTGCATGATAAACGCCAAGCTTCTAAAGAGCATGACTGGAAACGTGAAAAAGAGCGTTTATTTAAAAAGAGCCTATAACACCATGACGCAAACAGAAAAGAAACTTCATTTTTATATCACCAAAGCCATTGCCGATTATAAAATGCTTCAAAAAGGTGACAAGGTGATGATTTGCTTATCCGGTGGTAAAGATTCTTTCACATTGGTTAAAGTCATGCACGATTTAGTCGCCAACGACACTTATGAACTTGACTTAATTGTCTACACTTTAGATCAAACCCAACCAGGCTGGGATGACTCTGGATTAAGACAATATCTTGAAGATCACAACATTACATATATTATCGAAAAGCGTGATACTTATTCTGTTGTTATTGATAAAGTACCTGAAAATAAAACTTATTGTTCGTTATGCTCACGCTTACGTCGCGGTAATATCTATCGTTTCGCACGCGATAACCACATTAATAAGATCATGCTTGGTCATCATCGGGATGATGTGATTGAGTCGGCATTAATGTCGATGTTTTATCAAGGAAAAGTCAAGTCAATGCCTGCCAAGCTATTAACCGAAGATAAGCAAAATGTGGTGATCAGACCAATGGTTTATTGCCAAGAGCGCGATATCGCCCGCTTTGCCAAAGAACAAGCTTTTCCAATTATCCCATGTAACCTATGTGGTACGCAGGAAAATCTAAAGCGTCAGCAGGTAAAAAATCTCATTCACGAGTTAGCTCAACAAAACCCGATTATTCCACAGAATATCTTTGCATCACTTAGTAATGTTGTCCCTAGTCACTTATATGATCAAACCCTATTTGATACGCGTGAATGTGATCAAGAACGCATATATGCTGATAGTAGCTGCTTAATAACCAATGAATCATCTGAACATCTGTTTTAGTTGTTTTAACTAAGCACCCAATGATTACAATTTCACTACAAACTTTCCCTGAATCCGGCTAGCACAAAAAATCGTTTTACTTTATACTGAACTTGCGTTCATTTTTGAAAGTTTTACAACACTAAAAGTTTAGTTATTGGGCAGGCATCATGTTACATATTAAAGCATCTACATCGGCGAAGGTTATTTTCGTTTTTATTATTATGGTTACCTCGATGCTAGGTATTTTTGTCTCTGATATTTATGTCCCTTCGTTACCAAGTATTAGTGAAGACTTTGGCACGGGAGCCCACTTATTAGCATTTAGTGTTACCTATTATTTTATTGTTTTTGCTTGCGCCCAGCTTATTTATGGTCCCCTATCTGAGCGCTTTGGACGACGCAAAATTTTTCTTACAGGCCTTGCTATTAGCATTGTTGGCACACTGATTACCGTATTTAGTCTAAACTTTAGCATGCTAATGGTTGGGCGCACACTTGAAGCCATTGGCATGGCAGCACCGATGTCATTAGGTCGTGTTATTTTGCGTGATGTTATTCCTGATAAGGTTAAATATGCACGTTTTATGTCATTTATGGGTATTGGCACTTTAATGGCACCTGTGATTGCACCAATCGTTGGTGCGTTTTTAGCACATGTTTATCATTGGCGTGCAGACTTTATTTTCATCTTAATTTTAAGTGTGATCTGTTATATTGGCGCTTATATTTATCTGGTGGAGACTTTACTGAACCCCAAAAAACGCCTGTCAGCCAAGCTATCCGTTAAAACCTATCTATGGGTTATAAAGAATAAAACATTCATTAAAAACATGACAATCTCAAGCACGATTATGGGCGCTATCATCGCTTATTTGTCAATGAGCGCTTTCTTATTTCAACAATATTTTGGCTTAAGCGAAATCCACTACGCCATTGTATTTGGTATTGGTGAAGCCTTTATTGCTGTAGGTATGTTTGCCAATGGCATGGCACTTAAATATATTTCCATTGAGCGCTCTCAAGTCATTGCTGTGATGCTTTTCTTGCTCTCAGGCATTCTCATTACCATTCAAGCCGTATTCTTTAGTCACAGCCTTGAATTCATCATGCTGGCAGTGATTATCTTTAACTTTGCCGCAGGTGTCATTTTCCCAACCAGTAGCACCCTAGCCATTGTCAGTTTTAAAGCGCGTTTAGGCGCAGTGGGCAGTTTATATGGCTGCATTAGCATGCTTGCCGCAGGCCTTATCAGTGGCTTTGCTTTATCTCTACCTTTGGCGCCCAACTTGCTGATTGCCCTATTAATACTTGTTATGGCGATGATTGCTACTATCGTTTTATTTGGCATTAAAGACAAAGCATGAGCTTAAATGATCATTAACCATCCCTGTTGCTTGCATAAAAGCATAGCATATCGTTGGTCCGACAAAGCTAAAACCTTGTGATTTAAGCCATTTGCTCATCTTATTTGATGCTTCAGTAAATGCCGGAATCGCTTCGTGCTCCCTATAAATAATTGCTTCTTTAGGGGAAAACTGCCAAAGCGCCTCAACCATCGATTGTGTTTTGGATAGTTGAAGCCAGATTTTAGCATTGTTAATCACACTTTTGATCTTAACCCAATTTGGTAAGCAAAATTTCTGAAACGTAGACAGTATAATGCTTTGCGCCATACACAAAGTTGAGTTAAGGCACTACAGATTTTTTGTGTTTTTTTTGATTTTTTGTGAAGACGTGATCGATGCGCTATAGCGTTGTAATGATCTGCTTTAGTGGAATAGCTGGCGCATTACAGGCTTTATAAATCTTAGACTGCTCATGATTGGGCTTAGTTGACTTACGAATATGTAAGGTTTTCCCTTTTTTGGTTTGCATCGTTGTCGTGACACGATA
>NZ_VXKS01000011.1 GCF_008711525.1 Cysteiniphilum sp. JM-1
AGTAAGACATTGCCAAGCATAATATATTTCACCTGAGCTTTTCAAAAATACTTCCTTGACGGTTTGTCGTAAAACCTTCCATGGTGATCATTCCGGACTTTGAGTCAACGCTCGGGAGAGAAAATATCCCCTCGCTTCAAAGTCGTTAAAAGCAGTGCTTTTAACCCATTCCGAACTCAGAAGTGAAAACAGTTAGCGTCGATGATAGTGTATTTATCAAAAATACATCCTGTATTTTATCAAATCGGCTACTTGCTAATCCGTTACAAGTGGCGTTCGACGGCAAATAGTTGGCACTATTTGATTTTTCCGTCTCACCATTCGCCATGTGACAAATTTGTTGGGAACAAATTTGATCAATGGAAGCATGACATTGACCATGTAATGGCGTAAGGCAGGACGCCTGAAGTTAAGTAGGACACCGCCAAATTATTCGACATTGCAAGACGATGGGACATCGCAATACAATACCAATTCAAAAGGCACCTAAGGGTGCCTTTTTTGTTTGTACAATCTAGGTTCTATTGTGTTTCTTTCAGTATCTTATTGTATCTTTGTATCTATACCGTATATGATACTGGCGGAGCTAATGATAAGGAGACGTATGCATGTCGCAATATATTCTAACACTCGATCAAGGTACAACGAGTTCACGTGCGATTATATTTAACCAAAAAGGTCAAGTGGTTGAAATGGCGCAACAAGAGTTCAGACAAATTTATCCAAAGCCTAGTTGGGTTGAGCATGATCCTAAGGAAATTTGGAGTACACAAGCTGCAGTTGCTGCTACTGCTATCACCAAAGCAGGTATTAATGGTAAGAATATTGCCGCTATTGGTATTACTAATCAGCGTGAAACAACGATTGTTTGGGAGCGTGACACGGGCAAACCGATTTATAATGCAATTGTGTGGCAGGACAGACGCACAGCGGATTTCTGCAATAAATTAAAAGCTGAAGGTCATGCTAAAATGATCCAAGAAAAGACAGGATTGGTGATTGATGCCTATTTTAGTGCCTCTAAGATCAAGTGGATTCTTGATCATGTTGATGGTGCTCGTGAAAAAGCCAGACAGGGTGAGTTATGCTTTGGTACGGTCGATACTTGGCTTATGGCTAAGTTTACTAATTTACGTCTACATGCAACAGATGCAAGTAATGCCAGTCGCACGATGCTTTATAATATCCATAGCAATCAATGGGATAACGATTTATTAAAGCTGTTTGATATTCCTAAGGAAATGATGCCTGAAGTGAAATCCTCAAGTGAAGTGTATTCGCAAACAGCAACGACCCTTTTTGCGACAAAAATTCCGATAGCAGGTGTGGCAGGAGACCAACAAGCAGCATTATTTGGACAAATGTGTACAGAACCAGGGATGTTAAAGACTACCTATGGTACGGGGTGCTTTATGATGATGAATACAGGAGATACTCCTGCAGTTTCAAACAATAACTTATTAACAACAATTGCTTGGCAGCTTAATGGCAAAACAACCTATGCACTAGAGGGAAGCGTCTTCATGGGTGGTGCAGTTATTCAGTGGCTAAGAGATGAGTTAGGTATTTTGCAAAATGCCGCTGATAGTGAAAGGCTTGCATTGTCCGTTGCTGATAATGGTGGTGTTTATTTAGTACCTGCAATGGCAGGATTGGGTGCGCCGCATTGGGATCAATCAGCACGTGGTTCGATCTTTGGTTTAACGCGTGGCAGCTCTAAAGCGCATATTGCGCGTGCTGCATTAGAGAGCATAGCTTATCAGGTAGTGGATATTGTTAATTCACAAATATCAGATACTAATATCCCATTAACTGAAATGCGTGTTGATGGAGGCGCTGTGGCAAATAATTTCCTAATGCAATTTCAAGCGGATATGCTTAACGCTAAGGTAATTCGCCCACAAGTATTAGAGACAACGGCATTAGGCGCGGCTTATTTGGCAGGTCTTGCGGTTGGTTATTGGTCGGATGTTAATGAGTTAAAATCGTTATGGTCTGTTGAAAAAGAGTTTACAAGCTCACTGAATAACGAACTACGCACACAATATACTAACTATTGGCACAAAGCCGTGACAAGAGCAAAAGGATGGAGTGAAGAGTAATGATCAAGATCCCAAAATATCAGCAAGGTATTTTAGAAAACTTACCGTCATCGGCAATTTATTTATTTTTTGTTCTGAAGAAGAAGCGTAAATTAAAGGAGGTTATGCAAAGCTTACGTCAGCTGATTGATGGTCAATCTACGGTGATTGGCTTGGGTGAGGCGCTTATGCACAAGGCAGAGCTAAAAAGTGATTTCAAAGCATATACACCAACAATAAAGCAGCAAAAGCTTGCGACTAAAACACATTGCGACTTAGTGCTTTGGTTAAGAGATAATGATCAAGGCATGTTAATGCATAAGGCGCGTCAAATGATTGCTATTGCAAGTGATGCCTTTAAATGCACGGATATCTCGCGAGCTTGCACTTATTTAACTTATGTAGAAGACGGCAAAATGGTTGATCATGATTTATCTGGCTTTGAAGATGGTACCGAGAATCCTAAAGATGATGAGCAATTTAATACCGCGATTGTTGTGAGTGATGATAAATATTTAGATGGTTCGAGTTTTTGGACTATTCAAAAGTGGAAGCATGACTTTGCGTGGCTTGATAAAGCAAGTCAGCAAGCTAAGGAAGAGATTATTGGGCGAAGCCTGGATGATAATCGTGAGTTTGAAGATAACAAGCCGTTTGCCCATGTTAAACGCACAGCACAAGAGAGCTTTGAACCTGAAGCATTTATGTGGCGCCGATCGATGCCATGGATTAATGATAAGCTTGAAGGCGGATTAATGTTCTCGTGTTTTGCTACAAGCTTTTACCCCTTTGAAGCGCAGTTCTTACGAATGACGGGTGAAGAAGACGGTGTTGTAGATGGCTTATTTAAGTTCTCAAAGATATTATCAACACAGTTTTTATGGTGCCCACCTTTTGTTAAGGGTAAGTTGGTTTTGCCTAAGTTTGAGTAAGCGCTTTCTTCATTCTATAGGCGCTATCACCATTGTCATAATAATTATGTATGGTTTTACTAACGCCAAAGCCTAGCTTCTGATACAGGTGAATAGCTTTTAAATTATTGGTGTTAACTTCAAGAAAAACATTTCTAATGTTGGTGTTTAAGTGATTTATTGTATGTATCATGAGCTCGCGGGCTATGCCTTTGCCTTGATGGTTTGGCGAAACAGCAAGCGAGTAGATGCGTGCGCTATGACGATGTATAAACAATAATATATATCCAGTGATTTCGTGATGCTCATAAGCAACAAAAAGTTCATTCTTTAATGAACGAATATGGTAATAAAATTGAGCTTTGCTTAGTTTGTCGCTGTTAAAAAGAGCATTTTCAATCTCAATAAGTGCAGGGACATCTTTGGTTTGCGCCAGACGAATGTTAATCGTCATAGTGAACTCGCTTATGCTCCATACGATTAACAAATTCAAGCATGATTCTGCTATAAAGCTCATCACTTAAATAAGCATCTTCCCATGGATGATCAATGGATGGGTTGTCATTAATTTCAATAATGGCAGGTTTATCATCAATCATCTTGATATCAACACCATAAAGATCGTGACCAATCAAACGGCACGCCTTAAGTGCTATTTTAATGACATCTTTGGGTGCTTGATGAATGCCAAATGCTTCAGCAGGCCCTGCAGTCACATTCTTTTTGCCGTGATTTACAATCTGCCAATGGTTTGGTGCCATGTAGTATTTGCATGCATACAGTGGTTTATTATTCAAAACACCAATACGCCAGTCGTAATCTGTGTAATGATATTTTTGCGCAATAATAATTGATGATTGAGATAAAAGATTATTTAGTTCGCTAATGAGTTCCTCTTTTGTCTTAGCTTTTTTAACACCCTTTGAAAATGAACCATCAGGTACTTTTAACACAATAGGCAAGCCTAATTTTTCAATTAATTCATCACAGTTTGGCGGGGTATTGCGGCGGAAAACAAAATAAGATTCAGGCATGGTAATATGGTTTTTTTCCATCAAATTGTGCAAGTATACTTTGTTAGTGCAGCGCATAATTGTTTGGGTACTATCCATGACAACAAGGTTGTTTTCCTCTGCCTTTTTAGCAAATGCATAACTATAGTGGTTGATTTGGGTGTTAGTGCGAATAAATAAGCCATCGTATTCAGGTAGGCGCGCATAATCTTCTTTGGTGATGAGATCTATATCAACACCTAGTGCGCGTCCTGCTTTAATAAATTTTTTAATCGCTTGATTATTACTTGGTGGCAGTGCTTCGTCTGGATCAACGAGTATTGCCATTTCATAGCGATATTGCTTTTGTGAGCGCGGCTTACGCCAGACTTTGGTGCTAAAATCACTCAGCGCATTTGCAAAAAAAGTTTCCTCTGCATCATTTAAGCTTTGCAGGGAGATGGTTGTAAGACTATGAATTTGCCAAATATTGGCAGTTTTAATAAAGCCGATCTGTAGAAGAGGGGCATTGTAAATATCAAAAATTTTACGCGCAAGTTTGGCAAATCCTGGGTAAGCAGATGTGCCAAAGTAAAGTTTGATGTGTACTGTGTTGTCTTGATTAAGCTGTTCTAAAACATCAATAGCTTGTGAATTCAGTCGGATATTGAGAAGACTAAATGATAAATCACCGAGATGCTGAAGATTGTTTAATGTGCTAACGCTGGGTATGACTTTATCGCCATTAGCTTCAGCAAGTAGGGATGCATAATAACCTTGACCAAGATAACCTGTATCGTCTGATAAATTAATCAAATAGGCACTGTGATGATGCTTTGTTGTTAAGTAATCTTGAGTGGTTTGTAGATTGTCAGTTGGAAAATAAGGTGCCCAGAGATCAAGGTGATCAACGAGTATTCTAAGACCCTTCATAGTGCTTCCTTAGCAAAGATGGTTGAGTAAGGTGATGTTAATGTTCTAATGTCGCAATTTTGGTAACAACGGCTAACACTTCGGTCGCGATTTTAAGCTCAGAGACCGTTGGTAAGGAAGGGGCAATACGAATATTGCAATCTTGTGGATCCTTGCCATAAGGATACGTGGCACCTGCGTTAGTTAATTTAACACCTGCATCTTGTGCCATTTTGACAATTTTCTTAGCAAGTCCAGGTTGGCTATCAAAACTAATGAAATAGCCGCCTTTGGGTTCGTGCCACTGTGCAAATTGACCATCCGTGCCAAGCTCAGCACTAAGGACTTCATTCACAATATCGAACTTAGGTTTTAAAATGGCTGCATGTTTTGCCATGTGTTGCATAAAAACATCTTTATTTGGAAGAAGCTTTAAATGGCGCAGCTGATTAATTTTATCATGACCAATGGTTTGTGCTTTTAGTTGCGATACTAGCCAGTCATGGTTGCCTTTATTAGAGGCAATAATGGCAATGCCAGCACCGGCATAAGTGATTTTTGAGGTGGAGGCAAACATAAATACACGATCAGCATTACCAGCTTTGGTACACTCGCTAAGAATATCAATAATTTCCACTTGATCTTGCATATCTAGGTGATGCACGGCATAGGCGTTATCCCAGAAGATTCTAAAGTCATTTGCAGCTGTTTGCATCGCAGCAAGACGCTTGATCGTTTCATTACTGTAGCTTTCACCTGTTGGGTTGCTGTACTTAGGCACACACCACATGCCTTTGATGCTGCTGTCATTAGCAACGAGTTTTTCCACTTGATCCATATCTGGACCATTGCCAGTTAAAGGAATGTTAATCATCTCAATATCAAAAGACTCACAAATGGCAAAGTGACGATCATAGCCAGGGGTTGGACACAGAAATTTGATTTTCCCTTGTTCAGACCAGCTTTTTGTCTGATTTGGCAGTTTATGAATGAGCGCTTTGATAATTGTGTCATACATCAAATTAAGCGATGAATTGCCGCCAACAATGATTTGATCGCTCGTAATACCAAGCACATCGGCAAAAAGTGTCTTGATTGCGGGAAGTCCTGTAAGTAAATCAGGTGGGCTGTAATTGCGATAATCAGGCGCAACAACGACATCTTGATGATTTAAGTTGTTGAGTAACTCATCGGATAGATTAAGTTGCTCAACACATGGCTTGCCACGTGTCATATCAAGCTTTAAGCCTTGATCAATAAAAGATTGGTAACGTGACTTTAGTTGTGTTAGTTCATCTTTAATTAAAGTTGTGGTCATTGCTTATTTCCCCCAAGCAATCAAAAGATAGATATAGATGCCGATATATAGTAAGAAGAATACAAACGGCATATAAGTTTCGATACGCTTAAGTGGCGTGAAAGAACCTTTTTGTAATGCAGTTACGCGTTCAGCAGAAAAGATGGGGCTAGAAGGTAGGCGTTTTTCAAGCGCGCCAATGACTTGTTCTTTGATATTAACCGTATGGCGATAAAAACGTACAACACGCCACCAGCAATAGCAAATGGCTAATAAGCCTAATAAAGGCAATACCAATAAGCCAAGTGATAACTCAGTGCTAGAGCGACTAATGCCAAGTGCCATAATGCCAACGATGGCGATATTGGCAATAAGGAAAAATAGATTGATTGACACACGACGAAAGCTTGCACGATCTGCCATTTCAACGTAGATTTTATATTGTTCTATCAACAGCGAATAATATTGTTCATTACTGAAATGATCTTGTTCTTCATTCCATAAATTATCCATGTTGATGTTATCATAACGACTCATGAATGATTAACTCCAATTTGTTATCGATTTTACGTCACTCAGATTAGCAGATTTGCAAGCAATGGACTATGGCAAAATGGCGTATTGTGTAATAAAAAATGATATGTCAGCTTCTTAAAAGAGCATATGACATCAAGGTCTATGCGTTGATTAAGTTTGTCAATAATCTTACATGCTAAGCGTGTTAACGCTGCGATCATTGTGATACTATAGGTCGGTGAATTTCAGACTGAAAAATTAGAATAATTTAGAATAAAAGGTGATTTATGGCTAAGGGTACAGTAAATAAGGTGATTTTGCTTGGACGATTGGGTGCAGATCCTGAGGTGCGCTATATGCCAAGTGGTATGTCGGTAGCAAATTTGCGATTAGCGACCAATGATGGCTATAAAGATCGTCAAACAGGGCAGTTTGTTGAAAATACAGAATGGCATCGTGTTGTCGTGTTTGGTAAGCAAGCAGAGACGGTTGCACAATATACGCAAAAAGGGTCGTTGCTGTATATTGAAGGGCGTATTCGCACTAATAAATGGCAAGATCAAAATGGTCAAGAGCGCTATACAACCGAGATTGTTGCTACTGAAATGCAGCTAATGGGCGGACGTAATGAAGGACAGAATGGAGGCAGTCCTCAGCAAGGTTATTCGCAGCCACAATTTAACCAACCATCAGCGCAACCACAAGCTGCAGCAGGTGCATATAATCAGGCGCCACAGCAAGCCAAGCCTCAAGTGCAGCCAGATTTAAGTCAACTTAATGACTTTGATGATGACGATATTCCTTTCTAATATTCGGTAGTTGCACTATGCATAGTGAGTTTATTGAGTTAACGCAATCGGACCCAATGCGTTGGGATATTAAATACAGCTATGATGATAATATCGTAGGTAGGCGTATAGTAGGCTATTATGCGAATAAATGCTTGATGACAAAGGTCTGCTACGCTGCATTGCAGCAGGTAGCTCAACGTGTTGCTAAACATAATTTAAGTCTATTGATTTGGGATGCTTATCGTCCCGCTAAAGCCGTTGATGATTTTTGGCAATGGGCGCAAGACACTCACGATAATCATACGCAGCGTCAGTATTATCCCAACTTAAGCAAAGCAGACTTATTTGGACAGGGCTATTTTAATAAAACATCAAACCACTGTAGTGGTAGCACCGTTGACTTAACATTGATTGATCAACAAGGTCAAGCGCTTGAAATGGGTACGATCTTTGATTATATGGATCCCTTGTCACATCCTGAGAATAGAGAAGCCTCAAAAGAAGCGATTACCAACCGAGCGTTATTACGTCAAGAGATGTTAAGTGCTGGATTTGAACCAATAGCAACGGAATGGTGGCATTTTAGATTGATTGACGAGCCATTTGCTAATCAAATGTTTGACTTTGATATCGTGTAATTAAAAGAGAACATGGATGACGAAGAGTAATAACAAGGTTAATGAAACAAAAGAATTCCTAGATGCTCTGCTGATTGGGCGCGATAACAATGCATTGGGTGAGTTTCTAACACCCGATTGTTTGGCTTTGACTGACTATGGTATTGCTTTTGGGCGTGATGAAATTGCCATGGATCTTTCTTTTTATTTTCAATCGGTTGATGTGAGATCATTGGATTTCTTACAGCAAGCGCATTGCGCCGATACCACTGTATTACAGTTTTCTGAAAACTGTGAGCATATTGGTGAGTTTTGCGGTATAGAAACCACAGGTAAGAAGTTTGTTTTTAATGCTTCAATTATGTTGCGTTGGCAAGAGGATAAAATCAAAGAATATTCGTTATCACCTGATATGGCAGGTGTTTTTGCGCAGATCACTGATGATAAAACAGCGGCGAAAACATTAGAGGCATTAAACGAATCAAATAGCCGTTGTTATGCAATGTTGGCAAAGCTGTATGTGTTAATTAACGCGCAAGGGCTTTATCTGACAAAGCAGCAAATTAAATGTCTGGCTTTGTATTTTGAAGGCTATAGTACAGTTGTTAGTGCCAGAATATTGCAGTGTTCAGTTGGCACAGTACGCACACATATTCGTAATATTCAGGAGCTCTATCGCAGCCATTTTTCAGGGAATATTGAAGCATGGTTTAAAAGCCATGGGTTATTTCAGAATATGCGCCGTTATGCGCGTTTATTACGATAATTACAAGGGTTTATGAAAGCTAATAAAGGCAGGGTGAATGATTAGTGAGTAATGATTATCATCGACATATTTACGCTTAGCATAATCCATAACATCTACATTGAATGGCTCAATCCCTTTTTGTAGAAGGCCTTGATACATCTCATAGGTGAAGCTGTCCTCTAGGATTGAAAAGCGGCAAATTTGATACATTTCATCCAAGGTTGTTGTATTGTAAAAAGCATCAGTTATTTTGAGCTTATAGTTAATCTTATGCTTATTAGCAATTGCCTTGAGAAGCTTATAGCACTTATATTGTGGATTGTAACTTATGCATTTTTCATAGTGTTCACCCTTATTCGATGGCACGACAAACATGAGCACACCTCCCGGTGCGAGTGCTTTATACGCCTTTAATGCAAAAATTTCCCAGTCTTGTTCATCGACGTGATAGAGTACGTGAGAGCATAATATAAAGTTATACTGCTCAGATAATTTGACTTCTTGAAAAGTTTGATTGATCACGGTTAAGTCATCAATTGACTTTAATAAACTTGCATAAGTAGGATTAGGTTCGATTGCTAGAGTGTTATTAAAGTGTGGCGAAATCTTTTTGGTAATTTTGCCCTCACCTGCCCCGATATCTAAAGAGCGATTGCAGTTGATAGTAGGTAAAATTTCTTTGGTGATATGGTCTATGATTTGCTTGGAATTATCATGTTTTTGTAAGATTTTATAAATATTAGCGTATTCTTCTGCTGTGTGTATGGTTGCCATTGTCTTACTCTGTGTGGTTTATTAGATTATAAAAATGTACGAGCGGCTTTTAAAGCGTATTACCCCTTAGCTTTAAAAGCGCTGTACAATCGGCCCCACCGCAATATAGCTAGCATGTTCAAAGATTGCCTATGCTGTGGGAGATATTTTAAGCGTTCTAGTTTTATAAATGAATACTACAAAATTAAGGTATTAATGTGATGTTCTCAAAAAGCGATTAATGAGGAATGTAATGATGCCAAAGGCAAGGCAAATAATAGCAATATACAAAAACACATGGCTATAGGCTTGATTGCTTAATAATAAATTCGTTTCTTTGCTATCGGTGACCGTTAATACAGATAGTTGCCCTGAGATGGCAACGCCAAGTCCACTTGCAAATTCCCAAGAACCAAGTGCAAATCCTCGATTTTTTTCTTGAATATACTCCCCTACAGAGGCGCTACCATTAGGGTGTATTAGGATTTCTCCAAGACCTAAGAAGAAGAAAAATATAATAATCCAGAAAAAAGTGACCTGATTATGGAGTCCTGAAAAATATATTGAAACTGGGATTGCAGCACCCGCAATTGCAGTCACAATAAGCCCAATAAGAAATTTTTGATCAAATGCATTGTGTTTGAGCTTGCGATACCAAAAATAACTCACGCCAATTGCGCAAATAAACATGCTGATATACCAAAAAGTAATCACAGAACCTGCCGGATAGGTAAGCCCAAAAATTTGCCTGTTAAGATTGTACTGTGCGAAGAGTGTGATATTTGTCTGTGACAAAGTAGCAATACTCCAATAGGCAACATTGATAAAACAAAATACCAGAAATTTTAAAATTCCCTTTCTTTGCTGTATGTTTTGCGCTTGGCTTGCAAGATACAAGAAGTATGCAATAAGTAACAATCCAGCAATATAAATAATGGTGACCGTGGCATGTGGTCTTTGCATGAGGTAGTGCACTATAACAAAGGTAAGCACAAAAACAACCAAGCTATATGTGTATTTGCTTAGTGAAATAATCTGTCTTGAAGCAGGGTAAATGTGTTGGAACGATATAAACAACACGAGTGAAATTACATTGTAGATTGCACCAATATAAAAGGCAGTTTGGTAACTAAAATAGTTGGCAATGAAGCCTGAGCTAAATGTTGCAATCATACCGCCTGTGGCAAGGCTTATATAGGCAACAGTAAAGTAGTATGAGCGTTTCGTGTTATGCTCTGGAAAGCAGCTATGCAATAATTTCCAAATGCTAGGCAAGTAAAATGCGCCACCAATGGCAATGCAGCTTAAACTCGTGACAAGTAAAGGCTCGCCAAACTGTGCTAAGGCAAAAAAGCCAAAAATACTAAAAAGCTGTCCAATAATCAGCGTGCGCTTTGCATCTAAGAGCTTGTCAGCAACAATACCTGCTATCAGTGGCAAGCAATAAAAAAGCGAAAAAAGTGCGGTGTTGAGCATATATGCTTCGCTTTCACTAACCTTGAGTGAAAGCGTTAAATACAACACGGTTAAACTAAACATAACACCTGTGCTCATCGTTTGAAACAGGGTGATGAAAAACGTTAGTGTGACGGGCTTATTTTTAATTAACATATAAAATCTCCTTATTTTCTCCCTTTTAGGAAGGGGTATAGTACGTTAAATTCAAAGCAAATCGTTAGTAAATAAATATAACTTATGTTATTTGTCTAGTTTGACGACTAATCCTGCGATTAAAATACTCACCGCCGCTAGATACAGAGGAAGTAATAAGTAGAATGTTGTAAATAAGCCAAGGGTAAAGGCGTTGATTGCCCAAGCAATACCAAATACAGAAGTAGTGCCTCCCATGATGGCGCCTTGTTCATGACCCTCAACTTTGCTGGCAATGACTGATAATAAGGCAGTATAAAAGATGATTTCTAATAGCGCGCCAATAAATGCGCTGATAATCATTGAGCTTGGGCTTAAGAAAAAGGTGCAAAGTGCAATCAATATCGCGATAATGGTGCCACTTAATAGCATCGCAAGATGATTGTTAAGGCGTTTAAGCACAACGTTTTGAAAGTAAAGTGTTGAAAAGGCAAAACCTAAACTCATGATCACAAAAACAAAACCAATGCTGGCTGGTTCAAATTGGAATGCTTGCGCTAATACAAGTGGTAAACCTTGGGCGTAGTAGCCCCAACCGATTTGCAACATCAAAAAGGCTAATGCAAGTATTTTGACACGCTTGTCGCTAAACATTACTTTAAAACTGAAGATAAGACTTATCAGCTTAAGTTTTTGCTCTTTAATACGATTGGTGTAGGTTTCAGGTAGCAAGAAACAAACACTTAATAGATTGACCACAGAAAGTCCTGCGCCAAACCAAAATGGCAGTGTAATGGCTTGATATTCCGTTTGCGATAATAAACCAACAGCTGTTGTTATAAGTGGTCCAAAGACAAAACCAATAGAGGCGGAAAGCGTGATTAAACTTAGGTTTTTAACACGATTATTCTCGTTAGAAATATCCAAGATAACTGCTTGCGCAATACTAAAACTGCCACCAAAAAATCCGCAAATAAAACGGCTTAACATGAAAATGCTTAATGAGCCTAACGCTAAAGCGCTTACGGATAATAGATAAGCAACAATCGTGCCAGCTAGTGAGACGATGATCATCAGCTTACGCCCATATTTATCAGAGAGTCTGCCGATAATCGCACTACCAATAAAGATCCCCAAAGGCCATACTGCCATGGATAGACCATAATAAAAATTGCGTAGCGAATCAGCTGTGTTAACCCCAAAAAATGGGCTTTGTTTTGACATCATGATTTCAGGAATGACGGGGAAAACAAGTCCCACACCCATGACATCAATAACAATCGTCAACATCAATATGGCGACTAATAGGCGGTTGTTAACCGGTTTCATTGATAACTCCAAATATTCAGATAGTACTTAGTCAAGCAGCGAAGTGCATACTTGTTTATATAGTTAGCGAGCCACTTTAGAGTGTTGGCAGATAAACTGCAATTAAAATGATCGGCTTTTTAAGCCTTCATGTGTTTTCTGGCAATCGTTAAGGCAATCAAAGAAATAATGGCAGCAAAGGAAATATAAACACCAGGAATCCATGTGATCATCGTTGTGTTAATGAGATAGATGACAAACAATGCTGCACTGCCACCAAAAATCCCAAAGCCTATATTATAACTGATTGATAACGCGGTATAACGCGCATTGACTGTGAATAAATGACTAAGCATACCCATTACAGGACCGATAAAAGCAGCTCCTACAATGGCAAAAATAATTTGTGCCAGAATAAAAATCGAAGTATGTAGTGACATTAGCCAATAGAGTAATGGTGAGAGGAAAAGCAAAATAACCGCCGCCGTTGCCATGACCTTGTAAAAGCCAATTTGATCAGCAACATAGCCCCAAAAAACGGTGAAAACAGATAAGATGATCATGCCAATGGCATTGATTTCAAGTGCGTGACTTAGCTCAATATTAAGGTAAGTATGCGCATAGGTTGGCATAAAGATAAATAGCTGATAGACGATTAATGGCGTTAGCCAACAAATGAAAATACCAAGTAGCATGCCAAATTTTTGTGTTTTAAATGCTTCAATAATTGGATTCTTTGGTAGGGCATTGTGTGCTTTGAGTTTTTTAAACTGTGGAGTCTCGCTGGTGTGCGTTTTAAGGTAATAGCCTAAGATGGCAACAAAAATCCCTAAGATAAAAGGGATGCGCCATCCCCAACTGGCAAGTTGTTTATCACTTAAAATAGCCGTTAATAGCGCGCCAACTGCTGATGCCAGTAGCATGCCAACAAATGCGCCAGTAAAGGTGATGCCAGCACCTAGGTAACGGCGATTACTGCCTATATGCTCATTGATGAAAACGGCAGATCCGGTAAACTGTCCGCCAACACTTAAGCCTTGGAGCATGCGCACAAGAATAAGCACAATGGGTGCGATAACACCAATGTGTTCATAGGTTGGCATAATGCCCATGATGACAGTCGGTAAGCCAATTAAAATAACCGCAATAGAGACAGTTTTTTGTCGTCCATATTTATCGCCAAAGTAACCAAAAACAAGCGCCCCTAATGGACGCATCAAAAAGCCTGCAGCAAAGGCACCATAAACAGCTAAAACGGAAACAAGCTGATTGTCAGAAGGGAAAAACAAGGGCGCTAAGAAGGGTGCGCAAAAGGCATAAACAACAAATTCATACCATTCTGAAACGCTTCCGCAGAAGCTAGCAACAATATTTTTCGTGCGCGAGATTTCTTTTTCTTTAGGCGAGACTTGAGAAAGAGGTTGTGATGACATAATGGCAATCTCCTTTGCTTGCGATGCATTTAGATACAATAAAATACACTTTTTTACGTCATTATAGAACAAAATAGCAATTGAGCTATGCTTAAACTGTGCAAAGGGAAAAACAATTCGCAGCTGAGTCAAGCTTATGCTAGAATATCGACCACTTTAACGCCAATCAAATAAAATTTTCTGTAATGGAAGTAAATAGCTATAAAACACAATTAAAAGAGATGGCAATGCGCTTAGATACACTTCGGGGGTATCTTTGACTTTGCCCATAAAAAAGAGCGTTTAGACGAGGTATTAATGGAGTTGGAAAATCCAGAGATTTGGAATGATCCAGAGAATGCGCAAACGCTAGGTAAAGAAAAAACAGCACTTGAAGTGGTTGTTAATAATGTCTTAACGCTTGATAAGGGAATTACTGATGCGCTAGAGATGATTGAATTTGCGCAAGAAGCTGATGATGAGAGCATCTTGCAAGAGGTGATCACCGAAATTGATCATTTGGAATCTGCGTTAGCTAAGCTTGAGTTTATGCGTATGTTTAATAACCCAATGGATCCAAATGATGCGTTTTTGGATGTGCAATCTGGCTCGGGAGGCACTGAAGCGCAAGATTGGGCGCAAATGCTTATGCGTATGTATCTACGTTGGGGTGAGGCGCATGGCTTGAAAACAGAGCTCATTGAAGTCTCAGATGGCGATGTTGCAGGCATTAAGAGCTGTACGATTCGTTTTGAAGGTGAGTACGCCTATGGTTGGCTTAGGACTGAGACGGGTGTACATCGTTTGGTGCGTAAGTCACCGTTTGACTCAGGCAATCGTCGTCATACGTCATTTGCATCGGTTTTTGTCTCCCCTGAGGTGAGTGACGATATCGAGATTGAGATTAACCCCGCGGATTTGCGCATTGATACGTATCGCGCGTCAGGTGCCGGTGGGCAGCATGTCAACCGTACAGATTCAGCGGTAAGAATTACGCATGAGCCATCAGGTATTGTCGTGCAATGTCAGAATGATCGCTCACAACATAAAAACAAAGATCAAGCGATGAAGCAGCTAAAATCAAAGTTATATGAGCTAGAGATGCACAAGCGCAATGCTGAAAAGCAAGCGCTTGAAGAGTCTAAATCAGATATTGGTTGGGGCAGCCAAATTCGCTCTTATGTACTTGATCAATCAAGAATTAAGGACTTAAGAACCTCTGTAGAGAATACCAACACACAGGCAGTGCTTGACGGTGATTTAGATAAATTTATCGAAGCCAGCTTGAAAATGGGTTTGTGATAGCCAGATTACTAAAATTGGCATGATACACCATAGGAGCGTGTTGCACATAATGTAGCGGGGCGTATTGAAAATGATGTAGCGTAGGGGCGTATCGAATACGCCCTTAAATAAAGATTAAAATAAAAAATTGGAATAACAGCCATGACAGAACAAGTTCAAGATCAAGTGATGACAAAAGAAGAAGCGCAAATCGAAGAAAATAATCAGATTCAAGTGCGCAAAGAAAAGCTTAAAGAGCATACCGAATCAAATAATGGTATTGCGTTTGCTAATGATTTCAAACCCAATGCCGCAGCAGCATGCCTGCAAGCACGATATGGCAAGATCGAAAAAGCAGAGTTAGAGGCTTTGACAGATAAGCCAACAGTAAAAATTGCTGGGCGTATTATGCTTAAGCGTGTGATGGGTAAAGCATCATTTATCACGTTGCAAGATATGTCTGGTCGTATTCAAGCGTATATTCGCAAAAATGATTTAGCCGAAGGCGAGTATGATCGCTTTAACGCGCATTGGGACTTGGGTGATATTGTTGGTGTTGAGGGCATATTATTTAAGACCAATACCGGCGAATTATCGGTGCATGCAACGAGCATTAAGTTATTAACCAAATCAATCCGCCCATTGCCTGATAAGTTTCATGGGTTATCCGATCAAGAAACGCGTTATCGCCAACGCTATGTTGATTTGATGACTAATAGTGAGAGTCGTAAAGTATTTCAGACGCGCTCTAAAATGATTCAATTTATTCGCCGCTATTTTGATGAACATCGCTTTATGGAAGTCGAAACGCCAATGATGCACGTGATTCCAGGGGGCGCTTCAGCAAAACCTTTTGCAACACATCACAATGCACTAGATATGCCGCTTTATTTGCGTATCGCACCTGAGCTTTACTTAAAGCGTTTGGTTGTCGGTGGTTTCGATCGCGTGTATGAGATTAATCGTAACTTCAGAAATGAAGGTTTATCAACGCGCCATAACCCTGAATTTACCATGATTGAGTTTTACCAAGCCTATGCTGACTATAAAGATTTGATGGATTTAACCGAAGATTTATTGCGCAAGATGGCGATAGAAGTCTTGGGTACAACAGATATTCATTATCAAGGTCAGGATTATGATTTGGCACAACCATTTGTGCGTATGAGTATGTTTGACTCAATTTTACATTTTAATCAAGAGATTACTAAAGAGCAGTTGAGTGATTTTGACCAAGCGGTAGCAATTGCTAAAAAGCTAGGCATTAAAGTCGAATCACACTACGGTTTAGGTAAAGTACAAACAGAGATTTTTGAAGAAACGGTTGAGCATCGTTTGATTCAACCAACCTTTATTACCGAGTATCCAGCCGAGGTTTCACCATTGGCGCGTCGCAATGATGATAATCCTTTTATTACCGATCGTTTTGAGTTCTTTATTGGTGGGCGTGAGATTGCCAATGGTTTCTCTGAGTTAAATGATGCAGAAGATCAGGCAGAGCGCTTTAAGGCGCAAGTTGCAGCAAAAGATGCAGGGGACGATGAAGCGATGTTTTATGACGCGGATTATATCCGTGCTTTAGAGTATGGTTTAGCACCTACCGCAGGTGAGGGTATTGGCATTGATAGATTAGTGATGTTTTTCACCAATAGCGCATCGATTCGTGATGTGATCTTATTCCCGCACATGCGCCCGGAATAGCGCCAAGTTTAAGAGGTGATGTTATGACGGTAGCAGAAAAATGGGAAGCACAAGGGATTGCAAAGGGTATGCAGCAAGGAGCGCGTTTGAAGGCAGAAGAAACTGCATGCAAAATGTTGCATAAAGGCTATGCGATTGATGATGTTTATGAAATAACAGGTCTTGATCAAAAAGATGTTATTGAACTAAAGGAGTGCATCAAAAATACACGTCATTGATTTGTTCGTGAGCCGTTTCCATTTGCTGCCAGCTTCTTACTTCCCACTTATTATCATGAGCTAATAATGCTAATTTAGGATCTGGATTCACGCAAACTGCTTTATCAACAAGCTTTAATAATGGCGCATCATTAATTGAGTCAGAGTAGAAAATACTTTGCTCAAATATCTCGGGTTGTTTTTGAAGCCATTGTTGATAGTAGTGAACTTTGCCGCTACCAAAACTTAGTGGTTCAATCACTCCACCCGTGAGTTTGCCATTTTCTTTGACATTTTGTACACCGATAATATTTTCTTGATCAAATCCAAGCAAAAGACCAATGGGGCGCACTAAATCGATCAAGCTTGCGGATATTAATAAAATCTGATCTCCCTTTGCTACATGCCCCTTAACTGCTTGGTGAGCTTCAGGGTAAGTGAAGTTCTTGACAATAAAGTGGGCAAAGTCTTTTAATGTGTTTTGTAATGAGCTTTCATTGTATCCAATCAGAGGCTGTAAGATAAAGTGGCAAAATCCGAGCATATCGACTTCACCGGCATGATAGGCGCGATCGTATGCCTCTTTGGTTGCCATAAAAGTTTTTGGATTATTAACCAGTTCCTGATCACATAGATATTTTGCCCATTCATTGGAGCAGTCAACAGAAATAAGCGTGTGATCAAGATCAAAAATAGCGATATTAGGCATGATATTTGGCATGGTGTTACGGTGGGTTTGTAGATATGATGATAAGCACTGTAAGCTTTGTCAAATAGAAATTAATGGGGAGCTATTATGCGTTTAATCAGTAAGTATACAGTGGGTGTGACTTTGTCGTTACTAACACTGACAAGCTTTGCAAATGTTAATAATAACTTTAAGGCACTTGAAAAACAGTACGGTGGGCAACTGGCAATTAGTGCTATTGACACATCGAATGATCAAGTTGTTGATTATCATGCAAATAAACGCATGCCGATGTGCAGTACATTTAAACTGATGCTTGTTGCGGCAGTATTAAACAAGAGTGTTAATGAGCCCAAATTGCTTGAAAAGAAGATTGAGTATACACAAAAAGATATGGTCAATGCATACTCACCGTACACCAAAGAAAATCTGGGTAAAGGCATGACCGTTAGCGCATTATGTCATGCAGCGATGTTAAGTGATAACACAGCAGCAAATCTACTGCTTAAAGAGTTAGGTGGTTTGGATAAGTTAAACCAATTTGCGCGAAGCATTGGTGATACAACCTTTAGGTTAGATCGTTATGAGCCCTATTTAAATACCGCTATCCCAGGAGATAAAAGAGATACAACAACAGCAAAAGCCATGTCACAGAGTTTAGATAAAATTGTGCTGGGTAATGTTCTTCCTGCTATGCAGCGTGATTTATTGATCAAGTGGATGCAAACAAATACCACGGGAGATAAACGCATAAAAGCGGGTGTTAATAAGTCTTGGATCGTTGGTGATAAGACTGGTACGGGTGATTATGGTACAACGAATGATATTGGCGTGATATGGCCAAACAAATGCAAACCAATTGTGATCAGTGTTTTCTATACACAAGATAAGCAAGATGCGAAAGCACAAGATGTGGTGATCCAAAAAGCAACGAGCTTTGCTGTGGCTGAGCTTGGTAAAACCAATTTCTGCCTAGAGCAGATTGCCGAATGAGGACTCAGTATCATTTTAGAAAGTCCGCTAAAGGGCAGCTGTTAATTTGGGATGTTAAAAAGCTTGTTAAAGAATCACAGCACCTAAAAGCAATATCGATTAAAGTCGATCAACTTAAAGAGCTTGATCAGTGTTATTGGTATGAGCTTGGCGAAGAAAAGCCAACGTGCTTGAATATTATTGAGCATATGAAACTTATTCAAGCTGCTGATTTGAGTTATCCTATTTTGTTGTGTGCTGATGGGCAAATCATGGATGGCATGCATCGGCTATGCAAGGCCAAGTTAGAAAATAGAGAAACCATTAACGCCATTCAATTTGATGTGACACCTGAACCGGATTTTATCGATATAGACCCAAAGGATTTGGTTTATTAACAGGAGATAGGGCAAAAAGATATGGAAATCCTTGGCGGGGTTGGTGGTTTCGCGCATAATAAGTGCCAATATTTTGCAGGAACAAAGGATCGACATGTCTCATACTATAAAATCTAAAGCAGCCGTTGCTTGGCAAGCCAATACACCCCTCTCAATCGAAACTATTGATGTATTACCATCCCAGAAAGGTGAAAGCATTCGTAGCGTGGTTGAGTTCTAGTATGGCAGGTGTTCAACATATTGAAGTAGATGCTGATCGCGAAGGTCAGCGCATTGATAATTTTCTGATTGGACAGTTTAGTAAACTGCCCAAATCCTTGATATATCGTTGGATTCGCAAGGGAGACTTACGCGTCAATAAGAAACGCATTAAACAAACTTATCGCGTTGAGCCGGGTGACATCGTACGTGTTCCACCCTTTATCCTTGAGGAAGAAGCGCCAGCTAAGGTAAGTGATGACCATTTGAGTTTCCTTGAATCACTTATTTTATTCGAGAATGCGGATTATATGATTATTAATAAGCCCTCTGGCATTGCCGTTCACGGTGGCTCAGGCGTTAACTCAGGGTTAATAGAGCGCTTGCGTCAACTGCGCCCTCAAGCTAAAAAACTTGAGCTAGCACATCGCTTGGATAAGGAAACCTCGGGTTGTATGATCATTGCCAAGAAATACAGCATCTTGACCTATTTTCATGAAGCTTTGAAAAAGCGTGAAGTGCAAAAGACTTATCACGCCCTAGTGCATGGCAGTTGGTCAAATAAAATCAAACAGATTGATTTGCCATTAAAGCGTCACTTACTACTACATGGTGAGCGTATGGTGCGTGTTGATAAAACAGAAGGTAAGGATGCATTAACCAGTGTTAGAATCTTGCAAAAATTTGATCAATACACTTTGGTCGAAGCGATGCCGCACACCGGTAGAACGCATCAAATTCGTGTGCATCTTGCGGCATATCACTGTCCGATCGTTTGTGATAAAAAATATGGCATTGCCGATAAAGACCAAGTGTTAATAAAAAAAGGCTTTAATCGCTTGTTTTTGCATTCAGCGAACTTGTCATTTAAGGATCCGAAGACTGGTGAGAATATGTTTTTTGAGGCGCCATATGATCGTGATTGTATAAAAATTTTAGGTTTACTCTAAATCATCAGTAGGTAAAAAGTCATGATTTAAGAGCTGTGCTACTGTATAAGGGCAGTGCTCAGGAAATGCTTTTTTAGCAATTCCTGTTTCCAAAGCAGCAAGATTAACTGCGCGAGCATATAATTTATCTTCAGTCATTAAGCCTTCAAGTAAGCGATATAAGCTTGGACTGTCTTCAAGCACATCTTCTATTGAATTGCGTTGCTCCCTAATAGTTCCTTGCCAACTAGTGCTTCTTTGACTTTCTTGATATTCCCATTTCAGTAAATGTGCAATAAGTACAATTAAACGACTTTTAAGCTCTCTAAAATCACTTTTACCCATACTTTCTACTTCCTCAACTAAATGTTCTATATCCACCTTATCAAAAGCTTTTTCTCTGAGTGCTTTAACTGTTTGCATAGTCCATGCATAGAAATCTCTATCATAAAGTGTATTTGCCATATGTTAATCTCCTAAACGTTAGCTTAGCTCTTTGAAGTATATACAATTTAAAAGTATACAGACAAAATTTTAGTGCAATCAAAGTAAATAAACTATAAGAAACTAAAAAGCGCACAATATGTGCGCTTGAAAAGAATATAGATGATTAAGCTGGAACCGCCCAACCAGTAACTTGCTGAAGGACTTTGCCCAATTCAGCAGGTGATTTACTAACAGCGACACCTGCGGCTTCAAGTGCTGCAAATTTCTCAGCGGCTGTACCTTTACCACCAGAGATGATGGCTCCTGCGTGACCCATACGCTTACCAGCAGGTGCTGTGACACCAGCGATGTATGATACAACTGGTTTAGTAACGTGCTTTTTAATGTATTCAGCAGCTTCTTCTTCAGCTGAACCACCGATCTCACCAACCATGATGATTGCTTCAGTTTGTGGGTCGTTTTGGAACATCTCTAAAGCATCGATAAAGTTAGTACCTGGAATTGGATCGCCACCGATACCGATACATGTTGATTGACCAAAACCTAAAGCAGTTGTTTGGTTAACTGCTTCGTATGTTAATGTACCAGAGCGTGATACGATACCAACTTTACCTGGCATATGAATGCTGCCTGGCATAATACCGATTTTGCACTCGCCTGGCGTAATAACGCCTGGGCAGTTTGGACCGATCAAACGTGAGCCTGAGCGCTCAACATAAACCTTCGCTTCAAGCATATCCATAACAGGAATGCCTTCAGTAATACATACGATCAATTTGATGCCAGCATCAGCAGCTTCAATGATTGAGTCTTTACAAAAAGGTGCTGGTACGTAGATAACAGTTGCATCAGGTTGTACTGCATCAACGGCTTCTTGAACCGTATTGAATACTGGTAGACCTAAGTGAGTTGTACCCCCTTTGCCTGGTGTTACCCCGCCAACCATTTTTGTACCATAAGCAATCGCTTGCTCAGAGTGGAAAGTACCTTGCTTACCAGTAAAACCTTGGCAGATAACTTTTGTATTCTTATTAACTAAAACGCTCATACGTGAGATACCTCTTTAACTGCTTCGATGATTTTCTTCGCACCATCTGTGAAACCATTAGCAGCAATAATATTTAAACCGCTTTCTTTTAATTTTTTGGCACCTAACTCAGCATTTGTACCGGCAAGACGCACAACGACTGGCACTTTAACGCCAACTTCTTCAACTGCTGCCATAATACCTTCAGCAATCATGTCACAACGCACGATACCACCGAAGATATTCACAAATACCCCTTTAACTGCTGCATCAGATAGAATGATTTTGAATGCTTCTGATACGCGCTCTTTTGTTGCACCACCGCCGACATCTAGGAAGTTTGCAGGACGTCCACCGTGAAGTTTGACGATGTCCATTGTTGCCATTGCAAGACCGGCACCATTAACCATGCAACCGATGTCACCATCTAGAGCAACGTAGTTAAGCTCCCACTCAGCAGCACGTGCTTCACGCTCATCTTCTTGCGATAAGTCACGCCATTCAGCTAATTGTGGTTGACGATATAATGCATTGCCATCAACAGCTACTTTAGCATCTAAACAGTGGAGATTGCCTTCTTTAGTGATGACTAAAGGATTGATTTCTAAAAGCTCAAGATCTCTTTCTTGGAACATTTTAGCAAGACCTAAGAAAATCTTAGTGAATTGCTTGATTTGATTGCCTTCTAAGCCAAGCTTAAACGCAATTTTACGTGCTTGGTAAGGTTGCGCGCCGACGACTGGGTCAATAATTTCTTTGAAGATTTTCTCAGGTGTTTTTTCTGCAACTTCTTCAATCTCAACACCACCTTCAGTCGATGCCATAAAGATAATACGACGCGTGCTACGATCAACAACCGCGCTTAGATATAATTCTTTGGCAATATCAGTGCAGCTTTCGATAAGGATTTTGCTAACTGGCTGACCGTTTTCATCGGTTTGGAAAGTAACAAGACGTGTGCCCATCATGTTTTTCACAAAATTAGCAACATCTTCCTTGTTAGAAACAAGTTTCACGCCACCCGCTTTACCGCGACCGCCTGCATGAACCTGAGCCTTAACAACCCACATGTCACCACCAATTTTATCAACAGCAACCAATGCTTCTTCAACGCTTTCAACAGCATAACCTTTTGATACCGGTAAGCCGTATTCAGCAAAAAGCTGTTTTGCTTGATATTCATGTAAATTCATATCTTTCTCACTATTTACTTTATGGTTTGTTTAACAAAATTTTCATGTTCTGATCGACACAAAAACGAAAACACCGGCAAGTATATCGCAATATTGATATTCGGTTAAGCATCAATTACCAAAGTTTTTGTTTTCGCTTTTTTTAATCGGTATATACTCATAAGAAATCTGTTTTTTTGAATGTGGTTATGGAATTTTTAAACGAGATAGCTCCTATTATTATCATTGCGGCAACCATTATTGCTGTTTGTGTTGGTAGTTTTTTAAATGTGGTCATTGCGCGGCTACCTGAAATACTAGATAAGCAATACAAAGATCAAGCCTATGATATTCTTGATATCTCGCCACCTGATATAAAGAGGGGCTTATCTGAAAATATTCATCGCAGGTCAGCTTGTCCGGCATGTCACCAGCAACTGAAGCCATGGCACAATATTCCTCTTATAAGCTTTATTTTTTTGCGCGGTAAATGTAGCTTTTGCCACAGTAAAATATCTTGGCTCTATCCAAGTGTTGAGCTCATTAGCGGTCTTTTGGTGTTTCTCACGCTGTACTATTTTGGTATAACGCCTGCTGCTCTATCACTTTGCATTATGTATTTCTTTTTAATTCCGCTAGCAGTGATTGATCTTAAACATTTTATATTGCCTGATAATCTAACCTTACCTTTGTTATGGCTTGGGCTATTAATAAATTGCGGGTTTGTTTTTAGCTCGCCAATACAGGCAATATTGGGTGCGGTCCTTGGCTATGGCATATTATGGCTCGTCTTTTGGGTGTTTAAATTCATTACTAAAAAAGAAGGCATGGGCTATGGTGACTTCAAATTAATGGCAGCCCTTGGCGCTTGGTTTGGCGCACCAAGTTTGTTGTTTTTGATATTCACCAGTGCGGTGATTGGTATTGTGTTTGCTATTATCATAAGCTTAATGAAGCGACAAGGAACTTCGCTCATTCCTTTTGGTCCCTCTATCGCGATTGCTGGTGCGCTGTACCCTTTTATCGGTCAAGCGCTGACTCATGCATATTTCCAAATGTTATTCTCACATTTCTAGATAAGATTTATGGACTAAAACTAAATGCTCACCGACAAGTGCTCACCGTACCCTGAGCGTAATTCGAAGCGATGCACTGAGCATCAGTCGAAGTAGGTAGCTTGGGAAAATCATACTTCATAAAGGCTTCGACTTACGCTCAGCCAACGCTCACACAATCAAAGTGGGCAGGAGTATGGTTATAGCCGATTTATATTACGAACAAAATCTAGCAGTAGACACCTCCGGAAAATTACTTTAGGATAAATCGCGTTTACAACAGGGGTGCCTTTGGCTGAGAGCAAAATGCAAGTTTTGTAACCCTTTGTACCTGAACTAGTTAGTACTAGCGTAGGAAGTTGTTATAACGATTTGTATTTTGTACTGTGCTCAAAATGGTTGGTGCGATATATCACAAAAAGTTTTCCTACGCATGTAAAAGGCAAAATCTAAGGAGCCATACATGCCACAGCATAAAAAAACAGCATCAAGTAGCGACAAAGCGTCATTGACCTTATCAGCTGATTTACAAGTAGCTTATCCAGCATCGAGCAAAAAATATCTTAAGGCGGATGACAATATTTATGTGCCTTTTCGTTATATTGCCCAGAGCGATACGCTAACTGAGCAAGGGCGCGTGCAAAATCCTGAGATTGCGGTATATGATACCTCAGGCAAATATAGTGATGAGTCTTACAGCCATGATTTGGTTGAAGGCTTACCTAAATTGCGTCAAGCGTGGATTAAAGACAATAACGAGATCGAAACATTAACAGACTTTAGTGCTGAGTTTACCCATACACAAAAAGACTTAGCATTTCCCAAGCGTGCTAAGCCATTAAAAGCAAAGCAAGGTCATAATGTCACACAAATGCATTGCGCGCGTCGTGGAATAATCACCAAAGAAATGCGCTATGTTGCACTGCGCGAGAACTTAAAGCGTGCAAATGCCCATATTCAAGATCCTATTTTACTTAAGCAGCATTCTGGTGTTGATTTTGGCGCAAACATTCCCAATGAAATAACGCCTGAGTTTGTGCGCCAAGAGATCGCCTTGGGACGAGCGATTATTCCAAGTAATATCAATCATCCAGAAATGGAGCCGATGATTATAGGGCGCAATTTCAGTGTCAAAATTAATGCCAATATTGGGACATCTGCGGTGAGCTCATCGATTGCTGAGGAAGTCGAAAAAATGGTGATCGCGACGCGTTGGGGTGCCGATACAGTGATGGATTTATCAACGGGTAAAAACATTCATCAAACGCGTGAGTGGATTATTCGTAATTCACCTGTTCCAATTGGTACAGTCCCTATCTATCAAGCACTTGAAAAAGTCGATGGTCAAGCGGAGAAACTCACATGGGAGATCTTTCGCGATACCTTGATTGAACAAGCTGAGCAGGGAGTGAGTTATTTCACTATTCATGCTGGTGTGCGTTTGAAATATATTCATCTAACCGCTAAGAGACTAACAGGTATTGTCTCGCGCGGTGGCTCAATTATTGCCAAATGGTGTATTGCGCATCATAAAGAAAGCTTCATCTACACACACTTTGATGAAATCTGTGAAATTATGAAAGCCTATGATGTCGCTTTTTCTTTAGGTGATGGCTTGCGTCCAGGCTCTATTTTAGATGCTAATGATGAAGCGCAATTTGCTGAGCTTGAAACTCTTGGTGAGTTAACTAAGCGCGCGTGGAACCATGATGTACAGGTGATGATTGAAGGACCTGGGCACGTGCCGATGCAAATGATCAAAGAGAATATGACCAAAGAGCTTAAGGATTGCTTTGAAGCACCATTTTATACCTTGGGTCCCTTGGTGACGGATATAGCGCCTGGTTATGATCACATCACATCAGCGATAGGTGCAGCACAAATTGGCTGGTATGGCACCTCGATGCTCTGTTATGTGACACCTAAAGAGCACTTAGGGTTGCCGGATAAAGAGGATGTACGCGAGGGTATAGTTACCTATAAGCTGGCAGCGCATGCGGCTGATTTAGCCAAGGGCTTTCCTGCGGCGCAAATTCGTGATAATGCTTTATCAAAAGCCCGTTTTGAATTCAGGTGGCAAGACCAATTTAATTTAAGCCTTGATCCACAAAAAGCACAAAGCTTCCATGATCAGACTTTACCAAAAGAAGGGCATAAACTTGCACATTTTTGCTCGATGTGTGGGCCTAAATTCTGTTCGATGAAAATCACTCAAGAAGTGCGTGATTATGCTAAAGAACATAAGCTTGATTTAGCGGATGTTGCAAGCAAAGGCATGCAGCAGAAAAGTGAGGATTTTTTAGCGCAAGGTGCTGAAATTTATCATGTTGAATAGCATGCGTGTTGCGATTGTTGGTGGCGGTCTTGTTGGGCGCATACTGGCAATTACATTGCTTGAGTCATTCGCTGATATTAGGGTTGATCTATATGACAAAAGCACTGATTTTAGTGGTAAATCAAGTTGCGGTTATGCCGCAGCTGGCATGGTTGCCCCTGTTTCCGAAGCATTAGATGAAGGGCAAATGATTTATGATCTATCATGCTCTGCGGCAGGGGCTTGGCAGCGTATTGATCAGTGGCTATTGGGTGGTTTTTTCACTCAAACTGGAACAAATATCATTGCTCACCCTTTGGATCTGAGTGATCTTGAAACCAAAATTGCACGCGTTCAAAGATTGAGTTTACATGAACATGCTTATGCGCAAATTCCATTAACAGATCAGTATACTCAAGGTAAGCTTGCGCATCGCATGCTCCATATTGAGAATGAAGGCTGTGTTCATGTGCCGCAATTTTTTAGTCAATCAAGACTTTATTTGATGAATCATCCACGTGTTTCTTTACACTTGGCACAAGATATTTCCAAAGCTCAATTGCAAGATTTTCAAAGAGGTTATGATTATGTTTGTGATGCGCGCGGAATGGGTGCTAAAGATAACTTCAATGATTTATATGGTATTCGTGGCGAAGCTTTAGTGGTTTATGCTCCTGAAGTCAACATCACAGGAATCACTAGATTATGCCATCCGCGCATGCCGTTATATATCGTGCCACGTGGCAGTGGGTTTTATTATATTGGTGCGACGATTGTCCAATCAGAAGATATGAGTCAGATGAGTGTGATTTCACAGCTTACTTTATTAAGCGCTTTAGTAACTGTTGATGAGGGTTTTGCCGAAGCGCGGATTATCAAAAATTTCACTCAAGTACGCCCGTGCTTTAAAGAGGGCTTGCCAAGGCTCATGCAACAGAATAACCTGATAACACTCAATGGCTTTTATCGACATGGTTATCTTTTAGCGCCCATCTATGCGTTAAAAGTTATCGATAAAATGAGAAGTGATATAAAAGATATAAAAATAGTGGAGCAAGTATGATAGAGATCGTATTAAATGGTGAGAAAAAGCAATTGAAAAGTCAGCAATCATTGCAGGCGTTATTAACTGATATTGGCTTTGCTTCAAGCTATGCAGCGGTTGCGGTCAATAAATCAATTATTGATCACAGCGCTTATGATACAACACAAATTAAACAGGGTGATGAGATCGATATTCTCACACCCATGCAAGGTGGTTAGATGGAGCAATTACAGCTTTATGATATGAATCTTGACTCGCGCATGCTTTTGGGGACAGCGCTCTATCCAAGCTTGGAGAGTATGTATGATGCGATTAATATGTCGCAAACACAAATGGTCACCGTGGCATTAAAGCGCGAGTTGCATGGAGGCAAAAATAACTTTTTCTGGCAGAGCATACAGCAAAGTGGTTGTCATGTGTTACCTAATACCGCGGGCTGCAAGACAGCAGATGAAGCGTTGATGATTGCTAAGGCAGCAAGGCAAATTTTCAATACGGATTTTATTAAGCTTGAAGTCATTGGTGATAATCACACCTTACAACCTAATGTGTTTGAGCTTGTTAAAGCAGCAAAAATTCTCATTGATCAAGGATTTAAGGTGCTGCCTTATTGCACCGATGATTTAATCGTTTGCCAACAACTAGTCAATCTAGGCTGTAAAGTGATTATGCCGCTAGGTTCTTATATAGGCAGTGGGCAAGGCATTGTTAACCCATCGGCATTTAAACTGTTACGTTCGCGCTTGAAAGACATTACACTCATTGTTGATGCTGGTATTGGCACACCATCGGATGCCGTCTTAGCTATGGAGCTTGGATTTGATGGTGTGCTCTTAAATAGCGCGGTGGCATTAGCTGAAAACCCACCACTGATGGCAGATGCTTTTCGTTTGGCGATTGAGTCTGGCAGAAAAGCATATTTAGCTAAACGCATGCCGCAAAGAGAGCTAGCGCAGGCAAGTACGCCGTTGCAAGATACGCCATTTTGGCATCAAATAAACTAAGTTAAGCTATATTGTGTTATGTGATTTTGTGTTCATGATAAGTATTTTAAACTTTTAGGTTACAAGGAGTGAATATGTCAAATACAAAGGAAACGCGAGTAAGAAATAAACCAATGATTGCCGTTTCAAGCTGTCTTTTAGGTAATAATGTTCGTTTTAATGGTGCTAATTCGCATAAGAAAATGATCACCGAAGAATTGGCACTTATTTTTGATTACCAGCCTGTTTGTCCAGAGATGTCAGCAGGTTTTGGTGTGCCGCGTGAGCCTATTTATCTTGAGTTGAAAGAGAATAACAATATTGCGGCAGTGAAGCATGATCAAGTCACCGATGTCAGCCCGCAATTACAACAAGGTGTTGATAAAGCCGCATCAAGCCTTCAAGATGTTGACGGCTTTATTTTAAAAAAGTCCTCACCTAGCTGTGGCAATGGCAGTGTTAAACTTTACAATGATAAGCATGGGATCATTCATAACAAAGCAGATGGTTTTTTCGTGGCATATGTTAAAAAGCATTGCCCCCTTTTGCCACTTGAGGATGAAGGTCGTTTAAATGATCCTTATTTAAAAGAGCATTTTATCAAGCGTGTGCTATTGACTAGACAAGCTAAAAATGAAGTATTACATGCTCAAAACATTAATGATCTGATGGCTTTTCATACACGTCATAAAATTATCTTACGTTTACATCATCCTGATGCGCAAAAAGCTTTAGGTCGCTTGCTTGCTAATGGACATCAGCAAAACTTTGAGCTGGTTAAGAAAAGCTATTATGAAATGTTTTTAATGGCGCTGCAAAAAGTAGCTACGCGTGGCAAACATCATACGATTTTGCAGCGCATGTTGCGTGAAATTAACAAATTGATCTCAAAACAAGAACGTGATGATTTGCAACATAAAATCAAACAGTATCATGTAGGCATTTTGCCGTTAGCAGTACCTGTTGAGATTATTAAGCACTACCTTACACGTTATGATATTGAGTTCTTAGCGCAACAAAGTTATCTAAATCTATACCCAGAATCTCTGGGGCTTATGAGTAAAATGTGATGATAAAAGAAGATAATAAAGCCAACCTATTAGTCATTGGTGGCATTGATCCAACAGCACACGCGGGTGTGTTGCAAGATATCAAAGTAGCTAACTATTTTAAGGTAGATTGCACTGCCGTGGTATCGGCAAATACTGTGCAAAATGATCGTGATTTTATAGCGCTTAACGTTGTTGAGGATACTGTCTTTTATGAGCAATTTACAGCTGTTGTTAATATGCACAAACCACAAGTGATTAAAAGCGGTGTGCTAGCTTCGGTTGCTCAAATTAAAATGCTAAGTAAATTCTTGCAAGCTAATCCACAGGTGAAATATATCTGTGATCCTGTGATTGCAACAAGCTCAGGTGGCATGTTGATGAATGCGGATATTATAAGTGCGTTAAAACAACAGCTATTGCCACTATGTTACTTATTAACACCGAATTTACCTGAAGCAGCTAGTTTGTTAAATGATGAGAATATCAATCAAAAATCGCCTGTTGAGATTGCATACACATTAAAATCCTTATATGAAATACAACATGTCTTATTAAAAGGAGGACATGCTTTAGTCGAAAACCAAAGGGGCTGTGATTATTTGACACTTGAAGCTCAAGAAGGCGTGCATTATCAAAGCAAAGCAGTCTATGAGGGTAATATACGTGGTACGGGTTGCGCCTTGGCAAGCAGTATTGCGGCTCTTGTGGCGCAAGATGAGAAGATAACAGAAGCGATTTGTATCGCTAAATATCATCTATCACAACAGATGGATAAAGCGGTTAATGATCTCCCTCAACTAGAGGTTAGATATTTAAGCTATTATGCTCAAGATGCCATGGATAATGTAAGTTATTTGCCAGAGATGAGTTATCAAAAAACCGAACATAAAAAGTTTCCACAAATGCAGCATCCAATAGGCTTTTATCCCGTTGTTGATCATGTTGATTGGGTGGAAAAATTGGCGAAATTAGGCGTTAGAACCATTCAGTTGCGACTAAAAGGCTTATCCCCAGATGCGTTGGAAGCTCAAATTAAAAAAGCAAATGTTATTGCTAAAGCCTATAACTTATCTTTGTTTATTAATGATCATTGGCAATTGGCGATTAAATATGAATGTTTTGGTGTGCATTTAGGACAAGAGGATCTAGATACTGCCAATTTGCATGAGATTGCTGAAGCGGGTCTGCGTCTAGGAATCAGCACGCATAACTATGTTGAATTAGCGCGCGCATTAACACTCAAGCCTTCATATGTTGCATTAGGTCCCATTTACCCGACAACGACCAAAGAGATGAAGTTTAATGAGCAGGGATTAGATAAATTGCGTATTTGGCGTAAGCTTTGTCAAGAAACACCGCTTGTTGCTATTGGTGGAATCTTTGAGCCACAAATGGCTGATGTCTGGCAATGTGGTGTCGATGGTGTTGCGGTTGTGAGCTACATAACCAAGACTCAAGATCTGCAAAGGGCTGTGGCAACAGCGCAAGACTTTGAGCAGATAGCGCTGGGAAGTCATCTTGAATATAGTATATGATGACATGCGTTAATAAAGATGGAAGTGGCATATCAGGAGCAAGTAATGCAAGTTAAACAAGTCAAAAAAATTATTTTTACCGCCAGTGCAGCAACAGCGATGGTTTTATTTAGCAATAGTGCGTTAGCTAACCAAAAGCAATTGCGTGTTTGTACCACAGGAGATTATCCACCATTGACATCATATGATGCAAGTACGGGAGAGTATAAAGGCTTTGCAATCAGTGTTGCAAAAGAGTTTGCGCATAAGATTCAGCGTAAAGTTGAATTTGTGCATAGTACATGGTCGACCTTAAGTGATGATCTTAAGACAAAATGTGACATCGCGATGGGTGGTATTAGTTACACACCTGAGCGTGCAAGCATGTTTTATTTATCAACGGGCGTGTTGTCGAACCAAAAAGCTCCTGTTTTTTCTAAAGCAAATGAGTCTACGTTTAAAAACCTTGCGAGCATTGACCAAAAAGGTGTGACCGTTATTGAGAATAAAGGTGGCACAAATCAGCCTTTTGCTGAGAGCTATATTCGTAATGCTGAAGTAAAGATTTTACCAACCAATGCAGAAGTGTATGCCTGTTTGAACAAATACCCTCAAAAGAAACTTGTTATGTTTACTGACAAAATTGAAGTGCAATACCGTGCAGATATGAAAGATAGTGTGTTGAGTGATCACGGACTTAAATTTGATTTAAATTCTATCTCAGGCAATAAAGTCAGCCAAAAGGTTTTTATGACCAATAAAACCAAAGATGGCAAGTGGTTAATTAAGAAAATGAACAGCTTTTATAAGCATCATAAAAAAGACTTTAACACGTGGTATCAAGATGCCTTAAAAATGCAATATCCTGCAGTGAAGGCGAGTTGCCCATTTTAGTGTTTTAGATCATAGGATAAATAATGGATTATCAGAAAATTATCGATGAATACCCGCAAGAATATTGTTCATTACTTGAGCTTTGCTATGGTGAGGGCATGATGTCAGAAGGCGGGAGTGAAGCTATTGATCAGCTTTTTTCAGGTGTTGATTTATACAATAAAAAAGTATTAGAAATTGGCTTTGGTCAAGGCGGTTTGGCACAGTATATTTCAAGTAAATATCCAAGTATTGATTATCATGGTGTTGAGATTAATGCCGATATGGTTAAGCATGCAAATAAACATTACAAGAAACCAAACACGCATTTCTATCACTTAGAAAACCCTGATGTTTTGCCCTTTTCAGAGCTAAGCTTTGATCTGATATTTTCCAAAGGAGTATTGGTGCATTTGGATAATAAACTACCATTATTTACAGAAATACATCGTGTTTGTAAAAAAGATGGGCTGTTTATTGTGAATGACTGGTTAAGTCCAGATGGGGCAGGGTTTGGAGAACTTGTCGATAAAATGTGTGAGCTTGAAGGGTTAACGCTTTATCCAACAACTATGACCCAATATGTTGAAGTATTAACAGCGGCGGGGTTTTTAGTGGAGTCGATGACTGGTGAAAATAAAGCGTATGCACAATATAATGCAGATGTTGTGACACGTTTGCAGCAACAAGCAATAAAGCAACAATTTCTAGCAACATATAGTGAAGAAGAATATCAAGAATGTATTGATGCCTATGGCTGGATTTCACAGGCTTTCGCACAGGAGAGTTTGTTATTGAGACATTTTGTAAGTAGGAAAACCAAGCAATGAAAACTCATGAAATTGTACATCCGGTTGTGCAGCATAAATTAAGCCTATTAAGGGATGAGTCGACTTCAAGTCGTGACTTTAGAATGATCACTAGCGAGCTTGCCATGCTGTTATGTTATGAAGCATTAAGTGACCTGATGGTTGAAGAGGAAATTATTGAGCATTGGCAGGGGCGGCTTGCAGTGCCTATGCTTAAAAAGCCATTGCCGACTTTTTGCCCGATACTGCGTGCAGGACTTGGTATGTTAGATGGTGCGTTATCTTTATTACCGAATGCGCCAGTGACAATGATCGGTGTTGAGCGTGATGAAGAGACTGCTGAGCCGCGCGAGTATTACTTCAAAGCATGTGTTGATATTAATAAACGCATTGCGGTCATTCTCGATCCAATGCTTGCCACTGCCGGATCAATCAATAAGACGATTTCACTGCTTAAATCCGCAGGATGCAAGCATTTTATTGTGGTGACGCTATTATCCTCACCAGAGGGTATTAGGGCTCTTGAGAAAGCGCATCCCGAGGTTGAGCTTTATACCGCTTCAATTGATCAATGCTTGAATGAAAAAGCCTATATTATCCCTGGACTTGGTGATGCAGGTGATAAAATTTTTGCAACCAAATGATATTTACAAGCGATGACATCAATTTTATGGCATGATATAGCCCAAATTATCAAAGCATAATGCAAAGGAAAAGTTATGTTGGTCGGACTGATCATTGCCGCCTTTATATTGGGTCTTATTATTGGGTTTTTATTCGTCAAAGTTTCAAGCAAATCACAACAAGTGAAGTTAAAAGCGCTTGAAGAGCAATTGCCGCAAATTGAGGCGCTACTTCAGGATAAAGAGAGTCAACTGCAGCAAAGCCAGCAGCAAAACTTGGTATTGACAACAGATCATAAGCATTACCAAGAGCAAGAAAGGCGCTTAAGCCAGGAACTCAGTATGACAAAACAAAAGTTTGAGATTCGCAGTGAGGAAGTGCTCAAGCTGCAAAATAAACTTGCCAGTGATGAAGTCAAGATTGATTCGTTAGCTAAAGATGGCGAGCGCTTGATAGTTGAGCTTAGTAAACTCTCAGCTAAGCATGATGGCTTACTTGCTAAAGTTGATCATTTAACTGAGGAAAAATCAGCACTTCAGGCGGAGCGCTCAAAATTCTTAAAACACATTGAAGCACAAGAGCAAAACGCGCAGGAAAAAATTGCACTACTAGAGAATGCTAAAAAGAGTTTGACGGAACAGTTTGAGAATTTGGCAAATCGCATTTTTGAAGAAAAGGGCGAGAAGTTTGCCAATCAGAATAAAGTCAATTTGGCAGAAGTATTACAGCCTTTTAAAAATGATATTAACGAGTTTAAAAAGAAAGTTGATGATGTTTATGTGCATGAGGCAAAAGAGCGTGCTTCATTGCAAAAAGAAGTCAATAAGCTGTTTGAATTAAACCAAGAGATGAACAAAGAAGCGAAAAATCTTACCAAAGCGCTTAAAGGTGATAAGAAACTGCAAGGCGATTGGGGAGAGGTGGTGCTTGAGCGCGTGCTTGAATCATCAGGTCTACGCAAAGGTCATGAATATGATGTGCAGACAAGCTTCAAAGCAAGTGATGATGAGGATAATACCAAAGTCATGCGCCCTGATGCAATCGTTCACTTGCCAGATGGCAAAGACGTCATTATCGATGCTAAGGTTTCCTTGGTAAGTTATGATGCCTATACGCGTGCTGATAGTGATAGCTCAAAACAAGAGTATCTTAAGAAGCATATTGACGCTATTCGTCAGCATATTGCATTGTTGTCATCTAAAAACTACGAGCGTTTATCACAGGTTAATTCATTGGATTTTATTTTGATGTTTATGCCAATTGAAGCAGCTTTTGTAGTGGCATTTCAGCATGATGATAGCTTGTTTCAAGAAGCCTTTAAAAAGCGCATTATTATCGTAACACCAACGACCTTATTGGCAACCTTAGGCACTATTCGTAACACATGGAAATATGAAAGCTTAAACAAAAACGCGAGTGACATCACCGAGCGCGCAACTAAGATGCTCGATAAATTCCGTGGTTTTGTCGAAGACGTTGAAACACTTGGTAAGCAGTTAGATAAAACCAAAGAGACTTATGATGGTGCGTTGAACAAGCTAACCAAAGGAAGAGGCAACTTAATCTCCCAAGCCGTGCAACTCGAAAATATGGGGGTGCATATGAAAAAGTCATTACCGCAAGATATTGTTGAGCAATCAGAACTGGAGTTGTCACAACATGAAGATAAGTAAATTTATTGCCCATAGAGGGGCGAATAAAATTGCGCCTGAAAATACGATGTTGGCATTTGAAAAGGCCTATCAAGCAGGAGCGCGCTGGATTGAGTTGGATGTACAGTTAAGTGCTGATAATATGCTTTTTATTTTTCATGATAATAATGCTAAGAAGCTTACAGGGTTAGATGTTGATCTAACGAGTCAAACTTGGACTGATATTAGTGAGCTTCATGTATTAAACGATCGCTTCCCAGAGGTGCATGCCAAGATCCCAACGATGGATGAATATTTAGCTTGGATGGCAACTAAATCGGATCTATATACCAATATTGAGATTAAGGTCAAAGCTGAGTTTGATGCTGCTTATGAAGAGCGTTTAGTTAAGAGTTTACTAGATCTTGTTGAGCGTTACCCGCAATTATATTCACGTATCTTGTTATCGAGCTTTTCAGAGTACGTCTTAGCGCAATTGGCTGAAAGTAAAATAAAACTGGCATGTGAATTTTTGCTTGAGGTTGAAGATTGGCAGCGTGAAGAGCATAGTGTTTTTACTGAAACAAAGAAGAAGTTTGATCAGTGGGGCTGTATCGCTCTAGGTATTAATAGTACTGTACTTAATCGTGAGCGTATTGCGCAATTAAAAGAAGCTTTTCACACCGTGTTGGTTTATTCGATTGGCTCATTACCGGATGAAGAAATTCATAAGTTACTTAACGAGGGTGCTGATAGTGTATTTATCGATAGTATGACTGCGTTGCAATCTGACATAAAGCGCATTGGTTTTTTAGCAACGGGTGATGAGATCACCACCGGTGATGTCATTAATACCAATACCCCTAAGTTAGCTGAAAAGCTATATGAATATGGCTTTCAGCCAGGGTTACATCTAGCCTGTTTTGATGTTAAAGAGAAGCTCAAAACAAGTCTTCGGTTTTTGCTGCAAGAGCATGATGTTGTTATTACAGTGGGTGGTTTGGGACCTACTGAAGATGATAAGACCTGCGAGGCGATTGCCGAAGTTTTTAATAAATCGTTAGTGTTTAATGAAGATTCTTGGCAGCGAATTTTCACGCGTATTTCCAGTCGCTTTGCAACTGTGCCTGAGAATAACAAGAAACAGGCGTATTTCCCCGAAGGTGCGGAGGTACTTGTTAATGCGCAAGGTACAGCGGATGGTTGTTATATCAATGCTGATAATAGGCATTTATTTATGCTGCCGGGACCGCCACATGAATGTTTACCGATGTTTGATCAAGAGGTTTTACCCAGACTGCTTCATTTGAAGCTACATAACACGCCGGTACGCTATCAATGGCAATTATTGGGCGCTTCAGAGGCGCATATTGCCAAGATGTTAAGTCCATTGGCTGCTGAATATCAGCTAGAGCTTGGTTATCGCGCAGCATATCCATATCTTGAGGTTAAGCTGCATGTCACGACCGCACAGGATGTGTCGTTACTCGCTCATGAGATTACCAAAGTGGTTGAGCCGTTTTTAGCAACAACGACTAAGCAACATGCTAGTGAAGTGCTCAAAACTTATCTTAAAACAGGTGAAGTGAGTCTAAGCATGCAAAAGGATGTCACCAAAGGTTATGTATACAGTCATTTAGCACAATTGATGCCAGTCACTGAAACTAAGCCAAAGTTAAGTGTGCAGTTGCAAACCAATGGCATGCTTGGCTTTTGGAGCAAAAGCGCACACTTGGTTGATGATCTGTCTTTAGTCATTAAGGCGCATGATCATGTTAAAAATAGAAGCTTTGAACAAGAGCATCATGTGCGTTTTAGCAATAAAGGTAAGCATAGTTTTCAATTTATATATGAGTGGATTTGTGCGCAAGTTTTACATGTTATTCAAAAAGAGGGGATTTAAAGGATGAGTAAACCATTAGTTGGCGTCGTTATGGGCTCAAAGTCTGATTGGGAAACAATGCAAAATACCACAGAAACCTTAAAGAAATTGGGTATTCCTTATGAGGTGCAAGTTGTTTCAGCGCATCGCACGCCTGATTTATTATTTAGCTATGCGGAAACAGCTGAGCAGAAAGGACTAAAAGCAATTATTGCAGGTGCCGGAGGAGCGGCGCACCTACCAGGCATGCTTGCAGCGAAAACGCATATCCCTGTGCTTGGGGTGCCGGTGCAATCCAAAGCTTTATCGGGACAAGATTCATTGTTATCTATTGTGCAAATGCCAGCAGGCATTCCGGTGGCAACATTTGCCATTGGGCGTGCTGGTGCTGTCAATGCCGCTTTGTTTGCATGCAGTATATTGGCTGTTGAGCATCATGAATATAATGAGGCAATCAAACAATATCGTCAGGCACAGACGGATAGTGTGTTAAGAGATACAGCTTTAGAATAATTTGCTATACTCGATCGTGCTGATTAAGTAAACGTTAAACATAGGAGTTGAAAATGATGAATAAAAAAAGTCTACTGAGCTTAAGCGCGCTGGCAGCAGCTGGCTTGTTGTTGGCAGGATGTGCGACAAAAACAGTATATCTCACGCCGGATCAATATTGTCAAACTGAAACCTTACAATCCTATACAGTGAAAAAAGGTGATAGTTTAAGCAAGATTGCTAAAGCGAATAATACGACTGAAAGCTGCATCAAATCATTGAATCATTTGAAAGGAAACGTGATTAGCCCAGAGCAAAAACTCTATCTTCCTGTCGTACCTAAGAGTAGCTGGATTTAATTGGTATTAGCAAACAACACTAATATCAACCGATGGACGCAAAGTTGAGCAGACGGCTAATGCTTCATGTACAGGGTGATTTGCAAATTTTGTAAACGGTGCATTGCTTGGCGCTTTTTGATCAATTGCAGGGATTGCTTGTTGCATTAAGTTATAGTCAAAGCGTGGCGCCCATTTGCGTGCGCCAAGGCGTGCAGTGGTTGAACAGTTGTCAACCATGTGCGCAACACCTTTAAAGTGCATATATGGATTAAGTGAGTCAACGGCTTCGATAATTGACTCATTCACGATCTCTGAATAGCTGTGACCTTTTTCAGCTAAAACATCAACTTGGGCGATAATGCAGGCAAGGTAAACACCCGCAGTGATTGGGTCATTTGGCATATTGTTGTTATCGCGTTGACTACGTACTTTCTCGCCGACTTTCCACATGTCAGTGCCATCGATTTTGCCCATTGGTAGGCGCGAATGGCGTTTGCCTGCCAAGGTGACTGATCGAAATTCATTGCCACTTTCAACATCTTCATAGATCTCAAAAAGAATATCTAAGCAGGGTGTATAGGCAGCATTGTAAGCATTCTCAAACTTTTCTTTATCTGCTGAACTAAAGCTGTCATAAACCTTTTTAAGCCCCTGTGTTGAGATGGTTTTTGAGATATTACCTGTGATTGCTTCAGCAGTGCGCTTGAAAGCCTCTTCAGGGTTAACACCATTATCGGTAAAGTGGCGATAAAGCACTTCAATAATGCCATGAACGGCACCGAGTAATACACCGCGCTCGCCAAAAATGTCTGAGCGATATTCCATCTCCATCGTCGTTGGGAAAACAAATGGTGCGCCACAGGCAATTGCCCAAGCAAGCGCATAATCAGTTGGCTTACCATTGACGTCTTGATAAACGGCAATGCTACTGTTAATGCCCGCACCATTAACCGTTTTGCCTTGTTCATAAAGTCGTCTTACCGAAGGTCCCATCCCTTTTGGACACATTGCAACAATATTAATATCATTGCGAATTGGCGCATTGATTGTCTTCATATAGCCGATTAAAAAACCATGCGAAAAGCCAAGGGTACTTCCTGGTTTTGCCGCAGCAAAAATTTCTTTGTAAAGTTCAGCTTGTGCTGCATCTGAAATCAAAATGATCGCTAAATCAGATTTAGAAATAACGTCAAACATCTCACCTAATGTGCCATCTGCCTTAGAGAAGCCTGCTGCTTCAGCAGATTTTTCTGATTTGGAATTAGCGCGCAATCCAACACACACTTTAATATCAGTGTCAGCGAGTGAATCACGTAAGTTTTGCGCTTGCGCTGGACCTTGTGAGCTCCAGCCAATCACACCGATTTGCTTGATACCCTCAAATGCTTGTGGCAGCTTTGAGAATAAATGACGACCTCCGGCAACAATTGTTTCACTGTTGCCGCCTAAGTTGTACTCTTTGACTTCAAAAATATTGCTTTGGATTTTCATATGGTCTTACCTCATTGTTTTTAGTGTTTCTAATAATTAAAAATAAAAATTCGCCGATAAACTTATTGTGCTATAAAGTTTGTGTTGAAATAAAGTGAATTATCATCAATTATATATTGCGTATTTTGCAATAATCACGACGATTAAGGTTTATTGTGACTGAAAATGTATTGTTTTTAGATAAATATTATAAAAATTAAAAAAATACTTGACCTTTGTTCTGCTTAAGTAAATAATGCGCGACAGAACCAAATAGTGTTCCCCGATATGTGGGCACATGTGACCCTCCCCAACATGATATTAAGGAGCTAAACATGATAACTTTTCACTCACTTCAACCACCCAGTTGTTGATCTTTTGCAGTTGGAGATAAATAGATTATTTCTATAGCTGTTTCATTAATACTTTTATATTTGATTGACTGCGTTTATAGTTTCTGACATCCGTCGCAAAATGAGTTATGCCATCTGTTATCTCGCCTCTTGCGGGAGAGATCGTATAGCCTAAGCCGTACTGGTGGTGGGTAGTTGTAACCCAGTTTGTTTTTCGTTAGTTTTGATAAATGCCAAATAGAAAGTATTCATCAAATAGTTGTAACTCCAATGCTGTAATACCAAGATAGCTCAGTCACTCGGATAATATATTATACATAGATGTGTAATGTATTTATTCTGTGGTATGTTGCGTTATTATTGAAATATTTAGCAATAAAAACAGCTGTGTTTATGCCTTATTGGTATTCTCAATCTGTTGTCTAGTGCTTGGTTTATAAGATTAAAAAATAAAAGAAATATATTAAGTTAATGAATTAAGGTGTAAGTTATGAATACAATAAAATTAAAAAATAACTACAGAAAAAGAAACTATTCGCTGCAGGATGTTGTTTTTGTCATGCTGGTTATTGCAGCCCTTGGGCTGATGTATTACGCGTGGATTGGCATGCATCAAAGCTTTATTAATGAATCATCTGTGGCGGCAATATCACTAGATCCAAGTCATTTACCTTATTATACATTGCGTACGGTAATGCGCTTACTTATTGGGATGGTGTGGTCGTTTGCTTTTGCCTTAATTGCAGGTTATGCATGTGCTAAGAACAAGCATGTTGCACGCATTTTGTTGCCAATTATTAACTTTATGGAATCAGTACCTTTACTGGGTTTTTTGACTTTTACCACGGCCTTTTTCTTATTTCTATTTCCTCATTCAGTGATGGGGCTTGAAGCGGCAGCGATTTTTGGCGTGTTTACATCACAAGCATGGAATATGGCATTAATTGTTTATCAGACGATTCGCATTGTGCCAGAGGAAGTGATTGATGCGTCGCGTGTGTATAAACTAAATGCGTGGCAGCGTTTTTGGAAGATTGAAATGCCTTATTCAGTACCTGGGCTTTTGTGGAATGTGATGGTCTCGCAATCTGCCGCATGGTTTGCACTTGTTGCAACTGAGGCGATTCCTGTGGGTGATAAAGATGTTATGTTGCCGGGCGTTGGTGCGTATATAAGTACCGCACTTGATCACGCCAACGCGTTAGCAATCGTATACGCCCTTATTGCGATTATTTTGACGATTGTTGCTTTTGATCAGTTGGTATTTCGTCCATTGGTCAAGTGGTCAAAGAAATTTAAGTATGAACAGATAAATGTCAGTGGTGCGCATAGCTCGTGGATGCATGATTTATGCACTAAATCAACGTGTTTTAACGCGATTGCTAAAGGCATTAAAACGGTGAGTTTTTACTTCATTAATTCACCAACAATTATTGCTAGAAAACTATCGCTGCCGCAGTTATCACTCACGCCAGCAGTTCGACACTTATCAACAGCAATTTGGTATCTGTGTATTATTACCTTAGCTATTTGGGCAGGTGTTTCATTATGGAAGTTTTTCCCTAATGGCGATATGACCTATCTGTTACCACTGATGTGGGAGACGACATATCGTGTCGCAATTGCTATGGGGTTAAGTATCGTGATTTGTACACCTCTTGGTATCTGGATTGGTATCTCACCGAAGCGTACCAAAATGTTGCAGCCAATTATTCAGGTAATGGCAGCTATTCCGCAACCGATCTTCTTCCCAATCGTGGCAATTTTACTGATGTTCGGTGGCGGTAGTTTAAGTATTTGGGCAATTCCACTCATCATGACAGGCACTTCTTGGTATGTGTTGTTTAATGTGATTGCTGGTGCCTCAGCTTTGCCATCAGATTTAATTGAGATGTCACGCAGTTTCCACTTAAAAGGTACTAAATGGTGGTTTAAGTTTGCAATTCCTGCGGTCTTTCCCTACATCGTTTGTGGGATTATCAGTGCCGCGGGTGGCGCGTGGAACTCAGCAATTGCTGCTGAGCTGATTACTTGGGGTGGTAAAACGATTTCAATCAGCGGCATTGGCGAGCTTGTGTCACAAACAACCAGTAATAACCAAATAGCTGAAGCAGCATTAGCCGTCAGTGCGATGTGTGTGCTTGTCGCACTGTGTGTAATCTTTATCTGGAAGCCATTGTATAAGCTTGCGGAAACAAAATATAAAATCTAGGCTAAGACTAAATGCCCACCCACAAGTGCTCACCGTACCCTGAGCGTAAGTCGAAGGGTAGCTTGGGAAAATCATACTTCATAAAGGCTTCGACTTACGCTCAGCCAACGCTTACACAATCAAAGTGGGCAGGAATATGGTCATAGCCATAATTTAAAACTTAAAAAAATATAACATAGGTTGACCATCGTTTCTTTGCCAACCTTATCATCAAAACGCAAATGACAGAACGGGTGATGATCTTGGCGAAGAAGCGTGAAAAGAGGATTTGAAAATGAAAAACAATGTACTTATCGAATGCCAAAATATCGAACTTTATTTTGAAAAAGACAAAAAGCACTCACTTAAAGTGTTGGATCGTATTAACTTCACATTACATGAAAATGAAATCGTTACCATCTTAGGTAAATCAGGTGCCGGTAAATCAAGCTTCTTACGCATTGCTGCAGGACTCTTGCATCCAAGCTATGGTTCTGTGCTCTACAAAGACAAGCCAGTGACTAAGCCACTTGATAATATGAGCATGGTGTTTCAAAACTTTGCATTGCTGCCATGGTTGAATGTGGTTGACAATATTCTATTTGGCAGTGATGCATTGGGTGTTTCACGTAAAATAAGTGAGCCTAAAGCGCATGAACTTATTCAAAAAATATCACTACAAGGTTTTGAAAAAGCGTATGTTAATGAGCTATCTGGCGGCATGAAACAACGTGTTGGCTTCGCGCGAGCGCTTATGGTTGAGCCGGAGATTTTATTCTTAGATGAGCCGTTTTCATCGCTTGATATTACTACGGCAAATACTTTGCGTAGTGATATATTAAACCTATGGCTTAATAAGCAAATTCCAACGAAATCAATGGTGCTAGTCACTCATAGTGTCGAAGAAGCGGTGATGATGGCAGATCGCGTTATTATCTTTGATAACCATCCGGGTAAAATTGCCTATGAGCATACATTAAATATCCCGCGCCTAAGAGATAAACGCTCACCGGAGGTGTTAAAGCATATCGATCTTTTAGAGCAAAAGTTGCATAGTGTCAATGCGAATAGTATACAAAAAGAGGATAAAATAATTACTATACAGGCTTAATCAGCGCTTTGCTAGATTCGACTGATGGTTTTTATAATTAAACTGTTAAACAACGTAAGGAAATAAAATGAAAAAATTAAATTTAATCGGTTCTTTGTTACCTGTATTGACTATATTAGCATTGGGTTCTGTTTCTCAGAGCGCATACGCTAAGAATATGGAAACTATAACTGGATCCACATTACTAAAAAGTTGCCCAATGTCATGTTTTGGCATGCATGGTAGTGTAGCTAGGGCTGCAGGTCTCTGCAAAAATTGTTAGTTTTCAGGGTGTGATTTTCAGGGTGTCTGGCTACACCTGCAAACAAATAACACCATTTCGCCCTGCGGCTTTCACTTGATAAAGCGCCTCATCGGCTTTATTTAAGGTGGTTTCAAAATTATTGGATTCTAATGTGTGATACAAATTGCTAGCAACACCAATGCTGATCGTGACTTGAATTAAGCCGATCTTGGGTATGTCTTGACATACTTTCGCATTAAGTCTTTGACCGATTTCTTGCGCTTGAGGCATCGTGGTATTTGGCAAAAGAATCACATATTCATCGCCACCAAAACGTGACACGATGTCATCTTTTCGTGTGTGCTGTTTTAAAATACTTGCTACATTCTGGATGATTTTATCTCCCATAGCATGTCCGTGCTCGTCATTGATTTTTTTGAACTTATCAATATCGATAAACATCACACTATAAGGTGTACCATCACGAGTAAGCTGCTTGAAATCTTTGACGCTATCATAAAAAGCACCACGATTCATTAAACCGGTCAATTGATCGGTTGTTGCCATCAGTTCTAATTGTTTTTCACTGTAAGCAATATCAGATAAAATAACCGATATCGTTGTCGCAATAACAATTGTGATGGTCATAAGAATAAAGATATTTGTTATCTTTTGATCAGTTAATGGTAATTCAATCAAATAGTTATAGTTAGGATACGTTACACAAAAGATCATCAAAGCAACTGAAGTAAGTGACAGAAACCACTTGGTTTTGTGTTGATTAACCTCAAAGATCATGTTGCTAAAAGGAGGCACAGCCATAAAGAAAAGGTAGTTTAACAGCTCCGGTTGATACAAAAAGTAAGTAAAAATAAAGGTGTTGATAATAAAGAGTGCGCCAAGGGTAAATTTTGCTAAATAGTAATGACGGTATTTCAATAAGATAAGCGGTATGAAATAAGAAAGTACCGCACAGTAGCTATATACGCCACCATAGATTTCTTTTTCAGTTGCAAAATGCAAAATACCAAATATGGAATTGCCAATAATAACGAGCATTAAGCTAATAAGTGTTACATGAATACGGTGCCAGTAGGATGATCTGGAGTTTTTGATGTTGAACTTATTGTTTAACCATATTTTTGCTTGTCTCATCACCAATATCCATTTGATAATTTTTATAATATTGTTGTGGCTTAAGGTAGTACTAACTATAGTCTAAATTTGATAAAAGACTATAAAATCAGCACATTAATAACTAGTATTTGAATATACTAACGTTTGGTGTGTGTAACATGAGCATTAATTTTATAGCAAATTAACGTTATCCTAGCGACGCTTTATTTTTTGATGACAAATTTTAAAAAAGAATAAAAACGGGAGAAGCTATGAAACTACTTAAGAATTTATTGTTGCCAGCGATTGTTATTGGGCCATTTGTCTTTGGTGCGGCGGTTATTTTTTTGATTTATCATGTTTATGACAAAATTTAAGACTTATTGAGTTACATCCAAGTGAGGCAATATGGTTTGTGATATCCCACCCGTCAATCATTTTGCGACATTCGGTGCCGAAGAAGTTTTTGATGCTGTTAGGTGATTGGATTGCAGGTAATAGCTAGGACTATTGTCAAAATTCAATCACCTAAAAGGGCATAAAATTCAATGGCAGAAATACTGTAAAATGGTTTATGGGTGGTATATAGCTATTTAGAAGCTGTAACTTACGTTAAACTGTAGATACTTATGATTATCTATAGGAACTTGATAATGAAAACACTTGATCAATGGCTCGATGAATACGCCCAAAGCCATCAAAATAAAACCAATAAGACGATTCACTATATTTTTGTGCCACTTATTATGTTTAGCTTAATGGGCATTTTATTGAGTATTTCTCCTTGGCTTATGTGGCTTTTAGTCGTTGTTAGCCTGATTTTCTTTGCGCGATTATCATTAAAGCTTAGTCTGTACATGCTGGTGATTACCGTGATTATGGTTGTGATTCTTTATCAAATACCGCAACTTTTCTGGGTGAGTTTGGTTATCTTCATCATTAGTTGGATTTTCCAATTTATTGGACACAAACTTGAGGGCAAAAAACCTTCTTTTTTCAAAGACCTGCAGTTCTTGCTTATCGGACCTTTATGGGTTTTGAATCATGTTCTAAGCAGATGTAATCAAAATAAATGACCAATAGAGGCTGCATTACAACTACTCCCCGTATTGAATCCAAGTAAACGCTCATATTGACACTTTGGGGTAGAATACATGGCGGTCAGCAATATGACATCATGGGCTATACCGAAGAGCAGGTGATTGCCGATATCTTAACGCAGTACGAAAAGCATCTTTATTATATTCATGTATCAAATGCGGATAAGGCACTTGTTTGATTGATTTAGTCGCACTTTGAGTTCAAACGCTTTTTGAAGCGTTGCTGTAGTTTGTTTAGAATGTTGCTTGCTGTTTTTTCAAACAAAAAAGGAAATATTGCATGTATCGTGCAAAAGATACCGGCTGCAACCATCAACGCGCTGCAATAGAGTGCTTCTTTGGCGTGTTGAAAATATCCTTCATTGATATCGTTTAAATGTTTTGTTAAATAATTCATCTTATCCTCCTTTTAGTCTCCAATTACGTATGCTAAAGGAGCGATATTGTGCTTGTCAAAATGTTACGGCGGCAATTCGCGAAAGCAGTTTTTTGAAAATTAGGGTGTGACCCCTGCCATTTGGCTTCTTGTGTGGCAGTCATTAGATGGAATAAGATCTGAAAAAGGAGGTAAAACAAACAAAAGGAAGCCTCATTATGATGAAAGACTGCCCTAATTGACGCTTGCTATTGATTTGAAGCTGGTATGGATAAATTGGAAAGAGAGGGAGATACAATGATTGTATCAACGACTAAGGAGTCAAAAATGTATCTAAATGTTAGAAAAACAGTATTATTGTGTGCATTGAGTTTAGGCTGTGCTGTCACAGTAAATGCAGCAAACAGCAGTGCTTGTGGTGGTTATGGCGATACACTATTTGGAGACCATGTTTGCGTGTTTGACGCCAGCCAAAGCCAAGTAAATATCAATGATATTGCAGGAAACATCAATACACAAATGCAGGACGATCAGTTTGGATCAAATGGATATGCACTGTTATTTAAACCAGGTAATTATAGTGGCACGAATGTTGAAGCTGGCTATTATACTCAGGTGGCAGGTTTGGGGCTCAACCCGAATGATACAACCATAGGCAGTGTACAAGTCACACACCTAAGAAATGGTACAAGTTTAGATACATTTTGGCGTTCAGCAGAAAACTTCACAGTGCCAGGCAATGATACATGGGCGGTATCTCAAGCCTCGCCAATGCGGAGTGTCAATATAAAAGGTGATTTATGGTTGGCGCAAAAAGATCCAAACGCACCTGATCCATATCACCCATACGGTTATGCTAGTGGCGGGTTCTTGGCAAATATAACGGCTAATAATGCCGTGCAATCAATAACACAGCAGCAGTGGCTATCAAGAAATAGTACAGTTGGCAACTGGTCTAATGGCGTTTGGAATCAGGTGTTCGTTGGTGTCAATGGAGCGCCTGCAGAAGGTGATTGGGCTCAATTTCCGTATACCGTTGTTGGTAGCACGCCAAGCATTCAGGAAAAACCTTATTTAGCTTTTGAAAACGGAAGCTTTGAGATAGTTGTACCAAAATATAATGCTCAAGCAAGTCATGGGGCAAGCGACTTAAGTAATGGGGCTGCTATTATTCCGCAGTCACAGTTTGTTATTGTGAAGCCAAGCATGAGTGCTAGTGATATTAATCAAGCGATTCAAGCTAAAGCGGGTCAGCCATGCGCTGTAATCTTTACACCTGGGCAGTATAATTTAACGGATACGATTAATATTAACCAAGCTAATACCGTGGTGTTTGGTTTGGGTGTGCCGGTATTAACTGCTGTATCACCACATAAATCGATTATGCAAGTCAATGCCAGTGGTGTTAAAGTTGCCGGTATCGTTTTTGAGGCAGGCTCTAATGATGCTATTAATGCCAACGACCCTTCTTTATTGCAAATTGGTGTAAATGGACAGGATCATGGTAACGCAAATGATCCGACGACTTTGTCAGATGTTTACTGCCGAGTTGGTGGTAGGGTTGAGGCGCAAACGCAAAGCTGTATTACGGTAAATGATAGTTACACCATCTTGGATAACCTGTGGTTGTGGCGTGCAGATCATGGTGTAGGTGCTGGTAGTTGGGATCAGGATGCTGCACAAACAGGTTTAATTGTTAATGGACATAATGTGATTGCCTATGGTTTGGCTGTTGAACATTTCAGGGGCAATCAGGTGATTTGGAATGGCGATAATGGTAGCGTGTATTTTTACCAGTCAGAGTTACCTTATGATGTGCCGGCAAATTTTGCCGTTCCGGCATCGTTTAAAATTGCGGATCAAGTAGTCCACTTTAATGGCTATGGTTTTGGTGTATATAGTGTATTTAGAAATACATCAGGTAATACATACAGTCAGTCCGCGATTGAAGCACCTGATCATACGGGAATTACGCTCAAGCACATGGTTGATGTCAATATAAATATCAATAAATCAACAGCTGAAACAATAAAAAATGTAGTGCATACAACCGATAACAAAAACTTTGGATCTGATGCTTCTGCTTTTGCAACGCGCACCACATTAGATCAATGGTCTGGTAGTAATTAACCTTGGATTACTCGTTAGCTGCATCTAATGTTACGGCGTATGCTGTGAATGGTTAGTCTAAAACCATCACATCGGATTCTTAGTGGAGTATCTAATTAAAGATGCTTGGCAACATTTGGTAGGGGGAAGCAAATACAATCGTTATCTTATATTGTAGGGCAACGATTGTATTGAAGACAAAAGGATGTCCACAATTTATTCTACATGACTTAATGATAATGACATACATGCTACAAAGGACGTCAGGTTAAATTTGAAAATAATCAGAAGGTAAAGGAGTGACAATGTTATATTTGAAAAAATTTTTTATTCTAACACCATTATGTGTTGCGGGTTTAATGGTGGGGCAGGCTGTGTCGGCAGACCCTATGTATATAAAAATTATCAACGATACAAATCAGACAATTTATCCTTTGGTAACAGCGATGGTGAATAAACAACTTATCGACTGTACGGGAGACCCTAGTATAGAGAAAAATGGTATTGCGACTAATACAGCGGTGACTATAAATTTAGCGTCAAATTGTTGGAATGCAGGGCGAGTTTTTATCGGTCAAAGTTCCATTGTTGGCATGCAGCCTAATGCACCGCTTGCTCCAGACAGCAAATATCCTTATCAATTATTAGAGTATACTTTCAGTCATGGGGACACGGTTGACTATGATTTTTCGGCAGTTGATGCGTTTAGTGATATTCCAGTTGCTATGGAAGCTTTTATGCCAACGACATCACAACCCCAAATTGGATGGGTTGGAATGAATAATCAGCAAACTTATTATCAAGATGCAATGAGCAAATTCTCAAACGCAGCAAATTGGCCATTTTATAAAGGAGATGATGGTCAACCTGTTTTGGATAAGATGCCAGGAGCATATAATTTGTTTGCTCATCCTGAGTTAGCTGAACAGAGCAAAGGGGATCTGATAAGACAGTCTTTGGAGCATAAATGGTTTGATGTTTGGTATAATCAAAGTAGTACGGCTTGTGACGAAGATCCAACATCTCATTGTAGAGAGTTCCAGCAAAAAGTCAGGGGTGTTATTAATGGCTTTGTTGAAAACTATCTGCTTTCTAAAAAAGAGGCAATTACGCCTGAGAATATTGCGACTGTTATCGCTAATGCCCAAAATCGCTCTAAGATTCTTACAAATATTTATGGCTATGTACCATTTATCACCGCACCTGATCCAAAATATCCAACAGATCCCAAGAAAAACATATGGCCTTATATTGATGATCATCAAAGTATACACCTTGGGTCTCATGTCACGGATCTATTGCGTGGTGGGTTAGCTGATGATAGTGATCACGCTGATAGCATTAACTGCAGTGATAAATATGTGCTTGATCCGTATACTATTTTTATGCACGATAAGACACCGCCTAATTTAGGGCTTCAGATCTATGCTTTTTCAATTGATGATTCAATTGGGAATTTATATGTACCTAATTACAAGGGGATAGTGCTTGATGTGGGAAGCACAAAAAGTTTGCCTAATACATCACCGTATACACCACCGCCGCCACCAAGTGAGTACAATATTAATATTGGTGGTGGTTGGACAACTATCACGGGTAATGTATGTGGCAAGGCGGTTGCTAATGAGTCGGTCATTCCGCTGAGCTTTGATAAAACGTGTGACGTGAGTTTAACGATGAATAAAGGACAGAGCACTGACAATACAGAGTTTCATTTAGAGAAAAACTCAAGCGGCAATCTTGTTCTTTCAAACTGTAGTGGAAACATTTGTCAGCAAATTAACGTTGATGCCAAAAACATTTATTTACCCGGAGCACCTGCCTAATGGTTTCTTAAAATCAACGTAAATAGAGGGGGGGAAAATTATCACATTAGCCTGTTTAATAGGCATAAACATCAAATCGGCTACTTTTACCAATCACTTGACTGGTCGGTTTTTGATGGTCAATAAAATCGCCCAAGCGCGGGCGTTTAACGACTATCTTCTTAGGACTTAATGTTTTAGCCTGATGGAAAAGGAGCTGATTGCTTTGCTCATCAATGCCTACCAAATCATGCAATAATTGCATATTCTTTTTGACCTTGGCACTTTTGGTGCGCTCAGGAAACATCGGGTCAAGATAGATTACATCATATTTAGCCACTTGATGAACATGATTAAGCTGAATTGAATTGGCAAAGTAAAGATTAATTCTATCGGCAATTACTGCTAAATTTGGTTCTTCTTTGGCGCGTCGTAAGCCATCTTGAAGCAGAAAAAATACATGAGGGTTTTGCTCAATCGCATCGATAGTATGCCCTCGTGCGGCAAGAGAAAAACTATCCTGCCCAAGGCCTGCAGTCATATCTAGAATGCTGAGCTTATCTTTGCCTTTCCCTTCAATTGCTTTAATTAAATCAAGTTTTGCGGTATTGGGTTTGATGCGATTTTGAATGTCAGTGCTATTGAAATCAACATAGAGTGTTAATAATGAATCGCTATGCTTTAGTGTGAGCACATCATCTTCATACTCAAGATAAAATGAGTGCTTAGGGATGGAGCTTACTCTATTGATAGATATAGATTTAAGCATCTCTAAATCAGGTGAGATTGCCGTGCTGTGTGATATGAGATAGTTTATGGATTGCATATATTAGAAGTCTTATTTTTTACGTTTAGCGCGTGGATGGGTTTGATCATAGACACTTGCCAGTTGTTGAAAATCAAGGTGTGTATAAATTTGAGTGGTTGAAATATCGCTATGCCCTAATAGGTTTTGCACGGCAACAAGATCTCTTGATGATTCAAGCAAATGGCTGGCAAAGGCGTGCCTTAGCATATGCGGATGGATATGTTTTGGTGCGTGTTCAAGTGCAAATTTTTCAAAGCGCTTCTGAATGCTGCGCGCTTGAATGGGGGTGCCTTTAAAGGTGGTAAAAAGATAGTCATGGGCACAGTTTAAACTTTGACGTATGTTTAACCATTTATTGATGGCGCTAACTGCTTTATCACCGATTGGCACGATGCGTTCTTTATTGCCTTTGCCAAATACGCGAATGGTTTTTTGTGAGAAATCGATTTGTTCAAAACGTAATTGGGCTAATTCACTAAGGCGTAGTCCGCTACTATAGATAACTTCAAGCATGGCAAGATCGCGCAGTTCTAAATCATCATCGCTTTTATAGTCCAATATCTGCTGCATTTGATCAACATCAAGCGTTTTGGGAAGCTTCTTTGGTGCTTTAGGCGCTTTGATAGCATAAGAAGGATCTTTTGTGATTATTTCATTGCTTAACAAATAGCGGAAAAAGGATTTAACAGCACTTAATTTACGTTGAATCGATTTGGGACTAATACCTTGACTATGCAATGTCTTAAGCCAGAGTTTGATCTCTTGTGATGTACTTTCAGCAAGTGCCTTGTCTTTGCTTTGCAAAAAGACATCAAAGCCATGTAAATCTTGCCTGTAGGCATCGATGGTGAGATCAGAGTAATTGCGCTCAAATTTTAGGTGATGCAAAAAGTTATTAAGTTCTGAGTTCATCTAAACTTGTGCCTGCGCATGGTTTTTTTGTATTTGTCATGAGTATATACTCATCGCGACAAGAAAAAATAAAAAAAGCAGAAAAAGCAGAAAAAGCAAAAAAAGCAAAAAAGCGAGTGATCCTTTGGCAAAAAAAGCAGTTCTATTAATTAATGGCGAGATCGATATCGCGTTTTGCGAATCTTATATCTGTCAGCATTTAGATGATTTACCGATTTATTGTGCTGATGGGGCGTTTAATCAGATTCAAAATGTCAAAAGTCTTGTTAACAAAGTACGGATGATTATTGGTGACGGTGACTCGATTGATCATGCTAAGCGCTTAAACATCCCATATCAGCAAGATGATGATCAATATTCTACCGATTTTGAGAAGGCGTTAAACCATTTACGACAACACGGATATCGTGAGTTATTTTTATTCGGGTTTGGTGGTCGGGAAATGGATCACTACCTTGGCAATATATCGACCTTGCTTAGGCATCAGCATCAACTCAAATGTCAAGTGATTGATCGTTATGGTGTTTCACAGTTAATGCATCAAAACATGCATATAACCAATACTAAAGGAAAAATGGTCTCAATTGTGCCGCTATTTGAGTTGGTTGATTTAACATTACAAGGGTTCGCCTTTGATTTGGATCAATATACATTACGCTTTGGTGAAGAGCTGGGCATTCGTAATCATGCACTTCAAGATGAGCTGCTTATTGACTATTCACAGGGCAGTGGCTTGCTGTTCTTGTCGCATGATCCCTATCATAGATCGCTGTCAAAATAAAATAGTTGCTATTGCGCATATAAAATGATTTGTTTTTTATACAGTCTTGCTATACTGAGTGCGACTTTTTGGTCTTTGAGTGATTTTTGTTCTTATATGTGAGTGATTTTATCATGCTGCATATACCCACTAAGCGCATAAGAGTACATGGAGTCAGTAAAGTTTAATTTAAATAATATAGTAAGAGAGTATAGGATATGTCGCAACAAACAGGTGCCGTAAAATTTTTTAATGAAACAAAAGGCTTTGGTTTTATCAAGCCAGACAATGGTGGTTCTGATCTTTTCGTTCACGTAACTGCATTAAACGGTTTACAATCATTAGCTAATGATCAACGCGTTTCATTTGATATCGAAGATGGCCGCCGTGGTCCACAAGCAGTAAACGTTCAAATTGCTGGATAATTTATTTCATTAAAAGCGCTTCTAGGAGTGCTTTTTCATTACTTCAAATATTTCATTATTGTGAGATTTGACCTCGGGGCGTAGCGCAGCCTGGTAGCGCGTTAGCATGGGGTGCTAAAGGTCGTGGGTTCAAATCCCGCCGTCCCGACCATTGTTATGTTTATTCAATAATATCAATTTGACCTTTGTCATTGGCTATGAGCAATATATCGGCAGGGTTAACTGCAAATAAACCATTGCAAACTACACCGGTGATTTGATTGATTTGCTGTTCAAGTTTCAATGGGTTATCGATCATCAGGTTATGGATATCAATAATAATATTGCCATTGTCAGTGATTACACCTTCACGATAGATCGCTTGACCGCCTAGCTTTATTAATTCCTTGGCAACATAACTGCGCGCCATAGGAATAACTTCAATCGGCAATGGAAAGCGCCCTAGTTGAGGTACTAGCTTGGTTTTATCAATAATACAAATAAATTTGTCACTGGCAACACGGCAAATTTTCTCGCGCGTTAATGCAGCCCCCCCACCTTTGATCAGCTCTCGATGTCTGTTTGCTTCGTCAGCGCCGTCGATATAAATATCGACTTTATTTGGATAGTTTAAATCAACGACTTCAAAGCCATGTGCCTTGAGGCGTTTAGTGCTTTCCTCAGAACTTGAGACAGTTAGCTCAATTTTGGACTTGATTTTCACAAGTTCATCAATAAAAAAATTAACGGTTGAGCCTGTACCAACACCAACGGTCATTCCCGGTTTGATATATTCAATTGCGGCAGTTGCAGCAATTTTTTTTAATTCATTTTGATCTGTTTTTTTATTGAAAAACATAAGTAGTAATATCCAATTAATCGCGTTAGGTGGCTTATTTTGGCATATTTATGGGGGATTACAAAGGTGGATCGCAGTTAAAAATAAGTCAATACTATAGATTATGATGATATGTAGTAATTAGGAATAAAGCAAAATAGTAAGAAACTCTACAGATTGTCTTGGATGGAGAGGGTGTGGAATGATCATAATATGGCGTTTGTGATCAAAATATAAGCTAAATTTATGGAAATGGCAAATTTCTCACAAAGATTTAGTTAAAATCCTACAGATTTTGATAATTGTTTTGTCCATAATGTCACTCATGCAACGGATGGCGACCTTAACGGATGAAGGTAGAAATGGATAGCCCCCCCCGCACGGATGAATTTTAATAGGATATGGATATCCTGAAACCCACCTAAATTTTTGCCATCTGTTGCTGAATTCCCCAGTTGATATGCTCTAAGAGTAAAGCATTGCTAACATGTGTTTGTTTGGCTTTTTCAAGCAGCATAATAATCTCTTTGGAGAAAGGCGCATTACCAAGGGCAATGTAGATATTTCTAAGCCAAGCCTGATAACCAATTCGGCGAATAGCAGAGCCTTCTGTTTTTTTCAAAAACTCTTGTTCTGACCATTGCGCTAAATCCATCAAACTTTGGTTGCTTAAGTACGCGCGTGCGAGAAAGTCGGACTCAGCGGTTACAGGCGCTTCCTTATTAATAGGGCATACCAGTTGACAGTCATCACAGCCATAGATGCGATTACCAATTGCTTGCCGATATTGGATTGGAATCACACCTTTGTTTTCAATCGTTAAATAAGAGATGCATTTATTGGCATCAATGACTTTATTGTTAACTATGGCATTGGTAGGGCATGCTTTAATGCAAGCTTGGCATTTGCCACATTGATCCGTTATAGGCGATTGTGCAAATGCACTAAAGTCAAGATTAGAGTAGATGCAGCCAATAAAGAAAAATGAACCATCGACTGGGTGTAGGAGATTGCCATTTTTACCGATCCAGCCAAGACCAGCTTTTTCAGCTAATGGCTTTTCTAAAACGGGGGCGCTATCTGTGAAAACACGTGCACTGTGTTCTGGAAAAATATTTTGAATGAAATCACTTAGTTTACTTAACTTTTGGCGTAACACCTTGTGATAGTCGCGACCGTGCGCATAAACAGAAATAGCTGCATTTTCACTTGGTGTTGATAGCGTTTTGCGAATACCTTTGAAGCAATAAGCTTGGGGTAAGTAGTTTAAACGCACAACAATAACACTTTTAGTGTCTGCAACAAGTTCGTGTGGCGTATAGCGTTTGCTACCATGCTTGATCATGTAATCAAGATCAGCATGATAACCTTGTTCAAGCCACTCCTGATACTTAGGGATATACGGATCAAGTAGGCAATCAGTGGCTGATATATCAGAAATACCTTGTGTGGTCAGTGCAAATTGCTTAATGCTGTTCCACTGTTCTAAGCTTACGCTGTTCGAGTTCAATGTTTTTAAGACTGTTTAAGATAGATTCACGAGGTAGGCTCGATTGTACTGCAATGCGATGGCAAATAATACAAATAATTAATAATGCAATCATGGCTTTAGGTAGATCAAAAACAGCTATTCCGCCACCATAATTGCCAAGGTAAGATACAGCGGTTAACAGCACTAAATAAAGCCAGAGCCAGTAAGATTGCTTAAAATTCCAATTGATCGTGATGCTTTTATCTTTTTTGAATATCCGGTAGAGCATTAAGACAATAATGGCTATTGCAATCATAAAACTTGTTTTTGAGACGATATTCCAACCACTCCAGTAGACAATTAAGGTGCTGGCATAAAATGCCATAATATTCCAAATCCGTGCAAAAGGAAGTCGAAATGGTCGGTGTGCTTCCGGGATACGTAGGCGCAAAGCGCTAGCACTAACAGGACCCATAATGTAGGTTAATGCAACAAGTGACGTCAGGAAAGTTGCCATGGTTGACCAGCCAGGTAGTGGTGCAAACATCAGCATGCCAACGATGAAATTAATAATAATGCAGTAAAGTGGATTGCCTTTTGGCGTCAGTTTGGCAAATATTTGTGGAATATAGTTGTTTTGACTCATAGCAAAGATAGAGCGTGTGGCACTGCCAAAATACATCAGTCCTGCAGCAAGTGGACCAACAATTGCGCCAATGTAAATCAAGACCATTAGCCATTTAATTTCAAGCATTTTAGCGATCATTGCAAAAGGTCCAAAAGACTCGTCAGCATGACTGCCTGCAAGAGTAATATGTTGCCAGTTGTTATGTTCAACACTGCCAGAAACGGTATAGATATAAGCAGCTTGCAGCAGTAGAAAAATAATCAGGCACGCAATAATCGAACCGATAATAGCAATGGGGATGGCTTTTTTAGGGTTTTTAGTCTCACCTGCCATTTCTGCTGCAAGCTTGAATCCCGTGAAGGAAAAGGCAATGCCACCTAATGAGATGGCTGATAATACGCCTGAGCTACCATTGGGGGCAAAGCTTAGATTGGCGGATGTGACAGGAGTGCTTTGATGCAGATGATAAACAATCACTAATATGATAATCGCAATAATGCTTGGAACAATAATTTTGATGATCGTCAGAAAATTATTTGCGCGAATAAGCCAGCGTAGCGAGTAGGTATTAAGAATGCTGATCAAGAGTAATAAAATGGCAGCAAATCCAAAGCCACTAGCGCTTAAACCGCCACTAGAGGCATTGATAAGTGTTGGGAAAAAGACAGCAAGATACTGGATGATGGCTTGAACTTCCGTTGGGGCAAGCGTTAAATAAGATAACCAGATAATCCAGGCAAAGATAAAGCTAACCAAGGTGCCATGGGTAATGTGTGGGATACGAGTGCTTGAGCCTGTGACGGGTATCATGGTGCAAATTTCAGCAAAGACAAAGGCAATAATCATGATCAATAATGCACCAATAATCCAAGATAGCATTGCGGCAGGTCCAGCATAACTTGCGGTTTGTGATGCAGCAAATAGCCAACCGGAGCCTAAAATAGCACTGATTGATGAAAATAGTAGCCCTGCGATACTTATGTTACGTGTTTTCAAATGAAGTCTCTGTTTATCATCGTGGGCAGGTACGGTAATTAAAATGAAAGCAAATTACAAGATCACTGCAAAAAATACCCACCATAAGCCAATGATAAATCCAGTAAAGCGTAGTGGCACTAATTGCTCGACCACCGCAAGACCTGATGCTGTAGCTTACATGATTCAACCTGCTTAATGATTGTGTTACAATCTGGTCATTCTTTTTTGCGGTATAACAGCATGGATAAAATTACAATTAAAGGTGCGAAAACGCATAATCTTAAGAATATTGATTTAGAGATCCCTCGCGATAAATTAACGGTTATTACAGGTTTAAGTGGTTCAGGTAAATCATCATTAGCATTTGATACACTTTACGCTGAAGGGCAGCGGCGCTATGTTGAGTCATTATCAAGTTACGCTAGGCAATTCCTATCGTTAATGGATAAACCCGAGGTTGAACATATTGAAGGCTTGTCCCCTGCGATTTCGATTGAGCAGAAAACCACATCGCATAATCCACGTTCAACAGTAGGGACAGTCACTGAAATCTATGATTACTTGCGTGTGTTATTTGCGCGTATTGGTGAGCCGATGTGTCCTGTGCATAAGGTTGAATTAAAGGCGCAAACGATTAGCCAGATGGTTGATCATACGTTAAGTTTTAATGATGAAACGAAGCTTATGATTGTCTCTCCCGTGATTGTTGATAAAAAGGGTGAGCACATCCAGTTGATGGAAAAGCTCTACGCTGAAGGGTATTTGCGTGCGCGCATTAATGGTGAATTATATGAATTGAGTGATCCGCCTAAATTGGATCGTTATAAAAAGCATACGATTGAAGTAGTCGTTGATCGATTTAAATCACAAAAGAAAAACCAACAGCGTTTAGCAGAGTCCTTTGAAACAGCGTTAGACTTATCAGCCGGCATTGCTAAGCTTGTGTTTTTAGAGGGTGAACAAGACGATATTATTTTTTCATCCAAGCATGCCTGTCCGCACTGTAATTATTCGCTTAAGGAATTAGCCCCCAGAATTTTTTCATTCAATAGCCCAATTGGTGCTTGCCCAAGCTGTGATGGCTTAGGAACTAAGGCTTACTTTGATGCGGATAAAATTATTGTTGATGATAACTTAAGTTTAAACCAGGGTGCGTTACATGGTTGGGATAAGCGTAATGGCTATTACTTTGCGCAATTAGAGGCGTTGGCTCGGCATTTTGATTTCTCACTGGATACACCCTTTAATAAACTCACCGATGCGCAAAAAGAGCTGGTGCTAAATGGCTCAGGTAAAACCGAGATTAATATTTATTTCAAAAGCTCAGGTGGCAGAGAATATCGAGCACAGAAGCCGTTTGAAGGCGTTTTGGCAAATTTCGAGCGTCGTTACAAAGAAACTGACTCAAACATGATTCGTGAAGAATTAAGTAAACTGATGAGTAATTTACCATGCCCAAGTTGTAATGAAACGCGCTTAAATGAGGGTGCGCGCAATGTATTTATTGCCGGCAAAAATATCGCGCAATTAACAGCTCTGTCGATTAAAGATAGTGTTAAATGGCTAGATAATTTGAGTCTTACAGGTCAAAAGCACGTGATTGCTGAGCGCTTACTCAAAGAAATTCTTGCGCGTTTGGGTTTCTTAGTTAATGTTGGCTTGGATTATTTAAATCTATCACGACAAGCCGATACGCTCTCAGGTGGTGAGGCTCAGCGTATACGCTTAGCCAGTCAAATTGGTGCAGGCTTGGTTGGAGTGATGTATATTCTCGATGAACCATCGATTGGGCTGCATCAACGTGATAATCAAAAGCTATTAGACACCTTGCATCATTTACGTGATTTAGGTAATACGGTGATTGTAGTCGAGCATGATGAAGACGCGATTAAACAAGCCGATCATATTATTGATATAGGACCTGGTGCTGGTATTCATGGTGGGCAAATCGTGGCTGAAGGGCGCTTAAGTGAGATTATTGATAATAAAAACTCATTAACGGCTGACTATCTCTCCAAACGCAAACAAATTGCGATTAATGGCAAAAAATTAAAGCCACAAAAAGGGCAGTATGTTGAGATCTATGGTGCCAAGGGCAATAACCTGCAAAATGTTAATTTGAAAATTCCTTTGGGTTTATTAACTTGTGTCACCGGAGTATCTGGCTCAGGTAAGTCAACCTTGATTAATCGCACACTTTATCCCTTAGCGGCAAAATTGTTGAATAAAAACAACAGCATCACAGCGCGAGCCTATGATAAACACAAAGGTTTTGAGCTACTGGATAAGGTTATCGATATTGACCAAAGCCCAATTGGACGCACACCGCGTTCAAATCCTGCGACTTATACTGGTGTTTTTACACCCATTCGTGAGCTGTTTGCAGCAACTGCGGAGTCGCGTTCACGTGGCTATCAGGTGGGACGTTTTAGCTTTAATGTCAAAGGTGGGCGTTGTGAAGCATGCCAAGGTGATGGTGTGTTAAAGGTGGAAATGCACTTTTTACCGGATGTTTATGTGGCATGCGATGTTTGCCAAGGCAAGCGTTATAATCGTGAGACTTTAGAGATTCAATACAAAGGCAAAAATATCAGCGAAGTGCTTGATATGAGTATTGAAGAAGCTTTAGAGTTTTTCTCGGCAGTGCCACAAATTAAGCGTCGCCTACAAACCTTAATGGATGTTGGTTTGTCGTATATTACTTTGGGGCAAAATGCGACCACCTTGTCAGGTGGTGAAGCGCAAAGGGTGAAATTAGCCAAAGAGTTATCAAAAACAGCAACCGGCAAAACGTTATATATTCTCGACGAACCAACCACAGGGCTGCATTTTCATGATATTCAGCAATTACTTAATGTCATTATGCGTTTGCGTGAGCAAGGCAATACCATCGTCATTATTGAACATAATTTAGATGTGATCAAAGTAGCAGATTGGATTATTGATTTGGGTCCTGAAGGGGGTGATGGCGGTGGTCAGATTATTGCCGAAGGTGCACCAGCAAGCATAGCTAAAAATGCGCAGTCGCACACCGGCAGATTTTTAAAGATGATGCTTTAATATCCAAAGGGGGAGGATATGTTAAGACGTATAATCATTTTATTGATGACATTAGCAGTTATTTTTTCAGTGTATATTCCGTGGTTTAAGGCAGGTAAACATAAGAAGGTAACGCATAAAACTGTGATGTCTAGCATCCATTCAGCCAGTGATTTAAAGCAGTATTTGCGAGGTTAATGTGAAATATATAGATCTCTGATAGCAATTTATCAAATGAATGTTATACTATGTATAACTTAAGTAACTGGAGTCCATCATGCATACAAACGCAAAAATTCTCAAATGGGGAAATAGTCTTGGGATTAGATTATCAGGTGCACTTAGAGATTTAACGGACTTTAAGGCTGGAACGATTGTTGATGTTGAAATAAAGGCAGATGGTTTATTCATACGCAAAGCTAAACAAAAAACAATTTTGCCATTCTCCGAGTCATCATTACTTGATGGCTTAGATGAGAGCAGTCACAAAGATTTAATAGTTAAGCCTCAAGGCAATGAATGGCATGACTAAGCAGTATATTCCAGAGCGAAACGATATTGTCTGGCTTGACTTTGAGCCAACAAAAGGCAAGGAAATTGGCAAGTATCGCCCTGCTTTTGTCTTATCATCCAAAGAATATAATTCAAAAACATCGACACTTATTTGTTGCCCAGTGAGTACATCTATTCGTGGCGGAGCTACTGAAGTCTCCATTAATAATATTGATAACCCATCTGTTGTAGCATCATCAATTGTGCAAACATTATCGTGGAAAGAGCGCAAATGCCGATTCATTGCTAAGGCAGAAAAAGGTGTGTTTAAAGACGTGATTCTTAGATTATTGCCTTTAATTGGTGTCGAAGAAATAATAGATGACCTTTTGAACAGCAGGTGAGCCAATCAAAGCTAGCGCAGATTGGCACCAATAGAAGCTAAGCGCTTTTTCAAACTTGGGTGGGTGGAAAACATATCATCCATGCCGCCAGCGGCAAACTTACTACTAGCTGGATCATAAAGGTAAGAGGCGCGGCGCATACGTTCATTGCTATTGTGCGCATAGCTTTGCGCAGTTTGCGGCTCGTTATGATTTTGACTGATTTTAATCAGTGCATTCGCCATCGGCTTGTTATCACGCATCAGCTCAACGGCACCAGCGTCTGCCATATACTCACGTGTGCGACTTAAGAATAGCACCATCATACTGGTAATAATGGGTAGTATGAAACGCAGCAGCATAATCACCATAAAGATAATCGCCATCGCATTGCCACCATTATTGTTATCGCGACGATTACGATTGCCACCAAAAAGTGTCGAGTAAAATAAAAACTCAATCATAAACATCAGCATATTCGATAACACGACGGTAAATAGATTAAGCTTAATATCCTGGTTACGAATATGGGTTAACTCGTGCGCCATTACTGCTTGCAACTCATCGCGATTTAATCGATTGGCAAGTGCGCGTGTTACCGCAACCATCGATGATTTTTCAGAAAATCCGGAAGCAAAGGCATTCATATAATCGGCTTCGATTAAGTACACCTTTGGCATATAGGGCATATTGGCAGCAATCTTCATCTCTTCGGTGACATTATAAATACGCTGACAAAGTGGATCCGGGTCATTTGCGCTAATCTCGCGATACTGGGTTCCGGCAAGCATGATCTTGTCATAATAGCTAAAGGTTGCCATCAGCCAAATAAATGCGATAACAGTGGATATGATCGTCGCCCATGGCGTGAGTTTCAAGGTCGCCACAAGATAAGCGATATCAGCAAAACTTAAGCGATATCCCGCATAAGTCATCATGCCGCCGTATTGACCATAGCGCCAGACAAGATCGATCAGAAAGCCAAGCGCAAAAAAGATAATTAAAAATAAAGCGATAACGATGTACGATTTGCGCGTGTTTTTCTTAACGACTTCACGCCAATCAACACCATTGATATCAATTGCTGCCATGGCTTATAACTCAACGCGACTATCTTCAAGCACTTGACGTTTCTCATCACTGACTTGCCAGTAGATAAAATCTTCATCAAGCTTGCTTTTAAACATATTCACAACAATACCCGCAATCATTGACTTCTTATGGGCATTGTACTTTTCAATACTGTCGTTAAAAGATTGCTTTGAAAACGCCAGTTTATTTTCGGTAGAGGTAATTTCTTCCTGCAATTGCATGACGTTTTGATTGGCCTTTAAGTCAGGATAATTTTCAAACTGAACATTCAAGCCACCGGCGATTTTTGAGATTTCATTCTCAGCTGCCATGCGTGTTTCAGTGTCACCCTTTTCTTTGGCGTGTATTGCCTGATTTCTTAAGGCGGTGACATCTTTTAATGTCGTTTGCTCATAATCCATATACTTTTTGACGACACTAATGAGTGAGTCAAAGACTTTAGCACGACGATCCAATTGGACGTCAATTTGGCGCTCAGAGTTTTTAACGGCTTCAATTTCAGCGATGAGGCTATTATATGTCATCAAGACATAGCCAAAAATCAAAGCAAGAATTACAACGATAATAATGAGGGCAACCATGGTTTTAGCTCCTAAATTTTATTGATTACTAAATTATCAAACGGTATTAATTTGCCACGTATGTTGCTGGCATTCAAGCGTATTGTGTTTCATAATGACAGCATTTTTAAGCTTAAGTGTAATATAGATTGGGAAAAATGCTTGATTTAGTGGTTGTTGAGCCAAGACAAAAAGCGACACATGCGGTGATATGGTTGCATGGTTTGGGTGCCGATGGACATGATTTTGAGGCGATTGTGCCAGAGTTGAATTTGCCAGTTGATGCAAATGTGCGTTTTATTTTCCCGCATGCGCCTGTGCAGGCAGTGACGATTAACATGGGCATGGAAATGCGTGCTTGGTATGACATAAAACGTATTGATGATATAAAACGTGACGTGGACTGTAAAGGAATTGAAGATTCGTTAAATGCGCTAGATGAGATCATTAAATCACAGCTTAGTGACGGTATTGCTACTGAGAATATGATTATTGCAGGTTTTTCTCAAGGCGGAGCGATTGCTGCCTTAGCAGGACTTACGATGCCTTACTCATTTGCCGGCATTGTGCTGTTATCAACTTATTTGCCAGATTGGGATTATTTTAAAACAAAGCTTAATAATGCTAATCAGCAAACACCGTTTTTTATAGGGCATGGCAGTCATGACCCAGTGGTACCATTTGCTGCTGGTCAAATGCTTAAAGCTAAGCTTGAGGAATTAGGTATAAAACACAAATTTCATGACTACCCAATGGAGCATAGCGTGTGTATGCCAGAGATTCATGATATTAGTCACTTTATCCAATCATGTTATGGGCTGATCAATGACACAGCCAGATAAATTAGATAAATTGATTATTGCTTCGCGTGATAGCCAGCTAGCATTATGGCAGAGCCGTTACGTCAAGGAATTGTTAGAGCAAACACATCCTGGATTGATTTGTGAGATTATCACGATGAAAACACAAGGCGATAAGATTCTTGATCGCCCATTGAATCAAATCGGTGGTAAAGCACTTTTCATGAAAGAGCTTGAAGTAGCAATCACGAAAGGGCGTGCTGATATCGCTGTTCATTCACTGAAAGATGTTCCGTATGAGTTGCCTGAAGGCTTTGCATTGGGTGCTTTTTGTCAACGTGAGAATCCACAAGATGCTTTTGTGTCTAATGCTTTCTCCAGTATTGATGATTTACCGCAAGGCGCGATTGTTGGCACATCAAGCTTAAGACGCAAAGCTCAGCTATTAGCTTATCGACCAGATTTAGATATTCTTGATTTGCGTGGTAATGTGCAAACACGACTCAAAAAGCTTGATGATGGGCAATATGATGCGATTATTTTGGCAGCAGCTGGATTGATTCGCTTAGAGCTAACTGCGCACATCAAAAGCCTGATTGATATTAATATTTCCTTGCCAGCGGTTGGGCAAGGCATTGTTGTTGTTGAGTATTTAGCGCAAAATACCAAAATCAAAACATTACTCAATGCTATTGATAACAAAGACGCTAGAGTATGCGCACTGGCAGAACGCAGCTTTAATGAAGAGTTACAAGGTGGCTGTCATGTGCCGATTGCCGCATTTTGTGAAAAAGATGCTAACAGTTTGCAGTTAACAGCGATGGTTGCTAGCAATGACGGTGCACAGATAATGCGCGAGACTTTAAATGGCGATGATGCGATTGATCTTGGTAAGGCATTAGCGCAAAAGATGGTTGAAAAAGGTGCTAAGACGATATTGCAACAATAGAGTATTGTCGTTTATTTAATGGATTAAGCTTCAACATTTGCCGAGCAATACTCCATGCTCTGAATGAAGTCAAATGGCGACGTAGAGACAACATATGGCTTCGACTGACGCTCAGGCAACGTTTATATAATGGTATAGTAATTTAGAGAAAAATTGACTTCTCAATAAAGCGTAGCAATCCAAAAAAGCTTTCTTGAAAAGGTCGTCTTTTATAGTTGCTATAGGGTCTCATAACTAGAACAGGAAAGCTACCAGCCAAAATGCAGGCAAGGCACCCAGTAAGTAGTCGATCATCAACAAGGGCAAGTTCATGTGCGTTGCATGGTGCTAGTTCTTGAATTTTTAATAAGCCATCGGGATAAGGCTTTTTAGCAACGCCATCAATAAAGCGGATATTAGGGAAGTGTGTAGCAAAATACTGGGCGCGCTCTGCGGTCGGCATATTTGAAAGAATAAAAATATTATGCTCACTATATTTGTCGGTTAGCGACTTAAGCCAATTGAGAATTTTTTCATCTGGCAAGGGTTGACCATGAGGCGCGAGTACACCATCAAAATCAAGTGCAATATAACGAATACCTGATTTTTTAAGTTTTTCAGGATTTAACTGTGTGACATTTTCCACTTGATGTTTGCGCTGGGCAATTGCTTTTATTTTTTTACGTTGATACCAGCTCATTTTAATCGTAAAACTAAATCGTCCCATTAAATCTACATTCCTGATGTGTTATTGGTATTGTTTTGTTTATCTTCTTGTATTGCAAGCGCTTGCTTATATAGGGCATTTTTTTTGCCTTGGGTAAGCTCTACTGCGATGCTGACGGCTTTTTTAATTGGCAGTTCCTCAAGCAATAGGCTAAGCAGTTTATGTTCATCAACAATAGTATCGTCTTTTTCATCTGCCTTAATACCTTCAATGAGGATAACAAATTCTCCCTTGGTTAATGAAGAATCTTTTGCAAAGTCAGACAAAATATCATTAGCAGTCCCATTAAAGAAACGCTCAAATTGTTTGGTCAATTCTTTGGCAACAACTAGTGTGTAATTTGGTAATGTATCCTGAATATCCGTGAGTGTGGCAATAATTCGATGTGTTGACTCATAAAAGGCTGTTGTGATCGTTGATTTTTCAATACCTTGTAAAATCTTTTTGCGAGCTCCTGACTTAGCAGGTAAGAAACCTTTAAATTGAAAGCCATCGGTTGCAATACCAGCTGCGGATAAGGCGGTAATTAGAGCACTAGCACCAGGTAATGGTACTACAGTGTAGTCTTTCTCACGCAGCGTTTTCACCAAGTAAAAGCCGGGATCACTAATCAATGGCGTGCCGGCATCACTAACTAGAGCCACTATTTTTTGATCGTTTAAATGCTCGATTAATAAATCAACACGTGCCTGTTCGTTATGTTCATGGCAGGAGATAATCACTGGTGGTTTAATCGCATATTGCTCTAACAATTTGCGCGTGACGCGCGTATCTTCAGCAAAGATGACTTCAGCGTTTTTTAACGTATCTAAAGCACGCAGAGTAATATCCTGTAAATTACCGATTGGTGTCGCGACAACATATAATACACCGCGTTCAATTTGATTTTTCATCGCAACATACTCACTAAATGGGCAATGTCCCCTGCACCTTGCACGAGTACCACATCATGTGCTGAGGCAAGTTTATCGATAAGGATTTTGGCTTCTTCATTATTATCAACATAAAAGCATTGCGGGTGTTTGTTTGTTAGTGCGTTAAATAGATCTACGGCATGCGCGCCCTCAATTGGGTCTTCACTGGCAGCATAACTGCGCATTAGAATCACAATATCCGCATTTTTCAAACAGTCGATAAACTCATGAAATAAATCGCGCGTCCGTGTATAGCGGTGTGGCTGATAGATGTGGATAAGACGTTGATGCGGAAATTGTTGTGAAACAGCATCCAATGTGCTTTGAATCTCAACCGGATGGTGACCATAATCGTCAATAAGCTCAACCGTGTGATTATTTATTGTGGTTTGGTAATGATTAAAACGACGATAAATACCTTTAAAGCTTAATAATGCGTGTTTAATCGTATTCTCGGCAATGCCAAATTTAAGGCAAAGTGCAATGGCAGCAAGCGCATTTTCAGCATTATGCTTACCAGGCAAGGTGCTTATAAAGTCGTTATAGCTCTTATCTGTGGTGGTAATATCAAACTTCGCGTGATGTGTTGTTTGCTCGAAATGAATGATTTGAATATCCATATCATTGTTTAAACCATAATGCAGGGCGCTTGGCTTGTGTGTTTTTATCTTCTCTACGAGTTGATAAGCGCTGTCACTATCACTGCCAATAAGAATTTCGCCAATAACGTTATCAGCTAAAGCGAAATTAGCAAAGCTGTGAATAAGTGCTGTAATCTCATGTTGATAGGTTTGCATGTGATCAAGATCAACGTTACTGATAATAATATGCTTAGGGTGTATCTTAAGAAATGAGGCATCACTTTCATCGGCCTCAATAATCATATAAGGTGAGTTACCAGCATGTGCGTGATGTGTGAAGTTATTAGCAAGTCCACCGTTAATAAAGCTTGGATCAAGTCCTGCCTCACGCATGATATGTGCCAAAAGGCTAGTGATCGTTGTTTTGCCATGAGTGCCAGTAATGGCAATAAGCTCAGCATAGTCTTTGCTTAAAAAGGCTAAGAACTCCGCGCGATGATGAATTTTTATGTTTTGGCTTAATGCTTTTTGATATTCAGGATTATCTTTGCGCATGGCGGAGGTATAAATAACGGCATCAATATCGGTTAAGTTCTTAGCATCATGCCCCAATGTGATATGTGCACCCATTGTAGTAAGCTTCGATGTAAGCTCTGATGATTGCAAATCAGAGCCAGACACACGATAGCCTTTTTGTAGGCAAAATATCGCAAGCGCTGACATACCCATGCCGCCAATGCCGATAAAATGATAATGTGGTGTTTTTTGTGTCATTGTCACGATGATTATTTGTTATGGCAAATCAATACTGCTAAGTAGTTTAATATAACTAGAGATAAAAATATTGGGGAATTTGGTTTTATTGTGCATCTGGGTTTTTGATGTAGCGTTGAGCTAGCACGACGGGTAACAAAAAGCAGAAGATAAACCCGGGACCAATATCCAGTATCCATGAATTTACCAAGCAGCCAATGGCAAAGGCAATGATAAGAATACGTGTGTTATTACGCATCATCATTGGCATGTCTTTGGCATAGCAAAAAGAAGCAAGTAATAAAAAGATGAATATAGCCAGTGCCCAGATACCCGATTGCATTGCAAAATAGATATATTGATTATGCGGGTTATTAATCACGCGATAATATTTTTTGTCATGTGATGGTATTTCACTATTAATAAAATGCGTGCTGCACTGTGTTTGCTCACCGGTGCCGCAACCATAGAAAATGCGCTGTGGTTTTTGTTCAAAAATTCCAAGGGCAGTGTGATAAAAACTTAGACGAATACCAGCGGAAGTGTCAGTGTTTGTGCCATTATAATAGCTAATAGTGCTATTATGGGCTTCATCAACACGCATCTTGAAGTTTGGCGAGAAATGATAAAATGCGGCAAAAACACTCGGGACAATGACAATAGCAGCAATTAAACCTTTCCAGCGAAATTTCATAAAAAAGCCAACTGCCAATACAGAAAACTCAATCAAATAACCGGTACGACTCGTGTTTAAGCCAAGCTCAGCACAAATAATAATAATGCCGAGAATTAGAAAAAGTATCCGTTGCTTTTTACTGTGGGTTGTTAACGCCATTGAAAAGAGCATAAATGCAGCAACTGCAAAGATAAAGCCCGTCACAAAGTGCGACTGTGCCGCTGGAAAAGTCGGGCCGCTAAAAACAATGGCATTTTCAGGACTTAAGAAATAATAATTCACGAAAATAGCAATGACATTGAGTATCACGCCAATAAAAAATGCTAATAAGAGCTTATTAATAATCTCAGGGTTTTTATAGCATACATAGGCGATAACCCAAACAATTAAGAGTTTGTAAAATTTGCCAACCCAAGCAATAGATTCATTAAATGGCAGCGTTGAATACAGGCAACTAATTAAAGCCAAAATAATTAATGCGATTGCTGGCCAAATATAAAAGCGTTTGATTAAGGAGAATTTAGCACAATAGTCACCACTGATGATAAATAATAATAGTAAACATATCGCGAATATGCTGGTGAGTGCTGTAGAGACTGTCATGACGAGCCCTAGTCCAAAAGCGAAAAAAAGATAAGCTTTATTCAAAAAGTCGTAGTTCTGATGTGGCGGGGTTTGCATGTTAAGTTAGATTACCTCAAATAAGATTTTTGCTAGTATAAAGTCCTTAGCATTTCACATCAACTCAAGTAGAATCAATTTTATCGTAATGTATTGAATTCGGTCTTAATATGCTAAAGGCTAATGATAAAGTTTTACTAATTTCTCAAGGGTTAAAACGTGGTGGTGCTGATGTTGTACTTCTTAATCTTGCGCGACTTTTGCTAGAGCAAGGACTGCAAGTTTATTTGATTGTCTTTGGTAAGGTTGATATTGATATTGATGAACGAATTATCTTATTTGCAGAGGCAGCAAAAAATGCTCATGACATTAAAGTTTTGCAAGAAATTTTGGTGTCTAGATTAATTACCAAGCTAGATAAGCTCCATGATTTTAAAATGATTTTCTCGAATAAAACGACTTCAAGAAAATGGCTCAAAGCTTCTGTTGAGAATAAAACATTTTATTATCGACATTTTTGTTCAAGTTTTGTGTTAGATAGAAAATTGGAGGAAAGTGAAAAATCCTATCAAAAAATGCGCAAAAAAGAATTTAGGCATTTTAATAAAAGGCGAATTATATGTGTGTCGCATGGTGTTAAAGAGACCCTTCTTAATAGGTTTGAAGTTAAACCAAAATCTATTCATGTATTATATAATTTTTTTGATTTTGATCTGATTCGTAGCAAAGCACAGGCGTTCCAGATTGATGAGAAGCCCTATATTTTACATGTTGGTAGGTATAGCTTAGATAGTAAGCGTCAGGATCTGTTATTGGCAGCATTTGAACAAGTTACAGCGCATGTGAATTTGATTTTTATCACAGACAATGTTTTGGCATTGGAAAAGCAGGTGGTAAATGCTAAAAAGCAAAGCCAAATTAAAGTCATGAATTTCATGAGCAATCCATTTCCATATATGAAAAATGCTCAAGTTGTCGTGTTGTGTTCTGCTTATGAAGCATTTGGTAACGTGATTGTTGAGGCGATGATCTGTGGAACACCTGTGGTGAGTACGGATTGTAAGTCGGGACCAAAAGAAATATTAGTTGAAAATATGGCTAAATACTTAGTACATTGTAATGATCCGTTGGCGCTAGCTAAAAGTATAGAAGAAGCTTTAGTCTCTCCTATTACTGCAACACAACAGCAGTTAGAAAAGTTTAGCTTTGAGAGTGCATTTAACACGATCAACAAGATATATCAGCAGGACTTGTTATAGTTCAGAATTTGCAGGGTGAATACGTTTTGTTTGCAATAGTTGTTGTAGGTAATCAAAGTTTTTACCCTCATTTGCTCTATCTGCTTCTTTGTGCCATAAATGGAAAACCTCAGTGGCAAACTTGCCAGATTTACGTCTTTTTCCATAATTAAGTATGCGAATAACTAAGTCTGAGTCTTCAAACCCCCAGCCTTCAAAACTTTCGTCAAAGCCTCTTACGGCAAGTAAATCATTTTTCCAAAAGGCGAGATTACAAGTTTTAGCGCCTTGCCATTTATTTGGTTTTTTATAACGATTTAAAAAAGGAACATAAAGTTTTGGCAAGAGTTTATTTGAATTTTTGCACAAGGCATTAATCATCCACTCAAAGCCACTTTTCTTCCATAGTGGTAGTTGGTGCTGTAAAACTTTTTGTGTATAGCTTTCGGATAAAATAATACGGTGACCAACGACAAAATAATTTGTCTCAGCTATTTTGCGGTGGTTTTCGATGAAGTGTATGTTTGGCACACAATCGCCATCAAGAAAGATAATGTAATCTCCAGAGGCATGCTTAATGCCAAGGTTACGTGCTCTTGCAGCGCGAAACCCTTTGTCTTCTTGCCATAGATGCTTTAAAGGGAAGCGAGCCATTGTTTTAAATTGCTCAATCATTTCTTTGGTTGCAAAAGTTGAGCCATCATCGACAATAATAACCTCAAAATTACTATCGGTTTGGTTGTTTAACGCCGTTAAAGCAAGCTTGAGCGCTTCTGGCCAGTTATAGGTAGAAACAATAACTGAGACCAACCCTTGATAGGTATTATTGCTCATTTTGTTGCTTCTCCCATAATTTAACATATTTGAAATATGAGCCATAAGCCGAGAGTTTAGCAATTAAATAGCCGCGTTTTCCATCTAGAAATCCTAAACGCATAATAAATCCACGTAAGAAAGTCCAATGTTTATGAAAACTTGCCTTTAGCAAGGAAGTTCTTTTGCCTTTTTGCCACAGGATCGCTGAGGTGCCATCGCTATAATCGTTCATTTTCTTTAATGAGCTGGTGACACTGTCCTGAGAGTGATGAATAAGTTTGCCTTGTAACATACCAGCTTGCTTTTTTGAAACATCAAGTTTGGCATGAACTATATCTTGTGTCCATTGATGTTTTTTGCAATCAAATAAACGCACAATCCAGTCTTTACCCCAGTCGCCATGGTGAATGATTTTTCCCAAGAAAAATGATCGACGATGCATTTTATAAAAGCTGTACTGTGGGTTATTCAACGTTGCTTTAATCGAGTGTTCAAGATCAGGTGTTACCTCTTCATCAGCATCTAATATCAGCCCCCAGTCAGTGGTTAGTTGCGAAATGCCAAAATGCTTTTGTGGACCATCACCAGGCCAATGACGTTCAATCGTCTTGGCACCATAAGATTTAGCAATTTCAAGTGTCTTATCGGTGCTGCCCGAGTCAACGACAATAATCTCGTCTGCCCATTTGACAGATTCTAAGCAGCGCGCGATATTCTTTTCTTCGTTTTTAGTAATAATTACTACGCCAAGGGTGTTTTTCTTTTCAGTCATAAGTGCAAGGTTGACCGGATTTGATTGCTGCGTATCATAACATAAGTTAAGCAATGACAAGAATGCGTTGTGATAATAATTTGTTAGAATGTTTTTGTTGGATGTTGGATGTTGGATGTTGGATGTTGGATGTTGGATGTTGGATGTTGGATGTTGGATGTTGGATGTTGGATGTTGGATGTTGGATGTTGGATGTTGGATGTTGGATAAATAAGTTATGTTAGGAATAATTGGATTAACGTTATTAATTGCATTATGCGCGAGCATACATATTATCGACAAATATCGTACGATGAGTGTTTTAAGTTATGTGTTTAAGCCATTAACAACCTTGTTGATTTTGCTATATGCATTTTGCTTTAGCGCGGAGATTAACATGTTTGTGGTGTTGATTTTATTGGGATTAATGCTGTCATTAATAGGTGATGTTTTTTTGCTATCGACAAAGGAGAAAAACTTCACTGGTGGGCTTGCGAGTTTCTTGTTGGCGCATATTGCTTATATTGTGGCTTTCTCATTGAAGCTTACATTATTTCATTGGTGGGTTGTTGTTGCGATGTTGCTATATGCAGTAGTGTTTTATCTTAAGTTACACCCAAAACTGGGCTCAGATCGCATTGCTGTTGCTGTTTATATTGTGATTATTGTGGTAATGGGTGCTGTGGCTGTTAATGTCTATATTGCCGATAGGTCGTTACCAAGCCTGTGTATGATGCTTGGTGCATTGTGCTTTATGTTCTCAGACTCCGTGTTGGCGTGGGATAAGTTTAAACGCAAGTTAAAGCACGAACCAAGTCTTGTCATGATCAGTTATTATTTAGCGCAATATTTAATCGCCAGTGCGGCGATAGCCTTTTATTGAAGGTGACTGCAGACTTTAGCAAGGACGCTTAGTTTGCGTTTGGCATCCGTGGCATAATCATTGGTTTCATCCCAAGCATAACCTGCGAGAATGGAGCAGATCTTAGCTTTGATCTCAGGTGGCTGAGTGTGACTAAAAATAATTTGTTGTAATTCACCGGTGTACCAAGCACGGACATAAGATTTAAAAGTGTTAACACCTTTTTGTAAGGGAACAGCAAAGTCTTGTTGCCAATTAACGTTCTCACCTTTTAGCGACTTATCTAATGTTTCAGCGGCAAGGACGGCTGATTTTAGAGCAATCGTGACCCCTGATGAGAATATAGGATCTAAAAACTCGCCAGCATTGCCAAGAAGTGCATAGCCTGTGCCATGCAATGTGCTCACATCTTGGGCATAGCCGACAATCTTGCGCTCGGGCATATCAAAGCTGACTTCTTTTAAAATATTAGATAAATTAGGTGTTTCATTAATAAGTCGCATTAATATTTTTTCGGGTTCATCTTCATTTTGTTGTAGCAAATGCGGTTCACCAACAACGCCAAGTGAGTATTTAGTCGGACTTAAGGGAATCAACCAAAACCAAATGTCGCTGTGCATTGGGTGTACAGTAATCAAGATTTTATTTTGGTCAAATAGTCTTTGATCAAGTACGCTATTGATGTGAGTAAAGACAGACATGCGCGGTGGAAATTCACTTGGTAGATTAAGCTTTAACAAATTAGGCAATACGCGTGCGAACCCACTAGCATCGAGTACAAATCGTGCGTGATATTGGTGTGTTTTGCCACTTTTATCGATTGTAGTGATCATCTGGCTATTGTCGCTTAGTCGAATATCAATGACTTGTTGTTCATAGATGATTGTTGTGCCAAATTGTGTAGCTTGATCAGCTAACAGCTTATCAAAAACACTGCGCTCGACTTGGAATGTGCTATCAAATCCAGTGCTAAACTTTTGACTAAAATCAAACTCAGTGTAGTGATTTTGGCAGAAAAAAGCGGCACCATTTTTAAATTGAAAATGTGCGTCTTCGATGCAGGGCAGTAAATTAGCATGCGCTAGAAATTCCATCGCTTGTGGCAGCAGGCTCTCGCCAATGGAGAAACGCGGGAACTTGGAGGATTCAATAATGGTGACTTGATAGCCTTTCTGTGCAAGGATTGACGCGGCAACAGTGCCTGAGGGACCTGCGCCAATGATTAAAACATCAGTGTTAAAAGCGTTAGATCTAGTATTCATTAGAAGTCATTGAGTAATAGTATTTGAGTTGGTGTGCTCACTGTAATCAAAAATCAAGCGTTACTCTATAATAATTTCATAAAAAGCAGGTTTTTGTACTTTTCTTTTTTTTTGTCATCAGTTATCTTGTTATCGAGCATTTTTTGCTCGTAGGTAAAATTACCCGTAAAGAAAACAGGAAGGGGAAGATAAATGTTAAAAAAAATCACATTGGCAATGCTTGCCGCATCTGCTGCCACGGCAGTCTATGCGCAAGATGCTAACACTGGCAGTGCAGATAATCAAACAGTACAAGCACAAATTGCTGAGCTGAAAAAAGAGATTGCCGCACTGCAAGCAAGCCAAGAAGCAATGGCAAAATCAGCACCTACGCAAACGCAACATGGTAGTGTTGAGAGTGTTGATACTGGCACTGATAGCTCTGATCACGTCACGGTACCAACCAATATGGGGCAGATTCAGAACTTCTTGTTCTCAGATGTTCATGATGGTGTTATTCCGATGGGAATGCTAAGTTCATCGCAGTTTGCTCTGGGCTTATTAAAGCAGCGTAATATGTATAGCGATCGCGCGTTAGTGTTTGGTGGTTATTTGGAAGCAGATCCACAGGTTTGGCATGGTAGTCCAATTACTTACAATAAGGGCACTTCTTCAAATCCAGATTATCAGACTTATCAATCAGGCAAAGGTTTGCCAATTACTACTGCTAACTTATATGTTGCAGCGAACTTAGGTCGTTATGTTACGGCTGAAACAACCTTAGCAGCTGATTCATCTGACGGCTATAAAGTCAATGCACAAGATGCTTTTGTGATGTTTGGTAATTTAGATGACTTCCCACTGTATGCAACGGTTGGTAAAAACCGCTTAGCATTCGGTTCATTCTCAGGTGGTGGTCCATGGACTGGATCATTAACGCAGATGTTATTTAGACCAGGTCGTGTTAATAACGTCTCTCTTGCTTATTATAAGGATGGTCTAAGCAGTAATTTGACACTTTTCCAAACCGATGATCACACCAGTGACTTTGTTTATGCCGCATTTTATGGTAACGAGATTGGTAAGTTGGCATACGGCATTAATGGTGGTTACGTCTACAATGTTAATGGTACAGGTAATAGCTCATTTAATTTGGCAACAAACCCAGGACCAAGTAAGACGCGTATTGGTGCAGTAAACTTTGATACAAGCTTGGCTTATGATATCTATGGTGTTGGTGCTGGTTGGGCGCAAACGACAAATAAATCAGATATGACAAATAATGGCTATGCTGGTGCTTGGTATGTTCAAGCTGGCTTCTCACCAGAGATTTATGGTCGTTCAACCAACTTCAATATCGCCTATAACGGTGCTTATAACACTAATAATTTACCGATTACTTTAAGTGGTAATGCGGATAAAGGTTATGGGACAACGTCGGGGGCTACCTCAAGTAATAACTATAAAGTTATCTACCCAGGTTCTGGTGTTGATAAGATGATTGTTGCTTCAGCGCAACGTCCATTCTTCACTGAGAATGTGTTGATTGGTCTAGAATATGCTTATATGCATATGTACAACAATCAGCATACCAATGCCTATACTTTAGATATCTCAGTATATTTCTAAAAACAAAAACCGTAAAAAACTGTAAAAAATAGGAGGAACTCCTCAACCTTCTGTTTTTACTATTTTAAGCCTGCAATTGCAGGCTTTTTTGTTTGATCTTGCTGAAATGCTGTGCTTTGAGTTGATTGTTGCTATAATAGCCAGTGTTTATAATGTTAAATAAATGGAGCAGGCTATGAATGTTTCACAGTTATATGAGAGAGACTTTTACGCATGGGCAATGAAGATGGCGCATGCTTTAAAAGCGCGTGACATTGAGCAACTTGATTTCGATCATCTAAGTGAGGAGCTGGAAGATATGGGTGTTAGTCAAGAGCGCGAGATGGAGAGTCGATTAACTGTCTTGATTATGCATCTGCTTAAGTGGGAACATCAGCCGACTTATCAAAGTAAAAGTTGGTCGTTAACAATCAAAGAGCAAAGGCGAAAAATTGCCAGAAGATTGAAGAAAACACCAAGTTTGAAAGCAAAAATTGAAGAAATGCTTGATGATGTTTATGGTGATGCGATTTTGGCAGCGCAAAAAGAAACGGGACTGGCTGAAAGTGAATTCCCAGCATGCTTGCCTTACACGTTAGCGCAATTATTAGACGATGAGTTTTACCCTTAGGCTTTATATGTGATTGATAGAGGTGCGTGATCTGAAAACCATGAATCAGTGTAAACATTATCATCAATGACTTTATCTTTTAATTCAGGTGTAATCCACTGATAATCAATCCGCCAACCGACATTTTTAGCGCGCGCCTGACCACGGTTTGACCACCAAGTATATTGTTCAGCTTGCTGATTAATCACGCGAAACGCATCAACCCAACCAATATCATCAAAGACGTGATCAAGCCAAGCGCGTTCCTCAGGTAAAACGCCGGAGGTTTTCTGGTTTTGTTTCCAATTTTTAATATCGATTTCTTTGTGCACGATATTAACATCACCACAGACGATAAAGCGCTTGTTATGGTTAATTTGATCTTTGAGTATATCTTTATACTTATCTAAAAAATCCATTTTATACGCCTGACGTTCATCACCGCTTGAGCCTGAAGGGATATAAATAGAGGCGATACTTAAATCATCATAATCAAATTGAATATAGCGCCCCTCATCATCTGCCCAGTCTATGCCTAGGGTGTGGATGATGCGCTTAGGTTTGCGTTTGGCATAGATGGCAACGCCACTGTAGCCTTTTTTCTTGGCATCAGTATAAGCATAGTGATAGCCTTCAGGGAAATAAATGCCATCGTCTTTGAGTTGATCAAACTGTGCTTTCGTTTCTTGAATACATAAAAAATCAGCATCTTGCTGGGTGAACCAGTCAAAAAAGCCCTTGCGCGTGGCAGCGCGAATGCCGTTGGCATTAAATGAAATAACCTTCATATAATCATCCCTCTTGTCTTTCTGCAATAAAAATAAATAAAAAAGCCCGCAACAGCGGGCTTAAGATTAAAATGTCAGAGTATATTATTCAGCAGCTGTTGTTGCGTCTGCTTGAGTATCAGTTGCAGCAGCGTCATTAGCTGCAGGTTTTTCCGCTTTTTCTGCTTTGATTAATTCTACTTTGAAGCTTAATACTTGATTAGGTCCGATTTGTGGTGGAGCCATCTCGCCATATGCTTGCTTAGGTGCACAGTAAAGAATAACTGTTGAACCTACTGGGATTTGACTTAAAGCATCAGTCCAGCAAGGGATCACTTGATTTAATGGGAAAGTTGCTGGTTTGCCAGTTTTTTCAGAGCTATCAAACACTTTACCAAGAAGCTCGCCCTTGGCTAGTTGTGCTGCACCTGCTTTAGCGTCTTTGTTGAAATCAGCAGCAGGTGTTGTACCTGTGTAGTTGACAGTTACTGTATCAGTTTTAGCAGGAACGTCACCTTTGCCTTCAGTGATTACTTGGTAGTAGATACCATCAGCTGCTTTCTTAACATTAGGCATTTTAGCAACGTCAGCCATAAATGCATCGGCTGCTTTTTGATTTGCAGTACCTTCAGCTTTCATTTTTGTTTGCGCTTTTTGGATCATTTCCATTTGGAAAGCTTGCATGAGTTCTTTGCTTTTAGCTTCAGAAATCTTAGATTCTTTGCCAGAAAGTCCAGCCTCTAAACCTGCATTTAATTGTTTGACATCAAGCTCGATATCTTGTGATTTGAAGCCTTTACCCATCTCTTGACCGATGATGTAGCTTACTTCTTTCATATCAACTTTAGCAGGTTTTGCCGCGTCAGTTTTAGCCGCAGCAGGCTTGGCACCAACTGCAGTTGCAGTTGTTTGCGCATCGGCGGCATAAGCTGTGATTGAGCCAGCAAGTAGCATGGCAGTGGTTAGTGCAATAATCTTTTTCATGTGTTCTCCTTAGATTGAGATTATCTGTTAAAAGTTCAAATACGCACCACATCGTAGAAATTGATTTGGCATAAGTCAATATGTGTATGCGGCAAAAAAATGCTATATTCCTTGGATTGACATTATGGTTAATGCATTTTGGATTAATTACGTTTATGCTAAGAGCATCGGTGTTAAGGATAAATAATGCGAAAGAGGAGTGCGATGTGAGGGGATTAAAGTTTAGTGTTATTTTACTGAGTATGGGCATGGGCTATGCCAGTGCGCAAACTCAATATACAGTGGATTATGCCTTGGGTGATTATTATTATCCATATGTTAATCAGCATGAAAACAACAAAGGCTGTTTGACTGAATTTGTGACAAAAGTTTTTAAAAGCCAAGGTGTGAATCTTGGCGAGATTAAATGGCTGCCATGGAGTGTGGCAATGAAAAGCTTAGCTTATGGCGCTTCACCTAGTGTGTCATTTCCATGGAGCTATACCAAAGAACGCGCACAAAAATATCTTTATAGTGATGCGCTTTACACTAAATCGGCTTACATTTGGGTGTTGACTGATGATAAGCAAAGCTATATTGATTTCAAGTCGTTACAAGGGGCAAAAGTCTGTGTGCCGCAAGGCTATGGTGCCTATGGCAAGTTGGCAGACATGTTTACACAAAAGACAGCGACGCGTATTACGGCATTAACAATGCAAGATTGTTTTAGTCAATTGAAAGCAAAGCGTGTGACTGCTGTCTACGCAGGTGACGATGCGCTTGAAAATATTGCGCATGTTAAAGACGGGGTAAGTCTTTTCACTAAGGCATTCGTTGCTGATCAGCAAACACATTACTTAATTGCCGCAAAAGATCAAACCGGTTCAGCTAAGCTGATTAGTTTATTTAATAACGGGCTAAAAACTATGAAGTTTAATCCAGATCTATATTGCAACTTTGATAAACAATAATTGTTTGATTTATTTCAAAACATTTGTTACGTAATGAATAAAAGAGAAGTTGCGTTTCAACTCCCCCTCACCCGCGCAGTGTAAGCTGCACGACCTCTCCCGTAAGGGGAGAGGTAATAGTTGGTGTAACTTGTTTTTTCACCATTGCCATGCTTACGCCGCTAAATATTGGAATGGCGAAACAGAAGAGTTAGCGCATTCGCTAAATATCTGCTGAATTACAATTGTGAAGCGATATTTTTTTGTGCTAAGGTTGAGCCTAATAAGTGTTTGCAAAATTTTGTTGTGAAGCCATCGCGACAAGGTCAGCGATATACTATAATGTCCAACCAATAAATTGGCTTTTAGGTTTGAGCTTGGAAGTTGAATAATTAAGCAAAATCAATAGGATTACACTTGCATGAAGAAAAATGAGTTCTTGCGAAATGCACTATTCTGGGGCTTGATTGCCGTAGGCTTAGTGTTTATTTTTAGCAACATGAGTACGAAGACCGATCCATCAACAACGATGAAGTACTCAAGTTTTGTGCAACAATTAAATAGCGGCAGCATCAAATCAGTTAACGTTGATGGACGGACGTTCACGGGGACAACGGATTCTGATGAGAAGTTTACTACCTATGCACCACTCTTGGATCAAAGTATTGTTGATCAGATGCTCAGTAAAAATGCTGAAGTTTCTGCAAAAGCACCAGAAAAACCAAGTTTACTATTGGCATTTTTGTTTAATTGGTTGCCATTATTGTTAATTGCCGGCTTTTTTATTTTCTTAATGATGCGTGCCGGAGGTGGTAAAAGTGGTGCCTTCTCATTTGGTAAAAGTAAGGCAAAACTCTTAGGTGAAGATCAGATCAAAGTAACTTTAGCAGATGTCGCCGGTGTCGATGAAGCCAAAGAAGAAGTGGCTGAAATTGTTGATTTCCTAAAAAATCCTGCCAAATACGAGAAGATTGGCGGCAAGATCCCTAAAGGTGTGTTGATGGTAGGACCTCCTGGAACAGGTAAAACCCTATTAGCACGCGCCATTGCCGGTGAAGCAAAGGTGCCTTTCTTTTCAATCTCAGGTTCAGATTTCGTTGAAATGTTTGTTGGTGTTGGTGCGTCACGTGTGCGTGATATGTTTGAGCAAGCCAAGCGTCGCGCGCCTTGTATTATCTTTATCGATGAAATTGATGCCGTGGGTCGCCATCGTGGGGCTGGCCTAGGTGGCGGACATGATGAGCGTGAGCAGACATTAAACCAGATGCTGGTTGAGATGGATGGATTTGCCGATAATGAAGGTGTTATCGTGATTGCTGCAACTAACCGACCGGATGTATTGGATCCTGCATTGTTGCGTCCTGGTCGTTTTGACAGACAGGTAACAGTTGGTTTGCCAAGCGTTAAAGGTCGTGAGCAAATTCTAAAAGTTCATATGCGTAAGATTGCGGTAGCCGATGAGGTGCGTGTTGACTGGATTGCGCGTGGTACACCGGGCTTCTCAGGTGCTGAGCTTGCAAATTTAGTGAATGAAGCGGCATTATTTGCCGCACGTGTTAACAAAGAAATCGTTGGCATGGAAGAGTTTGAAAAAGCCAAGGATAAAATTTTGATGGGAACTGAGCGTCGTTCGATGGCAATGAGTGACGAGCAGAAGCGCTTAACGGCTTATCATGAAGCCGGACACGCGATTGTTGGGCGTTTGGTACCTGATCACGATCCTGTGTATAAGGTTAGTATTATCCCAAGAGGGCGCGCGTTAGGTGTGACAATGTACTTGCCAGATGGTGATCAAGTCAGTCAATCACGTGAGCAGTTATTAAGTCGCTTATCAAGTATCTTTGGTGGGCGTATTGCTGAGGAGCTGATCTTTGGCTATGACAAAGTTACTACGGGTGCTTCTAATGATATTCAAGTAGCAACCAATATCGCTCGCAGCATGGTCACCAAGTGGGGCTTGTCTGACAAGATGGGACCAATTTTGTTTGATGAAGATGATCAGCAGCCGTTTTTAGGGCAAAGTATGGGTAAGAATCCAAAACATTTCTCAGATAAAACAGCCGTTGATATCGATGGCGAAGTTCGTCGCTTAATCGATGAAAATTACTCAAGAGCGGAAACTATTCTTAAGGAAAACACGGATATCTTGCACGCTATGGCGGATGCGTTGATGAAATATGAAACGATTGATTCAATGCAGGTCGATGACTTAATGGCGCGTCGCGAGGTCAGAGAGCCAGGTGATTGGGGTGATAGCTATATCCCGAAAGATGAGAAAGAAAAATTGGCTCCACAAGTAGCCAAAGAAGCGCTAACTGCAACACCGTCTGAAGCGGCTAAACCGCAACAAGCGGACGATCAATCTGAAAAATAATATTAGTTTAGCATCAATATTGGCTGAGCGTCAGTCGAAGCCATTGTTACTCGTACCCTTTAACTACGCTCAGGGAACGAGTGAATCCCAATAATTACCTCTGTAATGCGCCTTGATATTGAGGTGTATTTTCTAATTCACAATGATCATTCATTCTGCTGCGAGTATAGATCTCAGCAAGTGGCGTATGTTTGAAATTTTCACTATCAATAGTGCCGGCATATAGAATATACAAGTGATCAAAGGCGGTGCACTTATTGATAATTGAGCCACCGCAGTTGGCACATGAACCACGTGAGACAACGCTTCCGCTATCAGATGTTTTGTCAAAAAAGTTGACTTGACCTTGAAGCTGAATGTCACTTTTGTTAAAAGCAACGGCTGGCTCATAAGCGCAACCTGTCCATTTTTGGCAATCTTTGCAGTGGCAATTAAGCATGGCGATGGGTTCTGCAGAAATATTTATTTTGACATCCCCGCAAAGGCAACTAGCAGTGTAGATGGTGTTGTGCATTATCTGTTATATCCAAAGATTGGTGTGGATAGACAGTACTATTTATGAGCTTCACCTGTCAATGACAACATTTTATCAATTTAGCCTTGAAATATCTTTTTTAACGCCCATTTGTTTGCGGTCGAGTTTTAAATAAAGCAAACCAAAATAGGAGCGACCATGTCTGAAAAGCAAGTTTTTGACTTTCAAACGGAAGTAAAACAATTATTACATTTGGTGATTCACTCACTCTATTCAAACCGTGAAATTTTCTTAAGAGAGCTTATTTCTAACGCATCAGATGCTGCAGAAAAGCTGCGTTTTGAAGCATTAAGTAATGCTGATATTTTTGAAAATGATGCTGATTTGAAAGTACGCATTTCTTTTGATAAGGAAGCTAAAACGATCACGATTGCCGATAATGGTATTGGTATGACGCGTGATGAGGCAATTGAGCATTTGGGTACAATTGCAAAATCAGGCACTAAGAAATTCTTAGAAGCATTAAGTGGTGATCAGAGTAAAGACTCACAATTGATTGGTCAATTTGGTGTTGGTTTTTATTCTGCCTATATCGTTGCTGATAAAGTGACGGTAAATACACGCAAAGCTGGTGTTGACGCTTCACAAGGCGTGCGTTGGGAGTCTAAGGCCGATGGTTCATTTAGTGTTGAAGATATCACTAAAGAAGCACGTGGTACTGAGATTATTTTGCATCTTAAAGATGAAGAGCATGATTTGCTAGATGATTGGAAGTTGCGTCAAATCGTTAAGAAATATTCAGACCATATTTCATTGCCTATTCAAATGCTAAAAATTGAGCATGATGAAGAAGGCAAAGAAAAAGATACTAAAGAATGGGAAACAATCAATAAGGCAAAAGCTTTGTGGACACGTTCTAAATCTGAAATTACCGATGAAGAGTATAAAGAATTTTATAAGCATATTTCACATGATTTTACTGATCCATTAACTTGGTCGCACAATAAGGTTGAGGGTAATCTTGAATATACAAGCCTCTTGTATCTACCAGAGCGCGCGCCATTTGATCTATGGGATCGCGAGCGTAAATCTGGTTTACAGCTTTACGTACAACGCGTATTTATTATGGAAAACGAGCATTTGTTGCCGTCATACTTGCGTTTTGTTAAAGGGGTGATTGATTCAAATGATTTGCCATTGAATATCTCACGTGAGATTTTGCAGCATAATAAAGTGATCGATAAGATCAAAAAAGCTACAGCTAAGAAAGTCTTAGATATGCTCGATAAAATGGCTAAAGATGATAAAGAGCAATATGCGAAATTCTGGAAGGCGTTTGGACAAGTATTAAAAGAGGCGCCTGCTGAAGATCATGAAAACAAAGATAAGATCGCTAAGTTATTGCGCTTTGCTTCAACGCACAAAGATACTGCCGAACAAGATGTGTCATTAGCTGATTATGTGTCACGTATGAAGGAAGATCAGAAGTTTATCTACTATGTGACCGCTGAGAGCTTTAATGCAGCGAAGAATAACCCACAGTTGGAAGTATTCCGTAAGAAAGGCATTGAGGTGTTATTGTTAAGCGATCGCGTTGATGAGTGGATGACATCGCACTTATCTGAATTTGATGGCAAGACCTTAAAATCAGTGGCTAAAGGTGATTTAGACCTTGGTGACTTGGATTCTGAAGAAGATAAAAAGCAGCAAGAAGAAACACAGAAAGAGTTTGAAAGCATTATTAAGCAAATGAAAGAAGTGCTAAAAGATAAAGTCGAAGATGTACGTCTTTCTAAGCGTTTGACTAATTCACCAAGCTGTATTGTTGTTAATGATTATGGCATGAGCATGCATTTGCAAAAAATGATGGCAGATGCAGGGCAAATGATGATGCCAGGCATGGGGGGCAAACCAATTCTTGAGATCAATGCTGATCATAAATTAGTGAAGCACTTGCAGCAAGAGCAAGACGATGCGCAATTTGCTGATTGGACAGAACTTTTATATCAGCAAGCCTTGTTGGTTGAAGGCGCACAGCTTGAAGATCCAGCAAACTTTGTTGGCTTGGTTAATAAATATTTAGCGGTGTAATCGTATATACCCATCACAAACCATTTTACAGAATTTTTGTAACTACCCAGCAGCTTGTTAATTGAACTGTGGGATTTTGCCATTAAAGACATCCGCAATGGTATCAATAACCTTCCAACCCTGTTTGCGAGCAGTCGATAATAATGTGCGAATACGC
>NZ_VXKS01000012.1 GCF_008711525.1 Cysteiniphilum sp. JM-1
TCGATCACGTCTCCACAAAAAATCAAAAAAAATCTGTAGTGCCTTAACTCAACTTTGTGTATGGCTCAATGCCTTATGCTGTCTACGTTTCAGAAATTTTGCTTACCAAGTTGGGTATTTGGCAAAGTATGACTTATTGCAGTTTGCACGCAAAGACCGACATTTTATCAACTCTCCTGATCAATTAGCGCAATTGGTTGGCTTTGAGCTTGGCTATACGGTGGTTACTAAGCAGTTTTTTGAGCAATATTGTGATCAGAGTAAAGTGATCATTCTTAAAGATAATTGGTTTTATGATCATGAAATTTCATTATGTTGGTATGATCGTGGTGTGTTACCGAGTTACTTTAAAGCGTTAATTGATGCGATTAACTAGATCGTCCCCTGAGCTCAGTCGAAGGGGAAAAAGAAAAGCAACAGATGGCTTCGACTCACGCTCAGCCAACATCCGTCCCCTGAGCGAAGTCGAAGGGGGGAGCGGGAAAGGGAATGACAGAAAATGGCTTCGACTAACGCTCAGCCAACACACGTATTTAGTGCGTGTTTTAAAATGGCGGGTATTTAACTAAACTAATGACCAATTTAAGCGACAACAAAAAGCAAAGAGAGTTTGTTATGCAACAGAATAATGGATTTAGTTTAACGACACGGATCATTCATATGATTGGTTTTGAGTTATTTGCAATTATCATTTTCGCCCCTGTAGCGGCATTGGTGTTAAATAAAAGCATTGTTGAAGTCGGTGCATTGGGTGTACTTATCTCATTGATGGCGATGCTGTGGAATTTCATCTACAACTGGATGTTTGATCATTATGAGGCAAAGCTTGGCAAAGATCGTTTCAAGCGCAGTGCCATCACGCGCGCAATACATGCATTATTGTTTGAGTTGGGACTTTTAGTGGTAACGATTCCACTCGTTGCTTACTGGCTTAATATGACATTATGGCAGGCGTTTATTGTTGATATTGGTTTTGTCGTATTTTTCTTGATCTATGCCTTTGTATACAACTGGCTATTTGACTGTCTATATCTGCAGTTATCGCGTAGAGCAATCGCCTAAGAAACTGAGTTAATCTCATGGATCTTAACAAGCTTTATCATATTATTTTCAACCTTTTTCACCTCGATAATAAAGCCATTGATTTTAAGGCAACAGTTGCCAATTGGGATTTCACGTAATTCGTCAATAATAAAGCCAGAGATGGTTTTAGCGCTTTGGGTTGGCAAATGCAGGTGCAAATGACGATTAATTTCACGGATGGTGGTATCTCCGGTGGTGCTATAAGTATTATCTTTACCTGTTTTAATATGGGTTTCAAGGTTGTACGTATCGGCAAATTCACCAACGATTTCTTCAATAATATCTTCAACGGTAATAATGCCTTCAATCTCACCATATTCATTCACTACAGTGGCAAAACGCATGCCTTTTTGTTGGAAATTAATCAATTGGCGCTTAATAGAGATATGATCGGGAATATAGTAAGGCTCTTTAAGTAGCGCTAAAACCTCTTCATAGGTGGGAGTGTCATCTGTGGCAATAAACTTTAATGCCTCGCGTGTGAGAATAATACCGGCAATATTCTCAATGTTTTCATAGCACGCGATCAAGATAGAGTGCTTTGCATGAACGATTTGGTGAATGACTTCAACAATATCAAGACTCAAGTTGATATATTCGATTTTATGATGTGGGATCATCACATCAGAAACTTTGATCTGATCAAGCTCTAATACACCTAAAAGCATATTTTTGTTTCGGGGTCCCAATTTACTTTTAGAGTCGTGGACAACCGAGTGAATCTCATCACTGCTTAATGGCTCAGCCGTTTCTTTGTGTTTTATTTTAAGTCCTACTAAACGAAATAACAGATTAGCAAAACCATTTAATAACCACACAAGTGGGTAAAATAAAACCAGTAAGATGAGTAGTAGAAAAGAAGCGGGAAATGCTAATTGTTGCGGGAAAAGTGCAGCCAATGTTTTTGGAATAATCTCAGCAAATAGAAGAATAATGATGGTTAGCACAATGGTTGAAATAATCATGCCAATATGCCCAAAATGCTGCTCGGCATAGCTGGTTAAGATTGCTGAGGCAATGATGTTGGCAAAGGTGTTGCCAACAAGAATCATGCTTAACAGGCGATCAGGGCGTTTAATCAGATTTAAACTACGTTTGGCGGCTTTGTTTTTACGTTTTGCCATGTGCCGCAATTTATATTTATTTAACGACATCATTGCAGTTTCAGACCCTGAAAAAAAAGCAGAGCATAAAATTAAAATGACCAAAAGAAGAAGTGTAAAGCTAAGATCCATGAGTTATTGGTTATATATTAAATTTATCACCCGGTTATCATAGCAATCAGCTGTGGGCAGTGCATTATTTTTATTGTTTTTTATTGCCAAAAATGGGCGCTTGCGACGAGATTGATTCTCAGATTGGTCACATAAGATTCTGATGCTAATTTCTACTAAGAAACACTTAATTTAATTTAAAAATTCAAAAATATAATATGACTATTTAAATATCTGATTTTACGCTCTCGCTATTTAAGTTCATATTTTGACCCAAACAATTATTTAATCCGACCCCGAGGAATATATATGATCAGCAAGAAATACAAATTACTCTATATTTTATCTGCGCTAAGCTTAACTGCCTGTGGTGGCGGTGGCGGCGGCTCATCAGCGACACCTGATACACCAACAATAGCAGCCAATGCCAAGCTTATGACGGATGTCTCGCGTCCATATATGAGTGATAAAGAAGCGATACTTGAAATGTCTGTTGAAGTAGGAAGTATCAATCAAATGCTGTTACAGGCGGCTGATAATAAGACGCAGTTAGAAATATATTCAAGAGAGTTTGTGAGCACTAGTTCCTCAAGTCATGCAATACACTTTGAGGAAATAAGCTCTGATCAGTCATGCTTTACCAAAAAAATTCTGCAGCCTGCTGAGAACTGTATTGATCAGTGGAAAGTAAGCACGGTCAATCAAGAAGATCAATATCAAGGCAAGGTTGTTTATGGTACCAATCTTGGTAGCATTGAAGCGCCTGTTCAAATTGTTTTTAAATCACCAACTGATCCAGTCTTTCAAAGTGATCGCTTTACGATTAGCTCGATTACACCCATAGCAGTGGGCGAAACTACGAGCATCACTTTGAACAATAGCACTCAATATCCGATTAACTATCCAGTCATTGAATTTCCTAAAGGGATCAAACCATTTATCACTGATATGTCGACTGTGACAGAGATTAAAAGTGGTCAATCAGCCATTATTCGTTTTAAAATCATCGATAGTAAAGAAGCGCAACAGGCACTAAAAGCGTGGCAAGATGATCTTAATGCAAATAAAGAAGATGTACATTTAAAATACTCAAGTGCACGTTTTTCGACGCAAGTTTACCCATTGCAACCAATAATTTATTTGCATGATTTAGTCATTCAAAAATCAAATGCTCAGAATTTTCGTGAGATAGATGGCAAGTTAGCGATGGATTTATCAATACTTAATGTCAGCCAAGACAGCATGACAAATCTTATAGCTGATATTACAAAAGGTAGCCAATATATCACAGTAAATCACTCAAAATGCCATTTCCCATTACAAAAAAATAATAGCTGTATTGTGACCATTATGATTGATCCAAGCATTTCAAATGCCTATGCTGCCGATCAAGTTTTTGATGTAAGTTTCAGGGTGAATGATCAAAGCAATAGAGAACCAAATTCAATGAGCTTTTTGCTGGATATGAATGCAAATGTTGCTATTGGTCTTGAAAGTACTTTAGTTGCAGATCATGAGAATCAGATATATTTACAAAATAATAGTTTGATTCAATGGCTTCCATCATCTGATGTAGAAGACTATAAAATCATGGATGGAATGATGAATGATATCACATCAGAATTTGTTATAGGCAATGGCGTTAAGTCACCTGATTGTTTAACTGCTCATACAATAGCTAAAAATACAGGATGTTATATTACTGTACTGCCAAATACTGATCAAACAGGGAAACAACTTAAATTGCATTTGGATCATTCTAATGTGCAAAACACAGCACTTTTGTTGCCGAATTATAGTGCTAACGGCATTAGTGGTAATAATGCATTAACGCCTGCAACAGTAATTAAAGGACGTGATTTATCAATGTATTTTACGATAGCACCACCATCATCCAAAACATTTAAGGGTTTTGAAGTCGTTGGTCTATCAACTGCTACACAAGATATGAGTTATCCCAACAGTTGTAAACAAGGTGATATTGTCAGTAGTGATCATCCTTGTCAGCTTAAAATTGATATTGCTGGAGATGAAATTGATGGCGAGAATTTTAAACCGCAATTAATCATACTCTGGCAAGATGGCACGCAATCAACTGCTGAGCTTAATATTGATGTGGTTGATCCTACGCAACCAGGCGAGGATGTAAGCGGTTTGTCTGATATTAATCTTTTACAGTCGCAAACGAATTATGTTGATATCAATCAAGATGGCATACAGATATTTATTAAAAATACAACGGGTAAAGTATTATCAGCTTTAAATATACACATGCTACCGCAATGGCTTAATGATTTAGTTGATTTAAGCCAGTTGCAGATGATCACACTTAGTCCAGATCAAGAGCTTATCGTTAATATTCCCCTTAAATCGGATAAATCAGCAAATGATCTAAGTGCTGCGTTAAGAGCACATCTGGATGAGATTACACATAATGATCATCAAGATGAAACGGGTGGTCAGGTAATACGTTTTACAAGCAGTAATGCATTAGATGACTATTTTCCAAAGATTAAAGTGGATACCATTCCCTATTTTGATACGGAAAATCTTAATCATGGGGATAAGGAGCAAACGCTGGCTTATACGATGGTGTTTGGCAAGCCTAATCAACAGTATATCGAGGTAAAAAATCCAACCAATTATCGTTATGATATAAATTTCTCAGAAAGTTTACCCAGTGGTATTACACGTGTGATGTCAGGCGCAATCAATGGGTTAACAAATTGTAGTGAGTTTCCAAGTTTATTAGCAGGGGAAAAGTGTGCAGTAGCATTGATAGCATCACCAAATGCAAATGTTATTGAAGGTGATCATCTTGATTTGATCATGACACCCGCTGAAGGTGATGTGACAAGCACAACAACACTGCAGATGAATTTTGAAGTGAACTATGTTTATGATATCACTTATCAAGCCGAGGGCAGTGCAATTGCAATACCGTTATCAGGTCATAAGGTATATAACTTAAAATTAGTCAATAATGAAGAAGGCATACAATGGGTTCCTTCAACGAATATTTCAGATTATATGATCAGCCATGACCAAGGCGTTAGTGGACTTAGCATCACCGCACCAACCATAATGCCAAATTGTACGGATGGATCTGCAGTTGCTACGGATGGCTATTGCTATATTGGCTTAGAGGTTGATGAGCATGCTTTAACACAGTCAAACTATCAGCTAAGCCTTAAAATGGGCGAAAGTAATTTGGCACTTGATGTGTTGAATGTTGGACAAATATCAATTGTCGAGTATGGCAAGGCAAGTGTTCAGCTAGCGCAAAATGGTCATAGCATTAATCATGTTGTGCGCGCAGGAGAAATCATTGATGTGGTGATTTCAGCACCTGAGAACTGGTACGCTTCTGTAGAGGATGATCAGCAATATAGTATCAGGGCAAACCATCCTGCTATTAGCTTTCCTCAAGGGAGCATGTGTATTCTTTCACAATCTACACAAAGTACTGACTGTAAAGTGCCTGTCCAGATCGACGAGGCGCTTCAAAGTGGTCATTATCTCTTGAAGATAATACCTGAACAGCAAACGATTCTACCTATTAATTTATCTGAATTAGACTTGGGTGTTTCTTCAGTAAAATACACTTCGATTTCTAGTTTTAATAATCATGTTTGTGCACTCGATGACAAGGATAATGCTTATTGCTGGGGGCGTAATTTCAATGGTCAATTAGGATCAGGAGAAAGTTATGAGTATGCTTTAGAGCCTGTATCGGTTGTTTTAGGAGAAGCATCAGCAGGAAATCAGTGGCAGAATATTGCGGTGGGATTCTATCATACTTGTGCACTTAATCAGCTTGGAGATGCGTATTGTTGGGGCTCTAATTACAAAGGAGAGCTTGGCAATGGTAGCTTTCAAGAGAGTAATACGCCCAAAGCACTTGCAAATGGCGAGATTCCACAAGGTGTCAAACTTACTGAAATTCAATCGGGTGCTTCATTTTCTTGTGCGCTAGCGACAGATAAGCATGTTTACTGTTGGGGTAATAACCAAAATGGTGTGTTAGGTGCTGGGATTGCCGATCCAAATAAGACAGTGCCTGTAAGAGTTAATGAAAGCAATATAACGCCAGGTGCGGTGATTGAATCAATTTCTCTTGGAAATAACCATGCTTGTTTATTAACAGATACAAAAGAAGCTTACTGCTGGGGCAGCAATTACTATAAAGAGTTGGGCACTCAATTGCCAGTGAACACATCAAATACACCAATTAAAGTAAACCTTGAAGGGGTGAGTTTAAAAAGCATATACACGGGGCATTCTCATACCTGTGGCGTGAGTGATCATAATGAAACCTATTGTTGGGGTAATAATGAAAGTGGTCAATTAGGTACTGGAGTGCCTCCATCTTTAGGTGAAGCTTTACCTAAAAAAGTAGAAAGTGGCTCAATGCCCGAAGGTGTGTTTATAGAATCAATGGCATTGGGTAGCGCTCATAGTTGTGCCATTGCAAGTGATGATAAAGTCTACTGTTGGGGTGCAAATAGTAATGGATTGCTTGGCAATGGCGTTGAAACGGGTAGTTATGAAAATAAACCGATTGCGATTGTACAAGGAGATATTCCAGAAGGTGTACTTATGAGTTCAATCGTTGCCGGAAGTTCACATACATGTATTCTTAGTATGGGGTATAGCTATTGTTGGGGTCGAAATACAAATGGTCAGCTTGGTAATGGTACGCTCAATAATAGCCTCATTCCTGCTGTTGGCAAATTGCCGATAGTCTAAACATTACAAAGTTAGAAAACGCCATACATTTACTGTTTATCAAATCACTTCAAAGATAATTAACATGCTTTAAAGGAGGGCTTTGTATGCTATGTTATTTTAATAAAAGAAAATTAAAACTCATTACTATTTTATCATCGATGGTCTTGATAGGTTGCGGTGGAGGTGGTGGGGGTGAATCTTCTGATTCAATGCCGAATCCAACCCCTTCGACATCGCCAGATCCTGCACCAAATCCAACGCCTATACCAACACCAACACCAACACCAACACCAACACCAACACCAACACCAACACCAACACCAAACCCTCAACCGGAGCCAGAACCAGAACCTAAACCAGAGGTTATTCCAGAAGGGATAGGACAGCTTACAGCCACTATTGATGAAGCACCGTCTGAGCCTAATGCGTTAGACAATGTTATGCTTGAATTGACCAATGAAACTGGGCAAAAATTTAGCTATCCACTTGTGTATCTTGCCAATGGTGTTGAGATGCAAAGCGGGCGTTATACGATATCTTCATATATGCTTGGTGAGAATAAGCTTGAGTATGCGCTATCTCATGATCAGATTGAGTTATACCCAAATGATAATAAAACCATTGCAATTACATTTCAAAAGGTTGAACCAGAACCAGAGCCTGAAGAAAGTGAGCATATTGCGTTAATGCCGTTTAAAGATGTGAGTTTTAACATGCTATGGTCAACTGTGCCACCACGATCCAATTTACAAGAAATTGCCGATGTTTCTAAACACTATGATTATGTGTTGGCATTTATTACGCAAAATGCATGGTCAGATAGTTGTTTTCCAGCATGGGGTGGATCTCCTGAGCTTGCTTTAGATAAAGCACTTTATGTTAATGAAGTCAATTACCTTAAGAATCAAGGGGGACATATAGGGATTTCATTTGGTGGTGAAAATGGCAGTACCGTGGCAAGTAAATGTACGCTTAATGAGCTTGTTACTGTTTATCAAGAAGCCATTAATACTTATGATCCTTTTATGATAGATTTTGATGTTGAAGGTGGTGCTTTAGGTGATACTGAGGCAAATAATAAACGAATAGATGCTTTGCTTGCAATTAAACAAGCCAATCCGAGTATTAAGTTTTCATTTACCTTACCTGCAAATATTGATGGTTTTCCACCTTCTGCGATGCAGATCATACAGCGCGCAAAGGAAAAAGGACTAGAGGTCTTTGAATGGAATATGATGACAATGGCATGGTATGCACAAAAACTCCAAGATAAGCCCATATCAGATAGTGTTATTGCTGCAGCTGAGAAGGGGTTTACGCAATTAAAGTCAATTTATCAAGAGGCATCAGATGATGAAATCTGGCAGATGATACGTGTCACGCCAAAGATTGGCGTTGATTATGATTACAGTGAGTTTTATCCACAAGATGCTTATGATTTGCAGGAATATGTCAAATTAAAGAAAATGGCAGGTATTTCATTTTGGTCAATGGATGGTGATCGTAATCAAAATAAAACAGGTGATTTGGGAGAGCATGCAAGCCCTGATTATTCAGGCGTGGAGCAAGCACCTTATGATTTCACGCGTGCCTTTTTGGGTAAGCTGCCAACACCTACGCCAACACCTGATGAAATCAGTGTTAAATTTGTATTAAGTGGAATTCCTTCCTTAGCAATGGGTAACTTGACATTGACAGATGCCAATAATCAAACATTTACATTTACGCTAGATCAGTTGCGATCTTCTGAGGGTATTGCCCTTAGCGAGGGTGCGTATACGCTACAATCGTTGATTATATACAATGGTGTGAGTTATATTCTCTCGACACCGCAAATATCGATATCTCAAGGTATGTCATTACCTGCGACGATTGATTATACAGAAGTAGCTGCTAATGAGTTGGGTTATGTTAATATTTCACTGACTGGTTTGCCACAGGCTGCATCACAGCGGATGGTAACGGTTTATGATGCGCTTTATCGTGTTGTAATCAGTAAAAGTACCAGTAACTTTATGACAGAGTTTGAGTTGCCAGAAGGAGTATATCACCTATCCTATGAGGGTTACTTAGATGAAGTAAATAAGCGCTACTATAGTGCATCACAAACCGAGCAGGTGGTAATTGAAAAAGACAGCACAAAAGATTTGAGCATAAGCTATACCGCTGATAGCGTGTTTTATAAGGTTGGTGCGTATTATCCGGCATGGGGAACTTATGATCGAAATAATCAAATTCATGATTTGGATGCAAAAGATTTAGATGTGCTTTATTACGCATTTTTAAACTTTGATAGCAATGGCAATGTCAGCTTAGGCGATAGTTATGCCGATATTGATAAGCGCTTTACGACTGAAGTGGTAACAGAGCACGGAACCTATAAGCCCGGAACATGGTCAGGGGAAGGATCAGATAAGCCTTTTTATGGTAATTTAGAGCGTATAGCGCAATTAAAAGGTTTTGCTAAAGAAAAATACAATAACACGTTGATTGCCGTGTTTTCGGTAGGGGGCTGGACTTGGTCAACGCATTTTGCAGAAGTCGCTAGAGATCCAGTAAAACGTGAGAACTTTGCCAATACAGCAGCGGCTTTAGTTCAAGCATATGATATGGATGGACTTGATTTAGATTGGGAATTTCCAGTATGGGGTGTACAAAATGCTTTTTTAAATGCAGCGCAAGCTGAGATTAAAGCCGCAGGGGCTAGTATTAGTGACGCGCAAAAGCAAGCCATTTATGATAAGCATTTGGCATATGAGGAAGCAGATAACTATGTTGAGCTCATCAAAGTGACACGTCAAAAACTCAATGAATTAGCCAATATTACAGGCAAACATTACCACTTAAGTATCGCAATTAATCAAGCACCCGATAATATTATCGTCAATAGCTACAGTAAGATGATGGATTATTTAGATTCAATTAATATTATGTCCTATGATGCTGCAGGGACTTGGGATCAAACGACGGGCAATCAAGCGCCACTCTCAGCTGCTGAAGGTTCTGATGCACCAAATTATACGACGACTAAAGGAGCATGGAATTTAATAAGCTCAGTTGCGGCATTAAATGCAGTAGGTGTTCCTAATAATAAGATTGTTGCTGGTATTCCTCTTTACGGGCGTCAATGGGTTGGGGTTGCCGAAGGTCAGAGCCATATCCCAGGCGTTTATCAAACCGGTAACGCAGGTAATGGCGAATGGGAAGTTGGCAATCTGGGGTATAACTGTATCATGGGGGGGACTTTCTCAGTACAAAAGACAATTGAAGTTTGTCAAAGCTTTGAAGATACAGCCAGTGAATATACTTATATTCTGGTACGTGATAATAATGAGGTGCTTAGAAGTGTCGGTAATTTTGGTGAAGTAACATCCTCTGGATATCGTGTTAGTGGCATCCTTTATCCCTTTGATAAAGTGATAGAAAGTTACTATTACAATCCGATAAGTAAAATGTTTATCACCTATGACTCGGCAACGATGGTTAACATAAAAGGTCAATGGATAAAACAACAAGGATTACAAGGTGGTATGTTTTGGGATACATCCGGTGATGTGCCAAATCCATCAACTAATCCAGATCCTTCTTTAATTGATACACTATCGCAGAGTTTCTCAGGTTAGAGTATTTTTATCTAAAAACGCTTTGTAACAATGATAATACATGACGTTACGATGCTGAAACTGACTTAAATTATTTTTTATTTATACTGTGCCTGCTTGTAAAATGATCTCTCAAATAAGAAGGAGTATAGTTCGTGAAAAATACAGTTAAAATATCCTCAATCTTAAGTCTGATCTTTGCAGGAGCTGCTTCAGCGGGTATTAACACAGAAGATAAGAAGCTTGCAGTTTCAGCGACAGAAGCCGCTTACCATAGTAAAACGATCGAAGATAATCAGTATATCAAGGAATCAATCTCCAGAATTGAAGAAGATGGGTGGCGCTATGAGTTCTTCTTTGCTAAAGAAAGTGATGAAAGACAAAATATTTTACACAAAGCAAGAATAATGACAAAATCACCCGCACTTCAAAATGCACTCACCCAATATAGCCTAGAAAACCAACTTAACTACTTAGGAAATGGGATGCAAGGAGCGCTTCTAGGTACGCAAGTATTTGCTGCAAAAAAGGATAATAAAGCGATTATTGCCTTTAGAGGAACAGACACCATTAGTAATGTAATCGTTGATTCTGCAGCATTTCAAGTGAATTTTGAGCAAACAAATACCGGTGTGCATGCCGGGTTTTACAGCTATCTGCTTGATGTGGTTGAACGAGATACAAACTTTGCCAACTGGTTAAAGGATAACGTTAACAAAGATACCCAGTTACTGATTACAGGTCATAGCTTGGGAGCGGCGGTGGCAACGCTAATGGCTGCATATCTGATTGAACAGGGCTTTTCTAGTGAGAAGATTAAATTAATTACCTTTGCTGAGCCTGCTCCTGGGAGTGAAGCGTTTGCTGAGAGATATGCCCCATTACTTAAGAATTATGTATGGGAGGCTAATATTCCAGATCCTGTGGTATGGTCTACGGCAATAGCAGGAGATCTTTATACGAAATATATGCATCATAAAGTAAGTTATCATCACTTTGGTCAGTTCAATGGTTTCTTAAATACCAGCCAAAGCGTAATCAATATTCACTCTGTCGATAACTACTATAATCAGGTAATGACTGAGATATAGTTATACCCATCAATTTTTGATTCAATCACCCCTTCAATAGCCTTTGTTTAGCATATTTCATGTTGAGATGGTTATTGCGTCAGCATATAAAGTTCAATATCAATAATTCAAATAGAGATATTAGGAAATCTAATTTTACTCAATCATCAATATAGTTCATATTTTGATCTGAAAAATATCACTATTACCCCCCTACAAAATAACATTAGGAGAAATTATGAAATTTAATCTAAAGCATACCTCATTACTATTTTCATTAGCATTAATAGGCTGTGGCGGTGGTGGCGGTAGCAGCAGTGGCGATATGCCAATTCCAACACCTGTTAAAGCGCAATTGACAGCCGCAGAAGCAATTAAAGCACCCGCAGTTATTCAATCAGGTAAAACAACGGTTTTATCCTATACCGTGACGAATCCTGTCGTCGAGCAGGTGAAAATTGGGGCTATTGGTCAAAGAAGTAGTAATGCCTCAGTAGAAATTCAAGGCTTTGATGTGCCAGTTACTGATGGCGTTGAGTTGAATTATGATCTCAGTTTACCGCAAAACACTTGTTTTGATGAAAATGGACAAGGCAAAATATTACCAGCAGGTGAACAATGTCATATTGCTTTTTTAGCTAAGCTAAATGGCGCGATTGATCAAGAAACAGATAGGCATTTAGTCTTAGCCGTAAGAACATCAGATAATGCAGAACACTTGCAGATTAATAAGTCATTAAAGTTTGTTTCTCAACATGATGCACGCTTAATTGATTTAACGGGTTCAATCACAACAAGCCGTTATCTTAAACCGGGTTCGATGGTTACAGTCGATGTGCGAAATAATACATCAGCAACAATTAACGCCCTAAATATCCAATTGCCAGAATGGTTAAAGGATATTGCTTTAAATATTTCTGCTGCGCAGATAGATGAATTGCATGTTGGTGATAGCTTTAGTTTTAGTTTTAATTTAGCGATTGATCAGAAAACAATAGATGCGCTTACTATGCATCAAGATGATACCGTTGATATTATGATTGAGGCAGCAAATGCCAAAGATACACATGCTATTGATCTAGAAGTTACTACTTCGATTGTTGATAGTAATGATGTTGCTTTTCAACAGCCTGAAATGCAGACAGTAACTTATACTAATAACACCGATACGGTTTTAACGATTAACTCTGTGACACTTGAAAATATTGCAGATAATAGCATTGTGATAGAAGACAATAATTGTCAAGAAACACTAGCAGCGCATGCGTCTTGTCGCGTGCTGCTAAAAGCAGGTGATAATGCAAGGGTAAGCGATTATGCGCAACCTGCTCACATTGTGTTTGATTACTCAACAGAACATGGAGCTAAATTAAATTCTCAAAATGCCATCAATATCAATCCGGTGAATGTTTCTATTGAGAAAGATGTTCATGCTAAGCAAGGCGAGACTTTTGAAATTAATATTACCAATGATGGTCCGTTTACAGCAGACCTTCCTGACATGTCACATTTTAATATTATGCAAGACAATAAGAACATAGCGGGTTTAACACTTGATCCTCAGTCAAATTGTTTTAATACAGCGCTTGAAGTAGGGCAATCGTGTCAGGTTAAAATACACGCCGCTGAAGATATTACACCCGATGGATATTTATTGCATATAGATCAAGGCAATAATTTGACTGCTGATGTTAATGAGTCATTTTATATCAATGATGCTGATGCAAGTATTGTTGTTGAAGCCTTTGAAAAACATGATCGTTCAAATATGGGTTATATTAAACTGGTTAACAATGGCGAAGTTGGCATTAAAAATATAGGGCTTGATCGCACTTATTTGCCTGAGAATGTTGAGTTATATAACGGTAGTAATGGTACTTCAAGCTACGGCGCAACATGGTGTACTGCTGAGCTTTGCCCCAATTATTGTGAGGTGAATGATGGGGTGTTTAATCTTGCGGTAGGGGAATCTTGTCATTTGTATATGTTTAGTCCCTCTGATGTGAATATAGCACAGGCACAGCTAACGATTAATGCACTTGGTCAAGACTATGGATTTAATCTAACAAGAAAGACAGCACTTTATGCAGACACCCCAAATGCAACACACTCTAGTCACGAGCTTTATCAGTTTGTGGATGATGGTATTGACTTTCAAGAAGAAAAAATAGTAAAACATTTGCATACAGCAGGAACGATAGAACAATATTATTGGCTTGAGAATGATCCTGATCATAATACATTGGCTGTTGTTGTCATTGATAAGTCACTTAATGATAGAAGAACCATTGAACTGCTTAAAAATATTGGTGGGACTTGGGTTAACCTTAACTTTCCGAGTAACTATTATGTTTATCTTGGTCTTAGAGCCATATTTAGTCCAACAGGTGAGCTTCAAGTGATTGTTGGAAATTCTTCAGAAAATGGGGTAAGAGTGATTGGGAAACCAACAGCGTCAGGCTATACATGGCATGAAGATTTTGTCTCTAAAACTGATGAAAAAGGCTATGGTGATGTAAAAATACTAATGGATCAACATAGCAACGCTTATGCAATTAGATTTGATAGCTATTATAGCTCTGGTGACTTTTTTAAAATTGGGTTTGGTGTTGATGATACGAGTTTCTATATATCACAAGGATTACTAAAGCATAGTCTCTACTTTGCTCAAGCTGATTATATGGCAGTAATTGATGCACCCGATACGGACTCACATAGCATTAATTTCTTTAACCATCAAAGTAAGCCTGTGGAAAAAAATAAAAGTACTATTATCAATCATCCTGATGCATCCTACTTAATGCCAAGTCATTACAAAGAAATTTATTCAGTACTTGCCATACCCAATGCGATGTCTTTCTATGCTTTAGTTGATGCTGGACATAGCAAAAAAGAAATTGTTCAGTGTGATATTGATTATGAGCATGGGCATTTTGGTGATTATTTACATTGTCGTGAATTGACTGAAATCCCAGATGCAGCGGCGAGTGCAAAAACATTGAAGCTAATTGATGGCAAGTTATTTTTAATCGGTGCAAAGGTAAAAAAAGAAGCACCGCGCTCAAATAAATTCTCAATCTTTGAGTATGCCGACAAACAGTGGACTGAGTTAAGTTATCTATCAGCAGATTTTAGCGAAGGCTACCAAATATCTGAGTTAGGGTATCAATATTATTATCCGATCGTACAACACGACTAGAACATTAATTATCAAATCCTCAAATATTTCTATTAAAAGAATTGATTTTACGACATCTTCAAATCAGATCATATTACACATCATAAAAGATCATTATTTGAATCAAATACTTTGAGATCCACAAACGGAGGATTCCATGTCAAAATTTAATTACAAAAGTTTATACCTTATCTCATTAGCAACGGTTTTAAGTGCCTGCGGGGGCGGTGGTGGCGGTGGAGGATCTTCCGATCCTTCACCTACACCTGATCCAGTGGTTGGTGTTCAGCCAAAACTTGCTGTAGCTAGCAATATGTCTGAGGTGTATATGAGCGATAGCAGTGCTATGCTTGAGATGCAATTTATGGTTGAGGATGTCAATCATTTGCAAGTCAAAGCAGCCAGTCAAAATACGCATTTAACTATTTTAAGCAAAGAAGTGGTTAAAACAAGCTTAGATGATAGTAGTGTAACGATAACAGCAGTTGATAACAGCAGTTGTGTGATTAATAAAGAAATGGCAATGGGTGAGTCCTGTCGCGATACGTGGAATGCGTCAACCTCTGAAGAATCGGATCAGTTTGAAGGTAAAATTATTTATAACACGAATGTGGGAAAGGCAGAGGCAGAGATTAAGCTCACCTTTAAATCACCAGATGATCCTGAGTTTAATCTCGATAAATTTAATATTACCGATATTTCACCTATAGGTACGGGCATGCAAAGCAATGTGACAATTAGTAATGCCACCGCTCGTGCGATTAATAATCCTGAGATTATCTTTCCAGCCGTCATTGACAGCTACATTAAAAATATTCAAGCACCGACGGAGATAAAAAGTGGTCAAAGTGCCAAAATAAGCTTTGAAATGGAAGACTCACAAGCTGCCCTTGATGCATTAAAACAATGGCAAAATGATATGAGTGCCCATAAAGCAGGCTCAAGTATTGAGTATAGAAGTGCGCGTTTTCCAGCACAAGCTTATCAGTTGCAGCCTGTTATCTATCTAGGTTCTTTATCTTTAGCGCTTAATACGCTAAGCAAATTTATTGAGGTTAACGGTAAACTTGAAGCAACTGTTTCTGTATTAAATGTCAGTGGTCAGGATATTGCTGGGATTAATACAACCATGATGCAGGAGGAAAGTGCAATAACAATCGATACAAGTAGTTGTCGTTTTCCATTATCTGCAAATAATAGCTGTTTACTGAAAGTGATCATTGATCCTGATATTGCCAAAGGCGATGTAATACAACAGCATGTTAATATTACGCTGAGCACACCTGATGTGATGTATCGTGATCACACGACGTTAGCGATTAATATTGATAGCAAAACTGAGGTGGCATTATCAACAGAAAGTACTTTGCTTGCCAATTATAATAATCAAATAGCCTTATCAAATACGCGCTTAATCAACTGGGTTGTTTCAAAGCATATTGAGGATTATCGAATTGTTGATGAAGCGGGTAATGATGTAACATCACGATTTGAGTTAAGTGGTGGTATCAAAGCGCCATCATGTTTGACTGTAACCTCTCTATCTAAGGGGCAAAGCTGTTATTTAAGCGTTAAACCTTTAGCGAATGAAACTGGCAAACGCTTATTTTTAAAGTTATTAAATACCAATGCCAATCCAACCAACAATATCACCTTGCCAGATTACAGTGATAGTGGTGTATATCCAAGCGTGGATTTAAATCCCGATACCGTTGTCAAAAATAAAGATCTATCGATTTATTTTACAATTGCGCCACCAGTTAATAAGACTTTTGTCGGTTTTGAACTGGTTGGTGTTAATAAGGTTACTCAAGATGTGGCTTACCCTAATAGTTGTATTAGCGGTGCGCTAGTAAGTGTTGATAGCCCTTGTCAGTTAAAACTTGATATCTCAGGTGACGAGGTTAATACGCCACATTTTAATCCGGAGCTTATTATCCATTGGCAAGATAATACACAGACAACGACTAACATTCATATCAAGGTGGTTGATCCGACTCAGCCAGGCGAGGATGTCAGTGGTTTAGCAGATTTATATCAGTTAGATGCTGCGTTTAATTATGTTGATATTAATGTAGATAATATTGTGATTTACATTAAAAACACAACGGGGAAAGTCTTATCTAATTTTCAGGTGGAGATTTTACCAAATTGGTTGAGTGAATTAATCGATACGTCGTCATTAACACCGATGACACTTGCGAATCATCAAAACGTCGCAATCACATTAGCGTTAAAATCCGGTAAAACAGCAAATGATTTAGTCGCTGTGTTAGAGAGTAACATGTCGGATTTAGCCAATAATGCTCAAACTGACGCTGATGGTGGAAAAGTAGTACGTTTCACAGCAAGCAATTCAGTGAATGACTATCGACCAGAATTAATCGTTGACACCTTCCCGCATATTGTGACGCCATCGAACGAAACAGTTGAGCAAAGTTTAAACCAGATCATGGTATTTGGTAAACCGAGTGTAAAGCATATTGTGATCAATAATCCAACGAGTGATCAATACACTATGAGCTTTGATCAATCTTTACCAATAGAGAGTATTGTACGTGTGACTACTGGCGGGATTAATGGCTTAGCAAACTGTAGTGAGTTTACTACCTTATTAGCGGGAGAAAGTTGCGCACTGATAGTAGAAGCCAAAGTTGATGCCTATAACACACCAGGTAATTATCTAGATGTTATTATGACACCGGTAAACTCGCCAATAACAACACAGACAAAGCTGCATATTAAACCACAGATTAACTATGTTTATTTTCTAATCTACGAGCCAAGTGATCAAGCGATTGAAATTCCTTATGCAGGTGATAAACACTATGATTTACGGATATATAACGATGAAATCTATATTCATTGGCTACCGTCAACAGATTTATCAGACTATGTCATCTCACATAAAGATGGGGCAGCAGGTTTAACCATAACCACACCAGAGCAAACACCAAGTTGTCTTGATGGTGCGCCAGTTGCGAGTAATGAATACTGCTATATTGGTTTATCCGTTAACGACACCGCAGTAGCAAGGGATGATTATGATTTAACGTTAAAAATGGGGCAGAGCAATCTTGCTGTAGATAGTGTTGATATCTCTTATGTTGCTATTGTTGATCATGGTGTGGCAAGTGTCAGTGTAGAGAAAGGTGCTCAAGTGATTAGCAAAGTAGTACCAAACAGTAGTGTTGACGTCGTCATTAGACCTCCTCAAGGTTGGCAGGATCAGGTAACTGCTGATCAAAGTTATACAGTCACAGCAAATAATAGTGGTATGACTTTTCCTAAAGGTAATCAGTGTACTTTATTAAGATCTCAGCCAGAGGCAGCGTGTAAGGTTGAAGTACATATTGCAGAGAGTGTGGCGGTTGGGGAATATGAGTTAACTATAGTGCCAAATACAGCTACAACGCTACCTTTGTCGGAAGCAGTTGTCATTAAAGCTTTGCAGGTGATTAATGAGCAATTCCAGCAGATTTCTGCGGGGACGTATGGAACTTGTGCGCTTAATTCCATTGGTCAAGCTTATTGTTGGGGGAGGGATAGGCTTGGTTTTATTGGAGATGGTACTCCGGAGCAAGGCAAATATCAGCCAACTCCAGTAAAAATGCCAGATAGCGTAGTGTTTACTGCTATAGAATCTAGCGAGGATACTTCTTGTGCATTAGGGAGTGACAATAATGTTTATTGTTGGGGGAGGAATGACTATGGTCAATTAGGCGATGGTAGCATTACTAATAAGTATGAGCCGAATTTAGTGAAAATGCCTACTGAGGTAAGCTTTACGGCTGTATCACTTGGAGGTAGTCATGCTTGTGCTTTAGGTGATGATAATAATACCTATTGTTGGGGGGATAATAGCTCTGGTCAATTAGGTGATGGTAGAACTACTAATCAGTATCAACCGACTTTAGTAAAAATGCCTACTGGGGTAAGCTTTACAGCTATATCCGCTGGAAGTAATTATACTTGTGCCTTGGGTGATAATAATAACGCCTATTGTTGGGGGAGTAATAACTATGGTCAATTAGGTAATGGTATCACTGCTGATAGGGCTCAACCCATTTTAGTGACAAAGCCAAATGGCGTAAGTTTCACGGCTATCTCCGTTGGATCTATTCATACTTGTGCCTTAGGTGATGATAATAACGCTTATTGTTGGGGGTGGAATGGCTATGGTCAATTAGGTGATGGTAGCACTATTAATAAGTTTCAACCCTCCTTGGTAAAAAAGCCAAATGGCGTAAGCTTTACGGCTGTGTTCTCTGGAAATGCTCATAATTGTGCGTTGGGTGATGATAATAACGCTTATTGTTGGGGGTGGAATAGCTCTGGTCAATTAGGTAATGGTAGAACTACTAAGAACCATCAACCGACTTTAGTGAAAGTTCCAGCTGGAGTAAGCTTTACGGCTATGTCCGTTGGACATTCTCATAATTGTGCGTTGGGTGATGATAATAACGCTTATTGTTGGGGGAGGAATGACTATGGTCAATTAGGCGATGGCACAAGCAATAATTCATCGATACCTGTCGCCGTTAAAATGCCGGAATAAGTAAAAATCCCTTTTCTTTAATCACCGACTAAACGTATCAATCACTGACATTACACACTTTTGCTCAATTTCAGTGATTTAACATCATGCCTCAAGAAAATCATAAGGAGGATTCCATGTCAAAATTTAATTACAAAAGTTTATACCTTATCTCATTAGCAACGGTTTTAAGTGCCTGCGGGGGCGGTGGTGGCGGTGGAGGATCCGAAGATCCTTCACCTACACCTGATCCAGTGGTTGGTGTTCAGCCAAAACTTGCCATTGCCAGTAGCGTATCTGAAAGCTATATGAGTGATAGCAGTGCCATGCTTGAGATGCAATTTATGGTTGAAGATGTTAATCATTTGCAAGTCAAAGCGGCAAATCAAAGTACACATTTAAAAATTCTAAGCAAAGAAGTGGTTAAAACAAGCTTAGATGATAGTAGTGTAACTATAACAGCAGTTGATAATAGCAGCTGTGTGATCAATAAAGAAATGGCAATGGGTGAGTCCTGTAGTGATATGTGGAGTGCCTCAACTTCCAAAGAGTCTGATCAGTTTGAGGGAAAGATTATTTACAATACCAATGTCGGAAAGGCCGAAACTGATATTAAGCTCACCTTTAAATCACCAGATGATCCTGAATTTAATATGGATAAGTTTAGCATTACCAATATCTCGCCAATCGGTACGGGGATGCAAAGCGAAATAACCATCAGTAATGCCACAGCTCGCGCGATTAATAACCCTGAGATTATTTTTCCAGCAACTATTCAAGCGTATGTGAAAAATATTCAAGCGCCAATTGAGATAACAAGTGGTCAAAGCGTCAAAATAAGCTTTGAAATCGAGGACTCACAAGCTGCCCTTGATGCACTTAAGCTATGGCAAGAGCAAATGGTAAGTGATCCTAATGCGTTAATTCAATACAAAAGCGCATCTTTCCCAGCACAGATATATGAAGTTAGACCAACGATTTATCTACAAGAGCTTAAACTGGCAACATCCAGTTTGAGCAAATTTATCGAAAGTGAGGGTGTTTACTCTGCCGTTGTATCATTGTTGAATGTCAGTGGCAAAGCCATCAACGATATATCGATCGCTATAGCACCTCAAACGGATGATATCAGTGTTGATTTGTCAACGTGTACTTTGCCATTAGCGTTTAATAAAAGTTGCTTGGTTAAAGTCAGTATTTCCCCTGAGATTGCTCAAAAAGCAGTGGCTGGATACAGTCATGATATAAGCTTTGTCGGGGTGGATATTGCCTATCGTGAGCCAACGATTTTGCAAGTTAATATGCTAAATGATGTCACGCTACAAATTGGACAAAACAGTACCTTTTTAGCAAACTATCAAAACCAAATTGAGATTCAAAATAATTCATTACTGTATTGGCTGCCATCTAATGAACTTCAAGGCTATCAAGTAGTTGATGCCAATGATGAAGTGATTGCATCTGATCGGGTTGAAGTCAGTAATGGCATAAAAACACCGTCGTGTACAGCTGTTACGTCCTTAGCCAAAGGGCAGTCTTGTTACTTGACAGTGAAACCTAATGAAAGTGTTGAAAATGCTCAGTTATTTCTAAAGCTATCAGACACCAATCATGATGCATTGCCTAAGCTGTCGTTACCTAACTACAGTAGTAATGGCATACAACCAAGTAATCAGCTTAATCCAGAGGCGATTGTCAAAGATCGAGATCTTACTGTCTACTATACGATTGCGCCAGCTGTTGAGAAGATTTATAAATCATTTGAATTAGTTGATATCCCAGAAGCGGTAGAAGATGCATCGATTGCAAATAATTGCGTGAGTGGTAGTACAGTAAGTGCGCTGTCGCCTTGTCAGCTAAAGATCAATATTCCGGCAGCAGTAATCACTGATAAAATCTTTGCACCGGATTTACGCATTCATTGGCAAGATGACACAATCGCAGAAAGCAAATTATTCGTTGAAATCAAAGATCCTGCAGCCAATGATGATTTGACTAAATTAAATGAGTTAACGCTTTTAGAGCCATTATCAAGTTATATCGATATCGATCAGGCAAGTCTGCAAATTACGCTCAATAACAATACCGCAAGAGTACTCTCTGGTGTTCAATTAAACTTTAATCAAAGTTGGGTTGGCGAGTTATTTGACTTATCAGTTGTCAGGCAATTACATTCAATTGCTGTGAATGATAGCTATACGCTACATGTGCCATTGCAACAGGGCAAAACGACAGAGGATCTGCATCAAGCTGTAAAAGATCATGCTGATGAGATCTTTAGTAATCATGTTAATGGCGATACTTTGGGGAGTGTGCTTGATATTCATACCAGTAATTCTCTTAGCAAGTATTATCCTGAGTTTCGTGTTGATATCATGCCATACATAGATATGCCGCAAACCCGATTATCACAAGAAATGGACTATCAATTGATTTATACCAAACCAGCGAGTCAGTACGTTAAAGTCACCAATCCAACGATATATAATTATATGATCAGTTTTAATGAGAGTTTACCTAATGGCATAACTCGAGTAATGACTGGAAGTATCGATGACTTAGCAAACTGTAGTGAAATAGGGCAATTAGCTGCGGGGCAATCATGTGCTGCTATTTTTGAAGCCAGCGCAAGCGCTGTAGAATCAAGTGGTAATCATGCTGAGATCATATTAACAGAAGCTGATGGTAATTTACCTAGTACGCTGTTAGATATTAGCTTTAAAACGAATTATGTTTATCAGGTAAATTATGTTATTGCTGATCAACCGCTAGAGATACCAGAAACATCTAGCTTGGCTTTTTATGATATTGAATTAGTCAATAATGAACCGGATGTACAATGGGTTCCATCAATGGATATCAGTGATTATTATCTTTCAGGTAGTTTAGAAGGTCTTGAGATTTTGCCAGCTGCTGAGGGCAAAAATAGTTGTACACTAGGGGCGAGCGTTGCCTTTGGCGAGTCTTGTTATTTACAACTCAGTGTTAGCCAAACAACGCCAGCAGGTGATTATGACCTGCTACTTAATGAGGGTAATAGTAATTTAGCGGGTGATGAGATTAAGGCAGGTAGATTGTCTATTATTAAGAAAGGTAACACCCAGATCAATGTTGTTGATCAATATCAGGATATTTATTTATCTAAAGTTTATTTAAATCAAAGTATTAGGCTCAAAATCACTCCGCCAAGTAACTGGCTTGATTACACCAAAGGTGAAAATCTTGTGTATGAAGCATCGTTTCAAAATGCGCAATCAATGAGTTCACAATCACCGCCTAAATGCACGATTAGTAAATCTACTCCAACGAAACCATGCTATATCTGGCTTGAAGTAACAGCACTTAAATCAGGGTTTACTACCCTTGATGTTAATATAACAGAGGTAGGTTCTGCGAAGATGAAACCTAATATTAAAAACCCTCAATTTTCGATTGATATTCTTAGTGATACTTGGGCATCTGTATCTGCTGGAGGATTTCATACCTGTGCAACAACAAAGGCAGGTTATGCTTACTGTTGGGGACGAAATAATGTAGGTCAACTAGGTAACAAGACGACGGTTGACAGTAATCGTCCTTTAGAATCTGTTACTGTTTACCGAAATTCCCCAAATTTCAATGTTGGAAAATTTAAACGTGTAGAAACTGGGCGCTATCACTCATGTGGTATTAGGCTTGAAGGAGATGTCTACTGTTGGGGTAACAATATAAATATCGAGTCATTCCCAAATCGACAGATAAGTTATTTACCTTATGGTCGCTATGTTACAGGTAAATCTACTGAAGATAGTAGAGAGATTATTGATCTTTCATTAGGTGATGGTGTGAGCTGTCTTTTGAGAGACTATAATGTAGCCACTGGAAAATCCAACGCCTATTGCTGGGGCAAAAATGATAAAGGGCAGTTAGGGCGTTCCTTTGCATCCCCAGAGGGTCATTCTTATGAAAACAGCGTACCTGTGGCATCGCCATATTTATTTTGGGACATTGATGTCGGTTCTGACCATGTTTGTGCCATTCAAAAAGGAGATAATTTTCCAGTGCGTTGTTGGGGGGGGAATGAGCATGGGCAGTTGGGTAGAGGGTTTATCAGTGCATATGAACCTGCATTATCTAGCAATGTTTATACAGACTACGATAATAGAGTGAAACTAAGCCAAACATATAAGGTTTCCGCTGGTTATGGGCATAGCTGTGTTACAGTGTGGGATAGCTATAATATGGTCTTTTGTTGGGGGATCAATATTTTTGGACAGATTGGTAATGGTCAGTCTGGTTACTATGCCCGCGAGGTAGAGGCAAATAGTAGATACTTATATGGTATGGTTGAAGCCGATTCAATTCAAACAGGTAATGAGTATAGCTGTGCTATTGTGAGTACGAATGGTGGTGTTAACTTTAATAAAGTCGCTTGCTGGGGGTCTCCTGGCTTTGGTCAGATGGGTATTAGTAACACCAGTACAAATAGATTAAGCCCTGAAATTGTGATGGATTTTTCTGATAAGCTTCGTGAGATTCATCAGCTGACACTTGGAGAGCATCATACCTGTATATTAGGTGAGTCAAATACAAACCGTGAGATTAATCGCTTATTTTGTACAGGAAATAATCGTTATGGTCAAGTTGGGGGTACTTCACAGGATGTAACGACACCTATTGAGATCCATTATCCACGTTAAGCTAAAGCAAAAAAATTCGATCTGTTAATTTAACGATTGCTATCTATACTTGATGATGTGAATGTTTTTAATTAAAAAGGATATTTAAAATGCAGATGAAAATTCTAACAATAACCATATTAAGCCTGCTAAGTAGCTTATCACTTACAGTGGCTGCAAGAGAAATAACCAAACCTTCAGCAGACTCCAAAGTACCGGTGAATAAGCATCATCATGTTTTAGGTGCGGGTGATAGCAGTGAACATATGGCTTTGGATGAATATGTAATACCCTTGACAACCTTGCAATATGATCCTAAGGGAATTGGACCAGAGCTTGAGATCAAGGCGATTCAGCCGATTACCTATCCTTACCCAAGTAGCCCATCAGAGCATGAAACCATTCCTGAATCTTTGTTTTATATTGATTTGCCGAGGATTGAGACGAGTGTGCCTGTAAGGTATAAAGTTACAGATGTTATAACAACCGACTATTCAGTTGGTGGACTAAATTTTGATGATTTAGAATTTAAAGAAGAAGATAAATTTCAAATGTCACAGTATTTTTATGGATATGAAAGACCTAAATATACTTTACATCTTCCAGAGGGCGCAGAGTATCTAGTATATAACCTAACCGAAAATTATTCAGTAGACAAAAAGCATCCGACAACGGATTACCTACTTAAAGTGGATATGTTTAAACTTGATCAGTTTAAGTTATTACCACAATTTAGTAAGCAAAGTGTCTTATTGCAATATAACGATGAAAATATTAATGTCGTTACAAGAGATGGTGTCAGTTATAGCTTTGAAGTAGGTAAGTCATCTTATTACTCAGTGCTTGATGGTAGTAAATCATGGATGACGAGTACATTTAAGATAATACAATCGCCACAGCTTATACGTATTAAAAAAATGACCAAGCAAGGAAAATCATTTGTTTTTAACTATGGAGATAATGGCAGGATTGAAATTTATAAAGATAGCTTACTGGGCAAAAGAGTTTTTGAGGGTTATCGTTTGGGTGATGAGCGTGGATATTCATATGTTGTAAAAACACAAGGAGATGCTTTTCCCAAAGAGTATAAAATGAACTTTCATTTGTATGAGAAAACACCTGAGGATAAAGAGTATCGGAGCTATTTGTTGCATGACTATTCAATACTTGCTGGCAGCCAAAAAAATGAGAGTGAAAATTACAATTTAACTTATGATCAGATTGACAGATTTAATGATCAACGAGTATATCTTAAAGAAGAGACGTTAAGTGTTGGAGGTGTGAAGTTAAATACTAGTCATATTCTAAGGCAGAAACATAGACCTGATCTTGAGAAAGACCGTTATGTTTATTTGGATACTATTACCTTAAAAACAGAGTTATTTCCTAATTATTTAATTTCTCCTGAACATGCATTTACACTTCGTCAGACTATTCGCACACCTTATGAGCATCAACCTAGCTTAAAGAGTATTATTGCGTACTCATCAAACGACTTGGAATCAATCGAACTTGAAGGGAAGATGGCATTACATCCAGTAGCAACTTACCCTGAAAATGTGCCTGAAAAATTTATTGCTTCTGCAGTATGTAAGAACATCTATACTAAGATGGAAAATAACCCAGATTCATTAGCAAGAGCTGCTTCATCAAACGTAAGGATATACTGTCAGGATGGCAAGCTATCTTTAGAGAAGTTCGAAGATACACATTATAAATATAACTATTCAAATTTGAGTTTTTCTCAAGGGGGCGATGGTAAGTACAAAGATGATCTTGAGAAGCTTTTATTAGAATACACTTACTTACCCGTTGGTGTTGAAGATAGTGCTTGGATGAATCCAATACAAATAACCCAAAAAAATAAAGAAGGTGATGTGGAAACAACGAATGAGACCCATTTTAAATATCAACGTTGTGACAAAAATTCCTCGATCTTATCTCCAATGAAATCGATTTGTGTAAGTGAAGAGATGGTTAAAACCACTTCTAATAAGACAAATTATGCTGCTTGGAATATCAAAGAATATACAAATTTTACCACGCCAAGTAGTCAGCATAGCAACGCATTGCGGTTACCACAAAAGACACAAAATAGCAGTTGTATAACAAATGCTGGCGTTGCAAAGCCAAGTAATTGTAATTTATATTCAAGCATTATAGCGGCTGAATATAACTATATGGGGGATAATTTTGGTAATTATTTCCCCGTTATGACGTGGAATAAAGAGGCAACAACTTACTATAATGGCAGTCAACTGTCTGATGTTGATAATGCCTATGCCAGTTATGTGTATGAGAAAAATTCCAGTAGTCAACTCTATCCATTATTACAAACCACATATGAAAGTACTCAAAATAGCCAACCTGAATTAGGCAAACAGGGACTAAAAACCGAGGTGCATTATGTCACATATGCCGATAATAGTTATGATCTTTATCAGGATATTGCCAGTTTGCGTACGACAAACTATGAAAATGGTGCACCGAATAAATTATCTAAAACAGGTTGGGAGCATTATAACAGTAAAGGGGTTTTGCAATACTCCGTAGAAAAGATGGATTTTAGTTCAGGTGACGCATCTTCAACGGAAGATAAGTACTTTGTTACTTATTATGAATATGATGGATGGGGCAGAGTGATCAAAGAAATGAATTATCCAGCAGTCAGCGCAAGTCAGGTGGGTACACGTCAAGGCGATTATCATCAATCGATTAGCTATGTGTATGAGCCAAGGGTAACCACCATAAAATCATATGCCGGAAGTGAGCTCGTTGCCACAAGGAAAGAATATTTTGATGGTTTTGATAATTTGGTGAAAGTAGAAGCCAGTGTTGATACGATGCCTGATAAATTGGTTACCATGCAAGAGAATTACTATGCGTTTAAAGATACTTTAATGCAAAGCGTTCAGTATGATTATTCAGATTATCAAGAAGGAAAGGCAAATCCTAAAGTGCAATATTATATTAGTAATTTCTATTTTACTGAGCAGGCTGAGCAAAATGCTATACAGAACTCAGATGGCACAATGAATTTTGTTTATAGCTATCCTGATGCTTCCATTGAATTTAGTTTGCTAGCAGATACCAATAAGTCACCAATTCAAACACGTGCTTTGCTGCCTAAAGGTAAGTTTTTAGAGAGTAAAAATCGTCCTTCTTTCTGTTATATTCGAAGTAAAGAGCAGATTTATGGTAGCCAAGGGGCTACGGTTGATTTCTACCCATGTAAAATTGATGGATTTGAATTCGTCATAGCACCTGAGCTTATCAATGAAAAACATTATCAAAGCAAAACACTTGCTTTTGTTTTAGATAAAAATAAACAATATAGCTGCTATCCAGCTGGCTCATCAGGCTTAAAACAGCAGCCTTATATAACTGATTTGGCAGCGATGAATCGATTTATATCACCTGTTGATAAGGGGCTGCCTCCTGATGTCAGTGGGTTAAAAGATTTCATTATGGATAAAGTGCGTAATGGTCAATCATTGATACCTTATGGTTTAGTTGCACAGAACAAAACAATAAGCAATGTGCTTGGTCAGCCTTTAGAGATTTTCAGCAGTGTTGATGATGGTTATTGTGCACATACAGCGGATAATCTGCACTTATCCCAAAGCTATAGCTATATTGACAAAAGCGATATTTCAGGAACAAACGCTGCTTATGCAAAACAACTGATAGGTGAAATTAAAGCGCGTCATGCTTACTCACCCTCTAATGCGACAAAACCTTTATTTAGTGTTTACTATAGCTATGATCAGAACTTAAATAATAATGGTTTTTATGTTCAAGCGAACATCGATGGGCAATTAAAGCGTTACCATTTAGGCTATCAGCAAATCAATGACTTAGGCTTAATCACGAAGCAGTCGACTGGTGTGGGTACGATCAATGATATAGATTTTGGCAAGGTGATTGAATATATTTATAGCCCATCAACCGCCGTATTAAAAAGGACTGAGTTACCACAAGCAGATGGATATAATATTAAAAGTTTTATTAAGAGTTATGATGCATGGGGAAATCCAACAAAAACGGTAATGCAGAAACAAAAATCATACTTCTCTACCCTGGAAGAAACCGTTGAATCAAGCTTTGATCAGAAATATAATCTCCCTGTCTCGATAAAAAATGAGCATGCCGAGCATCGTTTTGAGTATAGAGAAGCAGGTGCTTTAAAATCAGCTCACTATCAAAATAAAGATAATAAAACTATCATGGCAGAGTTTATTCCAAGTTATAGTACACAAGATATTGCAGGGCTGTTGATGGCAAAGCATCAGCTGGTGACACCTAACTTTAATGCAAGCAATAATTTAAGCTCACAAAATGGTCTTATCAGGAAACTCGAGAGTAAGGTTCTTGACAAAGCGTATGCCAAAAAACTCGATGTTGAGCTAGATTATGACTACAAAGCGGATGGCACTTTAAAGAATATCAACACATACAGAACTAATGAAGATAGTAATAAAATTAATGAGATGGAGTTTGCTCTGCAAGAAGGAGATCTCAATACCGCATATCAAATCAAGTATCAAAATATTAATCATTACTTCCACAAACAAGAAATAAATTTTGAGCAATATTATTCGCGCTCAGGCTTATTGTTACAACAGTTAATCACGGTTGATGCAAACCCTGTCGCTACGTATTTATATGCTTACAATGCAGAAAATCAACTGTCACAGTTCGAGTGTGAAACAAATCATATGTATAATTTTTGTCAGATCAATACAATGGAGTCAGAAGAGCCAACAAGCTTTAGCAATCTTAGAATATGGTATGACTACAATAATTTAGGACTTTTACAGTCAGTGAATATTAATAATCAACAGACTTTAGGTTATGACTACAATTCAGAAAATCCTTTTCAGCTAAAATCAATCAGCACAAGACAAACCCCAGTAGTCAACTTTAGTTACAATGAGTTAGGTCAAGTGACACAAATTGATAAAAAAGACCCTCAAGACAAACATCTCTCAACGACACAGTTAAGCTATAACTTAGCTGGAAATGTAATTAATTATAAGAAAACAGGTTATCTTGCCACTGAGTTAGAGTATCACTATGATCCTTTAGGATACCAATTGGCAGAGATTGGTAAGTCAGGGGTTAATAAGAATCAATCTAACTATAATATTTTTATTCAAGGTAACTTAGTGTCACAATATATTAATGGTAAAGAGAAGCTGATTGTCCCAGGTGGTGCCGTAGTGCAAGATCATACTAACAATGGCTTATATTACGCTGCCAATATAACCAATGGGCAAACACAATATGGTAGTTGGGCAAAGGGCGAGTTACAAAGTTTGCTTACTTATCTTCCGTTTGGGGCAAGTTATAGCGCGATAACGGCAAAACCGCGTTCGCATGATTTAGATGTCAAAAACAATACATTTGGATATAACCTGCAAAGGGATGATCAGGCAACCGGTATTCAGTTTTTAGGCACAACGTATAATCGACCTTATGACCCCGAGTATCGCGTATTTTTATCACCAGATAGTGCATCACCGTGGGGAGCAGGTGGTTTTAGTCCTTATGCTTACGTTAATAATGATCCGGTAAATAATTTCGATCCAACAGGGCATTATTTACAACCTATTTCAGGGGGGGATCGTGTTGCTGATGCTGGAAACATTATCGCAATAACGGGTGGGGTGTTAATGTTGCTGCCCGGAATGCAGTATATTGGTTTAGCAACGATGCTGTCAGGTGTTGCCACAGCAGCTACTGATTATGCTGCTTCAGGCGAAACAGATGCTGCTGCAAAATCAGTGTTGAGTGCTATTCCTGGAATGGGTGAGGCGATAATGATAGGCGACACCGTTGAAACCGCTCAGCAAATTCAAGAAGGTAATATTGGTAATGAAGCAGAAGCCATTGGACAGTTAACTCAGATGTGGGCAATGACAGTTGCGACAACGGTCGGTGGTGCAGTTGCTGGCAGTAGGGGAGTCAAAGGAGAGGCGGCAGCATCTTCTGAAGTAGCGCCAAAGAGTCTGGCTGAAGTGGCACCAAAGAGTCTGGCTGAAGTGGCACCAGAGAGTTTGTCTGAAGAATCTCGATCAGAATTGGATACTATAGAAGAAGTGCCTGAGAGTATGGAACATGAGGCTGTATACAATTTACCTTTGGAAAAATCAGGTAGTGCATTTCTTAACATCGTTCGACATGCAGGGGATAAAAGCTCTCTCCATGAGATCTTAGCATTTCAAATCAATAAGGATTTATCGAGAGGTTTTAAAATACATTTGCAAGATATTACCTATGATAAAAATAATCTTTTAACCGCTGACGATATAGCAAAGCATCCAAAGGTTGCTACTTCTTTTCAAGGAGGAATTTTTGGTCATTTTTTTAATGAAATGAATGGAGCTCACGTGCCAGCGATAGATGAGGTAGTTAACAATGCATTTAGTGAAGACGATATTTCAGTGCCTAGAGATGATTTTATAACAAACCCTGTACAAGGCAACAATATTAGCTTTAACATAGAAGGAGAAACAGTTACTTTGGTAGATAGCGACATGCAGCTTATGATGATTGAGATGAAAAACCCTAATAATAATATGAGCATTGCAGGAGAATTTCGAGCTGAGATTACCAATATCGATTTCAATGCGTTAAGATCTGGAGCTAATGCTAAGGGACAGACAGTGTTTTTGATTCCCTATGATTATACTTATAAATTTACTCCCTATCCCCACTAGTTTGCGGGCGGTATATATCGATAGAAATATTTAATTGTTTATCGCTTCGCTGTTAATTTCACGATTGGCATCTATACTTCATATAATCATTGATATAAAGGATGATATAAGATGGACAATGAAGATGTTCAGGTTTTACGCTTGTTACTTACTGGCGCTAAGGTAACAGAGGTTGGTGAGCAAATTAATTTATCGCAACCGGCGGTAACTGCACGCATTAATAAGCTTAGAAAGTATTTTGATGATCCGCTATTGGTGCGAGATGGTAAGGAGATGGTGCTAACTGCTAAAGCACTGTCGCTTAGCAATGCGATAACGCGCTTACATGAAAGTATTCAAAGTCTTTATCCTATTGAGCATTTTGATGCTAAAAACACACCGAGTATTATTAATTTGTATATATCTGATGGGCATTACTATTTTTGTTTTGATAGAGTATATTGATGCAATTTATGAGGTCAGTGATTTGCATGAAGTGCGCATTACGGTATTCCCATTAGAGTCAGGTATTGAGGGGCGATATGATTTTCAAAACGCCGACATTATTATTGGCACGGTGTATCCAATAAAAGGCTTTACTCAGGAAATTATTGCTTGGGATCAGTATCAATTGGTTCATCAGGTGAGCTCTTTAAAAAATACTAAAAAAATAACGATGCAGCAGTATGTGAAATTACCACATGTTGTATTTGCTAGAGAGGATGAGAGCAATCCATTTTTAGAGTATTTATCAAGACCGGATCCTAGAAATATTAAATTGCGTACCAACAATATAAACGTTGCTTATCCACACCTTGCTCAAGGGAGATGTGTAGCAACGCTTGGTGAGTCTTTTGCCAAAGAGCATGGATTGGCGTACTTGCCATTACCTTTTTTTACACCCGAGATTCCGATTGCATTGTCATACCCAAATTTCTTACAGATTGATGCTAAAAATCGTTGGTTAAGAAATCTATGTGCCAAAGTTATCCGCACTAAAGCTCGTGCGCTTAACTTAAAGCTTGGAGTATAAATCTTATGGACATAAAAGATTATCTTGTATTACAAACCTTAATTACTGAGCGCAGTCTTAGTAAGACAGCGAAACTTATGAATATGTCACAGCCTGGCGTGACCTTGCGTTTAAATAAAATACGCAATGAGCTTAAAGATCAAATATTGGTGCGCAATGGTCATAATATGGAGCTTACGGCAAAAGCACATGCGATATTGTCAACCTTGCAGCAAATTAATCATGAGTTTGTTGCTATCTTGCCAAATTTACAGCAGTTTGATCCATATAAAACACCCGCTCAGTTTACCATCCATGTTATTGAAATTGCTTATGATGTTATTGCTGAGCGCTTGATCAATGAAATACAGCGCTACAACAAAGATCATGTGATCTCGCTACAGATTTTTCAAGGAGTCTATAACTACGAATATGTACATCAATTTGATAAAGCAGATGTTATTATCGGCTTCTATGAACATTTATCAAATTTTGGTGTTAAAGTCATTGCTGAAGATGGTTTTGTTTTAGCTTATGATCGTTACCCATTGCCACAAAAAGCAATTGATTATGAGACATATATCAACTTACCACATGTTGCCCATAGCATTAATAGTGATGACAACCTATTTGTTCAAACCTATTTAGGAGTTCCCGATCCAAGAAATATAAAGTTAAGATGTGCAAGGATTGATCGAATCGTCTCACTGTTAAAAGATCGATATGTGGCAACTTTACCTTTAAACTACGCTTTATATAAAGGGTTAAATGTTGTTCCTTTACCATTTGAAACAGCGAAAGTGCCAGTAACGTTCGCTTATCCTAAACGTCTTGAGCATAATGTGCAAAATAGATGGCTTAGAGAGCTGTGTGAAAGGGTGTGTTTAGAATGTATCAATGCGTTGTAGTATTTTCCATTAATGAATACGATTGCATTTTGCCATTTGCTTATAGGTAACTCTAGTGAGTAACGCCAAGCAAAATACAAGGCAAAAAATCTGTAAAATAATTGACGATGGGTATATAATCGCGGGCAGTTTTTAATGTGGTGATGAGTGTTTCCTGTATGCAAGATATACATAAGCATAGATTGTTGATTTTAGATTTCGGTTCGCAATATACCCAATTGATCGCGCGTCGTGTGCGTGAGATTGGCGTGTATTGTGAGATTTATCCTTATGATGTTGATGTGAGTTTTATCAAAGACTTTGCTGCCAGTGGCATTATTCTCTCAGGGGGTCCTGAATCAGTTAATGAATCAGTACATGTCAGAGCACCTGAATGTGTGTTTGAATTAAATGTCCCTGTACTAGGTATTTGTTATGGCATGCAAACCATGGCACACCAATTCGGTGGTGAGGTTGCCTCATCTGATAAACGCGAATTTGGTTATGCCAAGATTGAGATCAGTAAAGTAACCCCTTTGTATGAATCAGTACCGCAAACCCAAGATGTGTGGATGAGCCATGGTGATAAAGTGGTTGATCTGGGCGATGAGTTTGAAGTAATTGCATCTTCTGAAAATGCACCGATTGCGGCGATGGCACATAAAACAAAGCCATATTATGGTGTGCAATATCATCCAGAGGTAACACATTCTGCTTATGGCAAAGAGTTGCTTGAAAACTTTGCCTTTAAAATTTGTGGCTGTGAAGCGTTGTGGAATCCTGCAAGCATCATTGAAGATGCCGTGCAAAAAATCAAAGCACAAGTTGGATCTGATGAAGTCGTTTTAGGCTTATCAGGTGGTGTTGACTCATCTGTCGTTGCTGCCCTTTTACATAAAGCCATTGGCGAGAAATTAACCTGTGTATTTGTTGATACTGGGTTATTGCGCTTGCATGAAGGTGATCAAGTCATGCAGACATTTGCTGAAAATATGCATGTCAATGTTGTGCGTGTTAATGCAGAAGGAAGATTCTTAGCAAAGCTTGAAGGGGTTAATGACCCTGAGAAAAAGCGTAAAATTATCGGTAATTTGTTTGTTGATATCTTTGATGAAGAATCAGCTAAGCTTAAAAATGCTAAATGGTTAGCACAGGGCACGATTTATCCTGATGTGATTGAATCAGCAGGCAGTAGCAGCGGTAAAGCGCATGTGATTAAGTCGCATCATAACGTGGGTGGATTGCCTGAAGATATGAAGCTTGGGCTTGTTGAGCCGTTAAGAGAGCTTTTTAAAGATGAAGTACGTAAAGTGGGCGTTGAACTAGGTTTGCCATATCGTATGGTGTATCGTCATCCATTCCCAGGTCCTGGTTTGGGTGTGCGTATCTTAGGCGAGGTCAAAAAAGAGTATGCTGATATCTTGCGTCAAGCTGATGCCATCTATATGCAAGAGCTAGAAAAAAGTGGTTACTATGATAAAGTCAGTCAGGCGTTTGCTGTGTTCTTACCGGTGAAGTCTGTTGGTGTGATGGGTGATCAACGTAAATATGATTATGTTGTTGCCTTAAGAGCGGTTGAGACCATTGACTTTATGACGGCGCGTTGGGCGCACTTGCCTTATGAATTGATTGGACATATTTCCAATCGAATTGTTAACGAGGTCAAAGGAATCTCACGTGTGGTATATGACGTTACAGGCAAACCACCAGGAACAATTGAGTGGGAATAATCAAAATAATTAAATAACTAAATAATACTGTGTTGCTGTTTTAGATTGGTTAACGCCGTTTTTGTTTTCTTTAAGCGCTGAGCTGCACGTTGTTCATTCAATCTTGCGTAGTTATACACCAAAAAGTCAATAATTGTTAACTGCTTTAATCTATGTGCCATTGGTACAAATAACCCCGTATCAACTTGTTTTTTGATATTCAAACGCACGCTTGCTGTTTGGTCAACCGGTGAGCCTGGGTCGGTAATGGTGATTACTTTTGCACCATTGCTGCGTGCTAGCTTGCATAAGCTAATCAAGGCCTCTGATTTACCACTATTAGAAATGGCAATAATTGCGTCCCCTGGTTCTAAAGAGCCGATTGCCATTGCTGACATATGCATATCAGGATAGTAGCCAACTTTTGGCATCATTCTAAAGAGTTTATGAAAGCTATCAAAAGCAGTGCAGTTTGATGCACCAAAGCCGCAAACAACGACTTTATTAGAGTCAATTAGAATGTTTGTCGCTAACTCAAGCTGCTCGTTGTCAATTTCTCGATCGACATTGGCGAGTGCTGCACGCGCATATTGAGCAACCTTATCTTTAACAACAGCAGTAGAGTCATCAAGCTTTATATCAATCGATTCATTGATTTTTCCAAGGGCTAATTCCTCAGCAAAGCGAATCTTGAATTCTTGAAAACCTTTGCAACCCACCGCACGACAAAAGCGGACGATTGTTGGTTCACTCACACCAACATTATGTGCAATTGTCGTGATGTTTAACGAAGTTGCCTCATGGCTGTTATCGATAATCCAATTTGCAACCTTTTGCTCAGATTTTCTTAATTTAAACTCCCCATTTTGAAGTTTTTCTAACATTGTTTCATCATGTCTCACGCTTTTGTACCCCTAAGTTGCCGCGGTGTCACTGCATTTTTAGCGTTTAAACGCTATAATTTGCAGAGACATTAAGTTTTGCTTATAACCATAAAAAATTGGGCGCATTATAACATGGCGTGTAGATAATAAACATGGATCACAGTAAAAATGCTAAAACATTTTATATACAACTTATCAAAGAATGACCCCGGGGCACATGTGTTGTCAATGGTGATCAAAGTTGGTGCGATTATGCTTATCTATTTTCTGACTGCATGGCGTTTTGGACTTGTTTATGAAGTCATTATTTGGGTGTTTTATTTTCTGGCATTTGCAGCCATTGTTTGTGCGGTAGGCGATGTATATTCGCGACGCAAGATTTTTATCTGGTTTTTAGTAGGATTTGCTCTGGCATTAACTGTCTCCTACTGGTTGCACCCCTATAGGTTATTAAGTTTCAGTTTATTAATTATCTGTGCGTACTATGCTTTTTGGGTGAGAAAATATGACCATATATTTAATCAATTTCCTGGTTATTTGGTGATTGTATTAGCGATATCTTCAATCCAGTTGCCGGTGCTTAAGCAGGATCTAACACAGTTATATATCAGCCTATTGTGCGTAGGGAGCGCTTTTTTTGTGTTGGTGTTAATGCTGCGCCCATGGGATACGCCTAGGCAGTTATTACGTGTCTTACAGATGCATGCGATTTTTTTGCAAAATGAAACACGTCATGTTTTGCATATGGCATTTGATGTCAATTCAGGTGTTTTTGATATAGATAAAACCCAAAAAGAAGTCAACACGCGTTTGATCACACTGCACGATAAAGGGGCGAGCTGGATTATTCTACCGAAACGTAAAGTTGCTTGGCATAAATGCTATGGTCATTATCACAACCTAGTGCAGAATACTTTCCGCTTAATCTTTTTCTATTACACGCTATCCAAAAGAAAGTCAGTCATTGCTGAGGATGTTATTAAAAATACGGGACTTAAGGATATCGTTTATATGGCAACTAAGCTTGCAGTCTGGGTGTTTTTAGTGAATAAAGATGAGGACTTTAAATACCAAATAAATCAATTTAAAACACATATCGATCATTTTAAACAAGCGGTATTAACTCTATCTACACTAAAAGGCTGCCAGGTACTTGTTTTTGAGATATTACTTATTCTTGAGAGCTTACATAATACAACGTTATCTTTAAGAGAGGTTGTGCATGAGATTGATTAATTGGTTAAATGCATTGCCGACGTACAAGTTGTTGGCAATTAGGGTAGCAAGTGCTTGTTTACTTGCAATTGTATTTACTGAAGCGATTGGTTTGCAGCGTAATTATTGGAGTGTGTTGGCAATCATATCTATCAGCATTAGCGTACATGCCAGAGAAGTTCTATTTCGCTCTAAAGCCGTTGTTATTAATACGATTTCAGGCTGCTTTATTGGGACAATTGCTTATTACCTATTAAATCTATATGTACCGTTTTATGTGATTATCACGGTGATCTTGGTGTTAGCACTTTATACGCTTTATTTTAGTGTGGTGCACTATGCAGTGGGTGTTTTCTTTAGTAGTATTTTTGTGGTGATGTTTATCGGTACTTTATCCTTTTGGGATGTGTCGTTACTTATCGCGCGCATATTGGATATTGCAATAGGCGCGTTGGTGATTCTGCTCATTAGTAGGGTATTAAAACAGCGCAATTTAAGAGAAAAATTCTATATGGAATTCTCATCGGTTTATCTTACACATAAAGAGATTATTGAAATGTTTTTAATGCAAAGAGCAGCAAAAGATAATACATCAATAGATAAAGAAAATGGTTTTAATGAAAGTGATGAAAGTTTGGATAAAGAGATATTAAGGCTGCTTATCGATGAGTTGGCACTGCAAGAAAAGCATATGGTTGAGAATTTTATTAACACCAAAACGGAACTTAATAAGGCGCAAATCAATATGATTAAAGTGCTGCTGTCAACAATGCGTGAACTTATGGCGGTTTATCGTGCTTTGCTACTATTGGATGATCGTCAAAGCAACCAGAAATTACTTCATTTTTGTCGACAGAAACTAGTAATGTTTTTTGACTTGTTAAAAAATGAGTATGCTTTATTTGAAAAAATGATTAATAAGACATCTAAAAAATAATGAGCAAAAGCATTCTGCAGTCATGTATCGATACATAATTGCATAATTCTTTTGTGCGTTTGTAAAAAGCATGTTATCTTAGCCAAACTTATGCTTAACTTAAGTGTCATTTTATGCAATTAAATACACGCTATGGTCAGTTTGGGGGCTGTTATGCGCCTGAGAGCTTGATGCCGATTTTGACAGAGATTGAGAGAGGCTTTATCGCCATTCAACAAGATGAATCTTTTCAATTAGAATTTAAACGTCTATTAAAAGACTACGCAGGACGCGAAACACCAATTACCTATATACAGAACTTATCGAATAAATATGGCGCTGATATTTATCTTAAGCGCGAGGATTTACTGCATGGCGGTGCGCATAAAACCAATAACACCATTGGTCAGATGCTCTTGGCCAAATACCTTGGTAAAAAGCGCGTGATTGCTGAAACGGGTGCCGGTCAGCATGGCGTGGCAACCGCGATGACTGGAGCGATGCTTGGACTTCAAGTTGAGATCTATATGGGGGCTGTAGATATCGCCCGACAAAAGCCTAATGTTGAGCGCATGAAATTATTTGGTGCTAAGGTTCACAGCGTATCATCGGGAAGCGCGACATTGAAAGATGCGATCAATGATGCCATGCGTGATTGGATTACCAATGCCGAGGATACCTATTACTGCTTTGGCACTGCGGCAGGACCACATCCATTTCCGGCGTTAGTGCGCTATTTCCAAGAGGTTATTGGTAAAGAGGCGCGTGCGCAAATGCTTAAATTAACCCATGCTTTACCTGATGCGGTTATTGCTTGTGTTGGTGGGGGTAGTAATGCGATTGGCATATTCAGTGGCTTTTTGCGTGATGAGAGGGTGGCTATTTATGGCGCAGAGCCCGCTGGCAAAGGGCTTGAGACTGGAGAGCATGCGGCAACGATGAACAAAGGTGAAATAGGTGTGTTTCACGGGATGCAATCACTGTTCTTACAAGATAAAGATGGGCAGATCAAAGAGCCATATTCGATCTCAGCCGGACTAGACTATCCTGGCATTGGACCTGAGCATGTTTATTTGCAAGAGAGCAAACGCGTGAGTTATCTTACCATCACTGATGATGAGGCAATTGCGGCATTTGAAGAGTTATCAAAAAAAGAAGGTATTATTCCAGCTTTTGAATCAGCGCATGCATTAGCATTGGCGTTTCAATTGGCGCAGTCACAATTAAAGGGTAAAACCATTTTGGTCAACTTATCTGGGCGGGGTGACAAAGATTTACAAAGTTATTTTAGATATAAAGGACTTTCCGATGAGTAATCGATTTGACAAATTATTTAAAGATCACGATAAAAAGGTATTTATGCCATTTTTCACTTTGGGTGATCCGAATTTTGATGAAAGCTTACATATCATATCTGCAGCAATTGATAGTGGTGTTGAAGCGATCGAGCTTGGCTTCCCCTTTTCTGATCCGATTGCCGATGGTCCAACCAATCAGCGATCAATGGAGCGAGCATTAAAATCAGGTATGACGTTTGATCGCTGTATTGAGATGCTAAGTATTATTCGCCAAAAATATCCAGATATCGCAATTGGCTTACTGATTTACTATAACCTTTTATTTAAGCAAGGTGAAAGCGCTTATCAAAAGCTGCAAAGTGTTGGCATCGATGGTGTGGTCTGTGCCGATTTACCGTTAGAAGAGTCAAAAGAACATGAGACCTTACTTAAGAAATATAATATTGGTGCGGTACAAATGGTTGCCCCAAACTCATCCGATGAGCGTGTCAAGCAATTAGCCAGTCATAGTAGTGCATTTAATTATGTGTTAAGTGGCTTTGGTACAACCGGTGCTAAAAGTGAGATTGCTCCTCAAACCATCGCACGAATCAAGCATGTAAGAGCGTTGATTGATCAACCCATGGTAGTTGGTTTTGGTATTTCAAAACCTGAACATGTTCACGCAGTATGGCAAGCCGGTGGTAATGCGGCGATTGTTGGTAGTTACTTTACCTCATTAATAGAGCAACACTTAGATGATACAAAGATAGCAGCCGAAAAAATACGCCGCTTTATCAAGGTGTTGAAGTAATTGATAAATGGCTTTGACTAACGCTCAGCCAACGAATGCCGCTCCCTGAGCGAAGTCGAAGGGGAGGAAAGAAGAGAGGGTAATGGCTTCGACTGACGCTTAAGCCAACTGTTATACATTGATGCTTTATAATAGCTCGAGCAATATTTCCCCTAGCTTATTTATCGTTTTTATATCAGTATTCAGTGGTGGCAACCAATAAATAGTATTTCCTAATGGACGCATTAGTGCGCCTTTTTCAATCGCTCGTTGATATAGTTTGTAACCAGCGCGTGGCTCAGTGGTTTTTAGATCAGCAGCGACAACGCCACCAAGGCTGCGAACATTATGCAGTTTCTGGGTGCTTTGAGCGATTTCTAGCATGATATTATGCATCGTTGGCGCCAATGTTTTATTAACATAATCAAGTATACGCTCACGCTCAAAAATAGTGAGTGTTTCTAAAGCAACTCTAGAGGCCAATGTGTTACCACTATGGGTATGCGAGTGCATAAAGGCTTTCTGTGTTGCATAATCATCATAAAAAAGCGCATAAATATTATTATGTGTTAAGCAGATACTTAAGGGTAGCATGCCTGAAGTAATGCCTTTGGATAAACAAATAAAATCAGGTGTAATATCAGCATGCTCACAAGCGAGCATTTTTCCCGTGCGTCCAATGCCAGTCATAATCTCATCGGCAATTAAATAAACATCATTCTCTTTACACCACTTAGCTAGTCTTTCTAGATAGTCTTTGCTATAAATCAGCATGCCACCAGCGCCTTGAATCAAGGGCTCAATAATCACGGCATTTAGCTTATCTTTAATCGCTTCTAATTGCATCTGTGATTTTTGCCAAGCACTTTGCGCATCATGCCAAAACGGGTCGTTAATACCAGTAACATAAGGAATCTCTTGTAAGAAAGTACAATCAAATAATAAGGATTGATAAGCCGCTTTGTATAACCCTAGATCACTCACACTTAAGGTGGCACAGGTTTCACCATGATATCCATTTTGCAGTGCGGCAAAATGCGTTTTGTTTGTCTGTCCTTTGATAACACGTGCATGAACACTCATTTTAATTGCAATTTCAACAGCACAAGAGCCGTCACTGGCAAAAAGTGCTTTATCAGTGTGGGTGAGCTGGCAGAGCTTTTGTGTTAAGTCTTCAATGGTTGTATTGGTGGTATTTGCTAAAATCGTATGCTCAAGTGAGCCTAGTTGCTGTATTAAGGCTTTTTGTAAATGTGGATGGCTATGCCCTAAAGACTTACACCACCAGCTTGAGATCGCATCAATAATCGCTTCGTCATTATGATAAATAAAGCTGCCGCTGGCCTTGGTAATATTAAGTGGTGAGAAGGTTTCATAATCCTTCATTTGTGAGCAAGGGTGCCAAAGATTGGTCGAATACATTTTTTGTAAACCTTGATAAAATTATAAGTTGACTAAAGCGGCAAGTATATCTAGATTGTTGTCGATGTAAAAGTATCGCAATGTGAAAAAAAAGGATAAAGGATAAAAATAATGCCAATTATTGATTTAAATTATGCACAAAGCTTATATAACAAACCATTTAATGAATTGCTATTTAGAGCACAAACGGTACATCGCGAGAATTTTGCTGATGAAATTGAGCTCTGTGTGCTGCTAAGCATTAAAACAGGCAGTTGTCCTGAAGATTGTAAATACTGTCCGCAAAGCGGGCATTATAATGCGGGCGTTCAAAAAGAAAAGTTAATGGATGTAAAGAGTATTGTATCACAAGCCCAAAGAGCCAAAGATCTTGGCGCTAAGCGCTTTTGTATGGGGGCTGCGTGGCGCAACCCTCCAGAGAAAGCGATGCCACAGTTACTTGAAATCATTCAATCCGTTAAGTCACTGGGATTAGAGACTTGTATGACTTTGGGAATGTTATCCAAAGCACAAGCCACAGAATTAGCCGATGCAGGTCTTGATTATTACAATCATAATTTGGACACCTCAGAGGAGTTCTATAAAGAGATTATTAGCACGAGAGATTACCAATCGCGTTTAGATACCCTAGAAGAAGTATCAAATGCTGGTATGAAAGTCTGTTGTGGTGGCATTCTTGGGATGGGTGAGACGATTGATGATCGTTTACAGATGTTGGTAACATTAGCAAATTTAAAAACACCACCGGCAAGCGTGCCAATTAATCAATTGATTCCAGTGCTTGGTACACCACTTGGCAATAAACTAAAAAAAGCAGATGTTGATAGCTTTGATTTTGTGCGCACGATTGCTGTGGCAAGAATCTTAATGCCAAGCTCAAAAATCAGGCTCTCAGCAGGTCGCTCACAAATGAGTGATGAAATGCAAGCTTTAGCCTTTTTAGCCGGAGCAAACTCTATCTTTTATGGTGATAAGCTTTTAACTGCCGCGAACCCTTCAGAGAATCATGATCTGAAGCTTCTCAATACACTTGGCTTTAAAGTAACAAAAAACAATGAGGAGCATCATGAGCTTGTTAGCGAATGATGAGCGCTATGATGACGATTTAACGGCAATTAAACAAAATGGGCGTTATCGGCAACGCGTATTTACCCAAATACAGAATAAATTTATTCATATTGATGAGCATGCATTGATCAACTTTAGTGGTAATGATTATTTAGGATTATCACAGCATGTTGAGGTTAAAAAACAGGTGCAGCAAGCCATTGAGCATTATGGTGTAGGTAGCACATCATCAGCCATTGTTTCAGGAAGTCATTATCTCATTGAGGCGTTAGAACATGATATAGCAGCATTTGTCGGCTATCCTCGCGCGTTGCTATTTAACTCAGGTTACCATGCCAATTTAGCGGTAATGAGTTTATTGGCAGGAAAGGCAAAAAAAGAGAAAAATGTTCAGACAGTGGTTGCAGATAAATTAGTTCATGCTTCTATATTAGATGGTATTGCCTTATCAGGTGCCAAGCTTAAGCGTTATCCGCACCAAAATACTGATAGTTTGCGCACCATTTTGAAAAAACATCCAGAAGCTAAGTATGTCATCACTGAAGGTGTTTTTAGTATGGATGGTGATATCTCGCCTTTAGAAAGACTTGCCAATGTGGGTCTTGCTAAACTTATTGTTGATGATGCGCATGGCTTTGGTGTGTTAGGTCAATCAGGCAGAGGTGCGGTAAGTCATGCGGGTTTCACTTTTGAAGATGTGCCTGTCATGATCGTGCCATGCGGCAAAGCATTGGGTGCTATGGGTGCATTGGTGTGTGCCAGTGAGGAGTTTATTGAGCTATTGATACAAACAGCGCGTAGTTATATCTATAGCACGGCACTTGCCATTCCGGTTGTTGCGGCTTTAAATGCGAGTTTAAAACTAGTCATGGAGGGGGATTGTTTGCGTGACAAGTTGTTTGAAAATATTGCCTTTTTTAACCAATATGCACAGAAGCTGGGTCTTCATGTTGTGTCTTACGATTTAACGCCAATTCGCAGCATTATCATTGGAGATAACCAACAAACGCAAAACATACAAAGTATGCTTAAAGATAAAGGCTTTTATGTTTCTTGTATTCGTCCACCAACAGTGCCTGAGCATAGTGCACGACTACGCATATCGCTCACTGCCTTGCATGATACAGGAGATATTACAGCATTATTAGATCAATTGGTATGTGTGTTATGAGTATTCAAAATTATGTGTTTTTATCAGGCTGGGGCTTTAAGGCAAGTCTTTGGCAAATGTTTCACCCTGAAATATCTGCTCATCAATGCGTAGATATGCCTTTTTTTGAAAACATAAATGAACAACAAGTATTACAGTATTTATCAAGGAAATTAGCCAAAGCTGAAGTTGTTCATGCATGGTCACATAGTGGCTTATGGGTTTTGAAACTCATTCAACAAAATAAATTAGATATCAAAAATAAAAGCATTTATTGTTATGGTTTGCCGTTGTTATGGCAATTTGCCAGTGATGAGAAAAAACAAGCCTTTATACGGCAATATGAATTAAACCCCTATAAACTGTCACAGAAATTTTTAAAGCTTGTTGCTTTTCCAGAGGTTGATAAGTTTAAAGATCTAGAGTCATATTGCTTATTGGCAGATGCTGGAGAGCATCATAGTCAATTAAACTACTTAAAGTGGATGTTTGCCTTTACTGAAATAATGCCAATAATAGATGTCATTGCTTTGTGTGAAAAAACGGGTGTTAATATATTTCTGGCAGAAAATGATGCGATTGTTGATGGTCTATCTTTGGCAAAGTTACTTAATAGCGAGCTCACAAAGAATCAAAGTCACCTAGGCCTATTGCGTCTTGCTAGGAGTGAGGTGAGCGCATGGTAAAATCACCGCGCATAAGCTTTAGTGCCGCTAAAGATAGTTATCATCAACATGATCAAGTGCAACGCAAGGTGGATGAAAATTTAAAAAACATGGTGTTTAAGCACCTTGAGCAATATAAAAATATACAGCATATATTAGAGTTAGGTTGTGGGGATGGTGTTGCCAGTATTGATATCGCAAAACAACTTATGCCATTGACTTATGATGCGGTTGATATTGCAGATGCTCTAATTGATAGAGCAAGGGATATGGCAGTTGATAGCTCGTTCATGTCAAGGTGTAGCTTTAACTTTATACAAGGTGATTTTAATCAATCACTTTTCTGGCAAGCATTACCGCAGAAAAAATATGATGTTATCTATAGTAATATGGCGCTACAGTGGTCTTATTGCTTACAAAGATTATTCAAATACATTGATCAAGTATTAGCTGTAAATGATATATTTGCCTTTTCGATTCCATTGAGTGGTACTTTTGATGAACTCAAGAAAGTTGTGCGTATTAACAAGTTTATAACACATCACCAAATGAAATCGTTGTTTAAATCGCTTAATTGGCAGTGTCTAAGTATCGATGAGCAAAGCATTCAATTAAAGTTTGTGAATAGGGTTGCTCAGCTTAAGCATTTAAAAAGCACAGGTGTAAATAGTTATTTAGGCTGTGAGAAGTCAGAGATGAAATCGCTTTGGCGATATTTGCGTGATGATAATGATCAAATGACAACGTTAAGTTATGAGATTGGGTTATATGTTATTACAAAGGGGTAATTCATGAAAAGAATAAGGAAAACAAATGAATATATCTTCATTAACAAAATTAACAAAACATAAGAAAGTCGCCATTATTGGCACAGATACCGAAGTCGGTAAAACTTATGTCTGTGTTTATTTAATGAATCAATTAAAAAGGCAGGGCTTAACAGTCGCGGGATTAAAGCCAATGGCATCAGGCGCCTTTATCAAAGATGCTCACTTAGTTAATGAGGATGCATTGGCTTTACAAGAGGCATCTTCTGCACCACTTTCCTATGAAGTAATAAACCCTAACATTTATGAACCTGCCATTGCCCCGCATATTGCCGCAGAACAGGCAAATAAATCATTAACTGTTGAAAAACTTGTTGCGCAAACCAAGCATTCTTTGACGCAAATTAACAGTGATATCACTTTTATTGAAGGCGCAGGCGGCTTATTAACGCCATTAAATTTCAATGAAACATGGGCGGACTATTTAAAGGCTTTAGATATTCCAGTGCTTTTGGTTGTCGGCATGAAGCTTGGTTGTATTAATCATGCTTTGTTAACTGAACACTATCTTAAACAGCAACAAATACCCTGTATCGGTTGGATTGCTAATTGCATTAATCCTGATATGCCTGTTTTGCAAGAAAATATTCTGACATTGGAAGCGATGTTGGACTCGCCAAAAATAACTGACATCCAATTTAATGTGTAACTTGATAACATGTTTGGGTGCTAGCAATCTGATTAAATGATGAAATTTGTGCCATTTTGGCTGTTGTTGGTTTATTTCCTTCTGTTTAGATGATTTATCATTTTTATATAACTTTTATAACATTTGTCAGAAATTTTTGTCGCACATGCTCATTTTTTTCGGTAAATTACTGTGAGGATTGATTAATAGGATTTTAACGAATGTTATCAAGTACACTTAAATTTGAGTGTGTTACATTAAAAAGGGGAAGGTATGAAATCAACTAAATTAAAACGTGATTTAAAAACACGTCATTTAACGATGATTGCGTTAGGTGGTACTATCGGCACGGGATTGTTTCTTGCCAGTGGTTCAGCCATTTCACAGGCAGGTCCGGCTGGCGCATTGATTGGTTATGCACTCGTTGCAATCGTGGTTTATATGCTAATGACTAGCCTAGGTGAGATGTCAACATACGCGCCATGTACAGGTTCTTTTAACAAATATTCAGAGAAGTTTGTGGATCCAGCACTTGGTTTTGCCATGGGGTGGAATTATTGGTTTAACTGGGCGATGACAATCTCTGCGGATTTGCTGGGTGCTGGACTGTTGATGCAATTTTGGTTTCCGGATACCCCTGTGGTGATGTGGAGTGCGATTTTCTTTGTCATTATCCTTGCTATAAATTTGTTCTCAGTATCGATGTACGGTGAGTCAGAATATTGGCTATCCTTTATAAAGGTATCATTTGTTATCATTTTTATTTTGGTTGGTGTGTTGGCTATTTTTGGCATTAGTGAGAATGGTCATGCCGTTGGCTTTAGTAACTGGCATATTGCAAATGCACCATTTAATGGTGGAATATTTACGATACTGGGTGTGTTTTTAATTGCTGGTTATTCATTCCAAGGGACAGAAATTGTCGGTGTTGCTGCAGGCGAGGCAAAAGACCCAAGAAAGGCGATACCTAAAGCCATTCGTAGTACATTTTGGCGTTTAACCTTGTTCTATGTTTGTGCATTAGGCGTTATTGGCTTTTTGGTGCCATATACGGCAACTTGGTTAGCAAACCCTGAATCTAATGTTGCCATGAGTCCTTTTACCATGGTGTTTCAAAGTACAGGATTCACCTATGCCGCAACGCTCGTTAATATCGTATTAGTTACCGCAGTATTATCGGCGGCAAACTCATGTATTTATACCTCATCACGTACATTATGGTATTTATCTAAATCAAAACAAGCGCCTAAAGTCTTATCTAAAACGAATCGTCGTGGCGTGCCCGTGATTGGTGTATTAGTGACATCGATCTTGGGCGCGACATTTTTCTTAGCCTCTTTTATCGGTAATGGCGCAATTTTCAACTGGTTAGTGAATTTAATCAGCTTGTCTGGATATATCGGTTGGTTGAGTATTTCGATTAGCCATTTGCGTTTTCGTCGAGCATATATCAAACAAGGCAGATCGCTTGATGATTTGGTTTATAAATCAAAATTCTATCCATATGGACCCATTATTTCGATTATCGCTTTAATTGTGATGATGTTTGGTGCGCAAGTAGAACAAATGCTATCAGGTACCGCAACATGGGGAGCTTTCTTCGCAACGTATAGTGGCGTGATTTTGTTTGTTATTTTATATCTTGGTTATAAATGGCGTAAACGTACCAAGTTTGAGCGCTCAGCAACATCAGATATTGATTTCTTCCATAAAGAAGCACATCAAAGTGCGTTTTAAATTCTAAGCTTTTAGCATAGCTATATCGTTATTACTACTATTACTATGTGGTACTTTAATCAAGAAAATAACGGCTATGCTAGCAATCAAATAACCAAATAACACGATAATCATACCATTATGGTAACTTGATCCATTATATAGGTAGTTTGTTGTAGGTTGTGACTGACTTTCTCGGATAACATAGCCAACAAATGGCTGGAAAATAAAACCTGAAATAACAACCGCCATATTATTAAAGCCAATGGCAGTGGCGCGATGCTCTAACTTATTATTGCGTGAAACCAAAGAAAAGCTTAACGCCTGTCCCGCACATGCAGCACCTGCAGCAAAAAATAATATAACAAGAACTGTGACGCTATTAATTGGCGCTAGTGTAATAAACCCAAAAGCGACAGTGCCAATTACTGCACAAAGTACAAGCACGCGTTTGATATGTTCTGTTTTATCGGCAAGAAAACCAAACAAAGGACTGCCAACGGCAATACCAATCCACATAAAAGTGACAATGGTTGCAGCGACTGAAAAAGGAACGTTAAAGTATTGCTCAACAAAAGGGATGCCATAAAGTGAGGCAACAACTGCCATTGGCATCCATAGTAAACAAGCATAGATTGCGATCATCCACGTTTGAGATTGGTGAGCAACAGACTTAAAAGCAAGCCATGAACTTGTCACAGGTTTCGTTGTTAGGTGTTTATTAGGGAGCTTTAGATAGAAAAACATGATAATCAAGAGAATCAGACCAAAGCTGCTAATAATCATCATCGTTGCACGCCAGCCAAAGTGATCAATGAGTGGAATAAGCGGTAATGCGCCACACATGGCACCTAATGCTGCAAGCATCTGGGTGATGCCTGCGATTAAGGTGAAATAGCGTTTACTAAAAACATGACTGGCAACGACAAGCACGCCAATAAAGGCGAAAGCGGAGCCAAAGCCCATAAAAATACGCGCACAAGCCGCAAGGTAAAAGTTTGGCGCAAGTCCAAACAGAAACCCACCAATGACACAAATCAAAAGTGGTAACATAATCACATTGCGTGCAGAGAAGCGATCATAAATAAGACCTGCTGGAATCTGCATTAAAGTATAGGTAATAAAATAAGCACCAGAGGTCACGCCAAGCCAGAATATATCGATATGCAGACTGTTCATAAGGTTTTCGGTCATAATGCCAGGTGATACTTGAAGTGCCATTTCAAAAAAGAGAAACAGTGCCGCTAAAATAAATAAAAGTACTGATTTAAACATAAGGTTATCCTGTTCATTGTTTATGTTTATACGCTTAAAATATCAAAGATTAAAAAGATTAAGATGCCTAATTAAAGATAAGCTGGCACGTGGCTAACAAGAGATTAAGTAGAAGAGCCGCAAATCCTAATTAGGCTTAATACATCGACAACAACAGCAAATAGTCATGGAAATAGCAGCACAGCCATTTAAGCTAGATAACTGTGTGTTTAGATATTTATTGTGCTGCATTTAAGTTTTTCTTGCCCGAAAGATCATTGACTAGAAAGATAGACTACCTTGAAAAAAACAAAATGCAAAATGTTTTTTGTATCTATGATTATCGCTGCAATTAAAGGAAAACCAACTTTTAATCCGTTGACACAAACGTTAAAACCCATTACCCTTTGCGCATATGATACCAAGCCAGTACTATTTTGATGTTGAAAGTCAGTAAACTTGCTGATTATGCGGTGATGATCGTGCTCAAATTTGCGCAGAATCCGCAAGGATTATACAGTGCCACTGATCTTATTAGTCTTACGGGGCTTAATTTACCGACCGTGCGTAAAGTACTCAAGCTCTTGAGTCTAAAGGGGGTATTACTTGCCAAACGTGGTGCTGAAGGTGGCTATGCTTTGGCTTGTGATATGAGTGAAATTTCAGTACTTGATATTGTTGAGGCAATTGATGGACCGCTTGCGTTTACTGAGTGTTGCAGCGCGGGATTTGTCTCATGTTCTGTCAATGATTGTCATATGGGTGGCTATTGGCATGTGATTAATAGAAAAGTCCGCGAAACACTAAGTGGCTTTAAGTTACTAGAGTTAATGAATACATCATCTGATGAATTAGGTGAGTCAAATAAAATAAGTAAAATAAATTAAGTAAGTAATATGAATCAAACTAAGAAAGAAAACAGTAAAGAGATCATGCGATATGACGGATGAAAAAATAAATAAAATGCTTGATCAGGAATATAAGCACGGCTTTGTGACTGAGATCGAACAAGAGCGTTTTCGTAATGGCTTGGATGAAGATATTATTCGGCAGATTTCCAAGCGAAAGAATGAGCCTGAGTTTATGCTTAAATGGCGCTTGCAGGCTTATCACAAATGGCTAGAAATGAAAGAGCCAACTTGGGCGCATGTCGATTATGAGCCAATTGATTATCAAGCGATTAGTTACTATGCAGCGCCTAAATCGGCAGCTGATAAGCCAAAAAGCTTAGATGAGGTTGATCCGGAGTTAATTGAGACGTATAACAAACTAGGCATTCCCTTGCATGAGCAAGAAATGCTCGCGGGTGTTGCAGTAGATGCTGTTTTTGACTCAGTGTCTGTGGTCACTACTTTTAAAGAAAAGCTTGCTGAAGCAGGTGTGATATTTTGCCCAATTTCAGAGGCATTACAAAAATATCCTGAGCTTATTGAAAAATATATCGGCTCAGTGGTGCCACAAACGGATAACTATTTTGCGGCATTAAACTCTGCTGTATTTAGTGATGGTTCATTTGTATATATTCCCAAAGGTGTACGTTGCCCGATGGAGTTATCAACTTATTTTCGGATTAATGCCTCAAATACGGGACAATTTGAACGTACCTTAATTATTGCTGATGAAGGCAGTTATGTCAGTTATCTAGAGGGCTGTACCGCTCCGATGCGTGATGAAAATCAGTTGCATGCAGCAGTAGTTGAGTTAGTGGCATTAAAAGATGCTGAAATTAAATACTCAACTGTGCAGAATTGGTATCCCGGAGATAAAAACGGTAAAGGGGGTATTTATAACTTTGTGACCAAGCGTGGTGTGTGCATGGGCGCTAATGCAAAAATCTCATGGACACAAGTGGAAACAGGCTCCTCAATTACGTGGAAATATCCATCGGTTATTTTGCGCGGGGATAATAGTGTGGGTGAATTTTACTCTGTGGCATTAACGCGTCATGCGCAACAAGCAGATACCGGTACCAAAATGATTCATATGGGCAAAAATACCAAGAGCACGATCATTTCAAAAGGAATTTCCGCAGGACGCGCGCAAAACGCGTATCGGGGCTTGGTGCGCATGTTGCCAACGGCGGATAATGCGCGCAATTTCTCGCAATGTGATTCTTTGCTTATTGGGCATGAGTGTGGTGCACACACTTATCCGTATATTGAGAATAAATCAAAATCAGCACAAATTGAACATGAAGCAACGACATCAAAGATCTCGGATGAGCAGCTTTTTTATTGCCGCCAACGAGGTATGTCAGAAGAAGATGCGGTAGCGATGATAGTTAATGGTTTTTGTAAAGATGTCTTTAAAAAGCTACCCCTTGAGTTTGCGGTTGAAGCACAAAAATTGATGGAAGTCAGTTTAGAAGGTGCAATAGGCTAGCGTAAAGATAAAAGTAAATGTAAAAAAGAAAAAGAAAAAGCGAAGTGACGATATGTTGTTAGAGATTAAAAATTTACATGCCAAGGTTGAAGATAAAGTACTATTAAAGGGGATAAACCTTGAGATTAAACCTGGTGAAGTACATGCGATTATGGGACCAAATGGTGCCGGTAAAAGTACGTTGGGTAATGTGCTTTCAGGTAAACCAGGTTATGAAGTGACTGAAGGCGAAGTGCTATTAAATGGTCAGAATATCTTTGATTTGGATGCTTCAGAGCGTGCGCATGCGGGGATGTTTCTAAGTTTTCAATATCCGGTTGAGATCCCAGGCGTTAGCAACACACAATTTCTAAAAACGGCCGTCAATAGTACACGTAAAGCCAAAGGGCAAAGTGAGCTTGATGCAATGAGCTTTATGAAAAAACTGCGTGCGAATATGGATATCCTTGAAATGGATCAAAAGTATATGAAACGCGGTGTTAATGAGGGCTTCTCTGGTGGCGAGAAAAAGCGTAATGAAATGCTGCAAATGATGATGCTTGAGCCTAAAGTATGTATTTTAGATGAGACAGATTCAGGTCTTGATATCGATGCGTTGCAAGTGGTATCAAAGGGCGCGAACCATATGCGCAATGGTGAGCGTGGCTTTATTGTGATTACTCACTATCAGCGTTTATTAAACTATATCGCGCCTGATTTTGTCCATGTTTTGGCAGATGGCAAGATTGTTAAATCAGGTGGTCGAGAGCTTGCACTTGAGCTTGAAGATAAAGGTTATGCTTGGATTAATGACTAAGGAGCACACTATGCTGCAATTAGAACAGCCGATTGCTAAGCTTAATCTGACAGATGAGGCGATTAAACAACGTGAAAATGCATGGCAAGCATTTGTTGATCAAGGCTTTCCAAATAAAAAAAATGAACAGTGGCGTTATACCGATTTAACTGCTTTGTATCGAAAGTACGATATTACCCAAGTTAAGCTTGGGTTGAACACAAATATTGACGAAACATTGTCAATGATTAATTTAAATACGGATATGCATAATATCGTTTTTGTTGATGGACAGCTTGCTCATGTTGATGACATTGATGGTGTAATCATTAATGATAGTTTGTCGCTACAACCTCAGCGCGAGAGTAGTGATGCACTGTCTAATCTAAACATTGCCTCTTATTTAGGCGGTGTGACGATTCAGGTTAAGAAAAATACGCGTTTGACAAAGCCTATTATCATGACGTATTTGCATACTGATAATAGCCAGAAAATGTTGGTTAATTATCAGCATACCTTAGTGATTGATGAATATGCGGAGTGTATGATTTGTGAGAATTTTATTGCATTAGGCGACACTTATTCAGCCGCCAATATCTGCAGCAATGTCGATGTTAAAGAGGGTGCCAAGTGCCGCTATGACGCTTTGGCAAACAAAAGTCTAGAGCAGTTATTAGTGACGCATAAACTAAAACTCTCAATAGCCAAAAATGCCTATTATGAAACATTTCAAATGGCGGCTTATGCAGCACTCAAGCGCATTGAGTTTGATGTGGATTTGCAAACTGAAGGTGCTATTTTTAATGCAAAGGGTATTTACGCTTTGACGCATAATGCAAAAGTCGATTATCACGTTAATGTCAAACACAATGCATCCAATACGCAAAGTGATGTCGCGTTTCGTGGTGTCGTTGGTGGCAAGGCATCGGCAACCTTTAATGCAAAAGCATACGTTGCTAAAGGCTTAAATAGCATCAAAGCGCTACAAAACAATCGCAATATTCAGCTAACGAATACTGCGGAGATCAACACCAAACCTGAACTTGAGATTTATTCTGATGATGTCGTTTGTAGTCATGGAGCAACGATTGGTCAGCTTGATCAACAGGCGCTATTTTATCTGCAATCACGTGGGATTAACAAAGATCAAGCAACGAGTTTGCTTATTGAAGGCTTTGTCAAGGAGCTCATTACTTTACTTGATCGTGATGAATCAACGATTGAGAGTTATCTTGATAGCCTTGAGGGGCATATCAAGCATTTAGTTTAAATAAACGCCTTAAAGGCTTCGGCATGTTTAACAGGATCAAAGCTATGGTAACTATAACTTGCTACTTTTTCGGTGATAAAGGGATCTTCTTGTAATAACGCTTTGATTTCATCTAAGTCGCCTGAGGCTAATATAACACCGCCGTTGCGTGAACTATTAGGTCCTGAGGCAATAAATAATCCTTGTTCATAACCACGATCTAGAAATGAGCGATGTCTTGGGCGAACTTGATCAATCATATCAGTAGATGCGGTATAGGTGATGGTAATAATATGCGTTTGTTTCATTGATTTCACTTGAGTTAACATGAAGTGTGGTTAATTTTGTCATAGTTATTAAGCTGTTTGTACTTTTTTTTCAAGAAACTAAAGCGTAAAATAGCACCAGCAATTTTGCTTATAGTGGTAAAGACAGTTTTCATGAAGTATTTTGATTTAAAAGCGTTAAAAAAAGATAAGATTTTCACTGAATCACGCAAACTTATGTCTCTATCACTTTGGCGAAGGCGTTTGATCTTCTGGGGTGGAGCGATTCTTGTTGGGCTTATTTGCGTTTTGTTTGCTTATCTTTGTGACAATCTCAATGATAGCTTCAATGAACTCAGTCAGGATCATCCTTATTGGCCTTTGTTTATCATGCCGATTGGCTTTATGGTGATTATTTATTTACTTAAAACCTATTTTGATGGCGCTGAAGGTAGTGGTATCCCTCAAGTGATGACAGCACTCAAAGTTAAGAATATGCAGCGACGCAGTAAATTAGTATCAATGCGTATTGCGCTGGGTAAGTTTTTATTAACAGCATTAGGTTTTTTAAGTGGGGCATCGATTGGTCGCGAGGGACCGACGATTCAATTAAGTGCATCCGTTATGCACTTTTTAGGACGATTAGAGAAATTTAACCGTGAAGACACGGAAAAAGGTTTGTTATTAGCAGGAGGAGCTGCTGGGATCGCTGCGGCATTTAATGCACCTTTGGCAGGGGTTGTCTTTGCGATTGAAGAATTATCAGGCTCGTTTGATAAAGGTATTACCGGTACGATGATTACCACCGTGGTATTGTGTGGTTTTGTATCCTTAGAGATCATGGGCAATTACGCCTACTTTGGTGCGAGCTCAGCGACGCTTGATATTTTAGGTGGCGGTTGGGTCGTGCTTATTATTGTTGCTGTTGTTTGTGGTTTCTTAGGTGGATTATTTAGTCGGATGCTATTATTTGTATCCGCAGCTGTTGTAGGTATTGCTCGCAAGCACCCTGTATTATTTGCAGGAAGCATTGGTTTTGTGATTGCCGTGATTGGTGTGTGCACGAGTGGCATTATTTATGGCAGTGGTAAAGAGACTGCAGTTGCTTTGTTAAATGGGCATGATGTCCATGTATCTATTTTCTTTGGTTTGTGGAAAATGATCGCAACGTTACTGTCATTTGTTAGTGGTATTCCAGGGGGGATTTTCGCGCCATCCTTATCGGCAGGAGCAGGCTTTGGGCATATGATGAGTGGTTTTTTTGATCCAAAATATGCAAGTGCAATTGTCTTAATCGGTACAGTGGCTTACTTTTCAGGTGTGGTACAAAGCCCGATTACTTGTTTTATCATCGTGTCGGAGATGACGCAAAATGTCTCAAGTGGGATGTTGTTGCCGATTATGCTAGCGGCATTGTTAGGTACGGCTTCTTCACGTGTGATCTGTAAAGAGCCAATTTATCATGTGTTGTCGTTGCGCTATTTAGATAAGCTGCGTGAGCAGAAATAGATTAACTGAAGTTATATACTTTGCGATTTTTTTGAAGACTACTACTATGTCTGCTTCGTAATCGCAGCAGAGCCTAAGTTATCAGAGTTACGCATTATAGAAAAAGTGAGTAATTCCAGTAAGTTAGAAAAATAAACGTAACTATTATAGGTTTTAATAAATATGTTTGATCAATCATTATTCCAAAACAAACATCAGCAGTATGAGCAGCGTTTTGTTTATGATAGCTTCATAAAAAATGAAATTGCTGAGCGGTTATTAGATAAATTAAGCTTTATTAAATTAAACCCTCAATATGTCTATGTCGAAGGACTGGATTCACATTTAGCGGAGATTAAAAGAATATACCCAAATGCAACAATACATCGCACGCTTAATCCTGAGATAACTTATGATGTGATTATTTCACAGTGTAAAATTCAGCAGGTAGCAAATATCAACACTCAATTACGGCATTGGTATAAACAGCTAAAACCACAAGGCGTTTTAGTTTTCACAAGCTTTGGCAGTAGCAGTTTACAAGAGATTAAAAAAGCTTGGCAGCTTATTGATGGGATGGTGCATATCAATCAGATGTTAGATATGCATGATATTGGTGATGTGTTAAAAAAGGAACAATATCAAAGTGTGGTAATGGATGCCGAAACGTTAAAGCTTCAATATGAAACAATCGAAACTTTACTCACCGATATTCGCGCACTGAACGAGCCTTTAGCTGATACTAAAATGCGTAAAACCTTGACAGGTAAAGCGCGTTGGCAAAGTTTTTGTGAGCGACTGGAAAAACTTGGGTTATCAGTAAGTTATGAAGTCTTTTATGGTTATGGCTATAAGGGTAATGAGCTGATTGCTAGAAAAGAAACTGATCATGAGTCGATGATTAGCTTTGATCAATTAAGAGATGCGCTTAAGCATAAGAAATAGTTGATTACTCACAGATAATTTCATCTTGGAAGGCTATGCCATCCTCTGCCTCTAAATCATTAGAATTGACTGTACAGGTTTGTCCCTCTTTGGTCTCAAGGATAAGTTTCTTGCCGAGTATAACATCGATTTGGGCAAAGCCATCGCCATCGGTTTCACTGGGCTCTAATCCGCCCGTTATTTTAGCAAAACTCAGTATTTCTCCTTGTGTATTAACAAAGTTGCCCATAATCAAAACAGCAGGTTTGGCGTTAAGTGCAATGGTCTCAACGTTACCTGGATAAAGTATCACATCACGATCATTATGAGGAACGCTTAAGGTGACTTCATGTGCTTGAACTTGTACGTTATGTTCTTTATATACCGACATTGGCACAAAGTAGCTTTCATTATTATCGATTACGGCATTTTCTTTGCCATCAACATAGATGGTGTATTTGCTAGGAATATCGGCGTTAACATAAATAAGTGCGCCACTGCGATTGTCTGAACCACTGATTCCCCAGTTGGTCATTGGCGTGTAGGCAAGTGAACTTGATGTCTGGATGTTGTAGCTAATGATAGATTTATCATGTTTTGATTGTGCCAAATTAAGCTGTTGTAATGAATTGAAATAACGATTGCTAGTACTTGCATATTGTGAGTAGTATTGCGTGTTGTGATTGACTTCAGTACTTACCCCTACATCATTTTGATAGTCACTACCTGTAAACTCTTTACCGATATTGAGTTTAATGTTTTCCTCTCTTTGTACTTCTTTTTCACTTTGTTGACTTATTTGACCTTCAAGACCTGCTGTCATATACCAGCCATTTTGCGCACCAAAGCTCCATGTCAGTTGTAAGAAGGCGCTTTTGTTGCTTGCTGAGTGATCTAAAGATAACGAAAGTGTTAAGTTATTGTTATCACCAAAGCTCAACGTTTTAGCAATGCTAAAACCAATATCATGTTGGAAGTTATTATCGACATAGGCATAGCTTAATGAAGTTGTGAAGTTAATATCATGCCAATTAAAGGACAATGATGTGCCGATGTTCGTGTTACTGGTTTGAGTGTCTTCAAAATACTGGTTGATATAGCTACTACTATTTTCTTTGGCCCAGATTTGTCGAAAGAAAGTATTCAATGTCACGCCTGATAGATTACCCGCAACAGAGAAAGCAAGACCTAAATCACCAAAATTACTCACAGCAAATGAGTTATAAAAGCTTAAATGTGATAACTCCATCATTAGCATAAATTCGCCAATGGCTTCTTGTTGGTTAAATACTGTTACGTGCTCACCAATACCAAAAGACTTGCTTAAGCGCTGTTTGGCTTCAAAAGTTAGGACATTAAGGTCGGTTAATGTAGGAAAAATAGTCCCAGAAACAAGCTCAGCCAAACGTCCATAGCTAATATAGTAATTAGGTAAAGTCAAAAGAGGCAGGGCATTTGTTTTAATAAAATAAACTTGTTTATTAGAGGTTTGATTGGTCAATGTACGTGTCTCAAGGCGCAGCATATAAGCGCCTGATGGAAAGCTGCGTGTATCAAGAAAATGATTCCCTGGTGGAAAGTATTGGGTATCAATTAAGGTATTACCACGGTAAACATCGACATAGCTAGGCACAATGATATTAACTTCAACCGGTGTGGCAATTTGCTCATTTAAGTTAGTCAAAAGCTCAAGATTGGTTTGCACGCTAGCGCCGACAATTTGTAAGCTTGGAATGATCATCGTGCCGACGGTATCTTGCAAGCCTAGTGATAGATGATATTGTTTATGGCGCCAATTTAGATCAAAATCACGAAACTGAAACTGCTTAATAGGTGGCTGTCCTGGCGTGACGGAATAGGTGAAATTATCCTTATAGTCCAAATGCCAATTGCCATAACTTAAGTAGCCATTATGGTTTAAAGCCATCGAGTGGTTTTGATCATTATTGCCTGATAGCCCAAGTTGAAATAAATTAAGTGTACCCAGTCTTGCCGTTGAGTCTTGTAGAAATTTGGCAGGAACAGCGTCTTGTGCTAGAAGGTACTTGGGATTAATAAAAAGTTGCGCGCGATAATTATTGCGATCAAAAATAACACCCAATGTTTGTGGGCGAATAAAGCCACAATTAGCACCATTGCTGCAATTACGTTCGGCATTGGTTTTTTGTGGTGCTGCTAGTTCTTCTAATAACAAATGCTGGGCAGTTTTTGCAATATAGGGTTTAAGTTTTTGTAAAATAAGATCAGGTTCATTAAAGGTGATTTCATCATCATTAAACGTAGCGGTTGTTTCTACTAATTTTTCCTTACCAAACACTATGGTTACAAGACTTGTCTCATCATCTTCAATAAAATCCTCAAAACCTGGTGGTAAATCGGATGCCGCAGCCATTTTTGGGATAACACCAACAAGTAAGCAGTGACTTAACAACAAACTTAGATATATGGAAAGGCGTTTTATTTTCTTCTTGCTGAAGTAGGAATGACAAGTAGCCATAGTTTATCTGCTTTGCAGAATTAAAGACAGCTGATAACGCCCAGCTTTGGCATTTTGAATCGTATGTTTGGAGAATTTAATGGCAATAGTTTCATAGAGCTGGCATTCATCAAAGTTATGGTTATTTGTTTGAACGCTTTGAATTTGATTGTAAGGTATCTCCATTTTGTTAATTAAAATCTGATAGGGGAGATTGCCTTGGTTATTTAATCCTTTAGCAATGAAGTCACCTTCATTGGATGTAATGCGCAAAGGAAAACCTTTGTTATCTTTATGATAGGCGCAGAAAGTGCCTAAAGAAATAATTTGATCCTGACCTTTGATGATCATGTCTGCACTAATAACGATTTTTTCATTGAGTGTCAGATTGCCAACGACAAAACGTGGATTCTCTTGTTCTTTTTCAGCTGGGCGCTCATAGTATTTTGAGTTGTTCTTGAACTGATAAGCCGTTAGTGTTACGGGAGTAAAGGCGGCGATAAGAAAAACAACAGCAAAAACAAAAGCAAAAGCAAGGTGTTTGCCTAGAGTTGTCATCTAACCTCCCGTACGTGTACGCTTAATTATTAGCTGATTGCAACGTTAGCAATATAATGGATAGAGCCTTGAACATCAATACCTGCTGCGTCTTCAGCAATTTCAGTTTTATCATCAGCTGATTTTTTATATTCGCTAATCACTAATTGTAGTTTCATGGGTTCAGTGATTTTACCCTTTGCACGCACCGAAATACGCTTGTTATTGCCTGCGCCTAAATTACGAATCAATATAGGCGTAATGATGACAGGCAAATTTTTAAGCTCACTATTGCTATAAGTGACGATATGTTTAGGGTCAGTGACGTTTTTAACTTGTACAATAAAAGTACCCTTTTCATTACCAATATTAGTTAGTGGGATATAATCACGTTTGACTTTTTGGCTAATGACAATATCAGGTTTAACAACATCGAGTACAGCGCCCGCAAAGACTGAAGATATGGTTGTTATCAATAATAAAAGGCCAGCGAATATGCGCGTTAATTTCATGGCTTTATTCCTTTTTACTGGTTTAATGAGTTTATAAATAACAAAAGGGACTCTCAAAAAAAGATATCCCTTATGCTGTCACTTATGTACTGAAAAAAGTAATTGAATATGTGTTGTTAGGCAACACTTAAATTCAAAGATGCATTATATGTCCCTGCTTTTGCATTGCGAATATCATCACCTTTAAATGTCATAGCAACAGCTTCTTTGGTTTTGCAGCCAGATGGTAAATCATTAGCATCAACAACTAATTCATTCTTACCATAATTTACCGCAGTCTTGTTAATAACAAGTGTGTAAGGTAGCTCGCCTTCACCTTTAGTGCCGACAACCGCAAATTTTTTCTCATTATTTGAAACATCAACGGTTACTTTGCCATCTTTATCATTGGTGTATGTGCAAAACTCTGCCAACTCAAAAGTTTTGTCTTTGCCTGCAGCAACGTCAGCAGCTGAGATGACAATCTTTTGGTTCATGCTTAGATCACCAAGAATGCTTTTTGCTTCAACAATAACTTCAGATTTTCCAGCTTCAGCAGCAAAAGTTGAAGTGGATAACAATGCACCTACTGTGAATGCTGCAACTAAAACTTTCTTCATAAATTATTCTCCTTTAATTATAATTTTCCTTTAAGGTTTTAGCTAAAACCTGATCTGTTGGCATAGAGTTAACAATAGCTCATGCAACAACGCGCTCATTATTACGTAGGTTTACGAACCCTGTAAAGTAGTAACAAACAAAAAAACGTGAATACTACGCTTGACAGTGCAGGTAGCGCTGTGAAAAGCACAAGCAATCAGTTACACTGCAGTTGTTTTAGAAATTAAGTTAACAACAGGAAATATTGACAGTTATGTCAAGCAAGATAAAAAGATCACTTTATCAGGAAAAAGATTATTATCGTGGTGTGTATGAGTCACATCCAAAAGAGCACTTCTCCCCGTTTCGTCGTGATTATGCACGCGTTATTCACTCCGCATCTTTTAGGCGCTTACAAGGCAAAACACAGATTTTTCCTTGTTCTGAAAGTGAGTTTTTCAGAAACCGTTTAACGCACTCGCTGGAAGTGGCGCAAGTTGCCAAATCTATTGCGACAGGATTAAATTCACGCTTTGATTTGGATTTAGATACTGATTTAGTCGAAACGGCAGCATTGTGTCATGATATTGGACATCCACCCTTTGGACATAATGGCGAGAAAGCATTACATGCTAAAATGCGTGAGTATGGTGGTTTTGAGGGCAATGCGCAAACGCTAAGATTATTAGCAAAAACAGAGAAAAAAGTTTTCAAAGGCGAGGGTCCTATTCATTCTGGTAAAGACAATCGCTTTGGCTTGAATTTAACCCATCGCACATTAGCAGCAACCCTTAAGTATGACAAAGAAATTCCCAGTTATATTATCAACTCAAGTGATCGACCAATAAAAGGATATTACGCCAGCGAAAAAGCGATGGTTGAGAAGATTAAACAACATGTGCTTTTTGGTTACCCTCTAGATGCCTTGCATGGGCGCAAGTTTAAAACGATAGAATGCTCAATTATGGACTTGGCAGATGATATTGCCTATTCGACCTATGATATTGAGGATGCGTTCAAAGGTGGATTTTTAGATCCATTATCAATGGTTAATGCAGAAGAAAAAGTGCTTATAAAAGTACAGCAGCAGGCTGAGCTTGATGGACTTCATTTATCAATTACCGATATTAAAGCGATTTTAAAATCAATCTTTGAAGGGATTATTGATTTTGATGCTAAGTTTGACGATGTTTATCAGCAGGCAAAAAAGCTTGCTAACTCAAGTTATTTACGCACGAAATTCACCTCTAATCTGGTGCATTACTGTATTTCACACGTATCACTTAGTTATGATGAAGTTTGTCCTGTATTATCTTCGGTATCTCTGGAATCAGACGTTTATAAACAAGTGGAGGTATTAAAGCTTTTTGTCTATTTCACGGTGATTAGCTCACCTAAGATGAATGTTGTGCGTTATCAAGGGCGTGAGATTATCTCGTCATTATTTGATATTTTAATTAACTCACAGATGGAGACATCCCTTTTGCCTGAAGATGTTGGCGAGATTTTTTATGCTTTTGATCCGGATGATCAGGTGAATCGCGCGCGGGTGATCAGCGATTTTATTGCAAGTATGACCGATCGTTATGCAATTGAGCTACATAATCGTTTAACATCGTCATCTGTGCAAAGCATTTTTAAACCGGTTTAAGCTTTTCTCGTTTATGTATATCAGCGCACTTAATATCTTTCAGTTTCGTAATTTAGCCAATGCTTCATTAGCATTACATCCACGTGTGAATATGATTTGTGGGCAAAATGGCAGTGGCAAAACCTCTATTTTAGAAGCGATTTACTTTTTATCGATGGGGCGCTCTTTTAGAAGCTCACAATTGGTTCGAATTATTGAACATGAAAAAGATAATTTTCAACTGTTTGCTAAGTTTTATAGTGGTTATGAATTAAGTGATTCAAAAGAAAAAACGCTTGCGAGCATGCGTGATAAACACAGTAAAAGTATCGTGAAATTAAATGGTGAGGATGCTCAATCACAAGCACAGTTAACACGTGCACTTCCTGTGCAATTATTTAACCCTGAGAGTTTTAGCTTAATCAACAGTGGCGCGCAACAACGCTCAAAATTATTAGATTGGGGTGCTTTTTATCACAAGCCTGAATTCTTAACGTTATGGCAGCAATCAAAGCGTTTGATTAAGCAGCGTAATGCCGCACTAAAGCAAGGTTATCCATTAAGCTATATCGAGATTTTAGATCAAGAGCTTGTTGCTAAATCAGAAAGTTTAGATCAGGCTCGACTTGAATACTTTGAGATTTTAATGCCAAAAGTCATGTCAATTCTTAAAGAATTTAACAGCGATCTTACTATTGATATGAGCTATTATCGCGGTTGGTCACAGGATAAAAGTTTGGCAGAGGTATTGACATCAAGTTATGTCAGTGATTCAAAAACAGGGGTCACAAGTCATGGTGTACATCGCGCGGATTTGCGCTTTAAAGTCAAAGGGCATCCAGCGCAAGATATTCTCTCGCGTGGGCAGCAGAAGATTTTGATATCAGCTTTGAAGTTAGCCCAAGGTGAGATCTTTTCCACGGAGCATCAAACCGGCTGCATTTATCTTGTGGATGACTTGCACTCAGAGCTAGATCAAGCGCATTTACAAAAAGTGCTAAATAAGCTGATGCATATTAATGCACAAATCATTATGACGGCAATCAAATTAGAGCATTTACAAAGCTTATTAAACGGTATTGAATTTGCGCATTTTCAGTTAAAAGATAATGTTTGTGAAAAGTTGGATTAGCAAATAAATGCCAGTCTTTTGTTACTTATCTTCTATGCTATGTCATATAATTATTGCTAATAGAATATGTGACAAGATGTTAAAGAGGTCAAAGTGAATTACAAGCGTTATCAACGTCATTTTCCGGTCATGGGGATTGAAGGACAGCAAAAGTTACAAAATGCGCAAGTTTGTATTATCGGTTGTGGTGGAATTGGCTCGCCAGTGTCGATGTATTTGGCTGCAGCTGGTGTCGGTACTCTTGGGCTTGTCGATTTTGATGTGGTTGAGTTATCTAATTTACAACGACAAATCTTATTTACTGAGAATGATTTAGGCGTTGCAAAGTCAACTGCTGCAGTAAAACATTTATCTCAAATTAATAGCGATATTGAATTAATTGAATATAACGAGCGCTTAGATTTTGAGCGTGCTTGCGAGATTTTTGCGTCATATGATTTAATTATTGATGGTAGTGATAATTTTCAAACGCGTTATGCGGTAAATGATGCATGTTGCAAACTTAGCAAACCTTTTATCAGTGCCAGTGTGCTTAAATCACAAGCGCAATTGAGTTTCTTTAATCCTATAGAGTCTTGTTATCGTTGTTTATACCCATCGCCACCTCCGGCACACTTAGTTCCAAATTGCTCAGAAGCAGGTGTACTAGGTGCCAGTGTCGGTGTGGTTGGTACAATGGCAGCAAATATGGCAGTTAATTTCTTTTTAGGTAAAGAGATTAAGCAACATTTAATGATCTTTGATAGTGATGCACTAACTTGGCAAAGTTATGGGTTTAAACGCAATCCAAATTGCAAAGGCTGTGTAACACATGATTTTGGTCTTGAGCAAAACAATAACACAGTAATCGAGGTGCAAAAGGCATATCAGCTTGATCCGGCAGCGCTGATTATCGATGTGCGTGAAGGGTGGGAGCTTGATATTGCTTCTTTAGATGTTAAAGTGGAGCATCTACCATTAGCACAAGTGCTGCAAGGCACTGTGTTAGAGCATGTGAGTAAAACGCAAAAGATCATTGTAATTTGCAAATTAGGCATTAGAAGCCAAAAGGCAGCACAAAAGCTCATTGAGCTTGGCTTTGAAAACGTCTATAACTATGAAGGTGGCATTGCTCGTTACTTTGAAGAACAGCAAAAAGAAATATGTTATTAGAGATTAAACAGAATAAAAATCACACAAAAGGAAGTTGATCTATGGAAAAAGACTACTATCAGCTGTTAGGGGTGGCAAAAACAGCCTCAGATGCTGAGATTAAAAAAGCCTATCGACGTTTAGCTAAGAAGTATCACCCCGATGTCAGTACAGAGGCTAATGCAGAGGAAAAATTCAAAGAAGTGCAAGATGCTTATGAAGTGTTGAAAGATAGTGAAAAACGTAAGCTATATGATCAATATGGTACCAATTGGCAACATGCCAAAGCCGGTGGCTTTCATCAAGGTAGCAATACGCATCAAGGGCATGGTAATCACCAACAGCACTTTTATCAAGGTAGTGACTTTGGTGGTTATGAGGATATTTTTGGTGAGTTTTTCCGCCAACAGCATAAGGAGCGCCAAGGGCGTAAACAAGGTTTTGCAATGAACGGTCAGGATTTGCATACCAAGGTTGAAATAAGTGTAGATGATGCCTTAACGGGTGTAGAGCGTGAGCTACACTTTGCCTATCAAACGGTTAATGAAGAAGGACTCGTTGTTGAGAAAACAAAACGCTTAAAAGTTAAAATTCCTAAAGCCGTTGGCAATCATCAGCAAATTCGTTTAAAAGGTCAAGGCGAAGCCGGTATTGGTGGTGGTTTAAGTGGTAATTTATATCTTGAGATTATTGTTCAATCTGATAAACAACACAAAGTGGTTGGTAATGATGTTTATAGTCATATTCCTATAGCACCTTGGGAGGCAGCATTGGGTGCTGAGATTAATGTGCCAACACCGCATGGTCAGATGAAGCTTAAGGTGCCAGAGCATACTCAAAGTGGCAAGAAAATGCGTTTGAAAGGTAAAGGCTTGGCAGATGGCGATTTTTATGTGGTTTTAGATGTCATCCTACCTCCAGCGGTATCAGAAGCACAAAAGGCTTTTTATCAAAATATGGCCACTGAGATGGCATTTGATCCACGCAAAGATTTATTAGGAGCGTAAAATGGCAGAGATGATTGTATCAGGAGACTATATTAGCATCATTGAGTTGTCAGAGATGTTGTGTGTACCACAAACCATTATTGTCGAATGGATTGAGCATGATGTAGTGAGTGCGAAAATTCAAGCGGATAGTTATTATGTTGCAGCATATGATATTGCGCGAGCTAAATCAGCGATGCGTTTGATGCGCGATTTAGGTGTTAACTCATCGGCTATTTCAATTATTTTAAGTTTAAGAGAAAAAATAAAAGAGCTAGAAGCGGTCGTTTCTGTAAACATGCGCTAATTTCAGACTTGTTTAGGCAAAAAATACATACTAAAATACCGCCGAACAACAGGGGTGCATTTTGCTGAGAAGGTTTTGCCTAACCCTTTGTACCTGAACTAGTTAATCCTAGCGTAGGAAGTTGATAAAGTGCATTTCTGCATCTGCTTTTTCTGTCTTCCTATGCATATAAAAGAAAGCCAAGGGGGAGATCAAAGCGTGATCGGTCATATTAGCATTAACATATCATTTGTTATTTATTGCATTTATTTTTTGCCGCAGATTATTCATAACCAATTAAAACATCAAGCTGGACATATTAGTCATGGCACACATTTGTTGATGGTTGTTGCTAATGTTTTGGATCTGATCTATGGATTTGGCTTTGATTTGCAGTGGCAATATCGCGCAGTCACTATGTTGACTTTGGCATGTTTGTTATTTCAACAGTGGCAAATATATCGCGATAGCAAAAGTATAAATCAGCAAAAGAACAGATACGCTCAAAGCTATAACTTTCACATTTTATGCCTACTTGTTATCGCTGTAGGTATTGCTTTGGTAAGTTTGCATAACTTAAACAATGCAATATTAGAAAACATCGGCTTTATTAGTATGTTTTGCTATGCGATTTATTGGTTGCCACAAATTATTAAAAACATCAAAGAAAAAAATGCCACAGCATTTAGCTTGATTTTTTTGATATTGAATGTATTGGCATTAGTTTGTGATGAAATATCGGCATTAAGCTTTGGTTGGCCACTGCCAAGTATTATTAGTCCCATTGTGATTTTAAGCCTACTATTTATCATGGTTGGGCAATACTATTACTACCAACGCCTGAGAATGATTATTGATTAGTACTAAATCGGTGCCATATCAAGTGTTTTTATATACAAATTAAGAAACTTCAGTATGCTAAGCACAAAATAAGCTTAAGTAGAGAGGTTGCAAAGATGGCAGTTTCTGAAGTAGAGCGCTATCAAGCAAGTAAAAAAGTCACTATCGTCGGGATGTTTGTCAATACAATCCTAGCACTATTAAAAATGCTGATTGGTTTGGTGGGTGGCTCACCGGCATTATTCGCCGATGGTGTCCATTCATTTTCAGATTTATTAAGTGATATTATGGTGCTGTTTGCTGCTAAACACGCCAATAAAGGCGCTGATAATAATCACCCTTATGGTCACGAGCGAATTGAGACGTTGGCAACAGTTATCTTATCGATTATCTTAATTTTAGTGGCATTACTTATTACTTACCATGCCTTATCTAATTGGTTTTCAGGTGATCTGATGATCCCTGATCAATGGACAATTTATGTTGCTATATTCTCAATTGTAGCCAATGAAGGGCTCTTTCGCTATACGATGGTCACGGCTAATCGCATTGATTCAGATCTCTTACGTGCCAATGCTTGGCATAGTCGATCAGATATGTGGTCGTCTGTTGTCGTGCTTGTTGGCTTAATCGGTAGCATGCTAGGCTTGATGTGGATGGATGCATTAGCAGCCATTATCGTGTCTATTATGATTGGTAAAATGGGTGTTAAATGGTGTTATAAAGCATTATCTGAATTGGTGGATACCGGTGTTGATGATGAATTATTGCATCAAATTGAAGAAATTATTAGAAATGTTGATGGTGTTAAACATCATCACTGCTTACGCACGCGTCAAATGGCAGGACAAGTAGTACTTGATGTACATATTTTGGTTGACTCTCATATCACGGCATCAGAAGGGCATTATATTGCCGAGCATGTTCGAGGTGCGCTTACTTTGGCGATTGATAATATTAAAGATATCACAGTGCATGTTGATGTTGCCGAGCACCCTGAGCAGGTGGTCAACCCCAAAGATATGCCGCCAGCACGTAAAGAGATTTTGCAACAATTAGCAAGCTACATTAACAAAAAGCATCAAAACGTCGATTTATGTCAAATTGAGATGTTTGTTTATTACTATCCTAAACGGATTGAGCTATACTTACTGGCGCCGGCTAAGGAGCTGGAAATATTGCAGCTAATTGATGTGGGACGTTTCCAGATCAATGGTGTTGGATCAACTAACGTGAAGCTGTTTGGTAATAGTAAATAATAGGGATAAATGCATGCATTAAAATGTGTGAATCATTGCCGCAATATCAATCGCTATTTTTTGTTTATCAGGCTGCTCAATATAACGAGTAAAAAATAAGGATGATGTAGATATGCACAGCTTGGTATTTGTGTTTTTTTTAGTGTTTTTTGGCGCGTCAGTCTTTGCGACTTTAGCACTTTATACACGACAAGCTATTATTGTTGCTTACATTGCACTGGGTGTTATTGTTGGTCCGCATTGCTTGGGGTTCATTGCTGATACCACAACTGTGCATGAAATATCAGACATCGGTATTATGTTTTTGTTGTTCTTGTTAGGGCTTAACTTAGAAATCAAAAGCATGATCAAAATGCTTGGTAAAGCGATGTTTGTTTGTATCACAAGTAGTGTAGTGTTTATTGCAGCTACCGTGCTAATTTGCCACTTCTTTGGTATTGGTGCACAAGGTTTTATTATCGGTGCGGCATTGATCTTCTCAAGTACAATCATCTGTTTAAAGTTGCTACCAACGACTGCATTGCACCATAAACGCATTGGTGAGTTGGTGATTGCTATTCTTTTAATTCAAGATTTAATTGCGATTTTAATGCTTACCTTTATCAGCTTATGGTCATCACAAACCGACAGTTTCCATTTGTTTTCATTAATTAAACTACTATTAGCATTACCAGTTTTAGGTGGTGTGGGCTTTTTGGCGCAACGTTATTTTTTATTTAAACTATTTAGAAAGTTCAGCCGTTTTCAAGAGTATATATTTCTATTATCTATTGGCTGGTGTCTTGGTATGGCGCAATTAGCAATGGTTTTTGGTCTATCCAATGAGATTGGTGCGTTTATCGCGGGTGTAACTGTCGCAAGCTCACCAATTGCTAAATATATTTATGAAAACTTAAAGCCACTGCGTGATTTCTTTTTGATATTGTTTTTCTTTTCAGTTGGTGCAGGCTTCCAAATCGCGCTATTGCCTTCGGTATGGGGTGTTGTATTAGCATTAACTATTTTAATCTTGATACTTAAGCCTATCGTTCATTTTGTCACCTTGTGGTTAGTGCGTGAAACACCAAAAGAATCTTTTGAAATTGGTATGCGCTTGGGGCAGGGTAGTGAGTTCTCATTGATGTTGATTGCACTAGCGAATACCGCAGGCATTGCTACGGCAAGCTCTGAGATTATCGTTGAAGCAGTGGCTATTCTAAGCTTTATTATATCGTCGTATATTATTGTATTAAGCTATCCAAGCCCAATTGCTGTTTCAGATCGTTTAAGAAGAGATTGATGGAGTGAATATAAAATTAAATTTACCCCTCACCCGCGTAGCAAAAGCTGCACGAGCAATCCCGCAAGGGGAGAGATTATTTCACGTTGGCTGAGCGTCAGTCGAAGCCATATATTTAGTGGCGACCTGATTCTTTACTGTTAACGGTTACTGCGCAGCCTTTGCTACAGCCTTTGTTTAACTCGAGTTCAAACCGGAATTTCTGTGAGAAATATTTCATCGCAAGGATCAATAGAATCATATAAATAATGACTCCAATAATCCAACTCAGTGCATGAAGTGGCGTGCTTGCTAGTTGTGCCAATTGATAGACAATAACCGCAGCAACATAGGCAATTGAGGTGCTCCAAATGACAGATAGCCATGCCCAGCCACGTGTTGCCTCACGTGCCATCGCACCAATGACTGAGGCACAAGGAACATATAAAAGGACAAACAGCATATAAGCAAATGCTGCAGCTAGTGAACCAAAGGCAACAACCATCGAACCCATTGCGGTTTTATCCATGTTGGCATCTGCTTCATTTGCGGCAAATGGATTGATAAATGCGCTTAAACTCATGTTTTTGAAGCCATCAACGGTATCATGCCAAGAAGCGGCAATACCTCCCCAAAAATCAAACTTCTCGCTTGCAGCATCGGCTAAACTTTGTGGTTTTTCTTGCGTATAAAGTGTATTTAAAGTCCCAACAACAACCTCTTTGGCTAGCGTACCAGTCAAAAGACCAACGGTTGCCTGCCAGTTATCTTCAGTAACCCCCATCGGTTTTAACACGGGGGTAATCGTGCGTCCAGTTTGTGCAAGGATTGAGTCAGGTGAGCCACCGGCAACGACAACACCATTGGTTTGGATACTATTTAAAGTACCAACTAAAACACAAATTGGGACAATGACTTTACCTGCTCTAAAAATAAAACGCTTTAAACGGCTCCAACTATTTAAGCCGATCGTTTTAAAGTTAGGTAGATGATAAACAGGTAACTCCATGACAAAGGGTGCGCTCTTGCCGGTTAATAACGCAAACTTCACGACATATCCAGTAATAATGGCGCCTAAAATACCTGCAATATATAAACTAAAGACAATCAAAGCACTGTTTTGTGGAAAAAATGCCGCAGCAAATACAGCAAAGATTGCTAAACGTGCGCCACAAGACATAAATGGTGCCATCATGATGGTCATTAAGCGATCTCGTCGAGTTTCCAATGTTCTTGTTGCCATGACCGATGGCACATTACAACCAAAGCCAACAATTAGAGGCACAAAGGCCTTGCCAGGCAGTCCAATCGCTTGCATAAAACGATCCATAACATATGCTGCACGTGCCATATAGCCTGAGTCTTCCAAAAAGGATAAGAATAAAAACATGCAGCCAATTTGTGGAATAAAGGTCAAAACGGTATTTATCCCTAAACCCACACCTTGTGCAATAACAGCAACAAGCCATAATGGTAATCCAAGATAAACACCCAAATGGGTCATTCCTTCAACAAATATGACACTCGATGTATTATCAAATAGTGGTTGCAGTGCACCACCAATGGTAATCGAGAATTCAAACATTAAATACATGACAAATAAAAATACCGGAATACCTAAGTATTTATTCATGCAGAGTTTATCGATAATTTCAGTTGCTTTGTGCTGTGAAACCTGTTGTGTTTTAGTGCTTTTATTAACGATATTAGCAATGGCTTGATAGCGCGCGCTTGATAGCGTGATATCCGCGGTATGATCAAGTTTTAGCTCAAGCTTTAATGCTTGTAAGCGATTAAAGTCAGTTGATGAAAGCAATTGCTTAAGTAGGTAGTTATCTTCAGCAATTGAAGTGCTTAACCATAAACTAGGATATTGATAATTAGCCTCAGTGATTTGGGTTGTGAGCTCGTTAATTGTCTCTGGATAATAGTGATTTAAATTATAACTTGAGGTGCTTTGAGGTTTGAATAATGCAACCTTTAATTCGCTGATGCCTACTTTTTTGCGTCCAATAACAGGGATAACCGTGCAGCCTAGCGTCTGTTCCAGTTTATGATAATCAATAACAATACCTTTTTTACTGGCAACATCAATCATGTTAATGACGAGAATCAATGGAATACCTGTTTCCATTAATTGTGTGGTTAGATATAAATTACGTTCAAGATTTGAAGCGTCAATGACATTAATAATTGCATCAGGCTTATCTTCAACGATAAAGCGGGCAGCAATTTGCTCGTCAATAGATGATTCATCACTGGCGGTTAAGGTATAAATGCCAGGTAAATCAACGATTTCTATGCGCTGGTTATTTAAATCAACTTTACCAACTTTCTTATCAACGGTCACACCACTCCAGTTGCCAACCTTTTGCTTAAGACCGGTTAGTGCGTTAAAAAGCGTTGTTTTACCACAGTTTGGATTGCCAATAATTGCATATTTCATAAGGCTTGTACCTGCATGTAAAGAATTTCTGATTTGCGCAACGACACAGAGAAGTTTTTAATCGAAATATGATAGGGATTACCAAAAAGTGCTTTCTTAGCGATGTAAAAAGTCTCTCCAGGAATAAAGCCTAATGACAACAGTTTCTGCATATAGTTGCGTGGACAATTATCATTAAACCCAAGAATTTTATAATTTTGTTTCGTTTTGATATTCATAAGGGGGTAAGTATATCAATCAATGGGTGCTTGATTATAAACAGGCGTTTTCTTTAAGTCAACCTAACTGAGAAAGGTTATCATTTTTGTTTGGCGATTTCTGCAACCCGTTTACCTAAGGCTTTTGCTAAGATAATTTCATCTTGAGACAGTGGTTTATCGGAATTAATACCATTGTAATGGCTTAAACCATAGGGCGTGCCACCGGTTTGTGTATTTTGTAACGAGGGCTCACTATAGGGAATACCAACGATCATTGCGCCATGGTGTAAAAGTGGCAGCATCATAGAAAGAAGTGTTGTTTCCTGACCGCCGTGCAAGCTTGCTGTGGAGGTGAAAACAGCTGCAGGTTTATTGATTAATGCCCCTTTAAACCATAGGTCACTGGTGGTATCAATAAAATACTTAAGTGGTGCTGCCATATTACCAAAGCGCGTAGGGCTACCCATAATAATACCTGAGCAGTTTACAAGATCTTCTTTAGTGACGTAAATCGCGCCACTATCCGGAATGTCACTTTCAGTTTTTTCGCAATTTGCTGATATGTTTGGCACGGTTCTAAGCTTTGCTTCTAAGCCACCAAGCTCAACACCTTGCGCAATTTTCTCCGCCATTGCTTTTGTTGAACCGCCTTGACTATAATAAAGGACTAAGATGTTTTGCATAAAAAGGATCCTTATGACTAAGTTAATACAAAGCTATAGTAAGCGATTTAGCCACTTCTGGGTATCGGTGTTTAGGGAATATTTGCAACAAAACTGTTTAACCAAGGCATCCAGTTTGGCTTTGACAAGTCTTTTTGCCTTGGTACCACTTCTTATGGTGTCAATTTCAATTTTAAGCATGTTGCCAGCGTTTAAAAGTATTCAAGGCGATTTTCAGCAGTTTATTTTGCACAATATGCTGCCAAGCTCAGGCGAGGCTGTAAATGAGTATTTAAAACTCTTTATGAAAAATCGTGCGGGATTGCCGATTACTGCGGTTGTTGTACTTTTTTTCATCAGTATTATGATGATGCGTTCGCTTGAAAAAGTACTCAATGATATCTGGCAAGTTAAAAAAGAGCGCCCCTTATCACAGGCTTTTTTATTGTATTGGGCGGTATTAAGTTTGGGACCTTTGCTTGTTGGGGCAAGTTTGGGCTTAAGCTCTTACTTATTATCATGGCATTGGTTAAATGATGGCTTTAGCCAATTGATAAGTTTTTTGCAAGTTTTACCTTTTGTTTTTAACCTTATTGCTTTTACATTTATTTATCAAGTTGTGCCGTATACACGTGTTAAATTTAAGCATGCGCTATTGGGTGGCTTGATGATGGCAATCGTGTTTGATTTGGCGAAAAAAGTGTTTGCGTGGTATGCACTAAACTTACCAACCTATGAGATGCTTTATGGTACATTAGCGATTATTCCATTATTTATTTTATGGATTGCGATCTCATGGCAGCTGTTCTTGCTCGGTGCCATTGTGGTGCGCATGTTAAGTGTGCCGCCAGCGTTACGGGTGAAGCAAAAAACACCGCAATTTAGCTTAGCCATTGATGTGTTGCGTCTTTTGCATATCAAGCAAAAAAGCAAATGTGCGATTGATAAAGAGGCTTGTGCTAAAGAGTTGTCACATGTTGATTTAAAGCTATTAGATGCTGTTTTGAGCGCATTAGTCAAATATCAATATATTAGTATTACCCAAGAGCAAAAATATGTCTTAAGTTGTGACTTATCACAAGAAAAACTCAATGATTTTTATCAAAATATGCATAGCTTTTTGTCACTTAAAGATGATCGCAATCAGGCATTAAATGGCTTAAGAAAAACAATACATCAACAAATGGACAAGCCTTTAATTGATTTTATTTCAGCATGTTAAATGATTTGTAATTGTCAGTTATCAAAGTGCAATGCATTTAACACAGCTTTTGGATTGTTGGCAATTACCTTCAGTAATACTAAGGTTGCGCCGGAGGGTTTTTTTCGCTTTTGCTCCCAGTTTTGTATTGATTTTAAGTTTAAACAAAACTTTGCTGCAAAATCATGCTGAGACATATGTAACGATTCACGAATATTTTTAACATCAATATCATCAAAATGATGTTGTTTTGCATTCTCAACAAGTCCTTTTTGATGATAAATAGCCTCTTGTAATCCTTGTTTTATCTCTTGAAATGCGCTCATTTTTCACCTCTTTTTAAGTAGCTCAACCATAATGGCTAAATCGTTTCTTTCAGCTTTATTTAAGTTTGCCTTCTCACTCTTTTTGAACATGGCAATTAAATACAGTGGCATAGTTTCGTTGTAATAATAGTAGATAACACGTACGCCACCACTTTTACCACTGTTTTCAGTTGCCCACCTTAGTTTGCGAATGCCTCCAGTTCCTTCCATAATTACACCAGCTTCAGGGTAAACTGCCAAGTAGTCTACAAGTGCTTTTTGATTATCCGCTGTAAGACATGTGCTTACTTTTTTTATGTAGCTTGGAAGTTCAACTATTGTAATCATTAGAAGACTCGCTATGTTTTTATGAAACCAAGTTTATACGCCTAGGGCGTATTCGTCAAGTTATAAGCTATGATTACTGACATTCAATAGCAAAGCGATTACACTGTGGCAATTGATAGTAATGAGTGAAAATTTCATGGCAAAAACTTTTCTTTTTTATGATTTGGAAACAACCGGAATTAATAAATGTTTTGATCAAATCATTCAATTTGCAGCAGTGCGCACCGATGAGGCGCTAAATGAAATTGAGCGTTATGAGTTTTTAATCAAATTAAATCCAGATACGATTCCCAATCCTGAGGCATCGATCACCCATCATATTTCGATTGAACAAGCCAATACTGGATTTTTTGAATATGAAGCGATTAAAAAAATCTATGCATTGTTCAATACGCCGGAAACAGTAAGCTTAGGCTATAACACTTTGAGCTTTGATGATGAGTTTTTGCGCTTTGCTTTTTTTAAGAATCTATTTCCAGCATATGATCATCAGTATAAAAATAATTGCTCGCGCATGGATTTATATCCAATGGTTGCTTCCTTTTATTTATTTGCCAATGAGGTACTTAGTTGGCCTATTAACGATGAGAATAAAGTCTCGTTGAAACTCGAAGATATCAATGCGCAAAATGCTCTATATACCGAAGGGCGCGCGCACGATGCGTTAACCGATGTATTGGTGACTTTGGAGTTGGCACGTAAATTAAGATCACACCAACCTAAAATGTGGGAATATTTAAGCGCACGCTTTAATAAAACTGAAGATCAAAAAGTTTTGTCACAATTAGATGTCGGTCTACATATCAAGGGTGAGGATTACCAGCAAGCTTTAATGATTTCAGGACGCTTTGGCTATAATGAGCGTTTTATGTTGCCGGTACTTAATTTGGGGCAGCATTGGCATTATAAAAATCAGTGGTGCTTTTTACGGCTTGATTATGCTGAATTGACCGAAGTGAGTCTTGATAATTTATCAGAGCATTTTTTAACGGTGAATAAGAAATGGGGTGATTTGCCGATAGTGTTACCTGCGAAAAAGCGCTTTTTAGCGCATTTATCACCAGAACGTATCGCATTGATTAAATGCAATAAAGAGTTCTTAATTCAAAATCCGAGCTTATTTGTAGATATTAAAGAATCAGCTTTGGATTTTAAATATCCAGAGGTCGAGCATGTTGATGTTGATGCCTCACTTTATACGGCAGGATTTATGAATTATGCTGAGCAGGCATTGTGTGAGCATTTTCACCAAAAAGCAGTTGGTGACAGGGTCAAGTTAATGCGTGAGATGAATCGTGGTCTGTATGAGCGTGCGTTGCGTGTTATCGGCAGAATGGCGCCAGATAAGCTAACACCTGAGATGCAAGGCGAATTTCAGGAGTATTTAGAGAAAGTTGCCAGCTTTGAAGTTGAAAATATGCCTGTTGATTTTAAAGGTGGGCGCAAAGTATCTATTCCTGAAGTTTATGAACGTATCCAGAAACTGCGTGAAGGAGAACTTACTGAAGAGCAATTGTACCTACTTGATGAATTAGAGGCGTATTTGTCTTTGTAAAAAAAGGTAAAAAAATAATAACCGTATGTGTTTGGAATGTAGGGGCGTATTGCATACGCCCAATTTTGAAAAGGTAAGGTAATAAAGATGTTACAATTGGATAGCGCTGGCTGGCTAAATAAAGCCAGCATCATAAAATCACCAAATTATAATAAACGTCCAGATAACACAAATATTGATTTGTTGGTGATTCATTGTATTTCATTGCCAGAAGGGCAGTATGATAACCATTATGTTGAATCACTTTTTTTAAATGATTTGGATTGTAACCTAGATCCAAGCTTTAAAGATCTTATAAACCTTAAGGTCTCAAGTCATTTTTATATTACAAGGCAGGGTGAGATTATCCAGTTTGTTGCAACTGAAGATCGCGCTTGGCATGCCGGCGTGAGTTCTTATAAAGGCAAAAACAATTGCAATGATTTCTCGATTGGCATTGAACTACAAGGCACCGATAAAACAGCTTTTACTAAAGCGCAATACACAAATTTAATTGAGCTTACAAAAGCCCTTATCAAAAGATATCCTGCAATTAAAAGCAATATTGTTGGACACAGTGATATAGCCCCAACGCGCAAAACAGATCCAGGCAGAAAATTTAACTGGGAGTATTTCTTAAGCAGTGTAGATTAATGGCACAATTTTAAAAAATGTAACTTGTGAATATAATCAAGGCATAAACAGAATCGTGATTAAAATTTTACTGTAAAAAAATTATTTTTTTGTTATATTTGTCGCCCTTGAAAATACAGTTCGCAACTCGGAGTGTTATGACTTCCACTACGTATCAGGAAAAACTAGCTCAAATGCCATTGGCAAAATCTTGGGCAGTCGTAATTTTAATTTCATTTTTCTTTTTCTTTGAATTTGGCTTAGGTAATGCTTTTAATACATTAACGCCTGCCATTTTAAACGCTTATCCAGATTTAACACCGGTAAGTGTGAGCTTTATTGCCAGTTTGTATTTTTATACAAATATCATTTGTTTGATTCCTGCAGCGTATATCCTAGATAGATTCTCGCCGCGTTTAGCGATATCCATTGCTTTATTGGTTTGTGCGTTGAGTATTTTTGCAATGACTATGACAACAAGTGTTTATGTGATGGGTGTTTCCCGTTTATTTATGGGCATGGGTGCGAGTTTTAGTCTTATTGGTTGTATTCGCATTGCAACAAACTGGTTTCCAGCAAATCGCTTAGGTTTTGTCATTGGCATTATTATCGCCATTGGCATGTTGGGTGGCTATGCAGCACAAGCTCCTGTTGGCTATTTACTTGATGCATTTGGCTTAGAGCATACGCTACATGTGATCAGTTTGTTTGGTTTAGTGTTAGCTGCACTTATTTTTATTGTCGTGCGTAATGCACCGAAAGCATTAATAGAAGCGCGGACGATGCAAACTAAAGCGTTGCGATCAGAGTCTATTTTGGCGACATTGAAGCTCGTGTTATCCAAGCCACAAAACTGGTGTGCTGGTATTTATGTTGGCTTAATTAATATTGGCACATGGATGTTAGGTGGTATGTGGTCAAATGAATATTTGATGAAAACCCATGGTGTTAGCATGCTAGAAGCACGTTCTATCACAGGCTATATCTTTTTAGGCATGATCTTTGCTTATCCATTTTGGGGTTGGTTGACTGAGCGTATGCGTCGCCGTAAACAACCTTTAATTCTAGGCGGTGTTACATCGGTTATCATCATTGCGATTATTATGTTTTGCACGATGAGTGTCGCACAATTATCAGTACTATTTTTCTTATTAGGGTTTGTCACCAGTGCGCAAACCGTCGCTTATCCATTTGTGGGTGAAACTAATCCGATGAAAAATAATGCCATTGCAACAAGTATCGTATCTATGAACTCATTGCTATGGGGTGGCGTGATCGCGATGCCACTATTTGGCGTGATGACAACATGGTTTAATCACAGCAAAGGTTTGGATGATATGGCAGCTTCTGGGCTTAATTTTGGTATGGGGATTTTGCTAATTGGCTTTATCATTAGTATTATATTTGCTTTATTTATTAAAGAGACGTATTGTAAGCGTCAAGTGGACTAAGTAAGGGAAAATATGCAATTTCTTGAATTTGAAAAACCAATTGCCGAATTAGAAGCAAAGATTGAAGCGCTGGCTAAGTCAAACGCGCATAGTGAAGATGTTCAACAGGAAATCGAGAAATTACAGGGTAAAACAGCCGATTTAATGAAGAAGATTTATAGCTCATTAAGTGATTGGCAGATAATTCAATTGGCGCGTCATCCTGAGCGTCCTTATTTTTTAGATTTGCTTAATAAGATTTTTACTGATTTCCAAGAATTGCATGGTGATCGCGCGTTTGCTGATGATAAGGCAGTTGTTGGTGGTTTGGCTAAATTAGGCGATCAAGCCGTGATGGTGATTGGTCAGGAAAAGGGGCGCAAAACCAAAGATAAATTGCGTCATAACTTTGGCATGATGCATCCAGAAGGGTATCGCAAAGCACTTCGTTTGATGAAGCTTGCGGAAAAGTTTAATGTGCCTGTTATTACGTTTATTGATACACCAGGCGCTTATCCTGGTGTTAAAGCCGAAGAGCGCGGGCAAAGTGAGGCGATTGCGCGCAATTTGCTTGAGATGTCCAAACTAAATGTACCAGTTATTTGTGTCGTTATTGGTGAAGGCTGTTCAGGTGGTGCCTTGGGCATTGGTGTGGGTGATAAGCTCGTCATGCTCGAGTACAGCTATTTTGCCACAATTTCACCAGAAGGGTGTGCTTCAATCTTATGGAAGACAGCTGAAAAAGCTGCCGATGCTGCTGAGATTATGGGGATTACTGCTAAGCGTTTAAAAGAACATGATATTGTTGATGAAGTCATCAAAGAGCCTTTAGGTGGTGCGCATCGCAATATTACTGAAGCTGCAAAAGAAATCAAACTGACGTTGCAGCGTTTGTTAGGTGATTTAAGTGCTTTATCTAATGAGGATCGCTTGGCAAAGCGCTATGACAAATTAATGTCTTTTGGTGCCTTTGAGGGGTAATTATTTTAAAGGGCAGCCATTAAGAATGCCCAAACCATTTTTTCAATTTATCTTCTGCTTTTAACACATGTTTCTCTAATCTTGGAAAGCGATGTAATAGTTTGTGAAGCCATCTTCGTACGGGTGGTACAAGCCATGAAAGCACGATCACTCCAGCGAAAAAGAATATAAACCCCGGAATAATCGGCAAAATTGCGCCAAGTAATGCCAATGCAAATAAAATAATGACAATAACGATGAGTAAGGTTTTTTTAAAGATAACACGCATGATTATTCCGATGGTTTGTTATCATCAAATAGATAAAGGTAGCCGCCATAGCCGCTTTTAGCCATTTGATCTTTTGGGATAAACTTAAGTGCTGCTGAGTTCACACAATAGCGAAGTCCTGTAGGTTCTGGTCCATCATTAAAAACATGTCCTAAATGTGAGTCAGCTACCAAAGATCGGACTTCCGTGCGCACAATAAAAAAGAACTTACGATCTTCTTTTTCCTGAATATATTTTGTATCTATCGGTTTTGTAAAGCTTGGCCAACCAGTGCCTGAATCAAATTTATCCGTTGAGCTAAACAGCGGCTCGCCAGAAACTACATCAACATAAATTCCTTCATTTTTATGATCCCAATAGCTGTTATCAAAGGGTTTTTCTGTTGCCTCTTCTTGAGTGACTTGATATTGCAGTGTCGATAATGTGCTTAGCTTTTGCTGTTTTACATCCGCATTAAAATGTTGGTAATCAGTTGCCATTGCTATACCTCCTGCGCATATTAAAATAAAACCCATGCCAATATTACGTTGATACATTGAGACTCTCCTATTGATTATGATGAGTATATTCTAGCTGGGCAATTGCTGTGAAGTATTAATTTGGGATAACAAAATCAGTAATGTAACAATTTTTTTACATCGCAATACTTCCTTGAAACGGTTTTTTCACATTTATCTGAATATAATGCATCCAACTCGATCAGATGATCGTTACCCAAGTTGGTAAATTTTTGATTACAAAGCATTCAAATCGAACTTTTTTTGCAATTTCATGCCCTTCAAATCCTTATTCCTACGTTCATTTTATGTCAAAATCACTTTTGTAGTGCCAT
>NZ_VXKS01000013.1 GCF_008711525.1 Cysteiniphilum sp. JM-1
TACATCATGCAACCGTGATTAGCCTAGAAGGAGAAAGTTATCGTATGAAAAAATAATTTTTTTGCTATAAATCGGCAAAGTTAGTTGTCGTAACCGGAAAAGTTAGTTGACATTTGATAAAAAATACTGAATATAGAAAAAGGATTAAAAATTGAGATCACACTCCCGATTTAAAGCGTATATTTTGTCGATGTTATGTCTTGGGATATTTTTATTGCTATCGCTTATAGTGGTAATTGATGACTTCCATGTTATATTTTTTAATCTTAGCTTTGAAATTATCCCAGTAGATATAAAAACGCAAAACATTATCGCGGTTTCACCTTACTTTGATTTGTTCAGTTTAATTATCTTTCCACTGAGTTTGCTTTTCATTATTGCCATAGGATTTTTATACGACTATGTAGGGTATTGGAAATTGCTTTTACTTATTGCAATTATCTTGATGCTCTCTACCTATTTAGCGGAAAGTTTAGCGCTCATGATTATTTCTATGCCATTAATTCGTGCAGTATTCATCTTGACACTGGCAAAAATAATCACCTTAAACAAAAATTTAAAATCAAGAGTAACGTTTCTTTCATTATGTTGCGGCATTTATACCTTTGCCTATACAAAAACATGGGAGTTTTTTCTTTCTAAATCGCTGCTGCATTTCTTGAGTAGTCAAAACTTTATTCGTTTCTTTGATACATTGATATTATACATTTTAATATGTTCAATTTTAGCGTTTATTATCGCAATGAAAAAGTTTCCTCTTAAGTTCTTTTTCATCAAGAACTTACCGTTGAAATTTTTTATATCTTGTTTAAGGATGGAGAAAATTAGCTTTTACAAAAGTGATCTCATAATGATTGCTTTATTTTTTATTATCATCGATGTGGCAAGATACGCATTCACACATGTAGTTATGAAAAATACGTTTAATTTTGATATAAATTTATGGTTAATTTTGTTTATGGAAATGCTATATCTATCTGTTTTACATTTTTGGTTTAAGACTAAGGTTGGAAATCACTTAAGGACTAAACTAATCAAAATGTATCTGCTTGTTGGCTGTTTTTTATTTGCTACTACGCTTGTTACTTATTTGCTTGACATGCAGAAAATGATTGTTCAAATAATGTACTATTTGATATCCCCAGCGCTCATCATCATATTTACACCCTTTATTGCCTATATTGTTTTAAATGCAGTAAATGAGAAAACGCAAAAACATGTGGGATTTTGTATTGCTATTTCATTTGCGTTGATCGTCATTATTTGGCGTTTATGTTTTTTTATTGCGCACTACTTGGCGCAAGCTATTTCACTATTTAGTTGAGCATGATTTGTTAGTTTTTATACTGTACATTTTCGTTAAATTCTTGGATCATAGACAGCGTAAATACTAAAGATAATAAAAAGGGTTACTGTGAGGTTTGTAGATGAGGCCGTAATTACCGTGCATGCGGGTAAGGGTGGCAATGGTTGTGTGAGTTTTCGACGTGAGAAATATGTCCCTAAAGGCGGACCTGATGGCGGTGATGGCGGTCATGGTGGAAGTGTGTTTATATTTGCAGATGAGAATGTTAACACCCTGATTGACTATCGTTATCAGCGCAATTACCAAGCGCAAAGTGGCAAGCCTGGTGAAGGCAAGAAATGTGCGGGTAAAAAGGGTGAGGATTTGTACCTTATCGTTCCCGTTGGTACGATTGCTTATGAAGCAACCACCAATCAAAAAGTCGGTGAAGTGCTTAAAGATGGTGATACGTTGAAATTGGCACAAGGTGGACGACGTGGTATTGGTAACGTTCATTTCAAAAGTAGTACCAACCAAGCGCCAAGACAATTTACCTATGGTGAAGAGGGTGAGTCTTTTGAGATTCGTTTAGAGCTTAAGTTATTAGCTGATGTCGGTTTGTTAGGTTTGCCCAATGCGGGTAAATCAACGTTAATTCGAGCGGTTTCCGCGGCAACACCAAAGGTCGCTGATTATCCATTTACCACGATGTATCCTAATTTAGGCGTTGTTCGTGTTGGGCAATATGAAAGCTTTGTTATTGCCGATATTCCTGGGGTTATCGAAGGTGCTGCAGAAGGCGCAGGACTAGGTTTGAAGTTTTTGAAGCATTTAACACGTACCAAATGTGTGTTGCATATGGTGGATGTGTTACCGGTTGATGGTTCAGATCCAATTGAAAATTATCACAAAGTTGAGAATGAGCTTAAAAAGTACAGTGAAGCACTTTATAAAAAACCACGCTGGTTAGTGCTCAATAAAATTGATCAATTGCCTCAGGATGAAGTTGATGACATTTGTGAGCATATTTTGCAAGGCATTGGTTGGAATAAAAATGAGCCTTACTTCTTTATTTCCGGAATGAGTGGGCAGAATACCGAAAAAATGTTGCAAAAAATTATGACAATGCTAACGTCAAAGGACTCTTGGAAATAGATCCTATCAAAGGAGCTTATGTGATAAAAAAAATTAAAAAAATAGTCGCATTAACTACGGCAATTCTCGTATTATCAGGCTGTAGTGCAATTAATCAATTCTTTAATGGTCAACAGCAAAGCGCGCCAGTAACCAATATTCCAACACAGCAAACCTATTACACGGTGCAAATTAGTGATTCATTGTATGATATATCCCGTCGCTTTAATGTCACTGAAAGAACACTTATCTTATGGAATAAGCTTAAATCGCCTTATGTGCTCACACCTGGATCAACGATTCGTGTCGGGCCTTTGCCAGGTGAGAAAATTCGGCGTGATGGGCAAATGTATACCTATCAAGGTGGTGTGTTAGTGCCAGTGGGCACAAATAATCCAGTGGCGAATACGAGCTCAATCGGAACAGGCTCTAAAGTTTCGGCTGTATCGGAGTCGACGAGTGTTTCTAATCAGCATGCAAGTAATATCCCCGTTATTGACCCCAATGCAGCTCCTGTAGCACAAAGCCAAAGTGCGCAGTCAGCACCAGTGACAGCAACAGCGCAAGATAAAGTGATCAATCAAGATAAAGAGCTAGATATGCATGATTTAGCGCAAAACGATGATAATGTGGGTGTTGTGACACATCATATCGCTAAAAGTAAAACAGGGTTTTATACCGTGCAATCAGGTGATTCTTTGCTTGAGATTGCGGTTGCCAATAATGTGAGTTTAGCTGATCTTCAAGCGTGGAATGATATTAAAGAACCAAGTATGATTTATGTTGGTGAGAAATTGCGTGTTGTTGCACCTGAGCAACATTCAGCGGCTGAGCCAAAAGCTGTGGTAGTCAAAAGTGTAGCGCATGAACCAGTAACAAAAGCCAAATCAGTTAAGGCTGAAACAGTTGAAGCAAATAAAACAAATAAAACAACTGAAACCAAGGCAGCTAAAGCGCCAGTAGCGACTATGGCAACACCTGTGCTAGCCGAAAAAACCAAAACAAAACCAAATACTTCTAAAGCATCACTACCAAGTGGTAAAACGGTTGCCGGTATTTCATGGCAATGGCCATTAAAAGAGTCCGGTACATTTGATAAAGATGGCATTGATCAACAGCGTGAGATAGATGTACCTCAAGGCACGGAAGTTTATGCCGCAGCCACAGGTAGTGTGCTATATGCTGGTGTTGGCATGGGCGGCTATGGTCAGATGGTGATTGTCAGTCACAAAGATGGCTATATCTCAGCGTATAATAATTTAAGTAGTATAAGTGTGAAAGAGTCGCAAGATGTGACACAAGGTGAGCTTTTGGGTGCGGTTGGTAAATTTAATGGTGCCAGTGCGTTAGGTTTTGAGATTCGCCAGAATGGAAATGTTGAGAAGTTATCGCAATTTTATGCATTTTAAATAGATAGTGAAGAATCAAGAATAAGTTGAGTTTTAATTACCCCTCACCCGTGCAGCATAAGCTGCACGACCTCTCCCACAAGGGGAGAGGTAATAGTCATTACGCAGGGGTGTATCGCATACGCCCGATGAACATATGCATTACGCAGAGGCGCATTGCATAAGTCTGATGAATATATACATTACGTAGGGGCGTATTGCATACGCCCAATCAACAAATAATTAATAAACACAAGGAACCAAGTGAATGAATACACGCAAAGAAACCGATAGTATAGGCGAGATTGAGGTTGATAATAGTAAATACTGGGGTGCGCAAACCGAGCGTTCTTTAGTTCACTTCTCGATTGGTCAGGAACGTATCCCGCATGAAGTCATTAAGGCTATTGCTATTTTAAAGAAGTCTGCCGCAATGGCGAATTGTGATTTAGGTATTTTGCCAGAGGATAAAAAAGCACTCATTACCCAAGTAGCAGATGAGATTATTGATGGTCAACACGAAGATCAATTTCCGTTACATGTGTGGATGACAGGCAGTGGCACGCAATCAAATATGAATGTTAATGAAGTAATTTCTAATCGTGCGATTGAGATTGCTGGTGGTAAACTTGGCAGTAAAACACCTATTCATCCTAATGATCATGTGAATATGTCGCAGTCCTCCAATGATACATTTCCAACGGCGATGTATATCTCAGCAGCAGTGGCAATTAAGAAGACATTAATCCCTGCGGTTAAGCTGATGCATAAAGAACTCACCAAAAAAGTTAAGAAATGGGACAAGGTCGTTAAAATTGGACGCACCCATATGCAAGATGCCGTGCCATTAACCTTGGGTCAAGAATTTTCAGGCTATGCTGAGATGTTGGCACAAAATATTGCGCGTTTAGAGCATGCGCTTATCGATGTTTATCAATTAGCGATTGGAGGCACTGCCGTGGGTACGGGCTTAAATGCACCCAAAGGCTTTGCTGAAAAGGCATGTAAATATATAGCTAAAATCACGGGACTTCCCTTTGTATCAGCAGCTAATAAATTTGCCGTACAAGGCTCGCATGATGCATTGGTTGCACTAATGGGGCAGATCAAAGTGTTGGCAAATTCATTATTTAAGATTGCTAATGATATTCGCCTTTTAAGTTGCGGACCCCGCGCGGGATTTCATGAGCTTTTGATTCCCTCGAATGAACCAGGATCATCCATTATGCCAGGCAAAGTCAATCCAACACAGTGCGAGGCAATGACGATGGCATGCGCGCAAGTTTTTGGACTAGATGTTGCCGTAACCATCGGTGGTAGTGCGGGCTATTTAGAGATGAATGTTTATAAACCAATGATGATTTATAATATTTTGCAATCAATCAATATTTTATCTGATAGCATGCTTAACTTTAGTCATTATTTACTTGAAGGGACTAAGCCTAATAAGAAAAAGATCGATGAGTATTTGCGCAATTCCTTAATGCTAGTAACGGCATTAAGTCCGGTGATTGGCTATGATAAGGCATCACAATTAGCGCATTATGCTGATGAGCATGACACGTCATTAAGTGAAGCAAACAAGGTATTGAAGTTTTTATCACAACAAGAGTTTGATCAGGTCGTTGATCCGTATAAAATGGTGTAAACAATGGCAGAAAAACAACAGGTGACAATTGAATTTGTAAAGCCTAAACATTATTTATTAGCCGATTTATTGGCTGCAGTGACGGCAGAAAACAAGCATGAGGATATTGGACTTTAATAAAAGTGATATATCTGTGGATTAGAAAGTGAATATAAAATAGTAGGAGATTATTATGAGTGAAATTTGGAATATCAAAATACAAGTACTGGATTCATACAAAAAGTGTGAAGTCAAAAGCACAATGACGTTAGAAGAGTTATGCCCATTTATATTGAAAATCTTTAAATTTGATAATGATCATCTACATGAATTCTATATGGGAAAGCGAACAAGTGGACCTTATAGTGACAATATTATGAAATTTAAGACTCATCAAGAGGGTGAAATTACACTTGATGATTTATTTCCAAATGATGAGCAGCTTAATTTGTTTTTGCACTTTGATTTTGGCGATAGCTGGATATTTCGTGTAATGAAATACAAAAAAGACGCAACCTATAATAGTCGGGCTAAATATCCAAGAGTAGTAAGCTCAGTCGGTGGGAATCCTGTGCAGTATCCAGAGTATGAAGATGATTTCTATTAAATTGCGCTTAGAATAATGTTTGATTTTGATACTCTCATGTATGCCAGAAAAAATGATTCAATTATTTTAAAATCACACTATTTTAAATATTGTGTACTTGTCTTTTGGTTTGTGCTTTCTTTATTACCAATACAATCACTATATGCCAATACAACTAAAGTCTTTACAGTGGTCTCACTGTCACCCAATACCACAGCAATTATTCATGATGTGATTGAACAAGCAACAAAAGAGAACGCGAAGGCTGAGATTAATACCAAACTCATCGGCAGTATTTATTATGCTGGGCAGCCTAAATATTATGAAAACTACCAGAACATTGGTTCATTCCAAGCGCTTAATGTTGAGAAAATTATCAGCTTATCACCTGATTTAGTGATTACGTGGACTGGACAAACGCAACCGCAAGTGATTGCCTTGCTCGAACGTTTTGGCATTAAAGTGGTAGTTTTTAATGCCGAGGACCTTAAATCATTAGCAACGTCATTTGCCGATATTGGTGCGAGTATTCAATTAAAAAATGCAGGGACTGCATTGCAGCAAAGCTTTGTAACACAACTTGAGGCAATCATTAAACACAACGCAACACCTGCTATTAAGCGCCATAAACCAAGGGTATTATTGCAATTAGCAACTCAACCGATTTTTGTCGCCGGAGGTAGCGGGATTTTAAATGATATTGTCACTCAATGCGGAGGTGTGAATGTATTTAAAGATATGAATAACGTCAGTTTCCAAACAAATATCAATGCGATTATTGAGCGCAATCCTAGTGTAATTATCATGTTATCGAATATAACCAAGTGGCATATTGACCAAGCATCGATGTGGCAGCGTTGGCAGGATTTATTCGCTGTAAAAAATAAACATGTTTTTCAGTTGTCATCTGATGGCATTTCGCAGTTTTCTCCACAAATATTGACGGGTGTCAAAAATATCTGTGATATATTAAGCGCCGCAGATTAGCTTTGTTGCTGTTTTGCAAGAAAATAACAGGAGGATGATTTATGTTGCATAGTGCTTTTTTTGGGGAATTGCTTGGCTGCCTTGTGTTGATGCTCTTGGGCGGTGGTGTGGTCGCAGGTGTTTTATTAAAACAATCCAAAGCGGAAAACAGTGGTTGGATTGTCATTACGGCAGGTTGGGGTTTTGCGGTGATGATGGCAGTGTTTGTTGCCCAAGCCGCAGGCTCGGCACAAGCGGATATTAATCCTGCGGTCACTTTAGCCAAGTATCTATTAGGTGGTGTTTATCCTTCCTTTGGCGAAGTCTTATTATTATGGATTGCTCAAGTAATTGGCTGTTTTTTAGGAGCAGTTCTTGTCTGGCTTGCCTATTACCCACATTGGCAATATACCGATAATGCGCACTTTAAGTTAATGGTATTTTCAACCTATCCGGCAATGCGTCATAAGGGCAGCAATTTTGTCACGGAACTGATTGCAACAACATTGTTAATTGTGTTTGTCGGTGCCCTGATTAGCTATGGTAACAATTTACCCTTTGCCAATGGCTCTTTGCCTTATGTCTTTGGTTTTGCCATTTGGGGGATTGGTTTATCTTTGGGAGGTCCTACAGGTTATGCAATTAATCCAGCACGTGACTTGGGACCAAGAATTGCACACGCTTTATTGCCCATTAAAGGCAAGGGTTCAAGTGATTGGAGCTATGCGTGGGTGCCGATATTAGCACCCTTGGCAGGCGCAATTTTAGGGTTTGTGTTAATTCGGGTTTTTATGTTTTAAATCACCAATCCAGCAATCAACGCTGATAAAAAGCTGACCATTGTTGCGCCAAAGACTAAGCGCCAGCCGTGGCGTGACACAAACTTAGCGCGCTCGCCATTTAAGGCAGCAACGGAGCCAACGATAATGCCAATTGAGCCAAAGTTAGCAAAGGACACTAAGAAGATAGAGATGATTGCAACGCTGTGCGTTGAGAAATGTGTCAATTGATCTTTTAATGACAACATCGCAACAAACTCGTTAGAAACAAGCTTAGTTGCCATAATGCCACCGGCTTGAACGATCTCATTGCCTGGAATGCCAAGAAGCCAAGCAATAGGTGAGAACACATAACCTAATAAGGTTTGAAAGCTGATGCCAAAGATGCCGTTAAAGATACCATTTAACATTGCCAACAATGCAATAAAGCCAATCAGCATTGCGCCAACGATAATCGCTACTTTAAAACCATCAAGAATATACTCGCTAAGCATTTCAAAGAAAGCTTGCTTTTTATCAGCATGCAAGCTCATATCTTCAAAGCTTTGCTCTTTGGAGTAGTCATATGGGTTTAAAATATGCAAAACAATAAAGGTGCTTAGCATATTTAAAATCAAAGCAGCAATGATGTATTTAGAATCTAAAATCTGCATATATGAGCCAACAATCCCCAGAGACACGGTTGACATTGCCGTGGCGGCCATCGTGTACATTCTGCGCTCTGAAATCTCAGATAGAATATTCTTATAGGCAATAAAGTTTTCAGACTGTCCCAAGATCAGTGAGCTTAAGGCATTGAAAGATTCAAGTTTGCCCATGCCGTTGATTTTGGACAAAATCCAACCGCCACCACGGATAATAAGTGGTAAGACTTTAAGGTATTGCAAGATACCAATTAAAGCTGACACCAAAACAATTGGCATTAATACATTAAAGAAAAAGACGAAGTTTTCAGGTACGACCGAACCAAAGACAAACTTGGTTCCTTCCATCGCGTATTGCATAACGTAATCAAAACCACTTGAAATGAAGCTGATAATGTCAGCGCCAACGGCCGATTTTAATAAGAAATAAGCGACGATAATTTCAATAATGATCAGCTGAATAATAAAACGTGCTTTAATATTTTTACGATTCATGCTCGTGAGATATAGGATCACAGCAAGAATGATCAATGCGAGTAAAAAATGCAAAATTTTTAGCATTGTGTGGTAACTCCCTCGTTAGTTGAATTTAGGCAAACGGGCGCATCTTAATACTTTTGGATTAAAATGTCATGTAATTTAGGAATTTCAAATTGAAGCAATTGACCAACTAGGGCAAACCATTTACCATTGTCTATCATTTTGTTTTATAGATAATAACTGTTTCATGTATATCACACTTTTTATAAAAAAAGATTGCCCGTATTCGCATAGCGCACGCATTGCCTTGGAAGAAAAACGTATGAGTTTCAAGGTGGTTGAGTTAGATGAAATCATTGATAAAGAAATGATTTTAGAATTAAACCCTGAAGGAACGTTACCGATTTTAAAAGAGCGTGACTATGTCATTTATGATCCTGAGGTGGTGATGCTTTATATTGATGAGCGTTATCCGGCACCTTCACTGCTGCCAAACTATCCGGTTGAGCGTGCACGTACGCGCTTGGCGATGACACGAATTGATCGCGAGTGGTATTCATTGCTTAACTTTATCTTGTGCGGCACGGATCAGAAAAAAGTTGAAGAAGCTAAAGTGGCATTGGTTGATAGCTTTAGAGCCATTGAGCCGATCTTTTCAGAGAATGAATTTTTTATGTCAGATTCAATGACGTTGGCAGATTGCTCATTGGCGGCATTGTTGCATGCTTTGCCTTTGCAAGGTATTCCGCTTGATGAGTCATTAGGGGATATTACCAAATATGCTGAGCGTATTTTCGCGCGCGAGTCATTTCAACGCACCTTACCAAAACAGGTTAAGAAAGTTTACCGTCGTCACTAGGAGTTCATCGTATGTGGGCAGATTATGCCATTAATTATTTGTTTTTCGTGCTTGAGGCAGCAACAATTGTTATTGCTATAGTTATTGCCTTTGGGTTTATCTTGGCTTTATCACTAAAGGGTAAAGCGAGTAACAAAAAAGGGCAGTTGGTTGTTAAATCATTAAATGAAGCTTATCAACAACGCCAAGAGCAGTTAGCGCATGAAGTGCTAAATAAATCAGCATTTAAAAAAATGCATAAGGCAAACCAAGAAAAGCTAAAGCTTGCACACAAAGCGCAACATGATGATTTAAGCAATGTTTTTGTCATTGATTTTAAGGGTGATATCAAAGCCTCACAAAGTGAAGCCTTAGCAGAAGAAGTCAATGCTATTTTGCAGATTGCCAATAAAAATGATGAAGTCGTTATCCGCTTAGAAAGTCCAGGCGGGGCAGTCAATGGTTACGGTTTAGCCGCCGCACAACTAGCACGCATTAAAGAGGCTAATCTTAAGTTAACTGCTGTGATTGATCAGGTTGCCGCGAGTGGTGGCTATATGATGGCATCAGTTGCTGATACGATCATTGCCTCACCTTTTGCCATTGTTGGCTCGATTGGTGTCGTGGCGCAATTGCCAAATATCCATCGGCTGCTAACAGATAAGGGAGTTGATGTTGAGCTACACACTGCAGGCAAATATAAGCGCACTTTGACAATGTTGGGTGAGAATACCGATGAGGGACGTGAAAAATTTAAAGAAGAGCTTGAGGTGGTGCATAAGCTTTTTAAAGAGCATATTGCTCACTTCAGACCGAACTTAGATATTGAGAAAGTGGCAACGGGTGAGTACTGGTTTGGGCAATCTGCCCTTGAATTAAATTTAGTTGATGCGCTTAAAACTAGTGATGCCTATTTGTTGGATAAATACCAATCAGGATCATTAAAGTTATTCCATATCGAATATAAAACAAAAAAATCAAAACTCTCGAGTATGTGTCACAGTGCATTGAAAGTCTTTCAACGCGTTGGACCATGAGTGCCAATAGATGTCTGATATTGATATAAGTGTTTTTCATACGGATTTTATTGAGCAGATCAAAGCATCATTAGCGCAAAATCGTTTAGCACACGGGATTTTATTAAATAATATTGATCATTTGCCACTTGAACCATTACTGACTAAACTCACGGCTGTTTTATTAGGGCATGATGTTGTAGATGATCTTGCGACAGCTGCGGATGTTTTTTATCAAAAAGCAGATGATGGACAAATCAAGATTGATCAGATCAAAAATCTATTAGAAGGTATCTATCTAACAAGCCACGGCGCTAAAGCTAAGGTGATTGTCCTTTGCCCATTGGAAGCCTTAAATACATCTGCTGCTAATGCGCTATTAAAGAGTTTGGAGGAGCCGCCAGAGAATACTTATTTTCTGATGACAACTAATCAATTACAGTGGATTATGCCAACATTGCGCTCGCGCGTACAAGTATTTGATCTGGCGCTAACATTGGCGCAAAAGAAAGCGTATCTCACACAAAAGTATCAAATGAATGATGAGGATATTGCCAAAGCATTAGCCATTAGTAAGGCGGATCTGCGGGTGATTGATCGCATTAAGACAGATAAGAGTTTCTGGCAATTACGTAAGGAGCTGATACAGGTTATTCAAGGTCAGTTGTCGCCCTTGGCATTAAGCATTGATATCAATGCCTATTATCAGGATGCAATTTATTGGTTAACCAGTTTACTGATTGATGCTTATTATTATCGTTTGGACTCATTACAAACCATGCCAACACAAGAGCAAAAAGCGTTATTAGAGGGATTGATTAAGCGCTATGACCATATTGCTTTATATGGTTTTTATCAGCGCCTACTAAAGCTTAAAGCCTATGAAGGTAAGCATTATAATGTCAATAAACAACTAGCTATTGAGAGTTTTTTGATAGAGCTATGTGCGTAGTTTAAGAGCCATTATTTTGGCTAATACTAACTATTTACCCACAAGTGCTCACCGTACCCTGAGCATCAGTCGAAGCGGTGCACTGAGAGTTAGTCGAAGCATGGTAAGTTTGGGAGTGTCACACTTTATAGAGGCTTCGACTTACGCTCAGCCAACTATACAATCAAAGTGGGCAGGAATATGGTTAGAGCAATTATTTTTTATGATCAATGTGCTTAGCAAGAAAAATGCCTTGACCAATAACAAATACAAAAGTAATTCCAAGCATACCAAAAAGCTTAAAGTCTACCCAAATATCTGTTGAGAAATTATAAGCAACAATAAGATTAATCGCGCCTAAAAATAAAAAAAACACACCCCAGATATTATTAAGGCGTTTCCAAATTTTTTGTGGCAGTTCAATGCTTTCTTCCATCAGGCGTTGAATAATCGGCTTTTGCATTAAATAGGTTGAAAAGATAAAAATTACACCAAATAACCAATTCACAATCGTTACCTTCCATTTGATCAATGCTTCATCATGGAAGTAAACGGTGGCACCTCCCAAGATTAACACCAAGACAAAAGTCACAACATGCATCATTGACACTTTGCGATAGCGGATAACTTCATAGGTTAGCTGAATTGCGGTGGCGATGATAAGTGCCACTGTCGCAGTGTAGATGTCATACATTTTATAGACGACAAAAAAGATGATAATAGGGAAAAAGTCAAAAAGCAGTTTCTTCATGTTCTCTCCAGAGAGGGTTAGTGGTACACTTAGCACAAATTTTCGCGACCAGTATAAAGTAAGAAGCTGCTATGAGCCAATACATTGAAATAAATCCTTACTCATCGAATAAGGCTGTCTTAGCAGAAATTGTTAATGCCTTAAATGATGGCAAGGTGATTGCCTATCCGACAGACTCAGGCTATGCCTTGGGATGCAAGATGGGCTTGAAAAAACCGTTGCAGCAAATAAAAAAGATTCGTGATTTGAATGATAAACATAATTTCACAATTATTTGTCGTGATTTATCTGAGATCGCGCAATATGCCAAGGTTGATAACAGTGTTTATCGTTTACTCAAAAGGGCAACACCGGGTGGTTACACCTTTATTTTGCAAGCAACGAGTAAAGTGCCGGGATTGATGTTAAACAAAAGCAAAAAAACCGTTGGCATTCGTGTGCCGGATCATCCAGTACCTTTGATGTTAAGTGAGGCTTTAGGCGAACCGCTATTAAGTACCACCTTTATCTTGCCAGATCAGGATAATGCGCTTGTATATAGCGAGGATTTTGCCAATGAACCCTGTGCGCAGATGATTGATTATATTCTAGAGTCGGATTATTGTGGTTATGAACCAACAACGGTTGTGGATATGACCGAAGTCCCTGTCGAAATATTGCGTGTTGGCAGTGGTGATATCAGTATATTTGAATAATTTAGGAAGAAAATGCAGGATCAATATTACAGTATTATTAATGAACAGTTATTACAGCCATTTGATTTAAGTTTGGAGAAATTAAAAGGCTTACTGGACTTATTAAGCCAAAAGCGAATTGATTTTGGTGATTTGTATTTGCAAAAGATAATCTCTGAAAGCTGGATGTTAGATGACGGTGTCGTCAAACATGGCAGCTTTGGTATTGAGCAAGGCATTGGTGTCAGAGCCGTATTTGATGGTGAGACAGGCTTTGCTTATGCTGATGATTTGCATCTGAACACCATTGAGAAACTCATTAAAACGGCACTTTACCTATTAAAAGACAGTGCTAATCCCTATAGGGTTGAAAAACTTAACACGCCACACATTATTCGCCATTATCCAGCATTGTCCCCATTGGATAGTATGCCTGCGGAAGATAAAATTGCACTGCTTCATCAAATTAATGCTTATGCTAAATCATTAGACAGCAATATCGAGCAAGTCACGGTTTCCATTGCCTCGAATATGGAAATGGTGTTGATCTTAAATACCGATGGTTTGTGTGTAATGGATGTAAGACCGTTGGTGCGCATGAATGTCAGTTTAATTATGGTTGCTGATGCTAAGGAAGATCAAAAACGTGAAAGCTTTTCAGCCGGTGGCGGTGGGCGCTATGACTATCATTATTTCACTGAGCATAATCTATGGAAGTCTTATGTTGATGAGGCATATAAGGGCGCTAAAACTAATCTTCAGGCAAAGCCCGCTCCTAGTGGCAAAATGCCAGTGGTGCTTGGCTCAGGTTGGCCGGCGGTACTTTTGCATGAAGCAGTAGGGCATGGTTTGGAAGGTGATTTCAATCGCAAAAAAAGCTCGCATTTCTCAGGAAAAATTGGGCAGAAAGTTGCCTCAGAGAAATGCACGGTAATTGATGAAGGCTGTATTGCCAATCGTCGTGGCTCGCTTAATTTTGATGATGAAGGGACACCAACTCAGAAAACGGTGTTGATTGAAAACGGTATTTTAAAAGGCTATATGCACGATCGAATTTCAGCGAAAGCTTTTGGTGTATCAGCAACAGGTAATGGTAGAAGACAATCTTATGCGCATTTACCATTGCCAAGAATGACCAATACTTATATGTTGCCAGGTGAGGATACGCTTGAAGAGATGATCCAAAGTATTGATTATGGAATTTATGCGACTCATTTTAATGGTGGGCAAGTAGACATTACCTCAGGGCAATTTGTGTTTGTGATGGATCAAGCGTATTTGATCAAAAATGGTAAAATTATGCATCCGGTCAAAGGTGCATCTTTGATTGGTCATGGTCCGGAAGTGATGCAAAAAATCTCGATGGTGGGTAGTGACTTTGCTTTGGATAAAGGCATTGGCGTTTGCGGCAAGGATGGGCAGTCTGTGCCTGTTGGTGTTGGGCAAGCCAGTTTAAAGATCGATGAAATAACGGTTGGTGGTTGTGAGTAGAAGTGTATAACTTCAATAAAAAAATGGATGAGATAAAGAAGATGAGCAATAAAGGAAAGGCAATAAGTAATGCTAAGAAAGCAATACTATTGGTTAATTTGGGAACTCCTGACTCATATCAAGTCAAAGATGTGCGCAAATATCTTAAAGAATTTTTGTCTGATCGGCGTGTGATTGAAGCATCTTCATTCATTTGGCAACCCATTTTGCGTTTGTTTATTTTGCCATTTCGCTCCCCTAAAACGGCTAACCTTTATCAAAGAATCTGGTTTGAGGATAAACAATTATCACCTTTGATGTATTACACACAAGCTCAAGCACGTAAACTCGCCGATAAGTTAGGCAATGAGGTGATCGTTGATTTTGCAATGCGCTATGGTGAGCCATCGATTAAAGCAAAGATTGAGGCGTTGAGTGTCCAAGGCGTTACTGAAATTAATATTGTGCCACTTTACCCGCAGTACTCAGCCACAACAACGGCGTCTGTATATGATGAGGTTTTTCGTGTATTGCAAACAATGCGTTATCAACCTAATATTGTTGGTGTTGCCCCGTATTATCAGCATCCTGCTTATATTAAGGCATTAAAACAGAGTGTTTTAAGTTATCTGGAGACGATCGATTTCACGCCAGATGTGTTGTTATTGTCATTTCATGGTATTCCACTGGAGTGTGTACAAAAGGGTGATCCGTATCAAGCACATTGCTTACAAACCTTTGAACTACTTAAAAGTGCACTGAGTGAAACAAAGCTAGATATTCAACTATCTTTCCAATCTCGCTTTGGACCCAAAGAGTGGCTTAAACCATATACAACAGAAGTGTTGGCAAATCTTGCCAAAAAGGGCAAAAAAAATGTGCTAGTAATGGCGCCAGGATTTGCTGCTGATTGCTTGGAAACCTTGGAGGAATTAAAAGAGACGGAACGCGAGACATTTTTAAATGCCGGTGGTCAGCATTATGCCGTTATCCCATGTTTGAATGATCGTGATGAGCATATTGAGATGTTGAAAACCATTATTGGTGAGTAATATCGATGACGCTGCAAAAGCCAGAAGTTCTTCTTTGGTTTCGCCAAGATTTAAGAATTATCGACAATCCAGCGCTGAATGCAGCACTCAAAAGTGGTGTGGTTCTGCCGATTTATATTCTTGATGATACTGATTCACAAGACTGGCAAATGGGTGCAGCGACTAAAGCATGGCTTCATTATGCATTGCAATCCTTAAATCAGACACTTCATCATCGATTACAATTTTTTATAGGTGACCCTTATGAAATCATTATTGAGCTTATTGATCGCTATGACATTAAGCAGGTTTTTTGGAATCGCTTATATACACCATGGCAAGTCACGCGAGATAAACATATTAAGGCGCAATTGAAAGCGCACGCAATAGATGTGCATAGTTTTAATGGTAGTTTATTGTGGGAGCCGTGGGAGGTATTAAAGAGTGATGGTCAGCCTTACAAAGTCTTTAGTGCATTCAAACGTCAAGCATTGCAAGTCATGCCGCCAAGAGCACCATTGGATGAGATTAAAGAGATGCAAAACTGCTTAACTGAAGTTAAAGCAAGTAATAGCAGTTTAGCGGATCTGGACTTATTACCCCAGCATGAATGGTCAGAGAAGGTATTATCACAGTGGCAAATCAGTGAGAAAGCGGCGCATCACTATTTAGCAACCTTTATTGAGCATCATTTACATGATTATCAGCATAATCGCAATATCCCAAGCTTAAATGTAACATCTAGGCTTGCCCCTTTTTTACATTTTGGGCAAATCTCGCCACATATTATCTGGGATAAAGTGCGTCAGAGAAAATGTGATAACGATAACAAACAGACCTATTTATCAGAGATTATATGGCGCGAGTTTAATTATGCATTGCTCTATCATTATCCACAATTAAGTGATCACAATTGGCAGCAAAAGTTTGATCATTACCCATGGCAAGATAATCAGAGATTATTAACAGCATGGCAACAGGGTCAAACAGGTGTTCCAATTGTTGATGCGGGAATGCGGGAGCTATGGCAAACGGGATTTATGCATAATCGCGTTAGAATGATTGTCGCGTCATTTCTAACAAAAAACTGTCATATTCATTGGCGCCATGGTGCTAAATGGTTTTGGGATTGCTTAGTTGATGCCGATTTAGCTAATAATAGTGCCAATTGGCAATGGGTTGCAGGAAGTGGCGCTGATGCGGCACCTTTTTTTCGCATATTTAATCCAGTCACTCAAGGGCAAAAGTTTGATGGCGATGGTGAGTATATTCGTCGTTATTTATCTCAATTGAATCAACTGCCGAATAAGTATTTGTTCTCACCGTGGTCAGCACCGGAGAGTGTTTTAAAACAAGCTGGTATCACTCTTGGTAAAGATTATCCTTATCCAGTTGTTGATCTTAAAGTCTCGAGAGAGGAGGCGTTAGCTTACTATAAAAATTTGTAGTTTTAGTATGGCGTAGCTAGGTGAGTTGGTTATTGATTTCCTATGGAGCTACCCATCTGTAAATGGAGAGATTATACTTATCGGACTTTAACCTTGGTGGCGACTAGAAAGTGCATTATTTACCACTTTTATTGTTGGTTATTATTTTTATTGCGGCGTCTTTGCGTAAAGTAGGGCGATTTTCAGCGCCTATTTGGCTGGTAATGTTGGTATGCGCCATTATTGTTATCGCTAGTGGCAATATCTCGCTGCAGCAGGCTTGGCAGGCGATTGATTTGCCGACGATTTTCTACCTTATTACAGTTTTCTTTATCGGTAGCGCATTACATGATAGTAGGTTGTTGGATGTGATGTTGGTAAAGTATGTTGTGCGTCATGCCTCACAAGAGAAGTTACTATGTATTCTGTGTTTTGGCAGTGGTTTGTTATCAGCACTTTTTCTTAATGATACGATTGCGATTGTTGGCGCTGATATTGTAATAACCTTGATTAAACGCCATTCGCTTGCCAGTACGCCATATTTATATGCTCTGGCGTTTAGTATGACAATTGGCAGTGTTTTTAGCCCAATTGGTAATCCGCAGAATTTGCTGATAGCTGGACATCTAAGTACCCCATTTATTAGTTTCTTTGGCTACTTATTTATTCCCAGTATGATCACGCTTTACGCTTGTTATCGACTGATTGCATTTGTATCTCGCAAAGAGCTATGCCTACCGATGAGCACTAATATCTCAATGACTGAAAGTGTTTCAATAAATGTTAAAGCAGTTACTCCTGTCATCATCGCCCTGATAAGTTTTGTCATACTTATTATACTCAAAGTGCTATTAACGCTCATTGAGATGCCTTTGATTTCGCTAACCTATATTGCCCTTATTGCTTGTTTGCCGATTATCATTGCTTACCAACGACGAATGGCTGTATTTAAACATCTAGATTGGACGAGTATCATCTTTTTTGTTGCGATGTTTGTTTTTATGCATGCGGTTTGGTTAACAGGGATAACGCAGAGCTTTTTAAGTACGCATCAAGCATGGCTGCTTAATCCATTAAGCCTTATTATGATTGGTTTTGTGTTAAGTCAAATGTTATCTAATGTGCCCGCAGTAATGTTATTGCTACCGTTATTAAACCCATATGGACAGACAAGTGAGTTATTCATCGCACTTGCGGTAGGTAGCACATTGTCAGGGAATCTTAGCATGTTGGGGGCAGCCAGTAATGTCATTCTTTTTCAATCGGCTGAGCGTGTGAAAATATTTGCTTTTCGCTTTGCATCTTTTCTTTGTATTGGTTTAATATTGAGTTTGATTTTTCTAGGATGTTATTGGCTAATGACTTTATGTTTTACTAGTGTTTAAGCGTTTTCATCGGTAGCACAAACCCGTAAGCAATCGGTTTGAATTTACTGATAAATAAGTTAGCTGACTTGGTATTGATGGTTTTATCTTTTGGGTTGTCGATGCTTTCAGCGATTTCTTTTTCAAGTTTTTTTATCTTCATCATAATGTTACCTCTAAAAGTTGATTGGTTCATTGTTTAAAGTAGATCAAGATTTAAATTTTTGCCATAAATACGAAAGAAATGTAGTTGAAATAATACCCAATGCGACATAATGAGGATAAATAGTGCTGTTAATCCCCTAGTCAAATGTAATACACTAGCCTCAGGAATAATGATTAACCCTCATGGTTGTCATCAAGCATATGAAAAAGATTAAAGTCATGTTTGTCTGTATGGGCAATATTTGCCGCTCACCAACAGCGCATGGTATCTTGCGTAAGCTTGTTGCTCAAGCGCATTTAGAACCTTATTTTGAAATTGAATCATCGGGCACACACTCTGCTCAATGGCACAAAGGTGATGCCTCTGACCCAAGAACGATAGCAACAGCGTTGAAATATGATTGTGATATTCGTGACTTGCGTTCAAGGCAGCTAGTGACAGAAGATTTTGAGCATTATGATTATCTGATTGCCATGGATGATAAGAATCTCAAAGATATGCAGATGATTGCGCCAAATAGTAATATGCAAAAAGTAACAAAATTGCTGCAATATGCGCCTACTTTGGCAATGAATAATGTGCCAGATCCGTATTATAATGATGGGTTTGACCAAGTGTATTTGATGATTGACACGGCGTGCAGACATTTACTGGAAGCATTAAAAGCTGAATTAAAACAAAGATAGGATATGTTGCATATAGCCTCATTTTTTGGGGGTATGTGATGATGAAAATAAAGAAGATATGTTATGAATGATAAAAAAATAAAAAAAGTCAAAGAAATAAAAAAAGTACACAAAGTAGGCAAAATAGACAAAGTGAAAGATTTGGAAAACATCAAAGAGCCACAAGCAGTCGTTGATGAAGCAGGTGAATCACCATCGTTCAAACCGATGAATTACCGTCAGGCAACCTATGTGATGGGGGCGGCATTAGTTGAGCAGTTGCCTTATGACTATGGGATTGAAGTAGCGTTTGCAGGGCGCTCTAACGCGGGTAAATCCAGTGCGCTAAATGCATTAACCGAACAGACGAAGTTGGCACGTGTCAGTAAAACACCAGGGCGGACGCAGCTGATCAATTTATTTGAGTTGGAAGAGCATAAGCGCTTGGTCGATTTACCTGGTTATGGGTATGCCAAAGTATCGGAAAAGATCAAAGCAAGTTGGCAGAAAACGCTAGAGATGTATCTGACCACCAGAGTGTGCTTAAAGGGGGTAGTGTTGCTTGTAGATTCTCGTCATCCGATTAAAAGCTTTGATTGTATGATGATTGAAGCAGCAATACAGAATGATTTAAACTTACATGTTTTATTAACCAAGGCGGATAAGCTTAATAATTCAGAAAAAGCAAAAGCTGAGCGCTTATTACGTGACTATTTAAAGCAAGTGCGCGCACCTGAGAATATTAGTTTTCAATTGTTTTCAGCGCAAAACAAAATGGGGTTAGATAAGTTAAAAGATAAGCTCGATCAATGGTATAACCTACCATTTGTTGATTTCGAAAGTATCTAGCGGCTAAATCTTAAGAGGGGGAAGATTGTGCAAAGGCATGAAGATCAATGTGTATTACGCTTAGAGAATATTCATAAAAGTTTTCCAGGGACTAAAGCATTAGATGGTGTGAGCTTATCAGCGTATCGCGGCAAAGTGATGGGGCTTTTGGGTGAGAACGGTGCTGGTAAATCAACGTTAATGAAGGTGTTAAATGGTATTTACCAAAAAGATGAAGGTGAGATTTATTGTTTTGGTGAAAAGGTTGAGTTTGATGGCATTGCCAAAGCGCAAGCAGCGGGCATCGCTATGGTGCATCAAGAGCCACATATATTGCCGGATCTCACAATTGCTGAGAATGTTCTCTTGGGTCGTGAGGTCATGCGCAATCGCTTAAGTATTGATTGGAAAGCAACCTATCACAAAGTTGATAAAATACTTCATGGGTTGCATATGCAGCAAAAGGCATCAAGCTTGGCGAATAACTTAAGTATTGGTGATCAAAAACTTCTGGAGCTTGCCAAAGCTTTATCATTAGATGCACAAATTATTGTGATGGATGAACCGACCGATGCATTAACTGAAAAAGAAGTCAGACGTTTGTTTGAAATCATCAAAAAACTGTGTGCCGAAGGCAAGTGCATTATTTATATCTCGCATCGCATGGAAGAAATATTTGAGATTTGTGATGATATTACGATCATGCGTGATGGTCAGTTTATTATCGAGAGTAAAACAGATGCGTTAACGCATGAACAAATCATTGAGAAAATGGTTGGTCGTAAGATGACAGTATTATCATCGCCAGAGCATACTCAGATGCCAGAGCAGTCAATGCAGCAATTATTTAAAGCAGAGAATATTAGTAATGACAAAATCAAACCAGCAAGTTTCGTTATTCATCAAGGTGAAGTGCTGGGTGTGTATGGGCTAATTGGTGCCGGAAGGACAGAGCTTGCGCGCAGTATTTACGGTTGTCATCCGATTAAAAAGGGACAAATGACGTTGGCAGATGAGGTGATTCGCGTAAACAACCCAACACAAGCTTTAGCTCATGGTATTGTTTATATCTCAGAAGACCGCAAGGTTGATGGACTTGTTTTGGGTGCTAGTGTTAAAGAGAATATGACGCTAGCATCACTTAAACAACTTTCAAATGCATTTGGACATATTGATCGATCACAAGAAAAAGAAGTGGTTTCTAAGTATATCGATCAACTGAAAATTAAAACACCTAATCAAGATCAGCTGGTCAGTAATCTAAGCGGTGGTAATCAGCAAAAAATTGCGATTGCCAAGGGTTTATTATGTCAACCGAAGCTGTTAATTTTAGATGAGCCAACGCGTGGTATTGATGTCGCGGCAAAGCGCGAGATATACCGCTTGATTCATGCGCTTAAAGCGCAGGGTTTGGCGATTTTATTTATTTCCTCAGAAATGCCTGAGGTGATTGGTTTGAGTGATCGTATGCTAGTAATGCGTGAAGGTGAGATAAAGGGTGAGTTGATGGCAGATGATATCTCGCAAGAAGCGGTAATGAAATTGGCAATTGCTTAAATGGTTTAAGGGGAGAGTAATGCTAAAAAATAGAGTGATGAGTAAAGTGAATAAGCAATTTTTAATCGAGCATAAGGCGGCACTGGCACTTGTCGTTATGATTATTGTGATGTCATGTTTGAATCAATACTTTCTGACGTGGAATAATATCTTAGTGATTTTGCAACAGACATCTGTTAATGCCGTGATTGCAGTGGGTATGACGTTTGTTATTTTAACCAAAGGTATTGATCTATCGGTTGGCTCTGTATTAGCACTTTGTGGTGTTGTTTGTGCGTTTTTATTACAGTGGATGGTACCGATTTATTTGGTTATTCCTTTGACGATTTTAGTCGGTGTTATCTTTGGCGGTGTCAGTGGTACGATTGTCACTAAAGGCGCGGTGCAACCGTTTATTGCAACATTGATTACCATGACTTTATTTCGTGGATTGACGATGGTGTTTAGTGATGGTTATCCGGTGGCAACAAGCTCTGATGCTTTTGCTTTTATTGGTACGGGTAGTTTATTGGGCATTCCTTTTCCTGTGTATATTATGGCAGTGGTTTTTGCGGTGTCTTTTTATGTGTTGAAATACACGCGTTTTGGGCGATATGTCTATGCTACCGGTGGCAATGAAGAGGCAACAAAGCTTGCCGGTATTCGTGTTAATCGTATTAAGTTTGCTGTTTATGCCATTTCAGGCGCTTTATCAGCAGTTGCGGCAATGATTATTACCTCGCGTCTGTCATCAGCACAACCTACTGCAGGTACAGGCTATGAGCTTGATGCAATCGCTGCGGTGGTATTGGGTGGTACGAGCCTTTTTGGTGGAAAAGGCAAGATTATGGGCACATTGATGGGCGCGCTTATTATCGGTTTATTAAGTAACGCGCTTAACTTAATGGACGTTTCCTCGTATTATCAGATGATCGTCAAGGCTTTGGTCATATTGATCGCGGTATTATTTGATTTTAAAGTGAAAAACTAGTGTAACTAACCTCATGGAGAATAAATGAAAATGAAAACACGTATTTTTAAAGTGATTACTGCCATTATTGGTGTTGCCGCAATGCTCATAGTGGCAGGGTGTGGCAGCTCAAATGATAATGATAAAACGGTTGGATTTGTGGTCTCAACTTTAGATAATCCATTTTTCGTTAGTATGAAAAATGGCGCGGAAGAAACAGCAAAAGCGGAAGGGTATAAAGTCATCACCCTTGATTCACGCAATGATCCCGCCAGAGAGCTGTCTAATGTCCAAGACTTAGTGACTAAGAACATTAAAGTGATTATTATCAACCCAACCGATTCACAAGCCGTTTCTAATGCGGTGAAATATGCGAATCAGCATGGTGTTGAAATCATTACCTTGGATCGCACAGCTGATTCAGGCAAAGTATTGTCACATATTGAGTCAAATAATGTGGCAGGTGGCAAAATGGCAGCGCAATACATGATTGATCGCTTAAATAACAGTGGCAAAATTATCGAACTTCAAGGGATCCCAGGTGCTTCAGCGTCTAAAGAGCGTGGTCAAGGTTTCGATACTGAAATGGCAACATCAGATATCAAGATTGTAGCTAAGCAGCCAGCGAATTTTGACCGCACACAAGGCTTGAATGTTACGCAAAACTTATTACAAGCCAACCCTGATGTTAATGGTATTTTTGCGCAAAACGATGAGATGGCATTGGGTGCTATGCGTGCGATTGAAGAAGCAGGTAAAAAGCATATTATCCTTATCGGTTTTGATGGCACGAAAGAGGGTATCAATGCCGTTAAAGCCGGAAAAATGGCAGCAACCATTGCGCAACAACCGTATTTAATGGGTGAGCTTGGTGTTGAGGCGGCGATTAAATTCTTGCGTGGTGAAAAGGTAAATCCGCATATTGTTGTTCCTTTGAGATTAGTCACTCAATCTAACGCTTAATCTGCTAGGCATTTAGAGCAAATATTGGTATTCTTATGCCAGTTTTTAGGAATGGAATGAACAAATTAAAGGTAAAACAATGAACGCAAAAATTAGTAATGTTGTTGCAAGACAAATTTTAGACTCCCGTGGTAATCCAACAATTGAAGCCGATGTTATTTTAGAATCAGGTGCTTTTGGGCGTGCTGCTGCACCTTCAGGTGCATCAACAGGCACCAGAGAAGCACTGGAATTACGTGATGGTGATAAGAAGAACTATCTTGGCAAAAGCGTGCAAAAAGCAGTGAATAATGTCAATAAAGCAATTAAAAAAGCGGTTGTTGGCTTAGATGCTTTAGATCAACGTTTGGTTGATCAGACGATGATTGATCTAGATGGTACTGAAAATAAAGAAAAGTTAGGTGCTAATGCGATTCTAGCGGTGTCTTTGGCATGTGCTAAAGCGGCAGCTTCACACCTTAGAAAACCTTTTTATCGTTATTTGATGAACTCTAAAGAGTATATTATGCCAGTGCCGATGATGAATGTAATCAACGGTGGTGAGCATGCTGATAATAATGTCGATATGCAAGAATTTATGATTATGCCAGTTGGCTTTGATAAATTCTCTGATGCACTTCGTTGTGGCGCTGAAATCTTCCACACCTTGAAAAAAGTTCTAGCAAATGCAGGCTTTAGCGTTGCCGGTGTAGGGGACGAGGGCGGATATGCACCTAATCTGCCATCAAATTCTGTGGCGATTGAAATGATTTTAAAAGCGATTGAAGAGGCGGGTTATAAAGCCGGTGAAGAAGTTTATATCGCGCTAGATCTAGCCAGTAGTGAGTTTTACAAAGATGGCAAGTATGTGTTGGCATCTGAGAATAAATCACTAAGCTCAGCGGAGTTTGTTGATTATCTAGAAGATTGGGTTAATCGCTATCCGATTATTTCTATCGAAGATGGCATGGCTGAAAATGACTGGGAAGGCTGGAAGTTATTAACTGAACGCTTAGGCAAAAAAGTGCAATTAGTTGGTGATGATTTGTTTGTGACCAATAGCAAAATTTTGCGTGAAGGAATTGATAAAGGCATTGCTAATTCAATTTTAGTTAAACTCAATCAAATTGGTACATTAAGTGAGACATTTGAAGCGATGGCAATGGCAGCTGAAGCAGGTTACACATGTGTTATTTCACATCGCTCAGGTGAGACATCTGATACGACGATTGCTGATTTAGCGGTGGCAACGGGTGCCGGACAAATCAAAACAGGTTCACTATGCCGCTCTGATCGTGTTTCTAAGTACAACCAGTTATTACGTATCGAAGAAGATTTAGCAGATAATGCCATCTACCCTGGACTTAAGACATTTAATTTTAGTGACGATGTTGATGCTGATGATTCAACTGCTGAGCAAAATGCTGAAACAGATGAAGCAGAAAAAGCGCATGTAGCACAAAAAAATACTGTTGTTGAAGAGACAATCGTCATTGTTGAAGATGAAAAAAATCATACCACTGAAGTCAAGGAACATATCGTTGAAAAAACGGAAAGTTTAGTGAATGATGCTCAGTCTCAAGAGGACAAAGAAATTAAAAAAGCTGAGTCGGTTGGAAGTGATGCAACAGCAGAAGCTCAGCCAAAAGCATAAGAAAACATCAAAAACATAAAACCTAAAAAATAAAAATATAATGATCTCACGTTACACCCTGTTTATTGCTGTACTATTTATTGGCATTGTTGCCTTACAATACGATTTTTGGTGGAGCAAAACAGGTTTCTTTGCCACGCATGAGCTAAATGGACAGGTAAGCGTCAAGCAGCAAAAAAATAATGAGCTTTTAGCGCGTAATATGCATTGGTATGCAGAGATTGTCTCTTTGCGTCAAAATGACTCCGTGCTTGAAGGCATGGCGCGTGCTAATCTTGGCTTTATCAAAAATGGTGAGGTTTTCTATCAAATCGTTACACCGCAGGATAAAAAAGTGGCATTACAGGAAGATAGTCAATGAAACGAATTCTAGTGATCCCGGCAAGTGGCATTGGTAGTCGCATGAATCATGATATTCCAAAGCAATACATTAAACTGGATAATGGTTTATCGATTCTCGATACGACGATTTCACGCTTATTAAGCGAACCCTTCTTTGATCTGGTTGTGGTCGCACTTGACTCAAAAGATCGTTACTGGAAAAACTCAATTCATATCAGCAATGCACGCATTAAGATATGCGCCGGTGGCAAAGAGCGTAGTGATAGTGTGCGCAATGCCTTGATGGCTTTGAAAAATGTTGCTAGTGATGATGATTGGGTTTTTGTACATGATGCCGCAAGACCTTGTGTGCGCTTAGATGATATCAGAAGGCTTTATGCGGCTATTCGTGTTGAAAATGCGATTGGTGGGATTCTCGCCACCGCAGCTCATGATACTGTTAAAGCCGTCGATACGGAGTTTAATATCGTTAAAACGCTCGATAGAAAACAGATTTATCTTGCGCAAACGCCACAGGTATTTCGCTATCGCAGTTTATTGATGGGTTATTATTTTTGTCTACACAATAATATTGTTGTGACGGATGAGGCATCTGCAATTGAAGCGCTTGATCATCAGCCTATTATCATTGATGGCGATAAGCGTAATATTAAAATCACGACACCAGAGGATCTGGTGCTTGCCAATTATTTTTTATCAACGCTAAGTTGAGCCGGAATATTTTCGATATGTAATGATCTTTGAGGGAAGGGGATCTCAATATCATTATCATCAAAGCAAAGTTTAGTCTGCTCGGTTAGAGCCCATTTAGTTTCCTGAAAGTCGGCGCGCTTTGTCCAATAGCGAACCAGTAAATTGACACTGCTATCAGCTAGAGCATCAACACGAATAATAGGCGCTTTATCACCTTCTTGAATAATGCTTGCATTGTTTGTTACAAGCTCTTGCAATAGTGACTTTGCTTTCTTTAGATCGCTGCTATAACCAATACCGATAATGAAATCATTGCGACGAAACTCGTTGTTAGAGAAATTAGTAATAATGCGTGAAGTCACTAAGCTATTAGGCACTTTGACTTCACGACCATCGGTAGTACGTAGTGTACAAAAGACAAAGTTAATCGCCTCGACAATTCCTGTTGTGCCGCCCATATCAACAAATTCGCCAATTCTAAATGGGCGTGTTGAGACAATCATAATGCCTGAAACAACGATATTAGCAGAGGTTCTTAATGACATACCGATACCAACAATAAGTGCCGTAATTGCGGCAGTTAGTGGGGTAGTGGATATACCCATTTCACTCAAGGCAATCAAAATGACAAAGATAACCAGAAAGATATGCAATATCTGCATTAAAAACATCGTTACCGCTTTGTCTAGCTTGGTTTTAAAGAGTAGCTTTTGCGTAGTTGATCGAACAACTTTGGCAAGAATAAGTCCAATAACAAAAATAATCAGCGCAAGAACAACGCTAGGCAAATGTTCTAAGATAAGCGATATGATCCATTGAAAATATTGATTAATATTCTGTGTCTGAAACTCCATGAAGTCAGTCCTTTAAGTCTAAAGATTTATTGATGAAGCTAAAGTTACAGAAAATAGCAAATAGTGCAAGTGGAAATATAAAGAAGTTATTTAGTTGATGACTTCATTGATTTGATGGTCACTGGTGATCTCTTTTTTATCATGAATATACTTATTCAAAATTGGGCGTGAGAGCCACATAATTGCGGCAATAATCAAGGTAACAATACCGATTTGTGCAAACACCCCTGTATAGACATGGAGACTTTCGACTGTGCTTAATGTCACACCACTTGGTGGAGAAGTCATATTACCAACAAACGCACCTAGTGGACCCGCTAACATTGATGTTAAGAACCAAATACCCATAACAAAGCCAGACATGGCGCGTGGGCAAAGCTCAGCAACCATGGCAACACCTAGACCAGAAACTAATAACTCACCCGTAGATTGTAAAGTATAAGTTAGTACCATCCACCAAGGTGAAGCAAGACCCGTTTCAGCTGCAGTAAAGCGCGGTAAAAAAAGTACCAAGAAGGCAAGACCACACAATGTCATACCAAAGCAGAATTTTGTAACGTGCGTTCCTGGTAGTTTTCTATAAATCACAGCCAAAATAGGTGAGGCAATAATAATTACCAGTGGGTTTAAAACTTGGTAAGAAGCTGCAGGAATTGTCCAACCAAAGAGGTTGTTATCGATATTGTGCACAGCAAAGAATGTTAGCGAAGTTGGCATCTGGTTGTAAAGAACAAAGAAGACAATCCCTTCAAGAATCAAAAGAAATGCAATAAGCATACGAATGCGATCAGAGCCTTTTAAGCTTAAGGCGGTTTTTAAGAAGTATAAGAAACCACCTGCAACAACAATGTAAACAATCGTGTAACAAATTTCTGTATGCGGTAGCAGTTTACCAAAAACAATAACAGCAACAATTGATGCAACAATAATGGTGATCAAACGACCGAAAATCATTGGTTTTGCGCCTGCCTCGGTCGATAGAGAGCCTAAGACTTTATAAAAGACAAAGTAGTTTAAAAGACCAAGTAATAAGCCAAAAGCACTGATCCAGAAGGCTGCTTCCCAGCCAAAAGCTTGTGCGGCAACTGGGGCAATTAGCATAGAAACGAATGAACCTAAATTGATTGCCATATAATATAAGGTCATCGCACCATCTAAAGCAGGGTCACCTTTTTCATATAACTTAGAAATAAGTGATGATGGATTTGCTTTAAACAGCGCATTACCGACAATAATCCCGCCAAGCGCGTAAAATATCGTGCCCTTAGTTGACATTGCTAATGCAATATATGAAATGAGTAAAATAATGGCGCCGAGTGCAACAGTACGCTTGGCACCTAGGTATTTATCGCCAACATAGCCGCCAACCCAAACAAATCCATATACAAAGGCTGAAAAAGAGCCAAAAGTATAAATACTTAGCTCTTGGCTAAACCCTAAGTGACTTACAAAGTAGAGTGCTAAAATAGCTTGCGTCGCATAATAACCGAAACGCTCCCATAATTCGATTCCCCAGATCACCCAAAATGGTTTAGGTAGACCTCTAGAGGCAATAACCTCATTTGACATGTAGTTTCTCCCGTGTTTTTTATAACATTTAGAGTCAGAATGTATATAAGACACCGACAAAACTACTATGAATCAATGGCATTATTGATTCATAGTAGTTTTCTAGATCTTATTTTTTGACTTCTTCCGCTCTGGCAGTATTTATAAATCCTTTTATGTTTAAAATCAACTTAAAATAAGTAAGCGACTGTAAATTTGCTCCATTTTAAAATGATTTTATCATTTGATACATTTCGTATGATAACTTTGAGTGCTGTTTTTGCTGTTTACTGTAATTGTATTACGAGATTTGCTGTGCTTAAATGTCCTTATCATTCATCACATTAAATAAGGAAAATACATGAATAGAATAGTAAAGGAAACTTTAAGATTAATGTTAACAAGTAGTTTGATGGTGACAGCTGTATTTGCGGGTGCCAAAGTACCTAATGAGGTGTGCAAAGAGGGTGTGTGTTCACTGCATTTGAAGAATATGTACTTGTCTTATCAGTTGCAAGCAGATAAAAATATCAAGTTTACATTAAGTGCCAAGACAACGGGATGGGTTGCCGTCGGATTTGGTGTTAACAATACGATGGTAGATGCGATGATGGTGTTGGGATATGTTGATGCCGATGGTAAAGTGCAGTTATCACAGGAGTATGGGGTGAAAGGACGTCCACCACACAAGAGTGTTATATCTTTAGGCGGTACGCCAGCGGTTAAACTGGTTTCGGGCAAAGTGGAGAAAGGGCTAACAACCATTAGTTTCACACTGCCAATGACGCCATCATCTGCTAAATATAATTATACGTTTACTCAAGGCGAAGATATTCCCATAATATTAGCTTATGGCAAAAATGGCGCAAAGAATTTCACTAGTTATCATCAGTATCGCACTAGTGCGGAGATAAAGTTGCCTAAATAAATTAACTTGCCCAGGTATCTCTAAGATTAACAATTTGATTAAAGACAATATTGCTAGCGCTATGCTCAACTTGATCAGCACAAAAATAACCTAAACGGTTAAACTGAAAACGTGTTTCGACTTCAGTCTGTGCTAATGAAGCTTCAAGCTTGGCATTGTTAATAACCACTAAAGAGTGTGGATTTAAGCCTTGCTCTAAATTGTCTAAGGCAGCGGGGTTTTCGCAGTTGAATAGGCGATCATACTGCCTGATTTCGGCATTGATGTAATTATTAGCATCCACCCAATGGAGCATCCCTTGTGGTTTGATACCGTCATTTGGTTTTTTGCCACCTAGTGTTTCTGGCAGATAGCGACATTTTAATTTGGTGATATGACCCAAGTGATCTTTTTCAAGGTCATAGCATTCGATCACGTACGCATTTAATAAGCGCGCGCGTCCATTTAAAGAGAGCTTTTTATGACCTTTCTCTAATTGCTCTATAAAATCATCTTGTTCAATATAAATACGGTTTGAAATGCTAATATCTCTGCGTCCGAAATCAGGGTTTTGTGGATGATTCGGCACATTGAGTACTTCGTTTGCTAGATTATCGATCTCAACCAATAACGGCTTTAATACGGCATTGCGACGTTCAGCTGTTTGATTTAAATCATCACGAATGACCTCTTCAAATAAGCTGTAATCAGTAATGGAGTCTTGCTTTGAAATGCCGACAAGATCGATCAAACGACGAATAGCAGAGGGTGTCACACCACGGCGACGTAATCCGCGAATAGTAGGCATTCTAGGGTCGTTCCAGCCAGCAACAAGCTTGTGTTCAACAAGATATTTTAGTTTGCGTTTGCTGGTAATGGTGTAGTTTAAATTCAAGCGTGAAAATTCAATTTGTTGAGGTTTATTCTCAAATCCACATTTTTCAACAACCCAGTCGTACAATGGGCGGTGATCTTGGAACTCAAGGGTGCAAAGTGAGTGAGTGATGTTCTCAATAGCATCAGAGGCAGCATGCGCGAAATCATACATAGGGTAAATACACCAAAGCTCTCCAGTATGCGGGTGCGTTACTTTCTTAATGCGATAAAGTGCTGGATCTCGCATATTTATATTGCCAGCACTCATGTCAATTTTAGCGCGTAAGGTGCACGTACCTTCATCAAAGAGGCCTTGACGCATTTGTTCAAATTTTTGTAAATTTTCTTCAACACTGCGTTGGCGATATGGGCTATCTTTACCGCTTTCAGTTAGTGTGCCGCGGTGAGCGCGCACTTCATCTGCTGTTAAGTCACAAACATAGGCGTTACCCTCTGTAATTAGCTTAACCGCTAGCGCGTAGAGTGTTTCAAAATAGTCAGAGGCATAAAAAAGATTATCTCCCCAATCAAAGCCAAGCCATTTAACATCTTCTTTGATTGCTGCAACAAACTCTGCTTCTTCATTAGCTGGATTTGTATCATCAAAGCGCAAGTGACATGGTCCTTTTTGGTAAGCTAGTGCCAAACCAAAGTTAAGGCAAATCGATTTGGCATGCCCGATATGTAAGTAGCCATTAGGCTCTGGTGGAAAGCGTGTAATCACCTTGCCATGAGTTTTATTGTTAGCAAGATCTCTATCGATAATATTACGTATAAAATTGGTCTTGTGTGCAGTTTCAGACATTGTTTGCTCAGGTTTATTTAACTAACCGCGTTATTGTAAAGTGCTTTATCAGCGAGCTCAATAGCAAGCTTAGTAAAGCGAATAAAATTTTGATAAAGTTGGTTAGCGTGGGTTGTTCATTTTTCTTTGGCATATTATTATATTTATGCACAAAACAATGGAGAATTTACAAAAATGCTACTTGATCAGTTGAAAAAATGCGGAATTAATGAAACAAAAGAAATATTTCACAATATTTCTTATGAAGGCTTATATGATCACGAAACGTCAGCAACTGCTCAAGGGTATGAAAAAGGGGTTGAAACAGCTACTGGTGCTGTTGCTGTAGATACGGGTAAATATACAGGGCGTTCACCAAAAGATAAATTTATCGTTGAAACGGCTGAAGCCAAGAAAAATGTTTGGTGGGCAAAAGATGGCTCAGACAATAAACCATTGTCTCTTGAAAGTTGGCAACACTTAAAAACATTGGCAACGATACAGCTTAATGATAAAAAACTGTATGTTATGGATGGCTTTTGTGGTGCTAATCCTGAAACACGATTGTCTGTTCGTTTGGTGACTGAAGTTGCGTGGATGGCGCATTTCTTTAAAAATATGTTTATCCGCCCAACAGCAGATGAGCTTAAAAAATTCACCCCAGATTGGACAATTTTAAATGCGTGCAAAACTAAATGTGAAGATTATCAAAAATGGGGCTTAAACTCAGAAACTTTTGTGGCATTTAATATCGCTGAGCGTATGACTTTAATTGGTGGTACATGGTACGGTGGTGAGATCAAAAAGGGCATTTTCTCGATGATGAATTACTTCTTACCATTGCAAGAGATCGGCTCTTTCCATTGTTCTGCAAATGTCGGTAAGAAAGGTGACTCAGCACTATTTTTTGGTCTATCAGGTACAGGCAAAACAACATTGTCCGCTGATCCAAAGCGTGAGCTAATCGGTGATGATGAACATGGTTGGGATCATGATGGCATCTTCAACTTAGAAGGCGGGTGCTATGCTAAAACCATTAATCTATCTAAAGAAAATGAGCCAGATATTTATCATGCGATTCGTCGTGATGCATTACTTGAGAATGTGGTTTTAAACAATGATAAAAGCATTGATTTCGCATCAAATGCAAAAACTGAGAATACACGCGTTTCTTACCCTATTTACCATATTGATAATATTGTTAAGCCTGTATCTAAGGCAGGGCACCCAACTAAGATCATTTTCTTAACCTGTGATGCTTATGGTGTACTACCTCCTGTATCAAAGCTATCGATTGAGCAGGCAATGTATCAGTTCCTATCTGGTTACACGGCAAAAGTTGCCGGTACTGAGCTAGGTGTTAAAGAGCCAACAGCCGTATTTTCATCATGCTTTGGTCAACCATTTTTATTACTTCACCCAACAAAATATGCTGAAATTTTAGGTAAGAAAATGCTTGAGCATGGTGCCAGTGCTTATTTGGTTAATACCGGCTGGACGGGTGGTGGCTATGGTAAAGGGCATCGCATTTCAATCAAAGATACACGTGCAATCATTGATGCGGTACTTGATGGTTCGATTGATCATGCGCCATTACGCAAAGATGAAATGTTTGGTTTTGAGATTCCGCAAGCTTTGCATGATGTTGACAGTAATATTTTAAATCCACGCAATACGTGGATAGATAAAGCTGCCTATGATGCTCAATATCAGAAGCTTGCTGAGATGTTTGTCAATAACTTCAAGAAATTTACTAATAATGACTTAGGTAAAAAGTATGAGCAATACGGCCCAAAGTCTGATGCCTTGGTTTAACCAGTGACTTAAATCAGGGAAAAAATTAAATAGAACCCCACGGGCTCAAGCCCGTGGGGTTCTATTTAATATCTACAGGATCGATATCAATGGTGATCTTTACCTTTTTACGCGCAAGCTTAATGTCATTACTAACCTCATTTAACAGTTGTTTAAGCTGTTTGCGTGTACCCGCTGTCAACATCAACATAAAGCGATAATGTCCTGCTTGTTTGATATTAATTGCAGGTAGCACATGCGAGATTTGACAGTGTAATTTTTTTTGTTCATTACAGTTTACAAGTGCATGATTTAGTTGTTGCAAGGCATGCGTGCAGGTCTGTGTCTTACTTGCTTGGGCGTAAATATATGCCTGATAGGAAAAAGGCGGGTAGCTAAGAAGCTTGCGTGTTTCAAGGCTATGCTCTAAGAATTTTTTATAATCGGTCTGTAGAATTAATTGTAATATAGGATTATCTGGCTGATAGGTTTGAATATAAACATCTCCTGGTTTACTGCCTCGTCCCGTTCTGCCGGCGACTTGAATAATCAATTGCGCGGTTCTCTCAACAGCATGAAAATCTTGACTGTAAAAGCCTGCATCAGCATTGATAATACCGACAAGGCTAACATTCTGAAAGTCATGCCCTTTAGCAATCATCTGTGTGCCAACGATAATATCGATATGTTGTGATTTAATGTCATTAAGCACATCTTCAAGTGCGCCTTTTTTTTGCGTTGAGCTGCGATCTAGCCGCGCGATATTAGCTGTTGGTAAGAGAGCGGTTAATTCATCTTCGAGTTTCTCAGTACCTTGTCCAATGTCTGATAAGTTATGTGATTGGCAATTAGGGCACTGCAGAATAATCTCACGTGCTTTGCCACAAAAATGACATGCCAGATGCTGAGGCTTGGTGTGTAAGGTATATGGTTTCTCGCATTGGTTACAGTTAGCACACCAACCGCAATCTTGACAGATTAAGCTATGGGCAAAACCGCGACGATTAATAAATAACAGGACTTGTTCATTGTTGGCAATCGTCTGTTTGATTTTATCAATCAATATCGGATTCAAGCCCGCTTGTGTTTTACTTTTTTGCAAGTTAATAATATGTACTTGATTACTGACTTGATTCAATGCGCGATTTTTTAAGGTTAATAAATGATATTTGCCATTTGACGCATGATAATAACTTTCTAAAGATGGCGTGCCACTACCTAAGATAATTGGAATATTATATTTTTGCGCTTTGACAATCGCAATATCGCGCGCGTGATAGGTAGGAATGTTTTGTTGCTTATAAGAGGCGTCATGCTCTTCATCAACGATAATCATGCCAAGATTTGGCGTGTCAAATAAAAGACCTGAGCGTGTTGCGATAATAATATTAATCTCAGAATTTTGGACTTTAACAAACAGCTCAAAGCGGGCTTGGTCAGTCAGTTGCGAGTGAATAGCTGCAATAGGTTCATTAAAGTTTTGCTCAAAGCGCATCAACGTTTGGGGTGTAAGGTTGATCTCAGGCACTAAAACTAATACTTGTTTGCCACTTTGAATCACGGGTTTAATCGCTTCAATATACACTTCTGTTTTGCCACTGCCCGTTACGCCAAAAAGCAAAAAGGTTTTAAATTGATGAAGGTGTTGACAAATCGCATCAACAACGCTTTGCTGTGCGCTAGTCAATGTGCGCGGTTTTATCGCTGTTGTGGCGTGAGTTTTTGGAAAGAGCCTATGCTTTGATTGTGTGATGATATTTTTGTTGATGAGTGATTTTATGGTTGTCAATGTTATCTCATGGCTGATAAAGGTATCATGCGAAACACCGCCATGTTCACGCAATAACGCTAATGCTTTATGCTGTTTATGTGCATTCTTAGCAGGTTTAAAATCATTATGATCAGCAGTATTTAAGGTATAAATAATTTGCTTGGCGCATTCGGGGTGTTCTTTTTGCAAATAGTGCTTTGGTAGCGATAATCTTAAGCTTTGATACAATGTGCACTGATAGTAATTGGCAAGCCATTTAATCAGATCAATCGCTTCTGTTGATAACAGCGGCTTTTGATCAAGTACTTTAATAATGGGCTTAAGTTTATCTTTGGGTAAGCTAACTTTGGGGTTAATCTCACTGATGACACCAATTACCTTACGTGTGCCAAGTGGGACAATAACGCGGGTGAAAAGTATTGGTGTCGCTGTTACTGAATAAAGATAATCAAGCCCATCCGTAAAGGGACCATGCACAAGAACGCGAACAATAGTCATAAATGTTATTTTTTGATTATGCGATTAATGAGCATAGTAATAAGGGTAATAAGGGCACCAATAGCCAAGACATAGGCAGGTGCCATTAAGTTACCACTGGTTTTAATGGCAGCAATAACAATCGTTGGCGTTAAACCACCAAAAACAGCAAAACCTAGATTATAAGCAAAACCGATGCCGCTGTAACGCACATCTTGTTTGAAAGCATCAATAAGCATTGCAGGGATATTGCCCCAGCATAACGCGCAAATAATTGCACTGAGAACGATAGCAACGAAGTAAATATCTTGGCTTTGTGTGTAGATGTGATAGATAAAAAAGCTGGCAATCATTGTGATGATAGTGGTTAATAATAGAATCACTTGTCTATTGATTTTATCGGCAAAAAAACCAACGATAATACATAAAACTGACAGAATAATAACGCCCAAGCTATTAACCCATACAAAATTTTTCAAATGCAAGTTAAGAATAGTGCCAAAATAGGCTGGAAGTAATAAAAATAAGGTCACAAAGCATAATGCACCGAATGAGACAATGATGGTGGTATAGACTAAGTTCCAACCATGGGTGTGCAAGACTTTGGTAATTGGTAAAGCGTATTCTTTTTGGATAAAGGGTTGAAAGTCCTCAATATCCATCAATTGTTTACGTAGATAATAAGCAATAAAGCCAAAAATGCCACCCAAAATAAAGGGCACACGCCACACATGCATAAGCATTTGCTCATGGCTAAAAAATTGCAATAAAAGCGCTTCAACAATAAAACCAATGGCGACGCCTGAGATTAAAAAACAAAAGACAAAACCAGTCATAAAGGCTTTTTTATCCGGCGCTGATTCACTGACATAAGTAATAGCACCAGGGATTTCACCACCGACAGAGAAGCCTTGGGCAATGCGACAGATCACCAATAAAATAGGAGCTAACATGCCAGCGCTTTGATAGGTTGGCAAAATACCAATGACAAACGTTGATAATGCCATCACTAAGATCGAAATGGTAAAGGTTTTCTTGCGGCCATATTTATCACCAAAATGTCCAAAAATAATGCCGCCAAATGGTCGTGCAAAATAGCCAACAGCATAAGCACTAAAGGCAATTAAAAGTGAGTTAATTGCTGAATGCGTCGGGAAAAAAAGCTGTGATATATAGCCAGCAAGGAGTGCGTAGATGATGAAATCATAAAACTCAAGCATGCCACCTAAGCTTGATAACCATAGAATTTTACGTTGATTTTTATTAAGCATATTGATTGATCTGTCCATATTCACATCGGGGTTGCCTGATTCTATCAATGAAATTTTGGCAAGACTAGAGATAAATTTTCTTTTATGTCGAAAGTTTTGACTATACTGAAGTCGTATCTTAAGTAGCTATGCAAATATTATTAGGTGTTTTTTTTGGATTCTCGGATCAAGTCCGAGAATGACCGCTAACCGTTATATTCGGGCTTGACCCAAATATCCATGACTACCAATAAACCATTGCTTAGATGCTTGCAAATTAAAGTTACAACCAACAGATAAAAGGATAAGCAATGAAACGGATTATTCACTTAACTGATACCCATTTAGGTTATGAAAACCTATCTTCAGTTATGCGTGATTTAGTTACACGCATTATTTTTACCAAGGAAAAGGCGGGTGATTATATTATTGTCATTACTGGCGACATTGTCGAGGATGCAACAAAGGATGGTGCTTATGATGAAGCCTTAGCACAGATCAATCGCTTAAAGCGCGCGGGGTTTCATGTGCTCGTGATTCCGGGTAATCATGATTACGGCACAGGATCGATTGGCTACAGTGGTTATGTGCCAGCATTTAAACAAGCTTTTTATGGCAGTATTGATGTGCAATATCCAATTAAAACGATTATCGATAATATTGCCTTTCTGGGATTAGACTCAATGGCAGAAGAGCTTCATTGGTATGATCGATTATTTGCCGAGGGGCAGTTGGGTGAGGCGCAATTACAGCGTTTAGATAATTATTTAAGCCATGATGAAGATGTTAAAAATGCAGAATATCGCGTGGTTTATCTGCATCACCATCCCTTTTCTCCCCGTCCATTTCATCATTTAAAAGACTCAGATGATTTAGGTAAAATACTTAAAGCGCACAAGATTGATATGCTTTTGTTTGGTCATAATCACGATGGTTTAGTGTGGAGTGGTAAATGGGGGATCCCACGTGTTTATGATGGCGGGACATCCACGGGTAAACAAGGCAAGCCATCACCACATCGTGTGATAGATTTATCAAAGCATCCGGCATTTGATTATGATGCTAAGTTCTAGTTATAAGCTCAGTTATTGATGGTCAACCAATAATGTTTTGCGTATAGTATCTGCCATTCATCATGACCAAGAAAAATCAAAAATAATAATGAAAATTGCAATTATGGGGGCAATGCCCGAAGAGATTACACCAATTCTTGCTGAATTAGATACTTATGACACCAAAGAATATGCCAATAACACCTATTATCTAGGACGCTATCATGGACATGATTTAATTATTGCCTATAGTAAAATTGGTAAGGTATTTTCAACCTTGACCGCAACCGTGATGATTGAGCATTTTGGCGCGGAAGTTTTGCTATTCTCTGGTGTCGCAGGAGGCGGCTCAGCAGATGTGCAAGTTGGGGATATCGTTGTTGCCACACAAACAGTACAACATGATATTGATATCACCGCATTTGGTCGCCAAAAGGGCGAAATTCCAGGCAGTAAAGTGTTTATCGAAACTTGTCAGCGCTTAACATCAAAGTTAAAGGAAGCAGCAAATACGCATGGTATTGCCTTAAAAGAAGGTGTTATTGCAACGGGGGACCAGTTTATCCATAGCAAAGAAGTGAAAGAGATGATTGTGAAGCACTTCAATGCGCAGGCGATTGAGATGGAAGGAGCCAGTGTTAACTTAGTGTGTCATGAGCTTAATATCCCTTGCGTGATATTGCGCGCTATCTCAGATACAGCAGATGGTCAGGCAGTGGATGATTTCCCACAGTTTGTTGAGAAAGCAGCCAAGCAATCAGCCACACTTATTTTATCGTTGGTAAGGTTGTTATAAGGTTAAGTACCTAAACAATAGTTTTTTGGTAACAATGGATATTCGGGTCAAGCCCGAATATGACGATGCGTGGTCATTCTCGGACTTGATCCGAGAATCCAAAAATACCCGATAATATTTGCATAGGCACTTATAAAGATATGGTTTTAGAAAGTAAATAGTTAAACAAGGTTTCTTTTAGCATGAAACACATTCATATATTAGGTATTTGTGGCACGTTTATGGGTGCTTTAGCGTTACTAGCGCGTGAAAAAGGTTATAAGGTCACAGGCAGTGATCAAAATGTTTATCCACCGATGAGCAGCTATCTTGAGTCTCAAGGCATTAAGCTTATATCCGGTTATGAGTATGATATTGAATCATTTAAACCGGATCAGGTGATTGTTGGTAATACGATGCGCCGTGGTATGCCAATTGTTGAATATTTATTAAATAGCGAGCTTGAGTATTTTTCGGGACCCGAGTGGCTTTATCAAGAAATTCTTAAAGATAAAAAAGTCATTGCCATTGCTGGCACACATGGCAAAACAACTACCACCTCAATGGTGATTAAACTGATGGATGATGTGGGATTAAATCCAAGCTTTCTGGTTGGTGGGATTACTCAGGACTTTGGCGTATCATCGCGCTTAACGGATTCGGAGTACTTTGTGATTGAAGCCGATGAATATGATACGGCATTTTTTGATAAGCGCTCGAAGTTTATGCATTATCATCCAGACATATTAGTCGTCAACAATCTTGAGTTTGATCATGCCGATATTTTTAACTCGATCGAGGATATTTATCGCCAGTTTCATCATTTGATGCGGCTGTTACCTGGAAAATCTACAGTTATCTATCCTAAGCCGGATACACATATTGATAAGCTATTAGCGATGGGCTGTTGGTCTGAGCGTTGCCCGCTGCAAGCTGAGCATGGACTTGATATTAAGCCTATACTTCAAGACTATAGCCAATTTGAGATCATAGATCACAATAAAACACTTAAGATCAACTGGACGTTATTAGGTGAGCATAATGCTAAAAACGCGCTATCAGCGTATGCGGTTTTAAAAACACTCGGTGTTTCATTGGATAAAGTGACAGAGAGCTTTAAAAACTTCAAAGGAGTCAAGCGTCGCCTTGAATGCATTGCACAAAACGATCACTATGCCATTTATGATGATTTTGCGCATCACCCAACGGCAGTCGCACAAACACTCAGAGCCATTAAAGCACGTGCTGGAGATAAGGAAAGAGTTGTCGCAATTTTAGAGCCACGCTCAAACACGATGAAAATGGGCGCGCAAGAATCAGCATTAATCAATGCGCTTAATATCGCCGATGAGATCTGGTTTTATCAAAACAGTGTGATGCAGTGGCAAGCGGCATCGTATGCCAAAGATAACTTTCTGGTATTTGATCAGGTTGCCAATATTGTTGAGCATTTCAAGCAATCACAACCCGAGCGTTTTACACATTACGTCATTATGAGTAATGGTGCTTTTGATGGGTTGCATCAACAGTTAGGTGCACTTGCGAGGCGAGGTGTCGAAATAGAGAAAATGCGTAATTTCAGTTAATAAAAAGTAATCAAAAAGCTCGCCCTGCAAGTTTTGTTGACGCCAGTAAAATGGAATCTTTGCAAACTCGTACTCCGTAATCGAACATGCAAAAATCTGCTCCATTTTACTTGACGCAAAACTTGAATGGGCAAAGTGAGTATGCCATTGCAAATTTTAGCGCATTGAAGAGGATTACTGCGCAACATGTTTGAGCGTAGCGAGTTTGTGAAGCAGCGCAAAATGCGCGTTAAAAAATTTGTGAGGCTAGCGTTTTTGCTTACTTTTGGAGCAATGCCAAAAGTAAGTCACTTGAGCTGCTTGCAGCGGTGAAGTGATTTGAAAATATTAACCAGAAATGAAAGGAGTGTGCGATTAGTGCAGCAAAGTTTAAGCAAATAACTGCCCATTTTTAATGGTTGCTTTGCGATAATTCAACGTTGCATCATAGATAATTTGATTGTAATGCTCGCAATCCCATAAGACTAAATCAGCACATTTACCGATTTCAATACTCCCCTTTTGATCTTGGATGCCAAGTGCGTAAGCGGCATTGATCGTTGTTGCTTGAAAGGCTTGATAAGGCGTCATGCGAAATAGGGTACATGCCATATTCATCATCAATGGTAATGACAAAAAGGGTGATGAACCTGGGTTAGCGTCAGTGGCAATGGCAATTTTGACGTGATTATTTAAAAGCTCAGTCACCGGAGGCAGTTTGGTTTCACGTAAGAAATAATAAGCGCCAGGCAATAAAACGGCAACCGTGTTTGCCGCATGCATTTTAGCAATATCTTCAAGTGCAAGATACTCTAAATGATCAGCGGATAAGGCGTTAAACTCAGCAGCAAGCGCCGCACCTTTTTGGTCAGATAACTGCTCGGCATGTAACTTTAGCTGAAATCCAAGTTCTTTGGCGTGAGTAAATAGGCGTTTTATTTGCGCGTGTGAAAAGCCAATATTTTCACAAAAACCATCAACAACGTGTGCCAGATTTTCTTTTTTAAGCACTGGTAGCATGTCAGTAATAATAAAATCAATATATTGATCCTTGCCATCAAACTCAGGTGGCAAAGCATGGGCACCTAAAAAGGTCGGGATAATATCTATACCTTTTGATGTATTAAGCTTTTGTGCAACTTTAAGCATCTTCATTTCAGTATCGATATCTAAGCCGTAACCTGACTTAATCTCACAAGTGGTTGTGCCATACTGCATCATTTGCTTAAGGCGTCTGTGAGCACTGTGATATAACGTATCTAAAGAGGCGTTACGTGTTGCTGTAACGGTTGAACGAATGCCGCCGCCTTTGTTGGCAATTTCCTCATAGGATGCACCATTTAAACGCATTTCAAACTCATCCGCGCGATTGCCACCATAGACAAGATGCGTGTGGCAATCAATGAGTCCTGGAGTTAGCAGTTGACCATTGTGATCAATGATTTCACGTGCCTTAGGTAGTACTGAGCCTTTGACTAAGATATCAATGATCTTGCCTTGATTAATGACTAAAGTAGCATTATCCAAAATACGCTCGTCTTGATCAAAGGTCACAAGGCGCGCATTTTGGATGATCAAATCGTACATATTCTCACCTTTAATATTTAAAAAAGCTGTGTGTGAACATCGCTATAGAAAGCATGTTGCTTGATGACATCTGTGGCATTTTCGATATCACGTGCAAAATAGCGATCCTCATCGTAATAAGGGACTTTGGCGCGAATCTGGCGATATTTGCTGTCTAATAGACTCGATGTTTTAAGTGGCGCTCTTAGTGACACCCCTTGACAAGCAGCAAGTACTTCAATACTTAAGATAGATAATACATTCTGAGCAATCGTATTTAATTTGCGTGCGGCAAAAGTTGCCATACTAACATGATCTTCTTGATTGGCAGAAGTTGGCAGGCTATCAACAGATGCCGGATGGGCTAGTGTTTTATTCTCACTGGCTAGTGATGATGCAGTGACATGCGCCAACATAAAGCCTGAATTAAGTCCGGCATTTTCAATTAAAAAGGCAGGTAAGCCGCTTAAATGCTTATCGATCAAAAGGGCAATGCGACGCTCAGAGATCGCACCGATCTCAGCACAAACAATACTCAGCATATCGGCACTCATGGCGACCATTTCAGCGTGGAAGTTACCACCTGAGATAATTTCTTTGGTTTCGGGCAGAATCAATGGATTATCAGATACGCCATTAGCTTCATTTAATAAATTGCGTTTAGCATCATTGATCACTTGCCATGCCGCACCCATCACCTGTGGTTGGCAGCGTAGGGAGTAAGGGTCTTGCACTTTGCCACAGTGATCATGTGAGTGCATAATCTCACTATTTTCCAATAAATTGCGCATGACTTTTGAGAAAATAATTTGCCCTTCAACGCGCTTGATCTGGGAGATAACAGGGTCAAAAGGTTTCATGCTACCAAAGGTTGCCTCAATACTCAAAGCGCCAGCAATAGTAGCAATACTGAAATTACGCTCAACTTTAATCAGACCCATCAAAGCAATCGCTGTTGATGCTTGCGTGCCATTAAGTAAAGCCAAGCCTTCTTTTTCCTGAAGTTCAATCGTATTTAATCCCGCTTGTTTTAAGGCATCTTGTGCACTGATACGTTGCCCTTGATAATTAACATCTCCTTCACCAATAAGTGGCATACTCATATGTGCTAAAGGAGCTAAATCACCAGATGCTCCAACTGAGCCTTGCTCAGGGATCACCGGATAAATGCCATGATTATAAAAGGCGATTAACGCATCTAAGGTTTGTTGTGTGACACCTGAGTAGCCTTGTGCAAGACTGTTGATTTTAAGGAGCATGATGAGCTTAACCGTATCATTATCCAGTGGTTTGCCAACGCCAGTAGCGTGAGATAAGACGATACGGCGTTGTAGCTCTTTAAGATCAGTTGTTGGAATTTTTTTATTGGCTAATAAACCAAAACCAGTATTAATGCCATAGACTGTTTTGCCAGCACTTAACACTTCTTCAACAATGTTGCGAGATGTTGCTACTTTAGCATAAGCACGATCATCTAAATGAATAGGGCAGGCGCTCGTAATTAGTAACTCAATATCCTGAAGGCTAAGCTCACCAGGAATTAAGCAAAAGCTTTGTGAGTTTAATGTTTTGTTATTCGTTGTATTTGTGTGGTTCATCACTTCACTCATATTAATGCCTCTTTCTTGGTTGAGGTGCAATGACCATCTTTTGAATTGGCGTTAACCATGGGTAAGTTTAGCCCTTTTTCTTTAGCACAATTAATGGCGATATCATAACCGGCATCGGCATGACGCATGACACCCGTGCCTGGATCATTGGTTAAGACGCGCTGTAAGCGTTTCGCTGCAGCTTCAGTGCCATCGGCAACAATAACAACACCCGAGTGTTGCGAGAAGCCCATGCCGACACCTCCACCGTGATGTAAACTCACCCAAGTAGCTCCTCCTGCGGTATTAAGAAGGGCATTTAATAACGGCCAATCAGAGACAGCATCAGAGCCGTCTTTCATGCTTTCTGTTTCGCGATTAGGACTTGCAACAGAGCCTGAATCTAAGTGATCACGACCAATGACGATAGGACCTTTAAGCTCACCATTTTTGACCATTTCATTAAATGCTAAGCCAAGGCGAGCACGATTGCCTAGACCAACCCAGCAAATACGTGCCGGAAGACCCTGGAAAGCGATACGCTCTTTTGCCATATCAAGCCAGTTATGCAGGTGCTTATCATTTGGCATAAGCTCTTTGACTTTTTGATCGGTTTTATAAATATCTTCAGGATCACCTGATAAAGCAACCCATCTAAACGGTCCAATGCCTTGGCAAAAGAGTGGACGGATAAATGCCGGCACAAAACCTGGGAAATCAAACGCATTTTGTAAGCCTTCATCAAAGGCGACTTGGCGAATGTTATTACCATAGTCAAAAGTTGGAATGCCTTGCTTGGCAAACTCAAGCATTGCCTCTACATGCGCTTTCATTGACTTTTTGGCTTCAGCAACGACAAGATCAGGATTACTTTGACGCTCTTTTTTAGCCTTTTCTAAACTCCAACCAATTGGCAAATAGCCATTTAATGGATCATGAGCGCTGGTTTGATCGGTAACTGCATCAGGCTTAATCCCGCGCTTGACCATTTCCGGTAAAATCTCAGCAGCATTTCCTAAAAGTCCGACAGAAATCGCACGCTTTTCAGCGCAAGCTTTATTGATAATAGCCATTGCTTCATCAAGGGTTTTGGCTTTATAGTCGACGTATTTTGTACGCAATCTAAAATCAATGCGACTTTCATCACACTCAATGGCTAACACACAAGCACCAGCTAAAACACCCGCAAGTGTTTGCGCACCGCCCATGCCACCAAGACCCGCTGTGAGAATCCACTTGCCCGATAAATCACCGTTATAATACTGGCGTCCCATTTCAACAAAAGTTTCATAGGTGCCTTGAACAATGCCTTGTGAACCGATATAAATCCAAGAACCTGCGGTCATTTGCCCGTACATCATCAAGCCTTTTTTATCAAGCTCATTGAAGTGCTGCCAATCTGCCCAGTGTGGCACAAGATTCGAGTTGGCAATCAGTACACGTGGTGCATCGGCATGCGTTTTGAAAACACCGACAGGCTTTCCTGATTGAACAAGTAGTGTTTCATCATCTTCAAGCTTCTCTAGGCATTCAACGATTTTATCAAAACATTCCCAATTGCGTGCCGCTTTACCGATACCGCCATAAACAACAAGATCTTGTGGATGCTCGGCAATATCAGGATCCAAGTTGTTCATCAACATACGAAGAGGCGCTTCAGTCAGCCATGATTTAGCGCTAAGTTTGGTTCCTGTTGCGGCTTTGATGGTGCGTGACATAGTATAAATTCCTCCTATAAGGGTTAAGTTTAAGCTTGTAGAAAATTCGCAAGAAGTGCTGCTGCAAGCTTAGCGGTTCTGTTATCGATATCTTTTTTTGGATTAAGCTCAACGATATCTAAAGCAATAACTTGTTTAGATTGCTTGAGCTTACGCAAAGCGTTTATGACAAAAGGGCTATCAATACCTAATGCTTGTGGTGCGCTAACCCCTGGGGCAAGCGCTGCTTGAAAAACATCAAGACATAGCGTGATATAGATTTGCTTATTTTGTGCTGTAATTTTGTCAATAAATGACAAATCTTGTGGGTTGTTGTTGATGTGCTCAGCAAGCAAATATTGTGTATTGGTCGCATGAGCATAATCAAATAGACGGTTGGTGTTAGCAAATGGCTGCACACCAAAGCAATAATAATTAAAGTCTAGTTGCTGATCCTTTAAGTAATGTGATGCTTGATAGAAAGGGGTGCCTGAGCTGCCAAGGTTACCTGTTAAAGTTTCTCGCAAATCAAAGTGTGCATCAAAGTTGACAATCGTGGGATTAAGCTTTTCTTTATAAAGACCTTGTAAGTGCCCCCAAGCCGTTTCATGCCCCCCGCCAATGACAATCGGTATGGCATTGAGTTGTATGACTTTAGCGACATATTCTGCTAATAACTGCTGTGCTGACTCAAGATCGTCGCTATCGCAATAGACATTACCCGCATCATAAAGCATGATGTTACTGTCTAGATGCGCTGCTAAGTTAAAAAACGCAAGTCTGAAGTATTCAGGACCTTCTTTGGCACCAATAACACCTTGATTGCGCTTAACACCTTCATCACAGCAAAAGCCAATTAAGATAAAGTGTTGTTTATCATTTTCTAATGTGCTGATCGTTTGATTAAGATCAATGCTTTTAATCAGTTGATGGAAATACTCATTGTTAACATCAGTCATTCGAGAAGCGTAGTTTGATGCGCTATTAGCAGGCAGGTATTTCATAAGATTAAAAGTATACTTAATTACGGAATGTGTAATATCTTTACCAATAAAGTGCTTGATCGCAACCCCGATCTGCAAAATTATTTAAAATACTGCTATTGTGCTTAGTGCAATGCTAGAGTAACAGCTATTTAGGTGAAAAAGTAAAGCAAAACTTCAACGAATTATCGATTGTTTTCATCGGCGTGCTCAGGCAAAATAAGACGACTTTTGATGCGCGATTTATCGCAAATTTTTTATTAACCGTTTAGAGTAAAAAGAGTAAAAATGGCAGTTAAAATAGAGAAAAAAATCACAGGCTTTAATATTGTCAAACCTGATGATGGGGCAAACAATGTTGCAGTTAAACCAACAAAAAAAGAAAAATCACATCAGCAAATGAGTGAAAATATCAAGCGACCAGAATCATTGCTTGGTGAAACGTATAAGATTAAGCCACCCCAGGCAGAGCATGCACTGTATGTGACGATTAATGATATCGTTTTAAATGAAGGCACTGAGCATGAGATGCGTCGCCCATTTGAGATCTTTTTAAGCTCTAAAAATATGGAGCATTTTCAATGGACGATTGCTTTGACCTTGATTATCTCAGCGGTTTTTCGCAAAGGGGGTGATATTACCTTTTTAGTTGAAGAGCTACGATCTGTTTTTGATCCTAATGGCGGTTATTTAAAGCGTGGCGGGAAGTATATTCCTTCATTAGTTTCTGAGATTGGTGATGTTATTGAAAAGCATTTAAAGAAAATCGGCATGTTACCAGATGATGAGTTAGATGAAGAGCAAAAGCAATATATTGCCGCTAAGCGTCAAGAGCTGGATCAACGTCAACAGCCAAGTAATGATGCGAGCAATAACTTTCCACCTGAGTCACAACTGTGTAGCAAATGCAGCACCAAAGCGATGGTGCGCATGGATAATTGCTTAACGTGCTTAAATTGCGGTTACTCTAAGTGCGGATAAATCAATCATGATTTATGCCTTTTTCTATCTTGCTTTTTGCATTTATCTTGGTTTTTTTCTTAAGAGTAAATGGGCGGCATTGCTGCTTGCAATTTCTGTGATAAGTTGGTTTGTTGTGCGTTTGCCTGAGATTAATGCTGATCTTAGTTGGCGTTTTGCTTTAACGATCATCGCTTATATCACTGAATTTGTGGTGTTAATGTATTTTTTCCCTAAAAAAATCATTCAACTAACGCGTCCGAATGTACAGAAAAATCTCATTGTGGCAGTGGTTTTATTGGTAGTCTTTAGTATGGTTGTGTTATTTAGCAGCCTTGCGATTCCCTATATGCAACAAGTATTAATGCAGCAGGCAAATGCTGATATTAATCACATATTGTCACAAATTAGTTGGCTTTATCGTTTCGGTAGCTTTGCCGGTTGGCTAAGCTTTTTTAGTTATCTTTATCTTTGGATTGGCTTAAGCCGGTTTATTGTTAAGCGTCCCTTCGGCGTTTAATAGGCGTATGCAATACGCCCCTACAACTTTTCCACTTCTTTATATTTGATATTCCCTTCGACTTAGCTCAGGGAGCGGTGGATAATCTGGGTAGCTATAAACGTTGGCTGAGCGTCAGTCGAAGCCAATAGTCATCTTTACTTTTTTTAGATTCCCTTCGACTGGCCTCAGGGAGCGGCGATATTTAATTGGAAGACGCAGCGATTAATTCCAAAGGAATATTGATATTAATACTATGAGGCAATAAAAGTTTATGCGTATAATTTTGTGATTGTAAAAAGTGAGTCAAAAGCGCCTGTAGCACTTGAGATGGCAACGGTGAGAAGTTTATTTTTTCTAATGTACCTTTCCTGTTAATTGTCAGCGTAATCATGGTACTGAAGGATTGATCAGGTGCTGATTGTTTGGCAAGATAGTTACTTAAAGCGCTTTGCAATTCTGACATGATATTATTTATTTCTTCGGCACTACTAAAGGCAGAGGTGGCTAAAGTTGTATTTAATCTGATAGTATGATGATCTTTATTAATCGGTTGAGGCGATGATTTATTTGCTTCAATTTTCTTGTTTTCGTGATGTAGTGGTTGTATTTGTTTTGGTGGATTATTGTCAATTTTAAGTTTTGCGTTTTGTGTTGTCAGCGGCGTATAAGCTATTGTTGGTGATGGTTTTGAAATGTTCATCTGAGGACTTGTAGACGTAAGGCTTGTTGCACTATTTGGAATCTTAGTACTTACTTTGCTTTGGCTAAGGTAAACAATATGTGCAGGCATACTTTCTTTGGTTAGGGCAATATCAATATGTTTATTTGACGTGTTACTCATATATTTGGCAACGATACATAAAAGAGCAATAACTAAGATAACACTTATGTGCAAAATCAGAGAAAGCAGGGTTGCACGTTTCATAACACGCTATTAAAACTGATATTGAATATTAAGCATTGCAACAATGCTATCAGCTGGGTAGTAACTTAGGTCTTTTAAATTATAGGTTGAAACATAACTGTAATAGAACTTATTAAACAGGTTATAAATATTGAAATTAAACTGCCAATGATCTAGCTGATACTTGGCACCCAGATTAGTAAGGAAGTAACCGCTTTGTTTGGCAAGGGTATTGGTATAATCGCCATAGGCGTAGCTTGCACTATAATATTGCTCCTGCAGCCAGAAAGAGAGTTTGTCATTAAATTGCCAATGGCTATGGATCTCCGCAGTAAAAGGAGGCTGTCCGGGGACTTGGTTGTTTGATATTGGCACATCTATAGGATTTTTATTTTCATCCAAAGTTTTAAAAGTTCCAGATCTGAAGGTGTTTAAGTTAAAGGCAAAACTGCCGCCAAGACTTAAACTCGGCAGCCATGCGTAATCAAGCGCGAATAAATTACCAATGGTTTGTGTTGGCGGTAAGTTAATGTTCGCACCAAATGGCGTATAAGGGCTTGTAAAGTTAGGATTGTAATCAATTTGATTATTAATCAGCATCCAGTAACTACTATTTTTAAGTGTTAACCTATCGTTTTTATAGGTGTTATCAAGCTGATAAATCCATGCCGTTTGTGGATTTAAGCCAAAGCTTGTCGTTGTTCCGGGTGTTAAATTAGATTGATCAATAAAGGGCAGCTGATAGGCATATGAAACTGAAGCACGCGTATTAAAAGCTTTACTCCAATTGTATTGCAGATAAATATCACCCGCACCGATATTAATTACTTGTGAGCCTGAGCTATTTCTCGAGATAAAATCACCCGTAGTATAGCTATGCTCAAAACGCCCGCCAATACCGCTTTGCCAGTTTTTAGCTAAGGTAAAGTCACTTTGGTTAAATAGTGCAATGTTGGTTTGTGTCGCATTATTTGTGGTAGCGCTTTGTCTGAAGGTTTGATAATTAAACTCAGTACCAAACGTGTTTTTTACAAAATCATTGTCAAATACAATGCTTGGACGTAAATAAAATAAACTACTACCTTGTTTAGAGGAGTAGTTTGAGTCGGCAAAAATGGCATTAGCCCATTGCTGTTGATATTGCGATTTAAGGTTAAATTGCCACTGTTTATCAAGTGTTTGTTCAAAATTAAGCTGTGTATTAACGGTGTGATTAATATATTTTTCTTTTCCATTACTTGTTGCTTGCCATGGATTATCATCGCTTTGCTGTTGATTTAGCGCGCCGGGGAAATGTAAATATTGATAACTGTCACTGAAGTTCAGTGACAACTTTTGGGTATTGGTTTGGTGCATTAAAGCAATATAGGCATTATTGCTATTGTTACGTGAATAATCGCGATAGCCATCAATGCTTTGACTATTATTAGCAAGTTGTAAACTCCACGTTTTTTCATTATCTAATAGCTGATTAATAAAGACATTAACGCCAGCACCAAATGGATAGCCACCAGATAAACCAATCATATATTTATCTTGAGCTATAAATTTCTGTTCAATATTAATCGTGCCGCCCAAGCCCATGCCGCCATAGAGCACGCTACTGGCTGTGGGATCAATAGCGATACTTTCAATGCTATCTTGTGGGATTAAGGAAATATTCTGCGCTTGCGAGTTAAATTGATTCAGTGGAATACCATTTAATAAAACGCTTGCACGTTGCCCCTTTAAATAAAAACTGGGGTTTGCTGCACTACTATTATTGCTGTTAACCCAAGCATTTTGCTCAATGGTGCGGTCAATACTTTGATTGGCATAATTAGGCATTAAGGATACGCTAATCGGTGCGCTAGAGGTATTGCTATTATTTCGTGTTTTGTTTTCATCATTATTTAAATGATTCGCATAATTTATAACAATCGTTGGCAAGGTGTATTCAGTTGCTGACGAATGTTTATCATCGCTAGCGGCTTTGACACTTTTGACATTATTATCACTGTCGTTATTCTGTTGATCAGCAAAGCTTATTTGTCCAACAATAGACAATAGCATGATGGCACTTAAGGTGCGAAAACGGTATGGTTGCATGGAGCCCTCTTTGTTGTTTATATCCCCGTAAACGTTCTGTTATTAGGCAGGTTTCCGGACTTATCCCCATCAAAATGATTTACGATGGGTATGACCTAAATGCTTCTTCCCAGTTGCCCAGTGAATGATTGCAAACGCTTTTTAAGCTATCTTTGAAAGCGTGGTTTACCGTTGCGGGTACAGTATTGGATTTACACCAATTTCCCTTTTAACTCATGTATAAAGAACGATGAGCACCTAACAAGCGCCGATATTAGAGTGCTTTAGAGCAAATGGCAAGTGTAACCGTTGGCTTAAGCGTTAGTCGAAGCTTTCATTTACATCTAGGTGACCTTTTTGACTTTGCATAAGGCACAATTGACTATTAAGTTAATAACATTAAAAGCAAAGAATATTAAGGGTTTTACTTGAGAAAGCCAGCATAGTAAAGGATACTATGCCACAGAACTAAAATAGACAAATTGCTTGTTGTTATGTCAAAAACAAATCGTGCAAATTATCCCTTGTTATCAAAGATTAACTCGCCTTGTGATTTGCGCAAACTTGCCGTTTCTCAATTAACACATCTAGCGACTGAAATACGCACCTTTCTTGTTGAGACGTTAGATGTCTCAGGTGGGCATTTTGCCAGTAGCTTAGGCGCTTTGGAGCTAACTATTGCTTTACATTATGTCTATGACACACCGAATGATCATTTGGTGTGGGATGTGGGACATCAAACCTACGTGCACAAGATCCTAACAGGGCGTGCAGACGAGTTGATCACTATCAAAAAGCCAGGTGGCATCTCAGGCTTTCCTAAGCGTAGTGAAAGTGTTTATGACAGCTTTGGTGTAGGACACTCCAGTACATCAATAGGGGCCGCTTTAGGCATGGCAGAAGCGGATAAACTCAAAGGATCAAATGCTAAATCCGTTGCCATTATTGGTGATGGCGCCTTAACCGCAGGCATGGCGTTTGAAGCATTAAATCATGCTGGCGGTATGCACTCAGATGTTTTAGTCGTGTTAAATGATAATGAGATGTCTATCTCTGAGAATGTTGGCGCACTTACCAGTCATTTGACTAAAATTCTATCGGGTTCAACCTATAACAATATTCGTGAAACTGGTAAAAAATTTCTTAAAAAACTCCCAGGCGCCTTTGAGCTGGCAAAACGCTTGGAAACCCAAGCCAAGGGGATGTTTGTGCCGGCTAATTTATTTGAGGCACTTAATTTTTACTATGTGGGTCCGATTGATGGACATGACATTGAGGCTTTGGTTGAAGCATTAAAAACGATTAAATACCATGATGGTCCTAAGCTTTTGCATATCTTAACCAAAAAGGGTAAAGGCTATGAAAAAGCAGAGGAAGATCCGATTAAGTTTCATCATGTCAATCCACAGTTTAACTCAAATTTAGCGACTAAAGGTGTATCACAAGCCAAGCTAAGCTACTCGAATATCTTTGGGCAGTGGCTATGTGATATGGCAGCAAAAGATGGCAAGCTTGTTGGTATCACGCCCGCCATGCGTGAAGGATCAGATTTGATTCGCTTTTCAAAAGAATATCCTAAACGTTATTATGATGTTGCGATTGCTGAGCAACATGCGGTGACGTTTGCCGCGGGTCTTGCTTGTGAGGGTTATAAACCTGTTGTTGCCATTTATTCAACCTTTTTACAGCGTGCGTATGATCAAGTGATTCATGATGTGAGTTTACAGAATTTAGATATTCTCTATGCTGTGGATCGTGCTGGCATTGTAGGAGCTGATGGTGCGACACATGCGGGAATTTTTGATTTAAGCTTTATGCGTTGTATCCCCAATACCGTTGTCATGACGCCAAGTGATGAAAACGAATGTTATCACATGTTAAGCTTAGGCTTTAAACATCAAGGTCCGGCGATGGTGCGCTACCCGCGTGGTACAGGCATAGGTGCTGAGATTACAGAAAGTTTTGATTTGAGAATGGGACAATCAAAATGCGTGCGCCAAGGTCAACAAGTGGCAATTTTAAACTTTGGCACCTTGCTGCCAATAGCCATCAAAGCAGCTGAACAACTGAATGCTAGCGTGATAGACATGCGTTTTGTTAAGCCATTAGATACGCAGATAATTAAAGAGCTAGCCAAATCACATGAGATGATTATTACATTAGAAGAAAATGTGATTATGGGTGGCGCTGGATCTGCGGTGAATGAATATCTAATTGCTAATGACCTATTAAGTAAAATCAAAGTGCGTAACATCGGGTTGCCCGATCATTATCAGGATCATGGTGATAAAAATGCATTACTGGCAGAAGTAGGTATTTCAGTAGAGGGTATTATTCAGTTAGTTGAATCAATTGTTTAAGTTAATAAATTAAGCAATAGGACAAGTCTCAAGGGATGGTTTCTTGCGCTGAGATATGGCAAGGTAAGCACCAAAGAAGGTAAGTAGTAATCCAGTCAAAATAGCATAAGAAATAATAAGTCCATCATAACCAAAGCGGGTTAGATATGCGCCAAGACTGCTAAAGGCAAAAGCAAATAGATTTTGCACTAACCCAATAGCGGATGCAGCAGTTCCACGGCGATGAGGATGAAGTGACAATGCTTGGCTCACTAGATTTGGCATGCCAATACCCGCGCCAATGGTAAAGATAAAAAATGGAATGGCTAATAACCATGCCGATAGAGTAACACCAGCTAGCTCAGCAATGACAACTAATACAAAAACAATGATTGTAACTGCGACAGGTAGCATAAACATCTGTTTAAATGAAGTGCCTTTTTTCAGTAAAAATTTAAAGAAGATGCCTCCCAAAATAAACGCTACTGAAATCGGTATAAAGAACAGGCTAAAACTCTTTGTCGCAAAATGAAGCTTTGTTAGCAAGAAAGGAACCTGTGATAAGTAGACATATACCGACATGTAGATCGTAGCACTGGCAAAGGCAAGTACCATAAACTGCGCATCAACAACCAAGTGTTTATATTGTCTTAAAATTGACAATACGATATGTGTTTGTTCTAGCGGGTGCTGTGGCTTTTTAGTTTGCAATGCAGTGTTTGGCACAGGTAGACTTAATGTCAGCGCAATGAGGATAATTGCCAGAATAGTTAGGGTAACAAAAAGCGCTTGCCAGTGGCTAAACGATAGGATAAATCCACCAAACATCGGTGCCAATGCAGGCATTGAACCAATGATGATAAAGCCTGAATTAATCATATGTTTTGCTCTATCTTCAAAGTAGGTGAAGCTTAAAACTTGCCATAAGCAAAGCGCACTGGCAGCACTTAAACCTTCAATAAAACGTGCAAAGATAAAGGTGGATATATTCGGTGAAAATATCGCGATTACATTCGCAATAATATAAAGTGTCAGTCCGAAAATAAGCACTTTAGAAGTTTTGATATGATCGGCGATCGCTCCATATAAAGGAATACCTATCGCTAAGCCAAGCATATAAAAGCTAACGGTAAGACTAATATGTGCCTTGGTAGTAGCGAAAGTTTGTTGTAATGTCGGAATCGCTGGAATGTAGATGTTTACAGTTAAGATAGACAGTAAAGCAAGTAAATAAATCAGTAGTTTTATACGTGTATTCATAAGGTTTCCTTGGTATCAGATGTCTTGTGATAAGTGTGATATAGCGTATTAGAGTCTTCTAAAACGCGATAAGAGATGATTTGATTATCTTTAATCTCATAAATCGAGATGATGTAAGTGGCAAAAAACTCATTATTATGTTTAAAAGTACACTCAAGATAGCCATACTCATAAACAAAACTGGTGTTGTCACTGGCAACGATATCCATTGGTGTTTTGCTAAAACTGGTCACTGACTGGCGAATATTGGCAAAGTGACGAATGATTTCAGCTTTACCGTGAAAGTCGCCACTCCATGGTGCACCAATACTGTCACTATGCCATAGTGCATCTTCGGCAATAAGCGCTAATGCTTGATCTGCTTGCGCATTTTTTTGATGAGCTAAAAAGTTACGGACGATTGTTAAATTATGTTGATTCATGATAATTACCTTCGGTTTTTGAACTTGTTAGCAGTATACAAAATTTAATGTTAATTAAAATTGAATAATATTTAATATGGTGTTAACTTATTTTGAATGATATTAGGTGAGAAGCTAAATGAACTATACCTTGCAACAGTTGCGTGTTTTTATATCCGTCTATGAGTTAAAAAGCTTGCGCCAAAGTGCAGAAGCAATGTTTTTAACGCCTCCAGCCTTGACTAAACAGCTACAAAACTTGGAGGATATTGTTGGTTTTCAATTGTTTGAACGAACCAATAATAAATTAATTGCTAATAACAAAGGCCATGCTTTTTACACGCTGATTAAACCAATGTTACTTGAATTTGATCGCATTAATCAGTTGGAGCTGCCTTTTTTAAAGCACAAAAAACCAACACTTAAAATTGCCTTATCACAAATATTTGAGCAGAGTCTATTTTGTAAAATCAGCCAGATTATGCAGCTTGATCAAGCATTCGATTATGACCTTGTCGTTGAGAATAAAACAAAGCACATTGAGTTGTTGCTTAAACATGAGGTAGATGTTGCCTTAGTTGTACTTAATGAAGGTGAAAAAAACATGCTTAAAGATCATGGCTTTGATGTTAGACTCTATACGGATATTATTTTTGATGCTTATATTTCACGTGATTTAGCAAAAGGCTTCAAAGGTATTGAACAGGAGTTAAAAACATTAAAATGTATTATGCAAACTCAATTAAAAGATATGTTACAGATTAAAAATGCACTTTATTTTTCTTCATATACGACAATACTGCATGCAATTAGCCAAGGCATTGGTTATGGCTTTTTACCAACAGCCCTGTTAGCCGCTCAGGAAAAAGAGATGCTTTTGAGTATCAATAAGCAGATTCCTGAGAGTATTCCTAATATGCAAAGTTATTATGTTTATGCGCAAAATTCACCATTATTGAGTCTTATTGAAATGGTTTTTAATGTCAGATAAAAACGGTTATTTGGCGTTTAGATGAAATGGTGTATAATGCGCTCACTCGGCACCCATCATTAATCATATTTTGATTGAGGTTGTGTGTTTAAAATCAATAATACAAATGATAGATAGTAGAAATAAATAAGGTATAAAGGGTATAGCATGTCAAAGTACGTGGTTTCAGCACTGTATAAGTTTGTCACACTGGACGATTATGAAGCATTAAGAGCACCATTGCTAAAAACAATGGAAGATAATATGGTGCGTGGTACGCTATTGTTAGCCAAAGAGGGAATCAATGGCACGATTGCAGGCACTGCCGCAGGTATTGAAGCGGTACTTAAATTCTTAAAATCTGATGCACGTTTGGCTAATTTGGTACATAAAGAATCATTTGATGAGCATATTCCTTTTAATCGCACCAAAGTGAAGCTAAAAAAAGAAATTGTAACCTTAGGTGTCGAAGGATTAGATCCTCTTAAAGTATGTGGCACTTATGTTAAGCCACAAGATTGGAATGCCTTAATTTCCGATCCTGACGTTTTATTAATTGATACACGCAATGATTACGAGATTGACATTGGTACGTTTAAAAATGCGGTTAATCCGCATACGGAGACGTTTCGTGAGTTTCCTGAATATGTTGAAAAACATTTAGATAAGACAAAACACAAAAAAGTAGCGATGTTTTGCACCGGTGGCATTCGTTGTGAAAAATCAACTGCCTTTTTGAAAGAACAGGGCTTTGATGAGGTCTATCATTTAGAAGGTGGTATTTTAAAATATCTTGAAGAAGTACCTGAAGAAAAAAGTCTATGGCAAGGTGAGTGCTTTGTTTTTGATTCACGTGTTGCTGTGACGCATGATTTAGCCAAAGGTCAATATGATCAATGCTATGCTTGCCGTCGTCCAATTACTGAAGAAGACAAGTTGAAACCCGAGTATGAGCAAGGTGTGTCTTGTCATCATTGTAAGGGCAATCATACCTCTGAACAAAGAAAGCGTTTCTTAGAGCGTGAAAAACAAAGCCAATTAGCACGTGAACGAGGCGAGTTGCATATCGGTGAAGAAGCAAAGCAAGTTGGGTTAATCCGTAAAGCACAGAAACAGCAAAAGCGCGAAAGAGATCGTTTGGCGAATAAGAGTCGTTAACAAAAATTAAGTAACGAGCTATAAATTAATTTATAGCTCGTTACTTAAAGCAAAGGGATAGCTAGATCAATGGAAAATATCGATAAAACGCATTTATTAAAACTATTTTCACTACAGAAAAAAGCCTTTTCACTTGATCAATATCCTGATTATGCATTACGTAAAGATAAACTTAAGCGCTTATATTCAGCATTATTAAAGCATGAAGAAGCATTGATTGATGCAGTAAGTGATGATTTTGGCCATCGTAGTGCCAATGAGACTTGGTTGAGTGAGATTTTTCAAGTTACCGGTACCATTAAGTATGTCCTTAAATCTTTGCGCAGTTGGATGGCTAAAGAGAAACGTCATACCAGTGTGATTTTTAAGCCCGCTAAAAACTATGTCTATTATCAGCCAATGGGTGTTGTTGGCATTATGGTGCCATGGAACTATCCCATTTTGTTGAGTTTGTCGCCGCTTATCTATGCATTGGCTGCGGGAAATCGGGTGTGCATTAAACTCTCAGAACATACACCTAAAACCAATCGCATAATTATGGAAATTTGCAAACGCGCTTTTAATATTGATGAAGTGGCGGTTGTCACAGGTGATGCTACAGTGGCGCAAAGTTTTAGCGAACTTGCCTTTGATCATTTGTTTTTTACTGGATCAACAGCTATTGGCAGAAAGGTAATGCAGGCTGCTGCTAAAAATTTAACACCTGTGACGCTTGAGTTAGGCGGCAAATCGCCGTTAGTTATCAGTCAAAATTTTCCTTTAAAAAAAGCAGCTAAAATGATTACTTTTGCCAAAGGCTTAAATGCCGGACAAACCTGTATTGCACCGGATTATGTATTTGTTCATGCGCAGAAACTTGAGGCATTTGTAACTGAAATGGACGTAGCGTTTAAAGAAATGTATCCGCAATATATGACTAATGATGATTATAGTAGCGTGATTAATGAGGCACAGTTTAATCGTTTGCAAGGATATATTGACGAGGCAAAAGACCAAGGGATCAAGATTGTTGCACTAGATGAATGTAAAGCGACGAAGGATCACAGTCGAAAACTACCTATTTCGTTAATATTAAATCCAAAGAGTGATTTACAGGTGATGCAAGATGAGATCTTTGGTCCATTGTTACCTGTATTAAGCTATCAATCGATTGAAGAGGTGATAAGTTATATTAATCAAAAACCTCGCCCATTGGCTGCTTACCTTTTGAGTTATGATCGTGCTGAACAAGAGTATATTAATAGGAATATTATTAGTGGCGGGATGTGTATCAATGATGTGTTAAACCATATCGCGCAGCATGATCTGCCTTTTGGCGGCGTTGGTAATTCAGGTATGGGACGCTATCACGGTTTTGAAGGCTTTAAAACATTCTCTAATGCCAAAGCGATTTGTCAGCGCGGTAGGTTCAATAGTGCTTTATGGCTTTACCCTCCTTATGGACAACGATTTTCTTGGTTTCGTAAACTCTTTAAAGGGTAAAATAGACTTATTTTTTACAGTCGGTGTTGTTGCAATGATTGATGAACGATTTCAGGATTACAAGATATAACGGTTAGGTAAGCTCTTGTTGCAGAGTCAGGTCTGGTGACTTTTTGTTCCCATTTTTCAAGTGTGCGTAATTTAAAACCATATTTTTCACAAAACTCACCACGAGTAATATTTAACTTTAATCGGATTTCCTTGACATCAATATCTTCAGGAATGAAGATTTGATGCGACTTGGCTGCTGATAACTCGCCTTTGCTAATTTGAAGTGCCTCTTTAGCGCTTTGTAGTAAACTTGTTTTGAAATCAAAGTTCATATTTTACCTCGTAACTGATTTAATTTATGGTTTTTAACCATTTGTTTAACAATTATTTTTAGTGCATTCTCTGTTTCGTTATCAATGTTATCAGCAACTGACTTTGGATAAGTTAGTAACAGATAAATCGGCATGTGTTGTTCATGTTGAGAATTATAGATGGCAACAATAAATGATTCAACCCAATATGGGTTTTTATTTAAAAATGTTTGCAACCTCAATTTTTAAGATGGCAGTTTCCCACTGCAAAATGATTTATGGGTGATATAATTCATCATTAAACGCGCTAAATCAAAAGCACATCTTATGCTTAAAAATGTTGGCATCCGCGGGCGGATGATTTTATTAACTTTATTACCAACACTGACGGTGTCAGCATTGCTTGGTTTTTATTTTATCAGCATGCGCTTCTCTGATTTGGATCGCAATCTATATATTCGTGGTGAGGCAGTTACTACTGAGCTTGTTGCCGCCTCTGAGTATGGTCTGTACTTTGACAGTAAGATTATCTTACAAAATGTCACGGATAATATTTTAAGCTATCCGGATGTGCGTATGGCTGCGATTTATGATAGCGATGGTGATTTATTAACATTCACGGGTAGAATTCCACAAGTAAACCCTCGTTTTTTTAAAGAAAATTCAGACTTGATTAGTAAAAAAATCTTTATGCAAGAAGGGCATAAAAATATTCAGTTTTTAGCGCCTGTTATTTCACGCACCATTAACCCAAAAGAAACAAGTGTTGATAAGCTTTATACGGAAAAAGATCAACGTATTGGCTGGGTTGTTATTACCTTAAGTCGCGAAAACACCATTATGAATCAGTATCAGGCAATTATTGCGACATTACTGATTGTATTGATTGGGTTAACGGTGAGTATCTTATTTGGGCTACGTTTAAGTGGGGATTTGATCAATCCGCTTTTTGATATTATCAATGCAGTGAAACGTATTAAAGAAGGTGCGTTAGATACTAAGCTTGATGGCAATCCACCAGGCGAGCTTAAGAATCTTGAAGAAGGTGTCAATAGTATGGCGTTATCGCTTAATAATGCGCATCAAGAAATGCAGCGTAATATTAAACAAGCGACAAGGGAGCTAAGACATACGCTTAAGACGATTGAACGCCAAAATATTCAATTAGATCAAGCGCGCAAAGAAGCGATTGAAGCTAGCGAGATAAAAAGTAAATTCTTAGCCAATATGAGTCATGAGATTCGCACACCCATGAATGGAGTATTAGGCTTTCTAGACTTACTGGCAAAAAGTAAGCTGAGCTCCTTACAACGTGAGTATTTAGAAACAATTATCTTATCTTCCAATAATCTATTGAGCATTATCAATGATATTTTGGATTTCTCAAAAATCGAATCGGGTAATTTAATTCTTGAACATCAGCCGTTTAATTTGCGTGAAGAAATTACCAATTGCATGATGTTATTTAAGCCCAAGGTCATTGAGCAGCAGGTTGACTTTGGTGTGTTGCTCGACCCGCAATTGCCACAGATGGTCACGGGTGATGCATTAAGGTTTTGCCAAATTTTGACCAATCTTGTGGGCAATGCATTGAAATTTACTGAGCAAGGGAGCGTGCGCGTTGGTATTGAATTAAAAGCAATTCATAATGAGAAAAATGAGAAAAACGAGAAAAATGCGCAAAGTGAGCAAGTAGAATTATATGTTACGATTAAGGACACGGGCATTGGCTTATCATCTGAGCAAATAGCTAAGCTGTTTCATGCCTTCACTCAGGCTGATTTATCAACTAGTCGCAAATATGGAGGCACGGGACTGGGACTTACTATTAGTAAAACGCTGATTGAAAAAATGCATGGGGAAATTAAAGTTGAAAGTGAGCTGGGTCATGGCGCATGCTTTAGCTTTAATGTGTTTTTTGAGCAAGGACCAAGTGTAACGATTGAAAGAAAGAAACCAAAAAGCATTAAAAAGCTCATTGTTTATAATCAAAGTCGATATGCCTGTGAGATGTTTCTTGCACATATTGCGCTTCTTGATATTGAGTTTATTTGCTGTGAGAGTGAGACTGCGTTGATTGATAGCGTGGTTGAGCAAGATGCGGTTGATATCGTATTGATTTATAACACACTGCCTGAAATACAGAAATTAAAACAATCCTTAATCATGGATTTACAATCATTTACGCAAGCGAATATTTTTCTTATTGCTAATATGCCATTAAATGAACTCTTTGATTACACACATAAGCTAGGTCTTAAAAATTGCTTAAATTACCCATACAAACCAAACAAGTTAGTTTCTTTTTTAGAAAACTCGCTCCAATTAAGCGAAAAAGAGGATGTGACAACAGCAACTGACATGCCTGATATTATGGCAGAGAAGTCGATATTGATCGTTGATGACAATCCCATTAATTTAAAGCTATTGCATATTTTGTTAAAAACAAAAGGCTACTCTCCAGTTGATGCCTTTAGTGCAAAAGAGGCGTTATCATTAGCTCAAAAGCAAAAATTTATGATGATCTTAACCGATGTGCATATGCCTGAAATGGATGGGGTTGAGTTATGTCATGCCTTGCGTCAAGATCAGCGTTATCAGAATACACCTATCATTGCTGTCACGGCAGATGTTGTTGAAGGGCAGGGCGAGAGCCTTTTACAAGAGGGTTTTGATGCCATACAAATCAAGCCGATTGATGACAATGCGTTATCCGAATTATTGATGCATTATTTAGGTAGTAATGAGCTGTCATTACAAACTAAAAATGACGAAAAAAATGAAAATTTCGAGCATATATGCGAGCTTAGCAATAAAAATGCAACTGTTGATGATGAAATCTATATCGATATTGAGCTTGCGTCAGGCCTAGCAGGTGGCAATGTTGTTTTTGCCAAGGAGATGCTGGCAGCATTTATGGGCTCTTTAAATAGTGCTGTTGAAGAGATTATGAGCGCTTATGAAAATAACGAGGGTAAACACTTAAGAGATTTAGTACATAAGCTTCACGGCGGTGCTAGTTACTGTGGCGTGCCCGTGTTGAAAAATAAATTAGCACAGCTTGAAAAAGCGCTGCAACATAATAATTATACGATTGATGCCATTGTGCTAGAGAAGTATGAGCAATTTGTGATGGTTTGTGATAAAACAATACAAGCTTATCATCAATATAATCAATAAATTGAGTCAATAAATTTAAGGAGCGAAAGCGAAATGTTAGATCAAGCAAAACGCTTTAGTCAGCGCGTGCTGAATGTTGAAGGTTCAAAAGCCGCTGAAATGGCAGCCCGTGCTGCAAGTCTTGTTAAAGCAGGGCATCAAGATGTAATTTCTTTGGCGGTTGGTGAGCCAGGATTTGATTCACCTAGCGTGGTTAAAGAAGCAGCTAAAAAAGCGATTGATGAAAATCGCACGCAATATACGCCAGTAGATGGAATTGTTGAGTTAAAAGAGGCGATTATGAAACGCTACAGCCGCGATTATCAGCTTAATTTTCAACATAATGAAGTGTGTGTGACAACAGGTGCTAAGCATAGTCTATACAATATTTTTAATTGTATTTTAAATGCAGGTGATGAAGTGATTTTCTTTTCACCCTTTTGGACATCTTATCCTGATATGATTAAACTTGCGCATGGTAAACCCGTAGTCGTGGAGACAACGCATCACAATGATTTCCAACCAACGGAGCATGCCTTAAGAGCAAAGCTTAGTCCCAAAACAAAGGCGTTAGTGCTTAATATTCCACATAACCCAACCGGTGCGATATATCATAAAGAAACATTGAATATGATCGCTCGTGTATTAAAAGATTACCCTGATGTCTGGGTTATTAGTGATGATATTTACGATATGCTTTATTGGGGAGATCGTCCACTGACATTGATTGAAGTGGCGCCTGAGTTAAAATCGCGTTATGCCATTGTTAATGGCGTATCCAAAAGTTATGCGATGGCAGGATGGCGCATTGGCTATATCATTGCACCCGAGGATATGATCAATATGCTTAAGCGTTATCAGTCACAATCGATGTCATGCGCTTGCTCTATCTCACAGTATGCTGCGATAGAAGCGCTCAATTTACCAAGATCAGCATTATTTGAACAGCTAAACACATATCAAGAACGTGTCAATTTTTGTTATGAGGCATTACAAAACGTGCCAGAGATTGATTGTCTATTACCAGAGACAACTTTTTATTTATTCCCTTATGTGCAACCAATTATTGAGGCATTAGGCTTTAAAGATGATGTAAGTTTTTGTTTGCATTTATTAGAAACCAAGCATTTAGCTGTTATGCCAGGATTAGCGTTTGGCGCACCAGGTTACCTACGCCTTAGTTGTGCCGATGAGGTCAGTGTTTTAACAGATGCCATGGGACGCTTAGTCGATTATGTTAAACAAGAAAGAGTACATGCTAAAGCACTATAAAGAGGATCATGATGAATTATATTGAACTATTAGAGCAGCGCTTTGCTTGCAAGAAATTTGACCCAACACGCAAAATTTCTGCCAAAGATAAAGCGTTTATTTTAGAAGCAGGGCGTCTGTCACCATCATCGTTTGGTTTGGAGCCATGGCAGTAACGAATTTACTCAATGCCGCACAATCTTTAGGCATTAGTAGTTGCCCGATTGAAGGTTTTGAAGCTGAAAATGTCAAGAAAGTCCTTGATGAATATAAACAAATCAATTTTGATGATTTTGATTTTTCAGGTGTGATGTGTGCATTTGGTTATAGCGCCATGGATTTACCAAAAAAGTTTCGTGCTGCTTCAACGGAAGTAATTGTTGAAATTTAGCGATCGAATGCGATTTTTTAAAACTATTTTTATTTGCTGTGACATCTTAAGCTTTTATTAATTTTGATTATCGATGATGGACAGGTGTTATAACATTCACCCCCATAAAAACGTAAAATTATTAAAGGAGCACTTAAGATGAGAAAGAACAAATTTTTTAAAGCGATTGCACTGATGTTTATCGGTATTTTCTTAGCAGGTAACTTAGCTGCGGCTTATGCCGGTACTGATTATGTATCAAACTCAAATAAAGCATACAAGCATAGCCTTGTTCAACCAGCTCAAAATACCCCGAGCATACTAATGATGAGCTCAGATGACATGTAACACTGCATCGGATTAGTTAAATGTATTAGCTAGCGCATCAATGAGTGATGGATTAGGGTTGGTTTCAGGGTTTGGCGCATCACCTGAAGTATCCCAAAACATTGCCCCTTTTAACCCTTGCTGTTTTAGCCAGTGTGCTTTGATTTTAACCATTGTTGCCGAATCATACGTAATAAACATCCGTGATAACGGATTGTAATAATAGCTTTCAACAATGCGATCAAATGGATAGGTAACACCTGAGATTGTATAACCATTAATGCTCACTTCACCAAAGTTGCCAACACTTCTTAACACATTGTTATTATCGCGCACAAGAATATAGGTGTAATCAGATGCTGTGTTAGCAAAGCTTGTGCACACTTCATTATCCTTAACATTTGAGAAGCTATCCCCCATGAGGCAGTTATACCCTAGACTGCCATTCTCCCACTCACCAGGTCCTGTGATACCTGATTGATAAACTCCTGGAATATGTGCTAATCCAATATCTACTTCTACCCATTGGCGGCCATAGAGCGGAATGCCGGCGATAATTTTTTGATTGCTGACACCTTCGGCATTAAGTGCGGCAACACTGCTAATGAGATTCCATTGTCCTTTGGTTGTCGTATAGTTTGGTGCATCAGTACCTTCTGTCGCAGATAGGGGAGATTGATGTCCTGTGGTACTATCCCACGTTCCTGCGGCATCATAGGACATGATGTTGATCGAATCAAGATACGGTAGCATCTCACTATAGTGATTAAGGGCGATATTTTCAGGTGCTTGATTGATGGCAATACTTAAATGATAGGTTTTGCCAGTGGTGTTACTTAAGTTATCAAGCTTTTGACGAACAACTTTAATAAGCTCAACATAGTTAGCAGCATTGCTATATTGTAAGTATTGATCAAGAATCGCTTGCTTTTGTTCATTGGTAATCCCAGCCCCTTGGGCAGCAATAGCTATATTAGCGGCATTGATATGCTCATTTTGCACACCCCATACAGGAAACTCCCAATCAAGATCAAGCCCGTCCATATTGTATTGCTCAACCAATGCCGTGGCACTATTGGCAAAGGCTAGACGTTTTTGTGGATCAGCCGCAACACTTGGGAAATTGCCAGACCATGTCCAACCTCCAATAGAAAAAACAGCAATCAAATCGTTGTTATACTGGTTCTTTGCCAATGTCTTTAACTGTTGAATACGCTCTAGGTTGCCATAAAAAGGTTTGTCAGAACCCTCGCCAAACCATGTGCCTGCTTGATAGACGCCATGCGCAGTAGTAACGTCTGTTGTAAAGCGTTTCTCCGTATCGGCATAACTATCACCAAGTGTGACAATACCATTAGCGTCAAAGTTCAAAAAAGCATAATAAAGTACATCAAGATCTTTTGCATCTAAGTGGTGTATTTGGTGATCGCGTCCATAGGTGCCCCAAGCAGGGTAATAAGCGCCAACCTCGTAAAAAACATTATCCACTGAATAGCTAATCGCAAGATCTTGTGTGCTTGCAGCAGTAACGGTTATATTGTTGGTGTTATTTGCGCTATAGTAGCGATTATTGGCATTATCAAGATAGCCTTGATAACTAATCGTATAAGTGCCAGGATTAAGACTTAAGGTGACATTGAAGTTATTGGTTATTTGTGAATTGACAAGGTTTGATTCATTATCATAGACACTTATTAAACGCTCACTACTGCCGCTAGGAAGGTTGTTTAATGTGATATGAATAACGCCAGCTTCTGCGGCAAGCGCATTGTAATTAAGTGAAACGGGACTGGTCATGCCACTGTGTATTGAAATGCCCGCCGTTGTTAGTACATAATTGATTCCCTCATACAAAATAGTGGACTCAACAGAATAGTCATTGCTTGCTAACGTAACACCTGACTGGCTACGCATTTCCGATAAACTATAGCTGATAACTTCTTGATTTGGTTTAATAAAGTTAACCGTGCCATCGGCTGTTTCAGGAATACCATTTACTATAAATTGCACGATATTAATTGATGGTATTGGTGTCGGTTCAAACTCGGTTTCAGGTACTTCATACTCGGTGTTTTCTGTGTTTTCTGTGTTTTCTGTGTTTTCTGTGTTTCCTATCGTTGTGTTTTCAGATGATGGTAAGGTTTGGTGGTCTGACTCAGACGTTGGTGTTGATGTTGGTGATGTTTCATTGCTTGCGCCATCAGAGCCGCCACCGCAGGCACTTATGATCAAAGCCGTCAATGTGAGAAAATAAAGTTTAGATAATTTCATGCTGTTCTCCTTAATAATTGCACAGGCAGAGAAGATGATCGCAAAACAATCAAGTAACTGTAACTACAGATTACGAACAGCGGTGTGCGGAATTTATGCATATTGGATAAAAGAGATGAAAATATAGGATAAGACTAAATATTCACCCACAAGTGCTCACCGTACCCTGAGCGTAAGTCGAAGCGATGCACTGAGCACAAGTCGAAGTGGGTAATCACACTTCATAGAGGCTTCGACTTACGCTCAGCCAACGCTTACACAATCAAAGTGGTCAGGAATATGGTCATAGCCAAAATATAGAAGAGGTAAAAGAGGTAAAAAAGGATAAAGTTTGAAAAACCGACTGAACAAATGCCTGTTTTAAAAATCTCACGCTATACTTAGAAGCACTGGCGCGATGCTTTGGACTGTAAAACCTAAAAGGAGATATTTCAATGGATAAGATACTCTGTCAACACGATGACAAAATCACAACAATTACGATCAATAATGGTGATAAACGCAATGCTTTTGATAGTGAGATGTCAAAAGCCGTCACACAATTTATTCATGAGGCAAAACGCAGAAAACAGCGTGCGATTGTACTTAAAGCCAACATTTCGCATAGCATATTTTCAGCAGGGCATGATTTAAATGAACTGACATCAGTCGATGAGATTACCAATGATCCGATGTTTGAAATGTTTGATGCGATGACGGCATCACCTTTACCTATTATTGCCCAAGTCGAAGGTGCTGTTTATGCTGGTGCTTTACATATGCTGATGGTTTGCGACATGGTTTATGCCACCAATGACAGCAAGGTGATTATTACCGCCAATAAAATGGGCGTGCCTTTCTCATTGCGCAATTACCAAAATTGGTTGTCAGTCATGAGTATTCATAAAGCCAAAGAGCTATTTTTTACCGCTGGTAGCATCGATGCCATGGATGCCTATCATGCAGGAATTTTTAATGCTATTTTTAGTGATAGTACATCACTTTCAGCACGTGTTGATGAGGTCTGTCAGGCAATTATTAGTTGTTGTGCTGAAGGGGTTGCTAACAGTAAATTGCAGCTTAATGTTTTGGCTAATGATGTTACGATTAATTATGATGAAGCCATCGCTATTGAGGAGTCGAGACATAAGATTTTGAATAGTCCACAGTTTACTAAACGTGTTGAAGCGCTTATTGCTAAGATTCATCATAAGAAATAAAAGCGAAAAAGAGAAAAATTGAAAAAACGAACGATTCAAGGAGAGAAAAATGTCACGCGTTTTAGATGATGTATTGGTATTGGATTTTACTCAAGCGTTAGCTGGACCTTATTGCACAATGCTCTTGGCTTACAATGGTGCACGAGTTATTAAAATTGAGCGTCCAGGAGATGGTGATATGTTGCGCTCAGCGGCGCCTTTCACCAAAGAAGGAATTTCAGTTTTTTGGGCATCAGCCAATGCCAATAAAGAAAGCTGTGCTCTGGATTTGAAAAATCCACAAGATATCGCATTGATCAAAAAAATCATTCAAAAGGCAGATATTCTTGTGGAGAATTTTAGACCTGGTGTGATGGAGAAATTAGGCTTAGGTTATGAAGAGGTTAAAAAAATAAATCCCGCAATTGTATACACCTCGATTTCAGGTTTTGGTACGACAGGACCAATGGCGCATGCACCAGGTTTTGATTTGGTGGGTCAAGGCTATTCAGGCATGATGTCAATTAATGGTGATTTAGATAAAGATACTGGACGCATTGGTTTTCCTGTGGGTGATGTCAGTGCCGGGATGTGGGGCTATATGGCAACGATGACTGCCTATTGTGGGTGCTTGCGAAGTGGTAAGGGCGCTTATGTGGATGTTTCGATGCTAGATGGTTTGTTTGCAATGATGCCAGCTGAAGTGGTGGCTTATACTAAACTCAATGAAATTGAGCATTGTAGTGGTAATATTGATCCAGCTGCTGCACCTTTTGGTGCATTACGTACAAAAGATGGCGCCGTTATTGTGGCTGTTTTGGGAGAAAAGCTGTGGTTAAGTTTCTGTCAAGCACTAGATAAAATGAACTGGCATGATGATCCCAGGTTTAAAACGGGACCTGATCGCATTAAGAATCGCACTGATTTACAAGCTGTTGTACAACCGCTTTTTAGGCAAAAGACAACGGCAGAATGGCAAAAGATCTTAACTGATGCCGGTATTCCAAATGGTATCGTTAATAACATTAAACAAGCTTGTGAGCTGCCACAGATTAAGGCACGTAATATGCTGATTAACGCCGGCGATTATACTGTGCCGGGTAATCCTATGAAGATTAATGGAAGTCATGATCTAGATACACTCAATACGCCAGAAGCATTGGGTGCGTCAACGGAAAAGATAAGAAAAGAGTTTAAGTGATCCTTACTTGACACTAATCACTGTAAAGCTGCTAATATCTCCCGTGATTGTAATGTGTTTAACCTCTTGTTGAGCACTTTCACAATTTAAGGTGAGTTCCCAGTCTTTACTTGTTTCATTATATTTTCTTGGTAGGCTTGACTTAGCGCCAAGCGACCAAGTCGCTTGGAAGTAACTAAGTTTAACAGCACCCAATACGACGTTTTTGCAAACATAGTGATGTTGGTGATCTTTAGAGGTGAAAATAAGATCACCGTATAAACCAAGACCTGCCGTACTGTTACTCATTTTGCTACCAATTGCTTTGCAGTTAGTATCATCAGTATCGCATGTGCCGCGGATGTTTTTAAGCCAATTAGAGACATCAGTATTTTCTGACATAATATTATAACCAATATCAATCGTAACCCTATCAGTATCAACAATTAGTGTTGGTGGTGTTACTTCAGGGTATGCGCTTGCAACGATAAACTGTGTTTGCGTTGCATCAAGATCTGCTACTGCAGGGTCAACATAGATAGATACGCTAGAGTTGGCAAAGCTGCTGCCAATTAAACTGAGGTTAAGTAAAGCAAAATAGCCAATCTTTTTAGTCAAATTTTTAATATTCATAATGAATGTTCCTTGTGATTTGAATTATTGATAATTAAGATTTTTGTGCGCAATAGAGTTTGTTTGGCGTGTTACAGCTAGCTAGTTGTAAGCTGTGTTTTTCGCTATCAAACTTAGCAGCCCATGAATTGTCTGTTGCTAAAGGATTGGCAACATTGGCAAAATATTGAGGGCTATTTGAAGTGCCATCATTTGTCCAGTTATTACAATTGCCACTTAAGCCATAAACATCGTCATATACCGCAAATCCACTCCAAACATAGTTTTCAGTATCTTTTGCAATAGGATTCTTTAAATTGCCCAAAAAGAGTGTATTAGGAGCGGCTCTATTTGTGTTGCAAGGAGATTATAATTCATACTTATTGCACCGTTAGTTTTTTACAAAGGACGTTTTCTAACAACGAGAAAATTAATGCTTTTCCTCGCTTCTTTGCATTATGA
>NZ_VXKS01000014.1 GCF_008711525.1 Cysteiniphilum sp. JM-1
AAAGAGTCGCATAAATTACCTAAATTTTTAAAGATCATGTGTACGAGTAAAGCATACCAAAATGGGAGGATTTCGTCACGCATTGTGTTTACTAAAATACCCTTTTTCTGAACCATGCCCAAATAAGTATATAAGTTCATGAAATATGACCAGTTTTTTCTATCTCCTAATAAAACCTATACTCTCTATTAGCAAACTTACAAAATTCACCCCTAAACATCAAGCCAATATCGCCTATTTCACCATTTCTCTGCTTGCCAATCACTATATCTGCTAAGCCTTTTAACTCTGGATCATCAGGCTTGTACACTTCCTCCCGATGAACAAACATAATCACATCGGCATCTTGTTCAATACTCCCTGAATCCCTTAAGTCACGCATCATCGGTTTTTTATTGGCACGATCTTCTAAGCCACGATTCAATTGAGACAAAGCAATCACAGGCACTTTTAACTCTTTGGCTAACGCTTTTAATTGACCTGATATGTTTGATATTTCAAGGTTACGATTGTTTTGATACGCAGGGCTTTGCATTAGCTGTAAGTAATCAATCACGATCAAACCTAAATCTGGATTCTCACGTTTGAATTTGCGTGCCTTGTGTTTTACTTCTGTTGGTGTCAACGCTGCCTTATCAACAATCGATAGTTTCATGTTTTCTACTTTGGTAAATGCCAAGGTCAATTTAGCCCAGTCGTCATCTTCTAGTTGTGCTGATCTGATCTTTGAAAATGACAACAAGCCTAAAGAGGATGCCATACGCATCATAATGTCCTTAGCTGACATTTCCATCGAAAACACTAAAACCGATTTATCCGTTTGTGTTAACACCGCTTCAGCTATATTCATCGCTAAGGTTGTTTTACCCATTGCCGGACGACCTGCGACAATGATTAACTGTTCTTCACGTAAACCACATAGCTTATTATCTAAATCAATAAAGCCTGTTGGTAGACCTGCTAAACCATCACTATCAGAAAGCTCATCAAGGTAATCAATAATTTGCGGAATCACTGCCTTAGCTGAAATAAAATCATTATCGCCGCTATCTATATCTTGGCGTACTGTTAAAACGGCTTGTTCAACCTTATCTAAAACATCTTCCTCAGATAAGCCTTGCCCCTGTAACATCTCATTTGCTTCAAGCAGTGCTTTGGATAGTTTACGTTTAATCGCTTTATTTCTGACAATCTCAGCATAGGCTTTCGCATTCAATGTTGTGGGCGTATCTTTGGCAATTTCAGCCAAATAATGCAGTCCCCCTGCTAACTCGCCTAAGTCTTCACTTTCCAAGGAATCAAAAAGTGTCACTAAATCGTATGCCCTACCCTCGTTTGCCATTTTTTGAATATGTTGATAGACAATCTTGTGTGCAGGGGTGAAAAAATCTTGTGGTGTTAAAATATCACTAATACGGTCATAGACATCGTTATCTAAAATCAATGAACCAATCACTGATCTTTCGGCTGATAATGAGCTGTCATTATTAAGTTTATTCGCATTAACTGGATTGGTGTTCATCATAATACCTCCAACCCCTTGATTGATTCTTGCTGATTCATTGCCTGATTAATCGATAACTGTTCGGCTGCTTTTGAACCGTCATTCATTGAGTTATTTAAATATCTTGCTTGAGAGGATGCCGTGTAAAATGTCTGACCTAAAACATTGGTATAGTAAGTTCTAGCATCATCAATTCTTGATGTTATATCAATACAAATCACTTCACTTCCCTTTGATTTGCCTGTTTCATTTTCAGTATTAGCACGACTAAAAAACTGGTTTTGACATTCATACATCTTGTTATAGATTCTGCTGATAAAACCCATACGATAGGCTTTTACTCGTGATGCAATTTGCGTTTTAACGTTTCTTTTTTTCAACTGGGCTTTATATTGATTTACGCTTTTCTCGATCTCTCGACTTAAAAAAACTATTAAGTATTCCGCATTACCAACATCACGTTGTCTCCCTGTGATTTGAATATAGCCAAACGTATCATCATAAGAATCACCATTGCAGTACACAGAAAAGCAGCCTGATACCTTTGCCATCGTATTATGTAACGTTACATACCAATCAGGAATACGATAATAAGGCGTAGTAATCACTTTATTTGCCATATTTTGCCCATACACTTCATCTTTGGTGATGTTGTGTGCATTCATCAATGACATCGCTTGTTTTAAAGCGATACTTGCTTCGTTTTCATTATCTGATAACGATAATTCAAGCAATTTTCTGATTTTGTCTTTTTGTTTGTCTAATTTGTCTAATTTGTTAGTTTTGTCAGTTTTCTCAGTTTGATTTATTTTATCATTTGTCATACTATTATCCCTTGTAGACGTTGTTTTTAAAGTACGTTTTCAACGCGGCTACATAGTGCTTGTTGTCACCCTTATTCTTGAAAGCTGAGGGTGGCATCTTGCCTTGAAGTTCGCCATTTTTCTCAATGTCAGTAAGTTCAGTTGCAGTTAAAGATTCACGCCAGAGTTCAAATTCAATGTTAAATACACGCTCTTTTTGCTCTTTAAGTTTAAGTAAGCGTTCTTCTTTTGCTTTCAATGACGCTTCAAACGCTAAATCTTCAGGTGATTTGTAATTAGCTTCCGTCCAGTTGCCACCTTTTTTAAGCACCCCTATCAATCCACGTAGCCGATTATTAGCAGGAGCATAGCTTGCCATTTCATCTAAACGATTTTGTAAAGCCCACGCATAATGCTCGATGGACTCTTGAACGCTATCGACAGTTAATTGGTTATCAGCACCTAAGCTTTTATTAAAGTTTTTAATCTGGGTAACGTGTCGCTTAGTAAAGCCAAATTCAGTTAATGATGAAAAATCTAGGTTAGCCCAATCGTCATTGTCTGATTCAGGGGTGTTGGTTTCGGTTGATTCTGTCACAGTGACAGTTTTTATTTCAGGTTGAACTTGTGGAGCCTGTTGCAAAAATTGTTTTTGGAGTTCGGCTATTTTATCATTTTGCTGTTTGATTAGTTCGATTAACTGATCATTCTGGGTATTGGTTGTTTTTTGTTCTTCTGTGTCGCTACTATATTTGTTTATAGTATTAGTAGTATTACTATTATATAGAGACTTTTTATCTTTCTGGTTAGATGATTGTGTACCTTTATCCAGTAACTCTAGTTCTTTATAAACAGAATCATTTAATGAAAATATCATCCAACCATTTCTTCCACGCTTTTCATCTACTTTAAGCAAAACTAATTTTTTCAGTAACCGATGAACTGTTGTTTTAACACTGTTTGAAGTAATGTTTACATTAGATACGATGTCTTGAAATGCTAGCCTACTGGTGTATTTTTGCTTATTAGTTTTGATATTCTCATATATCCATTCAACAATCTCTTTTTGACCACCGACTAGTTTAAAATATGAAATTCCTTGCGTCGACATTGTGTCTGCATTGTTTACCTTTTGTGTCGGTATTGTGTCTGCATTGTTTACCTTTTGTGTCGGTATTGTGTCTGCATTGTTTACCTTTTGTGTCGGTATTGTGTCTGCATTGTTTACCTTTTGTGTCGGTATTGTGTCTGCATTGTTTACCTTTTGTGTCGGTATTGTGTCTGCATTGTTTACCTTTTGTGTCGGTATTGTGTCTGCATTGTTTACCTTTTGTGTCGGTATTGTGTCTGCATTGTTTACCTTTTGTGTCGACATTGTGTCTGCATTGTTTACCTTTTGTGTCGGTATTGTGTCTGCATTTTTTACCTTTTGTGTCGACATTGTGTCTGCATTGTTTACCTTTTGTGTCGGTATTGTGTCTGCATTGTTTACCTTTTGTGTCGACATTGTGTCTGCATTGTTTACCTTTTGTGTCGGTATTGTGTCTGCATTGTTTACCTTTTGTGTCGGTATTGTGTCTGCATTGTTTACCTTTTGTGTCGGTATTGTATCTGCATTGTTTAAAGGATTAAGATTTCCTGATTGCCATGGCTTTACAACTGATTCTTTTGAAGTTTGATCATCTTTAGCTAAATATCCTTTGCTTTTTGCTGTTTTCAATAAATCTTGAAGCTTAAGTGACATACCATTAGTCCTCGTTGATCCGTGCTAGTATATTTAACTCAACTAATAAGTCTCGGACAGTTTCATATACATCCTTTCCTTTTTTAACTTCAGATATTGATAATTTTTCATTAATCATTTCACGAAGCTTGGCACTGTCCTTAATAACACTTTCAGATAACGATTGTCCAAAGAGATTTCCCATTTTCAAAAGTATTTCTAGGTTTGTTTTTTGATTTTGAAAAAATCGGTTCATCATAATGGTAATACTTGGATCTTTTTTGACCTCATATGATGATCTAATGTCATTAATATCTTCAAGAAACATTTGGACTCCCATTATTGAAAATTCTTCAGGATTAACAGGGATGATAATGTTATCGAAGTCAGTTAGAGATAGAGAGAATACTGAATTTAGTGTAGTAAGACTTGGTGGTGTATCAACTATTATTACATCATAATTACTTCTTAAGTATTTTAAGCATAGCTTGTTGAACCAAGTCAGATAATGCTTTGGTGATTGTAATGCCAACTCTTTTTCAATTAAACTATTTTTAAGAGATGAGGGGATTAGGTCTAAGTGAGTTCTTATATTAACGATGCATTCATGAACTTTTTTAGCTCCATGTATAATGTCATAAAAAACAGGCTGATTAGGTGGTATTGTAGTAAATTGATTGGTTAGATTTGCTTGCACATCTAAGTCAATCATACATGTTTTTATTCCTATTGAGCTTAGAGTGTCTGCTAGCAAAAATGATAATGTTGTTTTTCCTACACCACCTTTTAAATTACCGATGTATATTATTTTTCCTTCTTCAAAACATAATTTATCATGTATTAAATTTTTTGATTGTTCAGGGGTTAATAATATTTGGTTCCCTGCCGTCCTGTGGAGGTCATTTTTATTGTATAAATTATTAAGTCTAGCATTTAAAGTATGTCTTTTTATTCCTGTTATTTCAGAGAGTTGAGCAAGTTTTAAGTGCATTGTAAAATCCTTTGTCTTAACACATATTTAGAATTTAACATAAATTCGTTGAAAGTCAAATTATAATATTTCAATTTTTGCGTAATAGTAATTTTCAACAAAATTATTATTGATATTGAGAATTTTTTCTTTAACATTTATATCAGTCACAGTGACGATGAAAGAGGCTAAAAATTATATGTCCAAATCAAGCACCCAAAGAATGAAAGCCAAACGTGAGCGTGACTATCAATTGTTGCTCGATAGTGTAGGCAGCGAACAAAAGTTGTCAGACACTGGTTTGATTGAAGTAATAGCGCGATGTTACAGACAAGCAAAACAATCAGGTAATACCGCAATGGTCAAAATAGCGGTTAAGGAATTAGTCAGAAGAATTGATAGCGTCGATGAAAAGGGCAGAGCACCATAAAAAGTTGTGTATTGAAACCATCGTTTGGCTACCCATTTTTTAAATTTGATGTAACAACGAAGTTATCAGCTTGCGTATGTGTAAAAGTGTCATATAATAAATCATATATGAATTTTGAATATTTACATGAGTTGACGACCACAACTATGACAATGAAAAAAGCTTATGCCAGAATTTCAACGACAGCGCAAAATATCGACAGCCAATTAGACGAGCTTAAAAATTATGGGTACGATGAAATATATATCGATGAAGCCAGTGGTAAGGACACTTCAAGACCTCAACTAAATGAGTTATTAAAATCACTGAGGAAAGGTGATCAAATTATTATTTATCGACTAGATAGGTTAGGGCGATCTATTCAACACCTGATAGAGTTAATGACAATTTTTGATAAAAAGGGTGTTGCACTGGTGAGCTTATCGGAAAGTATTAATACCACGACAGCAACAGGCAAATTGGTTTTTAATCTTTTTGCTGCGATTGCAGATTTTGAGCGCAATTTAATTATTGAACGAACACAAATAGGACTTAAAGCAGCTAAAGCACGTGGTAGAACTGGAGGGCGTAAGAAAGGCTTAAGTAATGAAGCCAAGGACAAAGCTGAGATTGCTTATAATCTTTATCAAACTGAATTAGCTAAGGATTCAAAAAATAGCAAGAATAAAAGGAGTGTTGAAAAACTTGCTGATATTATTGGCGTTAGTCGCAAGACATTTTATAACTATGTGAAATGGTATGCTGATAATAAAATGATTTGAAAGTAATTTACAAAAAGCGGCTAGATGTTACTAGAACGATCAACTAATCAAAAAAATATATAATTCATATCATAACAACTATTTACAAAAAGGCTCTAAAAGCCTATTATATGACTTGGCTAAATTGCTAGCCACTTCAATTAAATATTTTAGTTAAAGGAAAAATGGAGAAATATATGAGTATTAAAATAAGGATTACCACAGGAATAATATTTTCAACGATCATATTGCTTACATTAGTGGTTTTATTTAAAGAAGCGAGATTAGTACTACTATTTATGGGAATTGCTTGTACATTATTATTCGTAATAATCTCATTCTTTGTACTATTTTTTTTATTCTGTGAACACTATGATAATTTACTTAATTACCTTAGCAGCGATGTTGAAACTTCTAACGTTCCATATATTGGGCTTACGATTATCTTACTTTTTTTAATGATGCTAGGTTTTTGTGAAGTAATTGGGATGAACTTTATATACGTTTTTTTATTTTGGATAACCCCATTATTGACTATATATTTGCTAACTTGTATTTTGTGCCTAATAAAATTTTTCAAACCTAAATTAAAGCGCGGTATATGCAACTCATGACATGGCATAAATTTCAGAACATATTCATTATAATCTCGGCTACAATTATCAGTCTGATTATATTGGGTTACAGCATAACGTGGTTGTATATAGCTAGTACATATACAGAAAATGATCAGTATTATGTAATGTTGCCTGATAAAAGAGTTGTTGTTTGCTATGATATTAAGCATAGTTTTTTCCACTTATTTCCGTCATATATTGATTGTGAAGATGGCAATCAATATGACACTTCACAAACATTAAGCGTGATGTCGGTACCCCATGAGACCAAGTGACATTAAAAAAGCTAGGTATATAGCAGGTAGAATATTAAATAAAAACAAATTGTCACAAAATCAATTTGCCAATCTTCTTGGTTTAAGCGATGGTAGGCGAATTAGGGAATGGGAAGTAGGAGATAAACAACCCAACGGTTCTGCTCAGATAATAATTGAATATATTTTAACTAAAGAAAAAAATGACAATTTGCATGAGAATGATTTCCTTGATTACATTGCAAAAAATGTGGAATAACCTCTGCTAATGCTAGAAAATTGTCATTGAGTTAGCAACTTGAGTGATTTTAATGATAAAAATATCAGGACGGCATAAATCAGTGCCAAAAGAGCTAAAAAGATCACTAACTCAATACATACCAAGCAACGCCAAAGTAGTAATGAGTGATATTTGTTCTTGTAGACATGCTTATGCTGTTGGTACTTTAAAAGTGGTAAGTGAAGATGGAGCCAGTGCCAAGATTAGAGGTTATTATGGCAGTGGGGTGGTCAATTTCTTTATAAAATTTGGGAGTGAGGAAAATCGAAAATCATCATGTTTAAAAATTAATAGTAGTTTCATCTAAGCATTACTAAGCCAAGGCTTATATAAAAAATTATGACTATCAATGCGCTTTGATTTTAAGCTGTTTATAATAACATCAAGATATGATGGCGCATTATTCTTCTCTTTAATGATAGGGTGGACTAGCTCAATACCATATCGCCTACACCATTTTCTAACCGTACCCTCTTTGAATCCCATGTATTTAGCCACTTCAATATAGGTAAGTGACTGATTTTGAAAATCAAGCAGTGCTTCTTTAGCGGATTTTTTAGTTTTGCGTTCAAGAATATCAATAAAGTTATCTGAATATTGGTTTGCCATGTTATCCCTCTTTTTACAGTACAAGGGAAAAAATAATAGGTTAAGATTAAGGAAGTATTAAGGTTACTTGCCAAAGTGCTTAAGTATTATTATCACTTTAAAACTTGATTGACACCAACTCCAAACCACACTACCTTAACCATCAACACCACCTAAACCAAAGGCTCAACGATGAGTTTTAACCTTGCCCAACGCAAAAACCTAAAAGCAGATATTTCAACGCTCAATCAAATAACCCATTTACTCAACTACAAAAAGAAAACCTTTATTGAACAATCCAGTGAGGACGACTTCAACAACGCCCTTGATTATGTCAACAAAACCATAGCCAAGATTGAAGATAAAAGGCAAAAGTTACCGATAAGGCATAGGTATACTGGCGTGTTTTATTTGAAGAAGCCTTATACGATACCGAGTGAATCAGTGAAGATTAAAGGGTCAGCTTTTGTGAGGGAGGATTTGGTGATGTGGACGATTGAGTCTGATGATGAGTATGTCAAAAATGTTTATTATGTGCGTGAGGTTTATCTTGATAAGGAAATGACGGTTAAGTTGACGAGGGAGGATCGTGTGGAGGTTTTTGGGTGTTGATTAGTATAATATCTGCTCTAATAGCACTGACATCATTAATCCTTAATTTTGGAGTATATATTTATAATCAAGATAGGGAAAAAAGAAAAATTATAGTTGAGTCATTAACGATACTTTATAGATGGTTAACAACAAGGGAAGAAGACAGTTCGGATGGTTATCTAGTATATGAAGCTTACCTTTCATTAAAGGTCATGCTTCTGACATCAAAAGATGTTGATGAATTTGATAAAATATCTAAAGATTTTTATGCCAAAATACAGGAAAGGGTTGCTAGTCTTAGTAGTGCATATAGTGATGATAGATGCAGAGCGTTGACAACAAATGTACACACTGATGAATTAGCTCAATTTGTGTCTAATTATATTAGATTCCTAATACCTATTCACAGATTATTATTACTTTTTTTGTTTGTTAATTGTGTTAGCTATTTATTTAATAAGGAAAGTTTTAAGTTAGACAACCAAGAAGCATTGCAGCGTTATTTTTCTTATAGGCTTTCTTATTTTTTGGGTCCTCTTAATCAAGGCAATTATAATAGCTATACAAAATTACTAGACCAAGCTCTTATAAGTATAATCTCAGATATGAAAAATCCATTTCTTAGATTATTTAACTATTGTAAAGGCTATTGTAAAAAAATGTTTGGTAAGTATTTTGGTAATACAAGTAAATAAGGCAACATAATGGCAGACAAACACGACCGTGTATTCAAAGACCTCATAAGCAACAGAGACTTTGCTATTTGTTTTCTGATGACTTACCTACCCAAGGAGCTTATTGCTTTAGTTGACTGGCATAGTGTTAAGTTAGAATCTGCTAATGTCGAGCATGTTCGCCAACAGCAAAAGGACAACAAGAAGCAAAAAGAGCAGTCAGACCTTACCTTTCTGTTTAAATTCAAAGACGGCAAAAACGGTGCTGTCTTTGTTCATATTGAATCACAAACAGGTGACGATGGCACGATTGTAATTCGTACTCGTCATTACCAAACGTCTTACTTGCTAGATTATATTAAAAGGCACAAGACAACGAAAGATTTGCCGTTAGTTGTATCGATTATTTACTATGCCAATAAAAAGCCATTTAGTCATAGCCTTAACATTAACGATTACTTTGCCAATACTGAGTTAGCTGAAAAGTACGCTTTCACGACACAGTTTATTGACCTTAACCGTTACAGTGACGAGGAAATATTAGAGCATGGCTTTATAGCAGGGTATGAGCTGATACTAAAGGCGATCAGAGAAAAGAATATTGACGGCAAGCTTGGCATTGCCATTAATCAGATTGAAGCATACGACCACATAGCCCGACAAGTTTTAATTCGGTATATGTCGCAATATTCAGATATGGAAACTGACGCATTTTATGATAGAATTATCGATAGTAAACCAGATTTAAAAGGTGATGTTATGACGGTAGCGCAGCAGTGGGAACAGCAGGGTATGCAAAAAGGACGTTTTCTTGAGAAACAGGAAACGGCACGTAACTTTTTAGGCATGGGTGTATCTGTTGATCAAGTTGTAAAGGGTACTGGACTTGACCTTGATACGGTGCTTAGGCTTAAAAGAGATGTTGATAGTGTTAAGAAGCATTGATGTTAATACAAATATTTTCTAGGGAAACATCTAGCATCTTTATACCTTTCGCAACCGCAGGTTTTGGTGCAGTTGCTGGTGCGTTTTCTGCTTTTCGATTAAATTTATGGTTAAATCGTAGTGCTACTACAGCAAGAAACAGGATGAATATCGCTTATAATATTTCATCGTTATCTGCACTTCTAAATATACTTTTCAGTTATAAAAAAAGCGTGTTAGTACCTAGAGAAAATGAAATACAAAAAAATGAACAAGTATTGAACCATAATGATGGTGACGTTGCATTACTCTTTGATGAGTGTAGCAAATTTATATTACATCAAGATATTACTTTGTCGATAAGATTAAGTGAATTGGCATTTTTGTCTGAAAATAATCCAAATATACTATCAATTTTTCAACAGCTTGAATCGGCTATTGCACAGTTAAATATTATTATTAATCAATATAATGACTATCTTAAATATATACATGGCGATTATAAAGATAAGAATATGAAAAATAACGATGCCATATCTCATTTTAGAATGATTAAAGACATGATTGATCACTTTAAAAAGCAGATTGATAGCACTTTATACTTTGCACTTAAATCCTTAGAACTGTTGTTGCAATACTCAAAATTAGAATATCGAAAATTTAATATTAAAAATGCAGATTTTAGCTCATATAAAGACTACCTGCCAAAGAAAAAAAAGGACTGGGAAGAGATCAGTTACTTTGGTAAAAAACAAGCACGAATGAAAGGGATATTGGAATACTTTAAATAAGGCAAGATACTTTTTTATGACGCAACTATCGTTGCTCATTTTCTTTTGCTTGTTGCAGTAAAAAAATTTGCGGAGCCTGAAATATAATCAAAAATGGTTGGTTTTGGTTAAGTGGTCAAGGTTGATGTTATAAGTCAATGGGGTTTTCCGAAACGAGCGCACGCACTCCCATTAGTACGTACTATGCTATCACAATTTAAAGAATTTGACCAGAAAAAAACGCCTCAAAAACAGTAAATAAATATTGTTAAAAACCTTATATAATATAGCTTTGCGCTTGCTTTTTCCTGTCACTTTGGTATAATAAATACATGCTTAATTAAGGCATCAACTAACGCTTAGAGTTGTAAAATATTTAAGCAGTTCACTAAATTTTAGGCACAAAAAAGGCGATTGTAGTAGTCCGTCAAAACTTAACAATCACCTTTTTAGATACAAGGAAAATAATAATGTCTATCCAATCAATAGTCAACACGACAAATCAAAATAATCAATCCCCTATACAATCGATCAATGGCTACCTTGACGCTTGCGACAAATTCGACAGCTATTTTGCTGAGATAAGCGCAAAGTGGAAAGCACAACAACAGCAATTAGCTCAACGTATCGCTTCACTGTCAGCGTAACAATCAAGATCAACCACAGTTAAACCGTCCTTTTACCTAACCACAAAAGGGCATTAGCATAATTTTGTATAGGAAAAATCACAATGGAACAGAAGACAACAACAGTTACAGAAACATCAAACGAACAAATCAACGTCATAGTAACGAAAGACACCCCAACCAATCAGCCCACAATCACCACTGAAACAGCCTTTAGCAAGGATAGTATCAAGCAAGAATTAGCCGAACTTGGCTTAGACGGCTTAGAGTTTGATTATGCTTCTTTCCCTATTATTAGCTTAAAGGGCAATGCGTTTGAGATGAAAGCCGACCCTGATTATAACCCTAACAGCTTCATTGTTACCGTGATCAAGACCACTGAAAAGCACGTTTTGAGTGACGCTAACGACGACAACTACCAAGACGTTAAATATTCCCCTGATGGCATTGTCACCACAGACGGAGAGCCACTAAAGCACTTCATTACTGAAATGACAGAAGAAGGCAGAAAACCTATAGTGAAGCGGTATCTCGATGTACTCGTGCAACTTCACACCAACGACAAGCACAATAAAAAGTTAGTGGTGCTATCCATATCTCCGACTAGTGTATCAAGAGTCAGCGGTTTTTTCATGCAGCTAAAACTTCAAGGCAAAATAACCCAACTCCCACAGTTAAAAATTCAAGTATCCAAAGGCGAAACCAAGAAAAGCAAAGGGAATCATCAATACCGACTATGGCACTTTGAGTTAGTCGAACAAGGACAGCAAGCCGCTTAGTTTAAGCGTCATTTAAGCCAAAAAATACAGTGAAATTTTAACGTGTGCTACAGGCACAGGGAGCAAGTTATATGTTTTTTTCAGCAAAAACCAAAAGTAAAAAGAACACCACCAAGCAAAACAGCCTTAAATCGCGCACAATCAGCGTTATCAAGTGGGATAGGTACAACGTCAAGAAAGACGTTAAAAACAGCGTCAGCGTTCTTAAAAGTGGCAGTAACACTAAAAAGGATACGGTTATATCAATCTTGCCGTATTTGAAGCGTGACGTTAGCAACTTAGGGGGATTTTTGGCATGAGCATTCCACAATTTTTTACCGTTGAAAAAGCCATTGAGCTTTTAAAGCAAATGCACAAGTCAAGTGACAAGATTATCATTGACTGGCTCACAGCCGAAGATGTACGCAACGAGATCACCGACTATGGCGAAAATGGCAAAGTGGTTAGTGATGACCAAGTCTACAAAATTATGGAGATTTTAGACGACACTTTCGACTTTGGTATAGGAAACGTACATGCTAATAGTGATGCTTTGCACTATATGCTGCCAATAATCGAGGAAGATATAGCGGAGATCTTAGCATGAGTAACAAATACACCTATGAAATCACCTTGCACTACAAAATTTTAGATCATGAAGCAAGAACCTATATGATCACCACTAAAGAGCCAATTCAAGCAATCAGAAAGCGTTACAGTGACATGCAAAGTTTAGTAGAGGATTTGCATCTAGGCTGTTGTGATAACGATAGCTACAAACGCTATGATGAAGAATACCAAGGCGATGAATGTGCGGAAATTATCGAGCATAAGGAAGTTAAGCTATGAAACAGATTAAACAAAATTACCCATTAAACGAGATCATAAACAACCTAAGCAACGAGGATTACCACGCAAGCGACCCTATTTCATCAAGCAACTGTAAAGACTTGCTAATCAGTCCTTGGCTTTACAATTACAAACGTCAAAACAAAACAGATTCAACGCCCGCAATGAAATTCGGCACAATGTTTCATTCGTTGGTGCTTGAACCTAAGACCTTTGATAATGAATATGTGGTTGCAGATATTCCCAAGCGCAACACCAAGCAAGGTAAAGCGGACTATCAGGACTTAATTGAAACGGTAGGCACAAGGCAGCTTGTCAGTACCGATGATTTTTTGCAGGCGCAGGAAATGCGTCACAACTTAGCGAAAAATGAGTTAGTCAGGACGCTGTTAAGTGGCGGTATTGCCGAGCAGTCTGTTTTTTGGATAGATGAAGTAAGCAAGGTAAATTGCAAGGCAAGAGCCGACTATATCAATCTTGAGCAAGGTTATATTGTCGATTTAAAAACCACATCAAGTTTGGCTGATGATATTAATTTCAGCTTTACCACCAAAAAATACCATTATGACCTATCCGCAAGTTTTTACGTGGACGGATTCAAACAAGCGATAGGTAAAGACTTTGATTTTTATTTTATCGCAATAGAAACCAACGCCCCATTTAATTATGGCGTTTACAATCTGTCACACGGTTTAATTGAACAAGGCAGGGGAAAGTACACCCAAGCCTTAGAAATCTTTGCCAAGGCAAGGGAAAGGGGCAATTTTAACGTACCTTACAATGGAGGGAACTTGATCGAGTTAGTGGCTTAGTTAATTCGCAAGCATTGTAGACTTAGGCACATCATGGAGATAACGCAATAAACAAGCGCTACATGCTAAGTCTACAAAGATTTAAAACTGGCGTGTACTTGGCTAAAAGGATAAGGATTAGGTGTTAGAAAAACCATAAAGCCCAAGTACACAAAATCATCATACGAAAAATTTAAGAGGATTCAAACCATGTTATTCAAAAACAAAGCAAATCAGCCAGAAATTACAACAAATAACACCAACCTTTACCTTAGCGGTATGTATGGATTAGGTAATTACAGCAAAGCATACGCTGTACAGGGCTTTAAGTTAGCCATTTTACGCAAAGTTGACCTTAATACCTTATGTGACAGTAGCCGTAAAGAGGTAACTGAACGCATGAATAGACTGCACAAAGAGATTGCAGGAGACATTAAATATCAAGCGGGCAAGTCAGCCGATAGATGTATTGATCACTTTGTGCAAAAGCGTTTGTTTACCTTAAGCCATGAATTGCCTAACTCAAGATTTGCTGATCATGTTTGGTATAACGTGGAGCCAAGCTATAGGCATGAAGAAATTAGCGATGACAGCTATATTAATTCAGCCATTAACAACGAAAACAAAGGTTTTTCTAGTTTGTATAAACTTATGCTAGCGCGTAAGTTATGGCAAAGCTTAAACCGTGCTAGTTTAGAGCATATCAACGTCTACACTACCACAGGCAAGTATAGAGTGATTGACGGCTATTTGTACTTTGGTGATCGTTTTAATCTTGAGTATAACGACAATTACAGTACACAACTTACGTTACCTCATACCTACAAAACAGACGTTTTAGGCTCAGGATTAGAAGTCATCGACAGCAAATATTTAACCATCACCTTAACGCCGTACGATAGCATTATCAAAGATTGCCAGATGTACCAAGCGGAGCTACTGAAAGTTAAAAAGATTTTTAGAGACTCTGAGATCGAGCAAGCCTATATTGCCAAGTTAGATAATCAGGTGCTAATCGCCAAAAGTCACGAGCAACTAATGCGTAAAGTGATCAAAGCTAAGGAAGTGGTTAGGGATAGCCAAAGTCAGGCTGCATAGTTAGGGAAGTCACCGCTCAATCTATTCTCATTATACGCAACTGAGTTGCTTTAAAAAATCAAAAATCTGTCGCCTTAAACTGAGTCACACTCCGCTTACGCTCACGTGTGACAACCTAGTTTTAATGTCTTTTTTAACAAGCTAAAAAATAAAGTCAAGGGTAAATGGCACGCTACGCGCCCTTGACTTTATTTTTTCTTTGCTTGTTGCAAAAAGGTTGTGAACACACACAAACCAAATAAAAAAAGATAAAGGAGTTAGCGAAATGAGAGACTTAATAAAACAGATCGACAACAAAAACAGCGAATTTGATTTTTTCAATTATGTTAGCGCGATAAGGGCAAATGATGGATTCACAGACGACCCAGACGATGCGATTACAGGCGATTTAAGGTTTACGCATGGCGAGTATAAAAAAGCCGTCAGAGACGTTAGCAACACCTTAGCGATTAAGTTTATGGGTCGATGCAACCGCTAATCACAATGTGACAAGCAAAAAGTAAAAAACGAACGATGAAAAAAAAGGAGTTTTAAGCATGAGTATTTTAAACAGTCATATAGATGTAACCATTGATGAGATTTACGCCCAAGCGTCATTAAATGAGGATTTTCTCTTAGATGACCTCGAAAGCGACAGTAAAGGGGAGAATTTACCAGAGCTGCAACATGAATTGAGCAAGTAACCCAGTAAGTAAACGAATAGAGAAATTAACACAGATAACGAGAGGTAATAAATAATGGCTAAAGGAACAGTAAACAAGGTTGTTTTAATTGGCAGACTAGGGGGCAATCCAGAAGTGCGTTATATGCCTAATGGTATTGCTGTGGCTAATATCAGCTTGGCAACGAATGACGGCTACAAGGATAAGCAAACAGGGCAGTACATCGATGTGACTGAGTGGCACCGTGTTGTAATCTTTGGCAAACAAGCCGAAGTAGTACAGCAGTTTACACAAAAGGGCAGCTTGCTATATGTCGAGGGCAGAATACGCACTAACAAATGGACTGATCAAAACGGACAAGATCGTTATACAACAGAGATTGTCGCCAGTGATATTCAATTAATGGCAAGTAATAACGGACAGGGAGCTAATACGCCACCGCTTGAGAGTTACGAGCAAAACAATATCGTCAGACCATCTAATCAACCAATAAACCCAACTACGAGCCAGACAACCACGCAGCCAAGCATGGCAAATAATGAATACGCTAAGGCAAAGGGAGATCGACCATCAAACGGCAATCATCAATGGCAGCAACAGACACAAGGAACACAGAAAGCGGAAATTGATAGTGACGAAGTACCGTTTTAAGTCAGTCATAGCAATATAAAAAATTTCAATCGATTAAGAATATAAGGAAATAAAGCAATGTTTAACAAAGATTTTTACCCAACACCTGAAACTTTAGCGCACAAGATGCTCGATAAAGTAGATTTTAGCGACTACAAAATAAAAATGATTCTTGAACCCAGTGCGGGCAAGGGTGATTTAATCAAAGCTTTTGAAAACTACGGAAAAACAGGCTATCACAGTTATTATTTTAAAGAAAATTGCGAAATTCACGCCATAGAAATTGTACCAGAGCTACAGGCAATTTTAAAAGACGATGATATAGCAGTTATTGACAGTGATTTTTTGGCTTATAGTGGCACAATTCACTACGATTTAATTTTAGCGAACTTCCCCTTTTCAGATGGTGACAAGCACCTACACAAAGCAATTGATATGACGTTTTGCGGTCAGATTGTTTGCCTATTGAATGCCGAGACTATCAAGAACCCCTATAGCAATAGTCGTAAAGACCTTGTGCGTAAGCTTGATAATTTAAACGCTGAAATAGAGTATATCGAAAATGCTTTTATCGATGCAGAGCGCAAGACTGGCGTTGAGGTTGCCTTAATTTACATCAATATTGAACGAGACGTTGAGACTGATATTTTTGGGGATTTAAAAGACGAAGTACCAGACGAAATAATCAACGTGGACTATGAGCAAAACGAGGTTGCCACTAAAAACAAATATGCTGATCTAGTCGCAGCCTATAATCGCACCAGAGACCAAGTAACCGAGCATTTACTTACTTTTTATCGCAATTATAAAAATGTTTCGGGGTATATGTCTTTATCGGTATGGGAAAGTGAATATAGGCAGTTTACGCCCAAGGAATATAAAAATAACAACATGACTGAACTTATGCAGAAGCAGCAAAATATTTTTATCAAAAAGTTAAAGCGTGACTATTGGGAAAAGATAACCAAATTGCCAGAGGTTGAAAAGTATCTCACGAGCGGGCAAGTTTATTCTTTAAACAACAATATAAAAACTTTTTACTGCAAAGAGTTTACCGAAAGTAACATTAGGCAGTTTGTGTTAAATATTGTACAAACCTTTCCGCAGCATATAAACGATGCTATCGAATCTTTGTTTGACAAAATGACAGAGAACGCCTTGCGTGACAATCGTTGGGGTGAGAATGAATACAAGGCAAATATTCACTATTTTAATGCGTGGAAGTCCAACAGTGGCTACAAGGTTAATAAAAAAGTAATTATCCCTTTTCGTTATGATACTGATTATCGTGGCGTTTATAGAATGTCGAGTTATGAAGAATCATTTTTAGATGATCTTGAAAAAGTAATGACTTACTTTAAGCCAAGCAATGAGTACGAAGCAGCAAAAGAAATATGCAAGTATGCAATCTATAGCGGACAAAACAGGAAAATTGACACTGAATATTTTTATATCTCAATTTTCAAAAAAGGCACTATCCATATTGAATTTAAAGATATGGAATTATTAAGACGATTTAACATTGAAGCGTGCAAGCTTAAAAACTTTTTACCTATGGAGTATGCGAACACGGCTTACAATGAGTTAGACGAAGAAAGCAAGCAAGTTGTTAATGCCTTTGAAAATCAAAAGGATTACAAGCCGATTAGCAACAATGTTAGAGTCTTGCAAAACCAAAATATACTTATGCTGCAAAAGTTAGCCTAATCTAAAATCAAAAAAATCTAAAAAATAAAAGTCATCACTTAATCTGTTTGTATTACACGCAATTACATTGCTAAAAATCTGTCGCCTTAAACTGTGTCACACTCCGCTTACGCTCACGTGTGACAACCTAGTTTTTAATGTCTTTTGTAACAAGCCAAAATTGAAATGCAAGGGCTACGCAAGTGCCTACGGCACCCTTGCATTTAATTTTTATTGCTTGTTGCAAAAGGGTTGTGAACACACACAAACCACAACCAAAAGGAATTAGAAAAATGACAGTTAAAAAATCAAATAACAAAGAAAACACTAAACAAACCTACAACGACTTTGTAAACGAAATCGCCCAAAGCATTAAAGAGATTATTAAAACTGGCGGTGCCACGTGGAAAGATGTTTTTCATCGTGACGGTTGCGCTAAATTACCAGTAAATGCAAAAGGGAACCTATACAGTGGCGTTAATGTATTAAACCTTTACATGGCACAACTTAAAAACAATTTTAAATCTAATCAATGGTTGACGTTCAAACAGATCAAAGCGTTAAACGGTAGCGTAAACAAAGGCGAAAAATCAAGCCGTGTTTTTTTCTTCACTAGCTACGATAAGGAAAAAATCGCACAAGATGATTTTAAAACTGGCGACAGAGTGATAAAAAAAGGTGACACTTACGAGGTAAACATACTATGCCCGAAATATTATGCGGTTTTTAATTTGTCGCAAACGACACTAGCAGAAACAGAAAACGCGGTTGTTTTTAATGATGATTTGCAAAAGGTAGTTGATGCTCAAAATATCGAGATCATTACACATGACCAAGGGCAAGCTTATTACATGCCAAGTTTAGATATTATCAAAATGCCAAGCTCAACATATTTTAACAATGACGAGGATTACAAAGCGGTTTTACTGCATGAGTTAGCACACAGCACCATGCACGAAAAAAGATTAAACCGCAGTGTAGATTTAAATTGCAAGTTAAGTTACGCCAAAGAGGAGTTGGTAGCCGAGCTGTCCAGTGCAATGTTGAGTGCCCACTTTGGTATCAAAACCGATTTACAAAATCATGCAAGCTACATTGATGCATGGCTTACAAATTTGACTGATGAAGATTTTAACGAAGCGGTAAGGCAAAGTGCCAAAGTTTTGAATTATTTGCTTGGTGGGCATTTAAAGGCGGTTGGTGTAGATGATAGCAACAAGGAAAAGGTTGCGTAAAAAAGTATTAAAAAATAAAGCGAAGTTTTTAAGCTTCTGCTTGAGCTAGTTGCTCGTTGTTAGTTTCAGTTATTTTTTTCTGGTGATTGTTTTTACTTTCTTTTAAATATTTTTTAAACTCTCGATCACTTTCAAAAACAAGTTGCAAGGCTTGATCAATTAAAAAGTCTAAATCTTTTTCACCGTCAAGGGAATTATTCCAGTCTAAATATTCGATGGTTTTTAAGTAGGTATCCTCAGTAACTTTAACTTTTTTAGGTAGCGTTGTGTAGGTTGGTGATTTTGGTTTTTCGATCATTGGCATTTTAGTGATTCCTTTTTTTGTTTTTAAAAAAATTAATACGGTTAGTAATATATAAAAATATTTAACTCTTGACAACTTCACTATATTGAAGTAAAATAAATTATTAGATAGCACAAGGTAATTTTTGATGTGGACACTACTGCAAACCAAAGAGTTTAAAGAGTGGTATTTAAACTTAGATAATGCAAAAACCTTAGTTATCACTAAAAAAATATTAGTGATTGAGAAGATTGGCAACCTAGCAACTATTAAGCAAGGGAGCAAGTCGCTTGGTAAAGGCTTGTATGAACTAAGAGACAAACAGCTTGGCATGCGAGCTTATTATGCTTTTCATAAAGACAAAATTATTTTGCTACTAAATGGCGGTGATAAAAACACTAAAAAGCAACAAGACAGTGACATTAAAAAATCAAGGCAACTTTTAGAGGAAATTAAGCGAGGTACTTATGAACAGTCAAACATTGAGCAGCTTTAGAGAAACAGCGCAAAAAAAGTTAGGCAATGATGTTTTTAATCAGCTAGATCATGAAGCAGAATTGATTGCTGAAAATATCACAACGCTACAAACACAATTAGCCGATGCAGTAAAAAAATATATGAATGACACTGGCAAAGGATTTAATGAAATTCAAAACGATTTAGAAATATCATCAAACAAATTAAACTCAATTTTAAAAGGAACTGGAAATTTTACGATAAAATCTATCAGTGAAATTTTTGGGCTTCTTGGTAAAAAGGTTACTTTAAATTTTCAATAGCAAACAAAAATCAATGCAAGAAATATATTTTTATTTATTTCCATATTTATTTTTAATTTTATCAAATTAGATAGATCAAAAAATAAAAATTTCAAAAGTCCTCCCAAAAAAATCTAAAACTTTTTTCAATCACTAACGCAAAAAAAATCTGAAAAAAATCTAAAATAATTTTCAAAATATTTTTTTTAAAATCACTGCCAAGCTTGTCTTGGTTTTTTTATTTTTATTTTCTCTTAAATATTTTCAAAAATCTTTTACTTAAAATCTCAATTTCCATTCAAACGACATAGGGTTGTCTTGGGAATTTCTAGCGTTGCTTTTAATTGATAATGATTACTATTATAGTATTTTACCAGTTTTTTAGTCCCCGACACCATCTATACCCCTCAGCACACATCACGCAATGATTTGTTGCCTAAAAAGGCTTGTTCAAAAGCCCATAGCATAAGGCTTTTAGCTTTTTTGAGCAAGTTTCAAAAAGTATAAATAACAAGCTGAATTATAAGGTTTTAATAGTAATACCATGAAACCATTATAAAATAAGGGATATACTAAAAATGTAATACTAATAATACAAAGTATTACTGAAAAAATCAAAAAGGTCATACTGTAATACAAAAGTAATACCAGTATAAATGCTTTAATTGCGTCCAAAAGTATTACAAAGTAATTCAATGTATTATTTCGTATTACTTAAGATTGACTTAATTATAAATTTAGTAATACAATGGTATTACCTAAAAAATAGGACATGTTGCACAATGAATGAGCATATAAACTTAAAATTAAATGATGAGCAAGTGGCTTTCTTGGAACAGATTGCTGTAGAGCAAAAATTATATAAACCCAATAAGTCGCCCTCAACAGCAAAAGCCATGAAGTATATTCTTGATGAGAAAATGGCGAGTAATACTGGAGAAAGTACAAAAGATAATGACAAAATATTGCAACTTTTAGAGCAAATTCACGTAGCTATACCTCACATTATGTATCACACAAGATACACATTAAGGTACTGTAATGCTGCACTTAAAAGCAGTAATGTATCAGAGGAGTCTATAGATAAATTCAAAGAAAATGCCATAAATGATACGGTAGCAATCTGTGGGGAATATCAAAAATATGCTTACCATAGCTTATTTCTGTCATACGATAACAAAAAAATGCAGACAATACCGATAGAGGGAGATAAAAATAAATGGAAATAACAATTGATATAGGCAAGCATACCTATCAAGACTTAGCAAAATATGCTGCGGGTGAGGATAAAGATATTGACGTTTTTGCGTCTGAAATACTTGATCTTGGTTTACGGATACACAAGGCTAATCAATCTTCAAATGAAGAAGATACTGCCATTGATGAAAAAGAAAGGCTATTGATTGAGAACAACCGCATTGTTAAAGAAGTCATGCGCTGTGTATTTGAAAAGACTAAAACCAGTATGCGCGTCTTTGATGCGAATACATTAGTAACAATGGTTGAAAATGAGACTGACGCATTTTTACAAGGAAAACTTAAAAGCAGTAAATAAAATATGCGTCATTTACGTATGATAAATAGGTATTAGAGAAATTTTACTTCGATAAAATTATAGAGATTATTGATAGAAATAGGCTAGCGTTCAAATCCTTTTTCTTGCGTATTATTTCTAGGTGATGGGATATTTTGAGGGATATTTTCAACTTGATCACGCTTAACTTGTTGCGCTAAACGCTGCTCATTTAGCTTATTATTGCGCTCAATATCAGTTAGCTTTTGAGTGTCAATATTTATATTATCCTTAACTTTGTAAATTCCATTAATCTGATTAATATTGTTTACCCTACTATTCTCCTTATCGATATTTTGCAATTTTATTAAATCATTATGTGTCTTATTCAATGATTTTAGAGCCGTACTATTTTGATCATCGATAGCACCTTTTATTGATTGTTGCAGTTTATTCTGTTCATCTTTAACGGACTGTATGACTTTATCCATGTCAACAAACGCACCTTTTGATTTAAGCTCAACATACTTATCTGTGATTTTTTGATAGTCCTGCTCAGTGATTAATTGGCTTATCTGCTTGCTTAACTCTGTAAATCCTTGCTTTGTTAATACATCGTTAAAGTCGTACTTATCTTTATCAGGTAAAATGAAACGTACATCTTTGCCATGACTTCTAAAGTGCTGTGATAACTCATTAAGCTGTTTTGAGCGTATACTCATTGACTTAGTATGTTGTTCTAAGGCTTTCTTATCCGTAAAAACCTTGTCACTTTTAAAGTCATTATCAAGACAAACAATGACTTTATCAGCAACACTATTAAGGTTGACCTTTTTAAAATTACTGACACTTAAAACTGCCATGACATGCGCATCACGTTTGACATTAAGAATTGATAACCCTGTTTCAACTCCCTCTGCTAAATAAGTAAGTTTCTTGCTATTACCATTATTAACGGCTTGAGTATTAAGCTCAATCGCATTACCTTTTATTTCAGCGTAGGTTTGTTTGTTGATCTTAACGTCTTTGTTTTTAGTACCATCTTCATTCAACCTAACAACTTGAATATGGTTGAACTTCCCTTGCTCATCTTTAGCAAATGAGAGTAGAGCAGGCACATTGATTTTATTACCTGTCGCTTCATCATAAGCAGTAACTTTCGGTAAGAACCGTAAATTAGCATGATCATAATTGTTTAATCCACGTTTATCTTTTAAGTATTTCTCAGCGGGTGTTCCTTTCAATGGCAGTGATTTATCATACAAAGACTTAGCATATTGATACATGCTGTCTTTTTTCTGCTGTTCAGCAAGGTCAATTTTAGTATGATCTTTGGTTATCTTAGCTTTAGCCTCTGTAATCATTTCAGGTGTAAACCCTGTAAAGTTTTTAGCATATTCCAAGACACTTTTAAAATCGCCTAGCCTTGCCTCTTGTTGAATCAGTTTAAATATATCACCTTTTTCTTGTGTTTCATGTGAGAACCATGTGCCAGTTTCCTTATTAATAACAAAGCTACCATTACTGCCATAACGTAATTGCTTTGCATTTGAAAAGGTTTTGTTTGGCTCACCCATTAACGTCAAGGCTAAATCTTCAATACGATTAACAAGCAGTGGTTTTAAATCCTCGGCTAATACTGGTTTTTCACGTGTGATAAATTCTGTTTTGTGTTTTTCTTGCTGATATTTTTGATTTTTTATCTCACTATTTTTCTTGATCTCATTATCTTTATTGGCTTCATTCTCTGCTTTAAGTTTGGCTTTTACCTCTCTTATTTGCTGTACATTTATTTGCTTTTCTTGATTAACCGTTACCTTATTCATTACCTCATATGCAGATACTTTATCGGCATTTTCCATTTTCTTTGCATTGGTTAAATGCTTAATAAGCCATTTTTTATCAAGTGTATAAATGACCGTATGCGTTTTAGCACGTGTCACTGTGATGTAGTTTGATCGGTAATTATCGTTCAACTCAACACCAATTACATGCTTTGAGGTTGCTCCTTGTGCGCTATATGAGGTATGCGTATAAGCATAATCCCAAAGTTGCTCTTTTTTATCTTTAAGATTTAGTAATAAGGTGCCTTTGTCATTGGCTAATAAAGCTTTGGTGTTCGATATATCCTTAACCGTATATTCAGCGCCACCTATCCAACCTTTGGTTTCATCACTCATTCGTAAGCGAATACGATCCCCTTTACCTAACTGAGCATCAAGTTCTTTAAACACTGCCATATCAGACTTAAAGGCATATTTAGCAGGGTTAATGGTGTACGTGTTACCGTCAACTTTATTTAAAATATTAAGCTTATTTTCTTCTGTATTAATCCCAACCACGTGCATGTGATCACCCTTTTTGGCGATTGAATAGGTGCGATCAAAACGGATAACATCCCCTATTTCATAGTTTTTGGTATGGAGGTAATCCACTTGGTCAAGGTTTTTTGACATTAAACGCTGTGTTGATACTTCCTGTTGAATTGCCCCCTCTTGCTTTAATCCCTCACGGATACGTGCATCAATCGAATCTCTAAACTCGTGCATACACGCAACAACAATGGTTTGATCACGATGTGATTTTTCACGTGATAAGTAATCATTGGCTACCGCATCAAATAAATTCTGAGTGCTAGGTAACCCACCTTCCCAAATTTGCTGCTTACGCGCTCGCCCATTTTCATCAACTATATTTTCAGTATCAATGCCAATTTCGATAAATGAATTAGTTATGCTTTTAAAATCAATATCCTTTTTAATGCGATTACTCGCCTCAAAATAATTACCCGCTTCAAAATTAATATTTTTATATGTACTATCACGCTGAACATGATCTTGAGGATTCAATTTTTCTAAATTTCTAAGTGATTGTGCTGATTCCTTTTGTGACGCATATTCAGCCGTTTTTTTCATGATTTCATTATCTTGGCGCACGATTTCTTTCATATAGGCGCACTTCATGCCATTATTTATCGCCAATTCTTGGGGCTTCCCATGCTCAATAGAGACTTGTTGCCCTATATCACCTGTCATAATGCCACGTGAATTAAGCGAGATAATTTTATCTTGAATATCTTTGTATAATCGATTGCCAATCATAGATACCTCATCAATAACAAAAATTGTTTTATCGTTATATTGCTTCATGTCTTGACCAACAAATTTGTGTGCCGTCATTACTGGAATGCCCGCCTGTTCAAGTCGGTTAGTACCATGCTGCGCTTGATTTTGTTGTAGTCTTTGGCTGTTAATATCCTTATTCATGGAGCCATCAAGCTCTTGTACCGCTTTATGTGTTGGTGCAATACCCACCAAATGATAGCCTTTAGATTCCGCTAACTCTTTTAAGGTTTTCATCATCGTTGTTTTACCCGAACCCGCCACGCCATTAATACCGATAAATTGATCAGTTGTGGTGAGTGACAAACAAACAGCGTCCTTTTGCCCTTGCTTTAATCCAAGTTTGTCATCGATCACAGGACTTGTTGTAAAGATAGGCGCTATCTTGTCTTTACCTTGCGTTACATTGTCAATAATGCCTTTTTCAAGGGTGTAAACGTAAGGTGTTGTCATCAAATTACCACCCGTAGAAACAAGAATTTCCCCCTTTTGCTCTTTCTCGGCAATGATTTTTTCAATATCCTGTGATGATGCATTACCCACTGCAAAAAACATGGCACTTTTAAGCAGCTCGTTACGAGAGAAGCCCGCTTCACGTTCAGCGACTTTGGCAATGCCATAAGCAACGGCTGTTTCAATGACTTTGCTTTTCTCATCTTGTGTAGTAATTCCATTACCTACATTGCTTTTTTCCGCCAATGCCATTGCTACAACTTCTAAATCTTTACGTATCGCTTTTTCAGTCCGCACCACTGGATTGTAGGTGTGGTCAACTTGACCGCTTGCCACTTCTTGCGCTATCCAGTTAATGCTTTCCTTATCCAGTGCCTTAATACTTTTATCGGGATTGTCAGTAAAAAGTGTCACTTTCTTGGCATATTCAGCCACCTCACCAATACTATTTTGATTGACCTGATAGCCTGACAATCCTGTTAGCACATGATCAATATCTTTGGTTAATTGGTGCGGTTTAACCACGTAACCATAATCAACAAAGCTTTGTTTTAGCTTATCTTTGGATAGACTAAATTGTTTATCACCATGCGCTATTGTGACGTTATCCTGATGAATCGCAGTAACCGTAAACGTGCTGTTTTTCTCAATTTTAGTTGTTTCACTGTCACCTTTGGCAAAGATACTTGATGATTGAGACCCTTTAATCTGATCTTTAGCATCAAGATAAAGATTGCGTGTGGTACGTAATTGCTCACCTACTGAGATATTAAGTGTTTGCTTTTTACGTACCTCAAAATCTACAGCTTTGCCATCTTCGCCTTTGGTTGTGTTAGTATTGGTGGGATTAAAAGCAAAAATATCACTACCTTGTTTATTGCCATTATGCCCTGCAATTGAAGCGACAAAGCTTTGCAATAATCCACTTTCATTATGCTGAGCTTTAAAATCAACGACCTTTTTAAGTAATAGTTGGTTGTTGTCTTTATCAAGCCCTGTGACAAAGTAACTTTGAAATGCTTTGTTGTTACTATTTTTACTACTATCCTCTTTGGATTTAAGGGTCACTAAATCGCCAATTTGATAGCATTTAAGCTTAGTTTTTTCAATATCACTTAAACCTTTTGTTGAAACGGTATCAAAGGCAATTTCCTGTAGCGATAATCCCCCTTGCTTTTGCAACTCGTCACGAATATGTCGAGTAGCTTCTACCTGTGATTTATTGGTATAAGTTACTGCCGTGACAACGCCATTTTTACTATTAAGGTTGTTGTGATTGTTTAAATCATAATTATGTGCCACAAATGCCTTAGCTAAGTCCTGATAAATCTCTTTACTGGCAGCAACATTGACCAAAGTATCTTTTTTAGCCGTGGTACTTTTATGGCTTTCAATGCCTGAGTCTTTTAATAACTTAACAAAATTACCCGCCTGAAAACCTTTGGTTGATTCGGTGTTATTCAAAAAAACAACTTTAGCTTTCCCTGCACGTGTCAATGCTTCAATCCTTTCACCATCTTCATAAGACAGCTTTTGAGCGTCAGTGATTACTACTAAATCTTGCTTATTTTGAGTAAAGCTTGAAAAGAATGAGCCTTGATTAAGCTTGTTTTCATAGTCATGTAAAAACTTGCCTGTTGTGGTCATCAAGTCATGCTTAAAATGGTTGCTAATCGCTTTCCAAAAACTTGAATTATCGCGTTCAACTTGACCATCAAGTCGATTTAACCGTGATTGATTTTGATGGACAACATAAGTATTTAAGCCATTAGCTTCACTTGCTTTTACTAAGCTATCTAACAATTTAGCTTCATTTTTAAAGCCTTTAACATCAATCACCTGTAAGCGATCATTGTGCTTTAAGACATTGGCAACAAGCCCTGATTGTTTAGTATCAACTGAAAACCCTGCTCCTTTGCTTTGCTCGAATTTGTCTGTTAATCTCTTTTCAGTATTAATTAATGCCTTAGTGGTATAGTAATAATCCGCCTTACCAATGATTTCCCCTGATTTAATCTTGTCACTTAATACGGATTCTAATTGCTCATGATCAATGGCTCCTGCACCAAAGATAAATGCTTGTCGGATAATATCACCATGCCTGATCTGAACATCGTATTGTGATAAATGCGCGAGTGAATCATTAATTGCTTCTTTAGCATTTTGGCTGAATGCAGGCATATTATCACTGGTTTGTGTATTACCTTGAGTTTTTACATCAAGGTTTTTGAGAGAATTAAGATACACTTCACCTAATTGTATCTCTTGCTTTTTAGCGTCTTTTATCCAGTATTCACGGATAACATCAATCTCTGTTTCTTGCTTAATTCCTCTTGAGTTTAAAGTAGCCACCTGTGCAGCTTTAGCACCTGATAATCCCTTTTCTTGTAACGCAAACAGTACCTGTTGTCGTCTTTTAGATTGGCTATCAATGTATTCTTGAGATAATCCAACAATTTCAAAATTACCATGCTTATCTTTAATGCGTATGTCATAACCTGATTCTTTAACAGCTTTGGCAAGCTCACTGGTATAAATCATGCCCAAATAATGTTGATTGGCGTAAAGGTTTTCGCGAAAACCATGCTCTAAGTTTTCAGTATCTGCTTTATGTCGTGAAGATAATGCCCGCCATTGCCCATCTTCACGTTGCGTTGCATTGATGACAACACCATGCGTATGCAACTGAGCATCTAACTCCCTTGATGTAGTATGTCTAAATGTTGCGATGGTTAAATTATTCGTTTTCTCATAAGTCGTTATGCGATTTTCGGTATATCTGGCTTCCGCATACATGGATTCAATTTTATCAAGTGCCGTTTTAACGGCATGGTTATGTGCTTCAACAAGGCGTGTATCACCCGCAACTAATGCCATTAATGATACTGATTTGGGTGCTGAAAAAGTAATATCCGTTGCGGGTCGATGCTTGATTGAACCATCTTTCATTATGCCAATTTGTGAACCGTCAGGCATACGCCCCTCAAGCAAATCTAAGAATAGCTTTTCATCGACTTGCTCGCCTTTAATCCCTAATGCTTCCGCTCCTTTACCGTACCATGTAGCTGCTTCTTTCAACTCGGATTTATCAGTTAAATAGTAATTATCTTTGTCAGTAAAATATTTGTGTACGTCTGCACCAGACTTCACAATGCCAATTGACATCATAATTTGCCCCCTTATTTTATTGTGTGACTAACTTTCTTTTTCCCATTTTCTGAACAACGACATGCCAACCTTTAGCTAAAGCATTGTGGACAATTCGGTTTTGCGTCCAATGGATATATTGCGGGTGGTAATTGTCGTTGGTTTTTTTGACGTGCATTAGGTGATTATTTTTTGGTTTTGTGTATCTCATAAGTAATTTCCTGTGATAGATAAATGAGTGTGCATTTAGTGACTTGATTAGGAAAAATTAAAACGCTAAAAAACTGCTGTGTTAAGTTGCGGTTAATCTTTAGCAGTCTATACTTAGCGTCATTAGTCAGGGTGTCTGAAATCTCCCTCCCTCCCCTCGATAAATAGCGCCTTGACTAAATCAGATTTATTGCCCCTGTTTGAAATCATTATCGATAATCGTTAAGACCGGATACGTGCAATATTAGGACATCTCGGCAGAATATTACCGTTTTAACAAAAAATATCCGTTTGCTTAAAGCCTTACTGTATATTGTGTTGAGTGATTTTTTTGTTTCAAAAAAGGGAAAAATGGAGGGCTGTGCAGGGAACCCATAGCGTAGTCGGAATACGTCAGTAAACCGGTCATAGTGATTTGAAAATCGCTCTCTAGCCCTTACCCCATAGGAGATTGCTAAGGTGTTGTTTGAAATATAATCCCATACAGATGCTAAGGGCAACTCAACCAGTTTGGCTATTGGCTTATAAAATTAGATTTCCATATATTCTTTTATTGCCTTATCTTCATGTATCACGTCTTCTAAAATGGTGAATATTTCTGTTAAGAATTTACTATGTAAAGCTCTTTTCCTTTCGATCATCTTGCCCAATAATTCTGTATTAGCCCAAGGAGACTCCTCTGGATCAATAACATGAAAATTCATATTTTTATTATCATCAGTTATTTCAACACCAAAACAAATTCTATCTGTTGATGACGAGTTGTCATCCCAATCACCAATAGCAATTGCTAAGGTTATTTTCTTTTGAATATGACTGTATGACCATGCAGCGTAATAAACAGCGTAAGCCTTATTATTTTTATACACAAAACCATGACTTGTATATGAATCATGATCACAACAAAAGCACTTTGATGGTTTTTTGCTTTCCCCTATTTCAATGCTATACATCAATTACACTCCTTGGATGATTTTATTTAAAAACTCTTCTGTGGTTTTCGCACCTTTTTGTCTATTACATGTTCTGCAAGTGTTTTGAGCATTATTTATCGTATTATTTCCGCCTCTCGATTTTGGTATTGCATGATCGATTTCAGAGCGTTCTGGGCTCGGATCACTTGAGGTTTTTGTTCCACAAAAGACACAAGTATCACCACTTTCTTCTCTGGCTAATTCTTTAATCTTTTTAGAAAAACCTTTCCCCGCTCCATCTCCACCACTTGACCCAGATTTCGGACACACTTGCCCAGTTGTATTTGCACCTGTGTCGCTGGCAACTTCCTCTGGTGCTTTTGCTTCATTTAAAGCAAACCACCCTGCCATTGCAACCCCCAAACGGGCAACATAAGGCACTGCTGCACGAATTGCAATGCCAGCAAGCACTGCCTCTCCAACACAGGCATCTTCAAAGCACAACCCACTCGGATCAACCAAATTAACCGGATTATTGCCAACATACACATAGTTATTCAAAGAGCCGCTGGCTAGCCCTAACGGATCAGCCTGTAAGTATCTACCTAAAAACGGTACATACGCACGGGCATTATTATAAACCAAGCCTGTTTCGCTGTCATTGAATTGACCTGCAAATCTTAAGTCTTGTTGGACTTGTCCGGTGGCGTTGACTGCGAATGGATTAATGTTACCCGACCATTGTTTCTGGGGCTATGGTGCTATAGAGTGAAATGTGTAAATATTTTTATTTTGATGAGGTTTCTTGAATCTCTGTGGAAGCCGCTTTCTGGATGATTTGATCCCAATTGAATCGCTTTGATCTGTTTTTGAAGGTGTAGTTGCCATGAAGATTAACATGCGACCATGCCACTATGGATACTTTCTTAATTCTCTCTACCTCTTCTGCCTTGCCTTCTTTTTCTTTGGCAGTAAGCACACCTGATAGTATAGTAGCATTGTAGTAAAGAATCACTTCGCAGAGCAGTCTAGCACAGGCATCATTGATCGTCAAACACTCATCATCTTTACCATTGAGCTTGTCTGAGTTTACAGTAGCAACTGTTCGCTTTAATTGATGATAGGCTTCTGTTCTATTTAGCGCTTTTCTCACTGATTTTCGTAACTGCTCATTATCAATATAGCGATAAATATATTCACTCCTGAGAATGTTGTTATATGTCCAGAGCGCCTCTTTGGTATCATTTTTAAATTTATTGTCCGTCAGCTTTCTGATGAGAATGCTCTGATTACTCTTTTTGAGTATCAATGAGGCAATGATTTGTTTGATTCCATCCCATTGGGTTGTGATTTTATCTTTATCAATCTTATGCTTAGGTCGAATTAGATATTCTTTATATGTCGAGGGTGCCTGAAAACCATAAATCATATTTTCTTTATTATTGATTTGTTTATAGCACGGCGCAAATTCACGATCGATAAAGTGCAGTAAGGCAAAATTCACACTATTACTGCCATGACTGTCTGTTGAGATAATCTCTGGTTGTATCTCAGATTGATTGTTATAAACTAAATCAAAAATAAAACGGCTTTCATGTTCATCAGCACCGAACATTGTGGCATTGGCTGGGATATGATTGACGATCAAAGTGGCGGATGAAACACCTGATCCCAAGTAAAAATATTTAGGTGAGTTTCTTGATTTAAACGTACGGTGCTTTGTTGCATACTTCTGACCATCAATACCACCGTGAACGGCACTGTTGATATTGTAATGATTAAATATAGGAAGTTCATGGATAGCATTTGATAAGACATCGCATGCATTATTAATTGCTTCAAGACTTACATAAGCCTTGCTGTATTGCTTGAGCTGATCATAGGTGTAATCCGATAAGGTCGACATTTTGTAAATGCCATGATTAGTCGCTTTCGCAATAATAACTGCAGATAAGGCAGTCTTATCCATACTACCTTTAATATTTTTATCCAGAATATGCCTAAACTCAGATAAAAAATGTAACTCCTGGTCAACAACAGTAAAAACATCAGCAATATCGAGCACTTCAATCATATCAAACACTTTGTGATTGATTTCTACGGGATCTGCGTTATAAGGAAGTGTCCATTTACGCTTAGCATAGGACTTAATATCAATTGCTGTGTTTATGCCTTCTTTAATATTATCGTTAGTTGTCTTAATTTGTAACTCAAGGCTTTGTTCTAATTGCTGCAATTGCTCGTCAATAGGTATTTTTAAACAATCAAAATCTAATTTGAGTTCATCCAGTTTGGACAGCTCAACCAATTCATCCTCGTAAAAACCATAGCCAAAGCTACTTTTTACAGCAATGTCACCACCATTAAGTCTCTGGTTAATTTGATCGTAAATAAAAAACTCATATGCCTGATAGTTTACGGTTTTGTCCTTAGCCTCATCTTCACTTACAATAAACTCAAGCGTCGTACTAGGAATGCATTCCATTGGAAAATCGCGATAAGGTATTAGCTTTCTTTGCTCATCTGGTTTTTTTAAGAATTCTCTTAAAAACTGGGAAGCCTTGGCTAATGAGTTATGCTTTCCATAATCAATATCAAGATGAATAAAGATCCTACGTAAATTTAATTTAAAATACTTTTCAGATTTGCCAATATACTGCCACTTGAGTGTCTGGTGATGTTTTTTGCTATTTGCCATATAATCGACTGCCTGATCAAAATCATCATCACCAATATGACTTATTTGAGCATTCAAGGTGCTGATCATTTTTTTCTGATTTTTAGGATTTTTACAGTCACTGAGGATAGATGCCAATTTAGGTCTGGTTCTAAAATAGAGTGCTTTATCATCCTGAAGTTGTTCTTTGGCGTACTCATCTGCTTTGTTCCAATATTTACTGATCCTGTGCCTGAAGGTTTCTATAAGATTATCATTGATGCGTTTACAGCGCGTGTTCAAATAACAAAGTATATATAATGGGACAAGTGTATTGCGCATGCGTGTCAGTTTGCCTTGACCATAGTAATCAACTAATGAGGCGTAGTATTTAACCGATTCTGGTGATAACGCCATTTCTTTTAGTAATTGTGATGAATAGGTAAAGAGCGACTCCACTGAATTAAAGCGTTTAATCTCTTTCACAATTTCCTCATTGCTCATTGAAGCTGGCGGTTGAGCAACATCAGACAGACTCATTGATTCACTGGATACTGTATTATCAATTAACTGGTTTATTAAGTTTTTATATCTATTTGGGACTGTGGTTATGTATGTACTCAAACGATATTCTTCGTGTTGAATTGCCTCACTAATAATTAATTGAAACTCACTATATTTAGGCATTTCTATTTTGTTGTTTATCAGATACTGCGTTAATTCAGTAAAAATATACATTGCCTTGCAATCTCTTTGAGCAAGTAGCTGCGCTTGTCTTAATAATTCATCTCGATAGATGGCACTTTTATATTGTGACCATCCTGTCAACGCTAATACATATTCCAAGTGTCGCTGATGGATAGGGCGACTAATACTCATTTCATAAGATATTGTCTGATCATATAGATCAGCAATGTATCTCATGTCATCATGATTAATCAACGATTGTGATTGCAAGTCAAAAAGAATAGTTTTTGCTTTAAAATAACCCAGCATTAAAATAAAGTGCACTCGGCTTTTAAAGTTATGAATGCTTTCAGCCACTTCTTTTTCTTCGTTGCTTAAGTCAAAAAACAATTTGCGCTCATCATCTGAAAAACTGGGTAATCCAAAATAATAATTGAGGGATGACTCAGGTAAAAAATGCAGTTTGTTTTTAGCAATTGTGATCGTATATGGCATGGTGCTATGCCTTTTTTGTTTTTGTTTTTATATTGTTTTTGATCGGCTTTATGCTTGCCATATCTCCTTTCTGGATGGTTTGATCTTTGACCTTTTCTTCTTTTTCTTTTACTTCTTTCTTTTCTTTTTTTACATCAGCAATCGTTTTTTTACTGACAGAGAGTTCTTTAGCAATCCAACTATAGGTTTTCCCCGCATCCAAAAATATTCTGATCTTATCGAGTTTTTCTTTTGTTCCTTTATTTTGTTGTCCACGGGTACGTCCAAATTTAACACCATTGTTTTTGGCGTGATCAATGCCTGCTTTAGTTCTTGCATTAATCATGCCTCGTTCTAACTCAGCAAAGACACCAGCAATTTGGAAAAATGCCTTTCCCATTGGCGATGTGGTATCAACCTTGTCACCTGAGTCCAGTGAGACAAGATGAACTTGCTTGGCATTTAAATTTTCAATAATCTCAATTAATCCCTTTAAAGATCGAGCAATCCTATCGACTTTATAGACAACGACAATATCTCCTTTGCGCAGAGACTCAAGCAGTTTAATAAGTTCTGGGCGGTGATTATCCTTGCCACTGAGTGATTCACTAAATACTTTTTCACAGCCCGCATTGACTAAAGCTTGCTTTTGAAGCTCTAAATCTTGTGTGGTACTACTGACTCTGGCATAACCGATTTTCATAGTTGATTTGGTACACTATAATCTTGTATATCTAGGTGTACCACAATAGTACTAAAAAATCAAAATATATTTTATGCTGTACTGTTATTTTTAGGGCTACAGTCTGTACAAAAATATTTTAGTTTTTCTGTACCGATGTTTTATCGATAAAATTGGATTATCGCTTAACTGTATACCTTTAAAAGCTACTTTCTTTAACCCATAAAATTAATATCTGCTGCCATAAACGTTGAGCTAATGATTTACGTGGCATATTAATAAAGACAGTGCCACGGATAACATGCGGTAATTTATAAGTCGCCTGCGCTTCTGGTTCAAACAATACTAAAAACCTGTTTTCTTGAGGCTGAAGATTACCACTGCCTGAATGCTCAGCATTAACTGCAATGCTGCCTCCATATATTGATGCATGATAAGCGCTTAAAGGGGCTGATTCATGAATATATTTTAGATTAGCACTATTTTTCTGGCGAGAAAGGAAAGTGCTCGCTTGTGAGCTAATAATATATTTGACCATAACTGGTAATGAAGATAAATCAATGTCCTCAGGCACAAAATATCCTGTTTGATTTACTTTTAATTGTTCTTGGTTCTCACCATTAATATAAGCTCTAACACTAACTTTTTGATCATTAATCAAAAGCATTAGTGCTTGATCTGCTTTAAGCCATGCATTGGGTTGTAAATCATCAGATAATGACTCAATGGCACCATCAAATGGTGATTTAAATTGAAGCTTATCCTTCTGATTTAATAACTGTTTCAATTGAGCTTTGAAATGATTGATCTGCGTTTCAAGCACTAGTTGTTGTTCAAATTTCATTTGAAAATGAACGCTATTACGTTGTTGCCATATAAGCTGTTTTAATTTCTCGTTCGTCTGGGCAATCTTAAAATTAAGTTGATCAGATTCAAGTTGCACAAGAAGCTGCCCCTTTTTAACTAAATCTCCTTTTTTAACATATACATTTATTACACGAGCACCCAGGTCTGTGTAAAGCGTTTTTGTTTGATAAGACAAAGTAGCAGGTAACCGCACTTGGTTTTGCCAAGGAACAAACATTAGAACAATAATTGCACATAATACTAACGTGAAGAACAGAGTATTTTTATTAAGCTTTATATCTTTTTTCATTTGCCACCAAACTTTAATCTCTCGGTAAATAGGCTGTAAAATAAAATAAATAATTTCGATAACAAATAGAATGATACCGAGTGCTTTAAAGAACAAATAGTAAACCAATATCGCAATTCCCAAAAATAAGATAAAGCGATATATCCACGTTGCAATTGCATAGATGATTAACAATCGTTGACGTGACACTGTAAATATTTCTGGCGGGGGGTTTTTGAGCCCGAAAAATAGCTGACGCATACGCCACTTGGTTAGTGCAAAACTTCTGGTTTGCAAGTTACGCATACTAAGAATATCGGATAAAACATGATATCCATCAAATCGTAAAAATGGACTAATATTAATCAAGTAGGTTGTTAATAAGCTATAGGTTGCTAGAAAAAAACAAATGCTTTTTAGTGCACCATCCGGCAATAGCAACCAAGCACACAACGCAAAAATAGCAATATATGTTTCAGTAACAACGCCAGCAATCGCAATGGTAATACGCTCTTTGGGATTATTGACCTTCCAACTTTCACTGGTATCGGTATAAAGCATGGGAAACATCACTAAAAAGGCTACACCCATTGTGGGGACGTTTAGTGCAAACTTTTTGCATCTTAATGCATGACCTAACTCATGGCAGCTTTTAGCAAAAATCAGTGCAATAGCATATAGTAAAATATACTCTAAAGAAAAAAGCGCAAAAAAAGTATGCGTAAATTGATCCCATTGTCGTAAAGTAAAAATGATAGCAATAATCGCTAAAATCATCATGCTAACGGCAAATCCCTTGCCTAACATAAAAGAAACATAAGGATATATAGCATTTAAGAAACGATCAGGCTTTACCAGCGGAATCCGAAAAAAAAGATAGTTTTTAGCAAGCCATAAAAACCAATTGGTTTTTTTTGAGTGCTGCATATCGTTAATACCTTTAAGTACACCATAGCTTTGCTCAATAAGACAATTTTGAGATAGAAATTTTAAGATTTGCGTAATGTCTTCTAAACTTACCGGTGCCAATGAATTTGATTTAACCTGATCAATCAAATCTTGTGGTGCTATTTCTTGCCAACAAGATAGTATTTCATGCTCCTTCCATCCTAGATGAAAAAATCGATTATTGATATGATCTTGAATGACCCATGTTGGACTACCATTAAAATCCATACCACCTTTCTCAATTGAAACCCCAGAGCGTAAAGGTGGAAGTTTTTCAGGCAACTCTGAATTCATTGACATTTGCATACTTTACCACCCGAAAAACTGTCTTAATGTTGTGATTGGTTTACGGAATAAGTAATAGAATAAACTAACATGACCACCCATTAGTTTCGCCGTTCCTTGACTACCAATTTTAGGAATCCCTTGCTCAGGATTAATTTGTGCGATTACTTGATAGGCTAAAATTTGCGATGGTGTAATGGTTGCTTCAAAACTTGCATAGTCAACAGTTCCATGTATGGGACTTAAAGGATCAGCATTTAAAAATAGTTTCACTTGATCTCCTTTTGTAAAATTTATTGCATCAGAAACAGGTAACCAAATCTCCATTTCTATTTGATCAGGTATAGCAACCTGCATGATATTTTCTCCAGTAACCACAGGTTTTCCAAACCATTGGTTCGGATTATCAATAATTGCAATACCATTAATAGGACTTTTAATATCTGACTCCTTGATTAAGTGATCCGTATAATCAACTTCAAGTTTCTTCTCTTGCATAACAGCCTGTAAAACCTGAATATCAGCACGCTTTTCAATATCTTGATAACTACTTTGTACAGCTGTTTTATATTTTGCTGTTGCTGTTGCCAGTTCTTTTTGTGCTAGCTCATTGGCGTTTACTAAATCACGCTTATCCATGTCAAATAAGACTTCACCTTTAACAACATGCTGCTCAGGTTTGACAAAAACCGTTTCGATAACACCTTCCATTGGAATTGTAATGATGACAGGATCTTTAGCAATAATCGTAGCAGGCGAAAGTACGCTTTGCGGTATGCGAATAAACATAGCAAGAAAGGTTGCTAATAGTGTTAACAAAAAAAGTCGGCGTTTACGACTTTTAAAATAATGCTTGATTTGCCCAAAGAAATGTTTAGGTTTGCTTAAATGAGCCCAAGCCTGATTGTATGAATGAACTATCCATTCAAACTGTTTAAGTTCATTGTCTTCGGCTGGTTGGCTATTTAATAACAATATTCCGCCGATAATTTCTTGTCTGTTATTGCGAAAAAAATAAAAAGTCGCATATTTTGACAATGGCTCAATCCAAATGTCTTTGATACTATTAACAGTTGTTTCATTATCAATGGTTTGAACTTCAGCATTTGCCCCATAATAAGTAATGAGTTTTTCAATAAATTTAACACTGGAGATATGGTAAGGACTGGTATTGTTCAATCGTGCAACACCAGAAATACTTAAAATATTAATGTGCTTAGTTTGCCACGAGCTCCAGACAATAGCGCGTTGATACTCAATAAGTAGTTTAGTTTGATGTGTAATGAAAAAAGCTATCTCATTAAGTTTTTTTATTTCACGCAACTCTTGTTGTAAAGACAATAAATTGGCTAATGCATCCTTCATACTACCGCGTCCTTATTTATTTTTGCTTGTCTTATGTTCAGATGAAAAATCGAAGTATGCAATACCGCTCATGCCTGAAAAAAGATTTTTTGAACTTACATCAATCGATGAAGTTGATGATGCCGCATCATCAACTCTCAACTGCCCAAAAATTAAAATCGATTGGCTTGCAGGATCAATTTGATCAACCATTTTAGTCACAATTCCGTAGAACGTCTGATTAGGGAGCTCATCCAGATGTAAAGTAAATAGGGTGTTTACGTGAACATATTGAAGCCAAATTGAGGGGATATACATTCTTACTTCAAGCTCACGGTTATCGATAATGTCAATTAAGGGATCATCCGTTTTAACCGTTTCATTTTCTTGGGCTACTTGATGCACAACTTCACCATGATAGGGTGCCCTTACTTGACACTGCTTCTGCTGAAAATTAATGATATTAAGATCAGCCTGAGCAATTTTGAACTGGCTTTCTGCTTTAGCTAATTCAATCTTACTGGTTGAGTTTAATCTCATCAGTTCTGATACACTCTCAAGTTGTGCCCTTGCCGCGTCAAGTTCAGCCTGTGCACGCTTGGACTTCAAATCAACTTCTTCACAATCAAATTGTATTAATACATCCCCTTGGTTAAATTTATCTCCTGAACGAAAATTTATTTTCTGTATCACGCCCGTCATTGGACTCGAAAGAGCTGCTTTTTGCACAGGAAAAATCGAGGCATAGGTGCTATTTGAATCACTTGATTTCGATTTAAATAACACTTCATGATAATTTTCAGCAGAGTATGCGGTCGAACTGATCGCTAATAATAACACACATAGAATTCTATACATGATTGCTTCCTTACTTTTCCATGTGATAAGTTTCTTACTATTCACCCTATCACAAATATATACCACGCTATAAATGAGAAATCTTTAGATAGTCACTTTGATTAGGTGTATTAGGCTATATAAAAATCATTTCCTATTTCATTCACTATTTATCTGTCGCTTGAGATGGTGGTGGTTCCTTCATTTCCTTAATTTCTGGTGTTTTTATTATTTCTGTCATTTTTTCATCTTTTAACATTTGAGCTTTAATTTTATCTAAGGTAGGTTTAAGACCATCATATGCTTTATTGATAGCTCCATTAAATTGTCCTTGGCTTTGCTCTTTTAATATAACTTGTACTTTTTTCTCAAGTTCATCTAATGGTAAATAGCGTGCATCAGCAGGTAGAATATCTAAGCCAATCGATTGATACAGTTTAGATAACGCTTCATGCGCTCTGGCCAATGACACATCTTTATCAAATTGTGCTGAAATTGCTTCAACTCCCCTTCTAATGGTGATTTGCTCATTACCTTGACTCGCCTTTTCAAGCTTTTCAGCATGTTCAAATAATGCCATGGATACTTTCGCTTCCTGTATGGCGTAACGAGCATCTTCTTGCCATAACAGGTAGTTAACATAAGCAACACGAACCTGTGTTAATACTGCCATTGTCGTTGCTATTTGTTTTAATTGTTCAAAACTATGAACTTCATTTGCCAATTTAATGGCATAAGGACCTGTTAAGACAGTTTGAATTAGGTTTAGAGATGCACCGATATTACCACCCCACCAATATTGATTTTTCATAAACTCATTGTTTGTTACGTTATAGCCAAAACTAAAATCAATACCTGGTAACATATTTACAATAGCCGCTTGAATACCTTTCCTTGCAATTTCAGCTTGATATGAAGCTTGTCGCAATTCAGGACGATAGACAAGTGCCAAGGTATCCATTTTCTCAAATTGTGGCGAGATATCTGGTAAATCTATTAAATCTTTTGTTGGGCTAGCCAACTCAAATTCACTACCTGGTTTAACATTCATCAACCGCACAAGTGTTGCTTTAGCATCGGCAATCTGAGCATTTAATTGATTAATTTTACGAATCGCTTTAATTAATACCTGTTGATAATCCAACTCAATTTGCGGTGTATTAACTTTCTTCTCAGAAGCTTCTTTTGATCTTTGTAAGGCAAGTTCTGCTTTTGCTTTAAAACGCACCACCTCCTCTTTCATCGATTGTGCAGTCCATGCCTTCCAATAAGCAGACACAACCTCCTGAATCAACTGCTGTGTTACCCGCCGTCTTTCTTCTTCAGCAATCATCACTCGGTTGGCCTGCTGTTGCGCTCTGGTATAGCTTAATCCTAAATCCAGTAAACTCCATTGCAATCCATACGATTGATTCAACACCTCGCGTGGTGTATAACTCTGATCACCACTTACAACGTTACCATTTGAATCTACTAAATTCTGGATAAGCTCATTATTTCTAAAACTATAATCAACTCCTGCATTTAATGCAGGTAACATTTCCATATAGGCAGCTTTTAAATTCCCCGATTCGAGCATAAGCTGTGCCTGTTGTACCTTGTGATCAAGATTATACTTCAAAGTACGTGCGATCGCTTCAGCTAAAGTCACTTTACGGTTTATCTCTTGCTGATTTTCAATAGCTTCATGCAATCCTTTATAAGTATTATTCAACTGTGCTTCATTAGTGACTGCTGTTGGCGTAATGCTACACCCTGTTAAGGTAATGCCGCCTGCAATTAACCAAAGCCATGACTTAACTTTAAGATGAGCTTTACTCTTTTGATGTTGCTTTTTCATAATTTTCAATGCTCCATATTGAATGATTAATGCCAAATATTACTTTAGCGCTTTTTACGATCTTGATTATCATCGACTGACCTATCCCTAACCATAGTTAATAATTCTGCTTTTGCCAGTTCTATTTTATATTTATGCTCCTTTATATCATAGGAGGTCATTTCCTCAGCTTGAGTTTGACGATTACCTAAAAGCATATCTTTCAGTTTAGCTAATAACCCTTTATTCGAAGGATTAGTTTGTGAATCAGTTTCATCAAGAGCGTTTGATAACAAATTACCTCTGATCATCTGCATTTCTTTTGACAGCTTATCAGATAACTCTGGATCCTGTTGCTCTAAAATTTGTTTCATCTGATATAAATGCAGATCAGTAACATTTGATTCTGAGACGATCGATAAAATAAAGTCATCATGATATTGATCATCCGTATTTAACAGCATTGTCGATAAAATTTGAGCAATTTGATCTGTTGATAGTCCTGAATCTACGATTTGCTGTATAATGTTTCTGATAACAATATCACTTCCATAACTACTTTCTCTAGAAACATCTAACATGCTCGAAGCAATTGCCGCAATACGAACTGTTGATTCACCCGCATCAATAGCCTGTTTGAGCAGTCCTTTAACAATACCAGATGTATCAGATATAGAGGATGATTCTAACGTTTCTTTTATCGCCGTTGATGCTATATCTGACAATGTGTCTACCGATGCTCTTTCATTGAGAGCTTTTCCAAATTCATTTAGAATATTCTGGGTATTATTGCTAAAAACATTATCTACTTTAACGGCTAAGTCAATTTGTTTATAGTTTACCACCGCATCGTTGATTTTTTCATTGGAAACTTTGTTTTCACTTCCTGACACTTGCGGTTTCATGTTAGCTTCATGAATAATAATGTTTCCGACTTTTTCATCCAAATCTCCAATCACACCATTACCGTTAAGATCCTCTGCAATCTCATCTGGGCGATCAATTAAACCATTTCCATCAACATCTCCAGCGATTTCACCTAGCTCATCTATAACACCATTGCCATTCACATCACCTGCAATCTCATCTGGGCGATCAACTAAACCATTTCCATCAACATCTCCAGCGATTTCACCTAGCTCATCTATAAGACCATTGCCATTCACATCACCTGCAATTTCATAAGGTGAATCTATAACACCATTACCATTTAAATCGCCAGAGACCTCATACAATGCTGTAATAATCCCATCACCATCGAGATCACCAGCTATTTCTAAATCATTAATTATACCATTTTTATCGACGTCCCCTGCAACTTCTCCTACATCAATAACGCCATTTTGATTAATATCTCCAGCCACTAAGACATTAAAGGTAAAAGAGTATACCGGTGATGGTATGCTTCCATCATCAACTTGATAACTAAAGGATGTGTGGCTTATGCCTTTTTCAAAGTAAATTGGCGTATATGAAATATTGATTAAGTCAGATGCTAAAACTTCTGCTCCATTAACAAGTGCATCACTTAATTTCTGAAATGTTGGTTTAGAAACGGTATTTGGAATAATTATCTTATGGAAGGCGTCGTTTTCAACATCAAAATAAGGAAAATCTGTTATCTGAAAATTATAAGTTTCATTAATAAAAATATTCCGTACTTGATTAATTGACGTTGGCGCATCATTCACTGGTGTCACGGTAATATTTACCGTATCTGTATCCTGAAGATTACCACCACTACCAGCATTGCCACCATCATCAGTAAGTATCGTTAAGACATCAGCGCCATTATAGTGTAAATTACTTTGGTATTGCACAGTGGCTAAAGCAGCATTAATCTGAGTAATCGTACCACTTAAGGTTACGTTCGCACTATTATTTGCACCTGAAATAATACTTGCTCCACCAGCTAATGAAACATTTAACGTCCCATTAGTTACGGATAACGCCGTACTAATAGTTCCTGAACTAACATCAACATCACTGACAGACAATCCTGTAATGGTGGTTAACACATCCTCTTGCACACTTTGAGCTGTTAGTACACTGTTTATGGGTGCATCATTCACTGGTGTCACGGTAATATTTACCGTATCTGTATCCTGAAGATTACCACCACTACCAGTATTGCCACCATCATCAGTAAGTATCGTTAAGACATCAGCGCCATTATAGTGTAAATTACTTTGGTATTGCACAGTGGCTAAAGCAGCATTAATCTGAGTAATCGTACCACTTAAGGTTAGGTTCGCACTATTATTTGCACCTGAAATAATACTTGCTCCACCAGCTAATGAAACATTTAACGTCCCATTAGCTACGGATAACACCGTACTAATAGTTCCTGAACTAACATCAACATCACTGACAGACAATCCTGTAATGGTGGTTAACACATCCTCTTGCACACTTTGCGATGTTGTCACACTGTTGACGGGTGCATCATTCACTGGTGCCACGGTAATATTTACCGTATCTGTATCTTGAAGAGAAGGTCCAACACCGTTATTCCCACCATCATCAGTAAGTATCGTTAAGACATCAGCACCATTATAGTGTAAATTACTTTGGTATTGCACAGTGGCTAAAGCGGCATTAATCTGAGTAATCGTACCACTTAAGGTTATGTTCGTACTATTATTTGCACCTGAAATAATACTTGCTCCACCAGCTAATGAAACATCTAATGTCCCATTGGTTACAGATAACGTTGTATTTATGGTGCTTGAACCAGCATCGACATCACTAACAAACAAACCAGTAATAGCAGTTAATACATCCTCTTGCACACTTTGAGCTGTTAGCACACTATTTACGGGTGCATCATTACGACCCTCAACGACAACTGCAATACTAGATGAATCCTGCAAACCTCGACTATCAGTAATAGCATAGCTCACATTAACAATTTCTGAATTGCCAACAGATAAATATTCAAATTCTCCATTTGGATTAAAAGTAACTGTATTGCCCATATAACTCACAATACCTTTTGGAGCTGAAACACCTGATACACTAAGCGGTCCCGTTCCAGCATCCAATATTAAGTCATTACTTGTAGGATCAATAGTGTTAATTGACTCTTCATTTGTAATCATCACATCAGCCAAAGCTTCTGGCGGCACATTAACACCATTTACGGTTATTGATATAGTTGATGATGATTGAGCACCATATTGATCTGACATCGTATAGCTAACATTAACCACTTCACTTTGCCCTTGGAGTAAGTAATTAAACTGACTATTTGGGTCAAATATAATTTGCTTACCATTTATACTCACTGAGCCTTTCGGAGTACTTGCACTTACAATGCTGAAATTTGCATAGTTTCCATCCAAGTCAACATCAGTATCATTTGCAAGAGGGTCAACAAAAACGACATTATTCTTTGTAGTTGTTCCAGCATCAACATTTGCAATTGGATTATCATTTTCTCCAGTAACATTAAATGTCACATAATAAGATAATCGATCAGACCTAAATATTACAGGTGATCCAAACCACTGAGTCCATTCTTCTGTCCATACCTGATATGTAAAGCTTGTTGTTTGACCTTGATTTAAATATTCAAGATTACCAGCATTGTACCATGTAGAGCTATTATTCCAGCTGACCCAAGATGGCGTTCCAGAAGATATAACTCTATCTTTAAATATCACGACCCAACCTGGGGGCTCGTACCACACGCCAAGTGTGTGCTCAAAATTGGCAGAACCAGATCCATTTTCAGTTACATTGATCACCCTGTTGGCATGAGTTTGATGCGCTTCAATGTTGAATGCTTTAGAGCCTATAGTTACTAACACATTATCGTTTTCATATTTTAATTGATTCAAATATTCTTTTGGAATTTTCACATCAAGAAGTAAACTTGCAAAAATAGCACCCTCATCTCCATTACTATCAACTTTATTGATATGCTGATCAATAAAGTGTCCAATTTCTTCTAATAATACGTGGTATGTTGAACTCTCAGAAGTAAGAATATCCTTATTAAGGTATATTATATTTTCTAATGCAGAATATCCTCCCAAAATTTGATTTGAAGACATTATTTTAATCTCTGGTAAATGAGAAAAATCCGAACTGATCCATTGTGACTTCAAACTATCTAGCAAATCTTTATCGTACCTGTTCATAAATGCAGTTTCAATTACCCTATAAAAATACTCGCCACTGGAAAGCTCGTTAAGAGTTGCTTCAACTTTATTTACAGCTGTATCTAAAATTTCTATTTGTTCACTAGTAATATCATCTATTGTTAATAACTGGAGGGGTGTGATGCTTTCATTAGCGACATCAACTCTATCAAAATTTGTTAAAATATTTTTATCAGTGAGTTCTTTCATTTGATCAACAAAAGCTTTTCCACTCTCATCCTCCCCAAGATTATTGCCATAAAATAAAATATTACTCTCATCTGAGAGTGATAACCCCCATTTATGCAATTGACTACTATAATCTAAAATGCTCTCATGATTTAAAATTGCATTTCCTAAATTCAGCTGTGATTGATCTCCATATGAAACAATATGTAATGCCTCGAGGTCTTTATATTTTTCAAGTATTTCAGCAATGCGATCCACGCCATCCTGATTATTCAAAATAACTTCTATCGCAGCATCTCTTGAAATAGAGTTAATAAGCACATGTGGATCTTGGACTCGAGCATCAATAATTACTACTTCTTTAAATTGACTATAGTCAGTTTGAAACCCTTCAGGATCTGCCTCAATTGCTGCTAATAGACTATCAGTAGCATGCGCATTTTCATTCTGTTCAAGGGAATTGAGTATATATGCCTGCTCTTGATCACTAACCCCATCTGCAATATCAACTGTTTCAATCGCGGCACCGTCAAACATCAGTCGAGGTTCTAGCTCCTGTAATAGCGAAGGATATTCATAAGGTAGAAAACCTGTTTGAGAATCTTTATCCTTTTTCACATTGAGTGATACAAGGATACCTTTTACTTTTTGATATGATTTTTTAAACTGTAACATAATCAATACCTCTACAATTGATTCAGTTAACGTAATATCAACTTGCTACAGCGCATGTTATGTTTCTATCTAACACATCTTGTGTTATGCTTGCGGGGTAACAAGTTTCATCCTGCTTTCATTTTAAAATAGTCCATTTTGTAATCTTGTGTATTGAAATATAAAATATTTACATATTTCACTCTATAGCACCAGTGCCCCATTTAGGAATTCTCTAAATGTATTGAGTCAGTCTTCAAAATCTGAAATTGCCAGTGCGGAATCACATTTTGGGGTAGATAAGAGTAACTCGATACAATCAAGCCTGACTGAAACGCAAACTCATAGCCAAAATGCGGCAAATGAGTATCGCTTAGCAATGGATTATCAGCAGGCAGCTAGTTATGCGCAAACCAATGGCTCATCAGTGTCGTATAATGACATCCCGCAGTTTGAATCATGGTTGAATAATCAGGTGGGTTCTGAGCAAGCAAGCTATTATCTCAATAGCCCGCAACAGCAAGGCAGTGCAGAGTTTAGAAATCTGGTACATAACTATCAGCAAGATTCAGCGGATCAGTTTAAACAAGAGTTCCTTGCTAATAAAGCACAACTTGAGTCATCAACGGGTGCGCAAATTCAGCATAATAGCGATAATAAGCTGGGTGGTGTAAGCGGCATTAACAGCGCATATCAATCTAATAATGCGGTGGTTGCAAATCAATATGGTCAAAGCAAGTCTGGGTTTGAGCAAAAGGTAAATGCTCAAGGTATTGATGTAGGTGCGCAAGCAGTTAACAAAACATTGGGTCAATTTGGGTTGCCTAATAATAGTTTTAAAGCAACCGATCCATCGAGCTTTAATCGACAAATGGTAATGCCTCCAAAGATGAATGTGCCAGTTGATGCGCAAGGTCAAGATTTGCGTTCAAGAGCCGATGCTTTAAGATCAGAGATAATGGAAAATAAAAAGAGCTATCTTGACAAAGCAGTTGAATCATCAAAAGCAGATGCTGGTAGTGCGTTAGGTATAGCTAACTTAAATGCAAACGCTGCTCCTGAAAGCGGTAAATTAGGTCGCGAGGCGTGGAATAATTTATTTGGTGATGGCAAATAATCATGTGTTATTTGCTGAATTTTATATATTTAGAAATATGCTGCTTAAATAATGGGAAACCAATTGTTTTGGCAATAATTAAATCACCAATAACTCCAGCGGCTACACAACCAAATATTAAAGAAATGAAGCTTATTGTGTTTGGGACTTGATTAAAAGCAAGGCTAACAGGTATATATAAGACAGCTATGATTAAGCATACTGCTGATACAATAAAAAATGCAATAGCCTCTTTTGCTTTGGATTTTTGTGCATCAGTGATTGTCAGCTTATCTTCTTCTGTTTTAACAATTTTAACTGCAACTGGTTCTTGAGATGACTGCCTTTCTTCTTTCATGAAGTCCATCATCTCTTTAGCCAGTTCAGGATTTGTTTCTGCGATTTTTAATAATCTTTCTTTTTGATTCTCGTTCATAGCATTATCCTTGTTTTTAGCAACTTTGCTCTCTGAGCAACCTAACATAAAATCGGTTAAAACGCAATCATTACCAATGATTAGCTAACCAAAAATTTCACTGTGTGATCCAAGTCTTGCGAGCTTTAAGACATCATCACCTTCTTTGCGATAAATTAAAAGCAAGTCGGGCTTTAAATGACATTCTCGATAACCTTGCCAGTTACCAATTAGATCATGGTCTCGCAGCTTAGGTTCAAGCGGGAGATCATTCACTAGGTAATTTAGAATCACGGGCAATATTTGACCGAGTTGATTTCTATGCTTGCCTTTTGACTCACGTTTGAAGTCTTTTTTGAATGTGTTTGCTCGCTCAATCGTCCGCATTCAAATCATCCATTAGTGCATCAATGGAGTTAAACTTTTTGCCTTTACCTGTTTCTAGCTCGTTAATGGCATCAAGTGTTTGTTTATTTGGCACTTTTACTTCAAACGGTAATCGATGTTCATCGGCAACTCTGAGCATCAGCAAGCGAATAGCATCAGAAATAGACAGCCCCATTGCCTGCAATGCTTCTGCGGCTCTTTCTTTGGTATTCATGTCAATTCTTGCTCTTACGTAGGTATTGTTTGTACTCATTATCATCTCCAATGTGTACCTGTCCTTTAATTGTAGTCCATTTGTGACTACAAAGCAATTTTCAACCAACCCATAAGGAAATAAAAATGGAAAAAATGAAAGAAAAGGGGAAAGTCAACATCCTGAAACTATCAATCACAGCATCAATGGCAGCGTCATTGTTGATACTCTCAGGTTGTGCAGCGATAGGAACAGCGATAAAACATCGAAATTTGGAGGTGAGTTCAAAAACCTCTGAGTCAATATTTCTTGACCCTGTTTCATCTGCTGATAAGACGGTTTACATTCAAGTAAAAAGTACATTAACCGAGGATTTTAAAGGCTTAAAAGAAATATTAGCGCAAGATTTGCAAAACAATGGTTGGCAGGTTGTCAATGATATAGACAAAGCCCATGACATGATTCAAATCAATGTCCTGCAAGCTGGTCAGGCTAAAAATGAAGCGGCTGCATGGGGTGCTTTAAGTGGTGGTTTTGGGGCGGATATTCTTACTGGCGGTTTAGTTGGACTTGCTGCGGGTGTGGCGACTGATTCCGTAGGCGCTGGCATTGGTGTAGGTGCTGCGGTTACCGGTGTTTCATGGTTGGCTAATCAGTTAGTTGAAAACGTTTATTACAGCATGATCACCGATGTGCAAGTATCGGTTAAAGTCAATGGTGAGGTAACGCAAACCACTCAAGCAAACTTGGCACAGGGATCACAGACTGCGACCAAGCAAACCTATAGTCAAAAAACAAATTGGGTACGTTATCGAACACGCATTGTATCGGTAGCAAATCAAGTAAATTTGAAATTTGAAGAAGCCAAGCCTGAGTTGCAGGCTCAGGTGGCTAAACAAGTATCAGGTATTTTGGGTTAATTCAATTTGATTTAACCAAAGCAAGTAAAGCAAACGTTGCTCGTCTGATCCTTAGGTGTTTGTCTTATTCATCAGACTTTATTATTTTTCTGGAGTATTCAACAATGACCCCGCAAAAAACAAAATCATTCATTCGCGGCACCCAGATATTTTTTTATAATCTGGCGATGTTTGTTCAGAGCATGAGGCGCATCGGCATATGGGCAGTTTTAATTTACATTGGCATATTTATTGTGTTGATGTTTTTATTGACCAGTATGGCGGATGTGAAAACCTTATCTGTGCAAATATGGGCAAATTTTCTAAACTCAATCACATTGGGGAATAAGATAGTAGCGAGTGATGCAGCCCGCGGTATCTCGTTAACTGCTGCACAAATTGCTAATAACCCCATTGATCAATCGTATTTTACAGAAGCCTTACAGCGATTTACCACACATGCCATTATTTCGGCATTGATTGGTGGTGTCATATATTTGATTGCGATGGCGTTTTTTATTCGTGCTTTTGTTAAAAAGGGCGATAAAAACAGTCTTGATCAATTTATATCTGGCACAACGTTAGCCAGGAGTGAAAAGCAAACCATTAGATCAGTCAACAAATCCAAAGAGGGTGCGGGTGATATTACAATCGCTAATGCATTGCCTTTGCCCAGATTGTCTGAGCGGCAAGGTATCTTTATTCATGGTTCCATTGGTACGGGTAAAACTCAAGTGATTATGTATTTACTGGATGAGATTAAGCGCACTGGTGATGTTGCTATTGTTTACGACAAAGAATGTACCCTAAAACCCTACTTCTTTAATGAAGCAACCGATAAAGAGCTAAACCCATTATCGGTACTTTGTGAAAACTGGGATATTTGGAAAGAGTGTAAAACGCCAATTGAAATGGGTTCTTTAGCGACTTACCTTATGCCGAAGGCAGTACAGGGCAGTGATCCCTTTTGGGTTGATGCAGCACGTACTATTTTTGCTACTGTGGCATGGAAAATGCGTGATCAGCCAGATAAAAATGTGATCAAGTTGTTACAAGTTTTATTAACTACTTCATTAGATGAGTTGCGCGGCATATTAAAAGGTACCGAAGCAGAAAACCTAGTGTCAAAAGATATTGAAAAAACAGCTATCTCGATACGTGCGGTGATGGCTACATATACCAAATCACTCAGGTTCTTAGAGGGTCTTGATAAAGATAAGTTAAAAAAACCTTTTGCAATTCGTGATTGGATACAGGCACAAGTGATGAGTAATGCAAACCAAAAAGGCTGGCTGTTTGTGACTTCACGCGCTAACTTTCATGCTGAGATTAAACCGCTTATATCGGCATGGTTAGGTATGGCATTAAAATCGATTCAATCATTACAACCCAATCCAACAAGACGGGTATGGGTGATTATGGATGAAAAAGCCAGTTTAAACCGACTAGAGGGCTTTTCTGATATTGTTGCTGATATTCGCAAGTTTGGTGGCTGTGTTGTGCTTGGTTTACAAAGTCACTCACAAGTCAACTTTATCTATGGGCGTGATGAAGCCAACGCCATTACAGATAACATGAACACCAGTGTTTACTTTAGATCACCCAAAAAACAAGTTGCTGAATGGGTATCGCAAGACTTGGGAGAGCATGTTTTAGAAGAAATCAGGGAGAGCCAGTCCTATGGTCCCAACACCATACGTGATGGTAATACCATAGCCAGACAACGCGTCACCAGAAGAACGGTTGATACTGGCACCATTATGAACCTTGAAAATTTAAACTGTTATGTGAGATTAGCAGGCAACCATCCTATTACTCGACTTGCTATTGATTATAAGGAGCGCAAACAACTACTAGAACAACCACTGATAGAACGCGCTATTGATTACGATGCGATCGAAAAAGTGACATTGGAAGCTTTGAAAGCGGAAAACAACCCAGAGCGTGATGAGGCGGTTAAAGTGGAGCAAAAGGTTAATCAGGTTAATGATAAGGTTGGAAGTAATGCCAACTTTGTAGAAGTAGTGGAGGCGGAAGATAATCAAGCTCATAAAGTTGAAGAACAAGAAAGCACATATGTATTTCATCAGTTATAAATCAAGAGCAATGCAATTTCGATATAGCTATGGAGTATGCCGATTTGACTTTGTCGTAAAATGAGCAGAGAGCAGAAGAATAATCTTGGATCGAAGTTCCAATCTCTGACATGACATAATCATCGAGTTTTTATTTTTTAAGATACTCAATAGTGTTATATTATCAATATAAGCTGATGTTACTAAAAACAAAATGATTAGAGATTTTGAAGCAATTATAAAACTAAGTGATGATGAGGAAGAAAAATTTGCTAAGTTCATCCAAGCAAAGCGTAAGCAATTGATTCTCCCGCCAAAAGATACCGCTAGGAAGGCAATGGAATCGAACAAAGAGGAAATTGAGGGGTTGCTAAAAAATAAACTTATTACTGAATCTATTACTAAATTAAGGCAATATTCATATGATGAATTTTTGCTAGAGGAGTCACATTTTAATGGCGTAGTATTAAGTGAAATAGCTAAAAAATTTAATGCTCCTCAAAAAATACTACATAATATCTCGTTAAACCTTCATCAATTTAAAGACCTTTCTCAAATTGATTTCCAAGAAAAAGTAAGATTTTTCTTTGGTGAATTTGCTGGATGTATAAGCCCATATATTTATCAACTATGTCTGAGTAATACTCAGTCAAGAAGATCAAGGGCAGGTAAAGTATTTGAGGGGATAATATACTTTCTGTATGAATACTTTGGCTTTTCTTATGATTCGCAAGCATCCATTGGCAAAAAAGCATTTTCAAGTCTGGGTTTAGGGAAGGTCGTTGATTCAATTTTACCAAGCACTAAAGCATTTCAAGAATTTAGAAATAAAACAATAGTTGGGTCAATGAAAACTACCCTGCGAGAAAGATGGCAGGAAGTGGTAGAGGAGATATCAAGGTCGAATTTACCAAATATTTATTTACTAACAGTTGATGATGATATTTCAACATCAAAAGCCAAGCAAATGGCGGAGCATAATATTGTTTTAGTTGTTCGCAGTGACGTAAAAACCATTAAGCATTTGAATGATATGAGAAATATTATTGATTTTGAAACATATTTTGATAAAGAAATCCCTAGTGTTATTAACTACTGGGGGAAGTGTAGTGACTAAGATTGTTGATTTATTTGCAGGAATTGGCGGCATTAGGCTTGGTTTTGAGCAAGCTTTTGAGGACGCAAAGTGTGTATTTACCTCAGAAATTGATAAACACGCAATTATCACATATCAAGCAAATTTTAATGGGGCAGAGGTTAACGGTGATATTACCACTATTGAAGAATCGCACATTCCAGAGCATGATATTCTGTTAGCAGGATTCCCTTGCCAGCCATTTTCTCAAGCGGGGTTAAAAAAGGGATTTTCTGACACCAGAGGTACTTTGTTTTTTGATATTGAAAGAATACTTAAATATCGGAAGCCAAAGGCTTTTTTATTAGAAAATGTTAAACAATTAAAAGGGCATGATAAAGGGAATACTCTAAAAACAATACTAGACCATCTACATGGCATAGGCTATAAAAACACCAAGTATGAAGTTTTAAAAGCTAGAGATTTTGGCATACCTCAAAATCGTGAAAGAATTTATATTGTTGGATTCCTTGATGAAAATATAAAATTTGATTTTCCCAATCCATTGAATAAAAAAACACGTGTAGGTGATATTCTAGAAGATAATGTAGATGACAAATACACTATATCAGATAGACTTTGGTCTGGGCATAAGCGCCGTAAACTAGAAAATAAAAAAAATGGTAAAGGTTTTGGCTATGGCTTATTTAATAAGAGCTCCGAATACACCAATACATTATCTGCCAGATACTACAAGGATGGTAGTGAGATTTTAATTGAACAGAAAGGAAAAAACCCAAGAAAAATAACACCTATTGAAGCAAAAAGGCTTCAGGGGTTTCCAGAAGATTTTAAAATTCCAGTTTCAAATACTCAGGCTTATAAACAATTTGGAAATAGTGTATGCGTCCCAGTAATATATGCGATAGCAAGTAATATTCGCAAAGCATTAAATACGAAAAATTAGATGTGTTATCTGGTCTAAATGATCTTTTCAGTTTTCAATGCGTGTTGAGGGTAGCCATCTTGACGCTTTTTCACTCTGGTGCTATAGAGTGAAAAGTGTAAATATTTTCTGGGAAATCAGTTGAAAATCCTTTAGATAAAAGAAGTGTAGCACTCTTAGGCAGATTTGTCACTAACCGATTATTTTTGCTTGTAACTTTATGAGCTTGCTTAATCATCCTGCAACCCATAGGGTTGTAGTCAAGGTGCTTTTTATCGAGGGGAGGGAGGGGAGATGATGAGAAAGCAACCTTGACTAACTGTTGCTCAGTATAGTTGAGTAAATATTAACAACAACTTAATGCAGCATTTTTTTATCTACTTTTTTCAGGAATCTATGAACTAGCGACATTTAACTATTTAACAGGGCTTGTGATTAAAAAGGCAAAACAAACAGAAGTAGAGCAAGCTCATGTTATGTTTTTAATGTAATTTCTTGCTCGGCATAGCATTGATTTCACTATCATGAATATACTTTATTTTTTCAGCCATTATCTGCAAATCAAATAATAGTGGGCGGAAGCTTGGGTTACTCGTCGCCTTTAATACGCAGTTTTGATAAAGGTCTGTTTTATTTTCAACACTATCAGTCACTAGCTCATGGTAAAGTTTGGTTTTAGCAACTAACTCATATGTAGTCAGGCATGTACCAAAATTTATGGGGTCGCTGCCCATATTGATCACAAAATCATAGCTTAATATATTATTGTTTTGATCTTGAGCTACTCCAATTCCACCATTTGCCTTAAACAATTTTAAAGTTCGTTTCAGTAACTTTCTGGCGGTTTCAAAGTTTTTTTCATCCTCTGTTGTTTTAAATACAAGCTTTTGCATTAGTGACTTTTAATTCAATTTTTAACTGAAGCTATAGATTGTGGCTAAGCTTAAAACTTCAAGTGGATTCTGGTGTGGCTCACCAGAAAGGGAATAATCGGCGATCCACGGTGGTCATGCTAACCGTTTTGATTGTCAATTCAAGTAAAACACAACATAGCAAATATCAATCATTAGATAACTATTCATTCACGGAGGTAAAACATCATGATGTCAATTGGCGTTGTCAGTTCAGGCAGCAATGTACACAAGTATTTCATCGACAAAGATAATTACTATTTAACCGATAAGTCTGAGTTAAAAGAAGCGGCAACTTGGCATGGCAAAGGCGCTGAACTACTCGGGATTAAAGGTGAGCAAGTCGATGAAAAGTTATTTTTAGATTTACTTCATGGCAGGCTTCCTAACGGTGAGCAAGTTGGCATTATGCGTGATGGTTCTGTCAAACATCGCCCTGCAACGGACATTACCTTTTCAGCACCTAAATCGTTATCTATCATGGGTCTTGTTGCAGGTGATACACGCTTGATTGAAGTCCATAACAAAGCTGTTGAAAAAGCATTAGGCAAGATTGAAGCTTTGTATGCGGAAGCACGCATTACTGAAAATGGCATCACAAGTTATGAAAAAACGGGAAACTTAACCATTGCAACCTTTCGTCACACCTCATCCCGTGAAAAAGACCCGCAACTGCATACGCATGGCGTTACGATGAATTTTACGCAAAGAGAAGACGGGCAATGGCGTGCGCTATCTTCCCGACAAAAGAATGATGTACAGCATCTTGAAAATGGCTTTAGAGAAATGCTTTATGCCAATCAGCATTATCTGGGCATGATTTATAATAGTGAAATTGCTAAAGGCACTGTTGAATGTGGTTATGAAATCAAAGTTAAAGATCAATATGGCAACTTTGATATTGTTGGATTGTCACAAGACTATCTTGAAAGCCAATCTAAACGCAGAACACAGATTCTGGATAAGCTAGAAGAAAAAGGCTTTAGTGGCGCTAAAGCTGCGCAAAACGCTTGCTTAGACAGTCGTATTGCTAAAAGTAATATTTCACCGGATGAATTAAAAGCCGCATGGATTGAAGATGCGAAAGCACAAGGGGTTAGCCTTGGCAAAGTGTTTATGGAGTCTATTAACAACCTTGAGCAAGATGCCAAAAAAGAAGCAAAAGAAACAAAAGAAGCAGAAAAGGTAAATGAAACCAATAGCACTAAAAACAATACGCTGAAGACACAGCAAACCACAAAAACTTATGTTACCAGTGACTTACAAACACGATCACATAACGCTAAAGAAGCCATTAGTGACGCGATTGCTCATTTATCTCAATATGGCGTGCAGATAAAGCATGGGGATATTATTCGCCAAGCCTTTGTTTTTTCAGCCGGACTGGTTGAGCATGATCATTTAGAAGCGGTATTGTCGGATAAGCTTAAAACAGGTGAGCTTATTGGGCGTGAACATCAATACTATACGACAGATCAATTAGTAAAAGGTGAAAAAGATTTCATGCAGTCTGCCAAAGCATCAATGGCTAGTTCATGGTCAGTCAATCTTAATCGCTCTGGATTAGACGCCTCATTATTTGACCATAAAGATCGTTTGCAATTGGTTGATGTTAAAGGCTTACGCAATGAGGCGAAACTTATTGATGGACTGGTTAAAACGGCTGAGAACAACGGTTTAAATGTCTATGTATTGCATCAAAACTACTCGCGCTTAAATATGCTTAAAGAAGATGTCAAGCGTGATGGGTCAAGCTTATGGAAAACCTTTAAAAACCATTTCAAGCATGACTTACTGCAAACCGTTGGTAAGTTTGAGCATGATTATACGCAAAAGCTCAATAATCCCTTTGCTAAATTAAGCCAAAAGCAGGATTTAATTATTGTCGCAGATAGCCAAAAACTTGGCATTAAAGACGTTGAACGTTTAAATACATTAGCCGAAAAAGGTAAGGCTAAGATTGCCTTTTTAAATAACACCGAATCAACTCTTGGTTTTAGTGCGGGCAATCCAATGAAGCTATTAAAAGAGTCTGGTGTTAATCAGTTAAAATCACAAAGCATTTCCAAAGACACGTTAGTGGAGGTGGCAAGCTCCAGTGAATCACATAAGGCTTTAGCATATCATTATGCTGGCTTAGATAATGAAGCTAAAGAAAATATGCCTGTTGTGGCTTTTACCAATAAAGCGCAAGCAGAAATTACTGGAGAGATTCGTGACCACTTGAAAGAAAAGGGCGAACTTTCCTTGCAGGAGAACCACTACCAAACACTATCAACCAGTCGCTTAAGTGACATTGAAAAAACCAAAACACAATGCTATCAACTTGGTGATAGTGTGACATTGAATCCGTTTGCCCAAACTGGGAAAAATGAAAAAGGTGTAAAAAATGAAAAAAATGGCGAAAAGCACAAACAGCAAAACTATCTTGTGACCGGTATTGATCGCGACAATCAAGCTTTACATTTAACGAACCGTCACGGTGAGACAGCGCAATTGTCACTGAAAAAGGAAGATTTATTTCATGCTGATGGCAGCTTTAAAGTTAATTTTGAAGCCAATAAAAGCAAAACAATGGCAATTGCTGTCGGTGAAACACTGCGCGCCACTCGTAACCTTTATCTGGATTATCCGGTGGATTCAGTAAACAACGATGCTAAAAGCAGTGAAAGTAATAAGAATAGCAAGGTTGAAACAGTTGAAACCGTCAAAATTGACAAAAACAGCACCTTTAAAGTGCTATCAATTGCTGAAAATGGTATCCATATTCAGCACGACAATAAAAAAGATAAAACCATTTTTGTAGCCAATGAAAAGCTGCAAAGAAGTTTTATTGAGCATGGCTATGTCATTAAGCCGCATCAGTTAAACAAAGATACTGATAGTGCTTTAACTGCGCTTTCAAGTTATCAGGTTAATCAAAATAACATTGGTGAGATTGCTGAGTTTGCGAAAAAAGTCACCCTTTTTACCGACAATCCGGAAAAAAGCACCCAAGCTTTAAATGCACAGCAAGTCTCATGGTTAGCATTAGATGTCGCCAGTGGTAAAGCACAAAGCTATAACCCGATTGTACGGACTGAGGAAGCTATTAGAAAAGACTTAGAGGTGGTGGCTAAAGCCTTATCCGGTGATGACAAAACCAAGGCGGATACTGCTGTTTCTTATGGTATTGCGAAACTTGCTGAACGTGAAGCAGGATTTCATCTGAACGACTTACTCAAAGAGTCGATGAAATATGCTCTTGGTTCGGTATCACTTGAGGAGATTGAAAAAATCATTGCTGATAAGTCCAAGCAAGGGGATTTGCTAGTCACGGGACAAGCGGTCACAACACCTTGTGCCTATCAGTTAGAAAAAAGCATTATCCAAACCGTTAAAGACAACCACGGCAGTGTTATGCCCATCTACGATAAAGCACCAACACTAAGTAAAGAAATAAGCTTCACCCAAGGACAAAGAGATGCGGTGAGCTTAGCCTTAACCACCAATGATCGTTTCATTGGAGTGCAAGGGCTTGCCGGTACAGGAAAAACCACGATGATGAAAGAGTTAAAACAACATGCTGAAAAGGCTGGATTCAATATCATTGGCATTGCGCCAACACATAAGGCAGTGCAAATGCTTGATGAGTCTATCAATAAAGAAGTGACGGGTAGTCGCTTTGAAAAAGCAGGGATACCGGTGATTACTGCACATAGTTTTATTAATAAAGCAAATATAACGCATGATGGACACGATACGAACAAGATAGATAACAACAAAACACTGTTTATTATTGATGAGTCCTCGATGTTAGGTAATCGTATTTATCATGATATTCAAAAGAAAATTGTTAGTCTCAATGCCAGGGGCATCTTCTCAGGCGACATTAAGCAGCAGGTGGCAATTGAAAGCGGGAAACCACAAGAGTTAAGCATGAATAACGGCTTAAAATATGCCTCAATGAATGAAATTGTGCGCCAAAATCCTAACCCACAATTAAAAATGTCGGCGGTACTAGCCGCAGATAAGCAACCCGCTAGAGCATTGATCAATCTTGAAAGTATTAATCCTTTTGATCATATTCAGCGTAAGGATTTTTACAGTAGCGAGTCTATTTCGTTTATTGAAGTTGGTGCTGCAAAGGATGGTCAAGGCAAAGTATTACTAGATGACAACGGCAAACCCTCGTTAACTAATTTATATGATGCGATTGCTAAGGATGTATTAACACGCATACCAGAGCAGCGCGAAAATACCATTGTTGTGGCTTCAACACATAAAGATCGCCATGAGATAGATCAGCGTATTCGCCAAGGACTTATTAATGATGATCAGATTAAAAATGAAGTCAATGCAACTCGTTTAATGTCAAAAAACATTGATCAAGCTGATATGTTGCATGCTAAAAACTATGAGGTTGGTGACGTGCTGCGCTTTGAAAAAGGCTATTCAGTCGCCAAAAAAGGTGATCATATGCAGGTCATGAGTATTGATGAAAGTCAGAATAAATTGAATGTTAAAAACATAAATGACGGTAATAACTACAGCATTAATCCTGCCAGTATTGCTTTAAAAGCCGATATGAGTGTTTATAAAGAACTAGACGTAAAACTTGGTATTGGTGATCGAATCCGATTACGACAAAGTGATCCTAAGCGTGGTTGGGTCGGTGGTACTGAATATAAAGTCAGTGCTATTGAAGATGGTAAGGCTTATTTAAATCACATCAATGCACAGCAGAATAAGCACAATGACAATCATACCCAAACCCAGAGTCATGATCTAACCATTAACCTTGCGGATAAAAAAGATCAATTTTGGGATTATGCTTATACCAATACGACCTACAGTGTCCAAGGGGCGACCTCTAAATATTTTATTGGGCTAGCCGATGAAAATTATCGCTCTATGTATATTCAGCTAACACGCGCAAGCATGCAAGCAACGATATACACAGCGAACAAAATAAAGCTTCTTAATGGCTTAGAAGATGCTAGACAGCAACTGCAAGCTGATAAAATATCTGCTTATGAGATGCTACATCAAAGCCATCAGCAGAACGAAAACAAGGTGAATAAGGAAAACAATGAAAATAAGGGAAATAAAACATTAAACGAAATAAGAAACGCCTATGATAAGCATAATCAGCAAAATAATATTAAACTAAACGTTAATGGCAAGAGTATATCTACTGCTAAAACATCAGAAAAAACAGAAAAAACAGAAAAAACAGAATATATCGCTAAAGAAAAACCTGTTTTAGCCGATGATATTAAGCCACTTTTACGCCAGAGAATGGAGGAGTTAGCGATAAGTCTATTGGGTGAGCCTAACAAATCACTCTCAAATAAAACCCAATTACGGTTTGGTAAAAATGGCAGTTTAACGGTGAATTTAGAAAAGGCACAGTGGTTTTCACATGAAACAGGCAAAGGTGGAAACCCCTTTGATCTCATCAAACATGAGTTAAATTTTAGTGACTTTAAGGATGTCTTGGATTATGCCAAAAAGTTTGTCAATTACACCCCAGATATGCAGTATATTGCAGTTAAACCTAAGTCTACTGAGCAAATTAATCTTGAAGATGAAAAACGTCAAGAGAAAATGAAAGCCTTAGGTGATAGGTTATATCAGCAGTCTGTACCCATTAAAGGCACGCTTGGCGAAAAATATTTAGCCCACTTTCGTGGACTTTCTCATTATGAAAATGCGGATATTCGCTTTGTAAATTCGATTTCTGGCATCGATAAAACAACAGGCAATAGAATCTATACTCCGGCTATTTTATCGGTGGCTAGAGATGATAAAAATGCGCTTCACCATGTGCAAGTAATTCGATTAAATCAAGATGGTAGCAAAAATAAAGGGGTTAAAATCACCAAACAAACCTATGGTAAAATGAATGGCTTTGCCGTGGACTTAAACACCAAAGCCGATAAGTCTGTCACTTATCTTGCTGAGGGTGTTGAAACGGGTCTATCCATTTTAAAGGCTAACAATAAGGCACATGTGCTTGCTGTACTGGGTAAATCTAACTTTGCTAATATCAACTTAGACAAGCTTGCGGACAAGGTTGTTTTAGCATTGGATAACGATGGCATTAAATCATTAAGTGATCGAGTCATCAATGAAGCGATCAAGCGCATTGAAAATATTGGCAAGGAAGTCTACATTATCATGCCGGAAAAGCATAAGACAGATTTAAATGATGTGCTAAAAAATGACGGTTATCAGGCATTAACCAAGCTGATTAATAACCCAATAAAAGGCAGTGAGTTTGAAAAGCTGTCGCAAACAATTGATGTCAATAAATCGCTTAAAAATGAAGACATTAACCTTAATAAACTTGTTGATCAGATGCATAAATCTGAGCAGGTTATAAATGCAAAATCCATCAATGACAATAAGTTATTTGATAAAGGAATAGATATTGCCATTAGCACAATGCATATAAATCCTAAGAAATCAGAAATATATAAAGAAATATCTGCCAATGATCAGCAGTTAAATCGCATCAACCAACGATTAAATGATCAGATAAAAGATCAGGTAAGACGTGATCAGGTTGAAAATATTGCTGATAAAATACCAAAAACAGCGCATAAGGAAATGCCAAAATCACAAACTGTCAATAAGGAAATTGAGCGATAATTGTTAAAAATATTCTCCCATAAACACTGAAATAATTGATTTATCTGTCATTTTATCGCTCTTTTATTTTCCATTTTTTCCTTTCAAATAAGCCGATGTTTTGTTTTCGATCATTGTTATCAAGGTATCGGCATCAAAGAATTTACCGGTTGTTTTTGTTTTATCAAAGACACAGCGTATGATCTCTTTAACCACCTCGTTGGTTTCAATAGCGTATTTCACACCATCATCAATCACAACATCATTGGATTTCTCTAACGATGATTTATGCACTCTTAACCCTAAATCAAGCATATCTAGCGCAAAGTTAGCAGTTGATTTACTATCATTTTTGGCATGTTTTTCTAATTCTTCATAAACATTAGCGCCTATATCTAGTTTCATTTCCATTGGTTTTTATCCTCCTCTATTGGAATTGTTTTCATATTGTTTTTATCATTTGAAACATAAATACTTTTATATTCTTCGTCTTGAATTTGCCCGCATTTTTTCACTGTTTCATCCAGAGAAATGGTAAATATTTTCTTGGCAATCTCGGTGTCATTTATCTTGCCTAAAAGACATTTCGTACTTATCTGTGCGGCATGAACAAGGTGAGGTATCATAATATTTATTTGCTCAGTTAACTTTACTAAATGATTAATATCATCAGAAATAACAACATTTTCACCTTGTTTTTCTTCCTTGTTTTCCAGTATTTTTTCGCGAATTAAATGCTTAATTGCTAATCCCAATGATGGCTCATTGTTACTTTTCAACAATGCATTGTCATATGCTATTTTGGTTAAATACTCTTTCTCGGTTTCAGATAATCTTAAGGAGGTTGGGTATTGTTTTGATTCCATAATGCGTTTTTGCTTACTTATTCATGTAGCACATTGTATCACTTAAAGGATGGGCTTGCTAGGTTGCTGTATCACAATTTGCTACATTTAACGATTTTATAAGGCTGCCGCATGTAGTAGATTGTGCTACAACTAGGTTAACGAGCAAATCACTTGTACTACAATGTAGTTTTAACACGTAAATACGTCATCTTTATGGCAAGAAATGCTTATAAATAAAGGGTTTGCTGTGTATTACTTTTCGCTACAACACAAACAGGAGCATTTTTAATGATTTTACATTCTCTAAAAAAAGCCAAAAGCCTTTATTTATAAGGCTTTGATTAAGCCTTTTTAGGCAACACACCATTGCGTGGTGTGTGGGCGAGCCTAGGGTTCGTGTCAGGGATGCTTTGAATTTAATATAATGATTATGGTAACCATTATCGTTACTGTGGAGTGTGAAAAATAGGCAGACAACCCTACGTCGCATGAGTGGATTTTTTAGCTATTTAATCAAAGGAAAATGTAAAAAGTACTTGACAAGGTTTTTGGTGAAATTTTGAAATTCACAATCATATTTTAAGTGACAATCAAACACAAATAGTAAGCCAATAAAAATTGGTTTAGCTTAATTATTTTTTTTAATAAGTCACACCACATATTTAAAAAATAATATTTAAAACTAAAGGCACTATAGATCAAAAAATTAAGCTCTGAAAACCAATGGTATAATAGTCATTGTAAACATTAACAATAGGGAATAAAAAATTATGTCGCAATATCAATTTATAACAACTAACGATAATCAGAAAAACGTAAAAGTTTTAATGGGTTGGGACAGACCGCTACAGTACCACTACCTAGTCATTGAACACAATCAAAAATATTTGTACTCAAATTTGGATGATGACCATTTTCCTAAGGACTTAAATTATTTTTATGCAAAACTAAATCAGTTTGGTATTAATCCTCCAGATTCTCTTTACCAAAAATTACTACATGATGAGGCAGTCAATCGTGGCAATCATTTTGAAGATTATGGCAATGTTTAGGTGACTTATGCGAGAAGAGAATGCTGAAAAACTTGCACATCAAATCACTAAAAAAATACGTCAAATTTCATCAGATCATTTAGCATCAATCTTAACAGCATGTAATCAAATGATCTTAAACAATGTTTATACTGGTAATTCTGATAATATCATGATGCACATCATTAAGCATACATGTGAATTTTGTTTGAATGAAAACGAAAATAATAGTTCAAATAATCCTAGTGACATTATTTATCATTACACAGATATTAGTTTGAATTATAAAATTATTTTAAATGATATATACGACATGATGAGCCGCGTGATCGTTGACGAAGCGATACTAAAAAATATACCTTCATATCAAACATAATCTCACTTATTTTTATTTTTTTGTTTTACTCATTTTTAATTTTGATTTTATGGACTTAATATGTTTTGCTTTAGTTTCGTTTTTGTTTGATTGAAATAAGAAAAAATTTGTTGTTCGTTTTGCTAATATCTGCGATTAGTTTGTTAAAAGCAAATATGGCTTACCCCATTTGCCAATGTTGATTGTTACGTAATAAGCAACATCAAAATAATCTCTATATACATCACTTTCATTGTAATATTCCATGCTATATAAAATATTCATCGCATCATTTAAAAAAAATTGGCAATCACCAGTGAAGTTATCCTCAACATGCCGCTTGAATCTTAAATCTAAATGACCACGTTCACGCACATCATACTCACGCCTACGCGCATTGTGATAATTCTCTAAAAAGTCTAGCTTTCCGCTTCGGATGTTTAAAACAATTGTACTGTAATACTCAACTGCAAGCGTGCAAGTAACACCATACTTTTTGGCGAGTGCTTTAATTTGCGGTTGAATGCTTTTCTTTTTTACTTGGGTCATATATGCCATAGTTTTCACTCCTTTTTTATTTTTTTGCTTGTATTTATTAATATCGATGGTATTGATTAGAATGACGCGGTATTGGGATAATCTAAGTTCATTCTGGTTAGTTCTGATGGCGTGAGCTGATAATCTGCCTTGAGCTTGGCATATGGCTCTTCATAGTCTGTCATTGAATGAATAAGACTATCTACGATACAAAGCACTGAATCATACCCTTCCAATTTAACCAATATGTTTGACCAGTCACCAAATCCTACGACTTGAATCGTTTTCCCATTATTTAATGTATATGTGTTATGCATTGTCATATTTCCTTTTTTCTTGGTTTGTGTGTGTTCACACCCCTTTTGCAACAAGCCTTAAAAAATTAAATGCAAGGGTGCCGTAGGCACTTGCGTAGCCCTTGCATTTCAATTTTGGCTTGTTAAAAAAGAAAATATTACTAGGCTATCACGCTGCAAGCGTGATTCCTTTTTATCGGCTTTGTCTTCGTGTTTATTTTTTGAGACTTTAGGGAAGAACTTTAAAAGAGATTTAGTGAGAGAAAAAATTAAAAATTACGATAAATATTTTAAACCATTTTCATCAACGAGATTAATCAGTTTTAAAATAGCACCCTTAGCTTGTCGTGTGCCCTGCTCAAGACTTTTAACCATCGCTGGACTGATATTAAGAAATCTAGCAAAAACAGCTTGGCTGACGTTTTGACGTTCCCTAATCGCTTTTATATCATCGCCTGTATATTCGTATACTGTTGGCGTTTCAACTTCAGTTAATTCGCGTAATGTTGTTTTGTCAATAATACCACTGGTATATAGATCATTTGACAAGTCGTTTATGGTTTCTCTTATACTGCTCATCATATCACCTCAAATAGTTTTTTATCTTCGATTAACGTTTGCACATCACTATCACTTAATGATAGCAATATGCTAGACAACTTTTTAAAGTCCACAAGCTCGCGCTTTGTGAAGTTTTCTTTTTCATTCTTTTTAAAACAATGCACCCAGTAACATACAACGCCATCACTAAAAACAATAATGGTTCGACTGCTGCCACTTTTGCCTTTATTGTCTGTCGCTACTCTAAGCTTATATAAGCTACCACCTAATGCATATCTTTGTTTACCCAAGTCATCCAGTGAAGCAAAGTAATTTAACGTTTTTTTTAAATCTGCATCGCTAATATGTTTTGATTCACTTGCAAACTTTTTTATTTTATAATTTTTCATGCTTAAAATTGTTAGCGACGTAATACATAGTATTATAATACATTGACTTATTTTGTCAATTAGATAGTGAAGTGGAAATTTAAAAATAACAATATAAAAATAAGGAAGGAAATAACATGCCAAGCATTACAAAACCATCTGCACCCAGTTATATGACGCTACCTAAAAAGGTTAGAATTACCGAAGAAACTTACATTAAAATGCTAGAGTATTTAGATTGGAATCCATCACTTGATGGCGAAAATGATATTGATTTTTTAATTGAGGAATCCATTAAAATTGCACTCGAATCTGATAAAGATTTTAAGCGTAGAAATAAAGTGAAGAAAGCAGCAGTAGTTAAGGAAGGAGTGACTGCATAATGCAGTCTACTAATTCGCTTAATATCGATACTCAGGGATGCGTTCGATTTCGTTATCAATGCGATACGTCATATCATCACAGTAAACATTTTCTAGCCTCTTAATCGTTGCATGCTCCAGTATCTCATACCCGCATTCATTAGTTGCCGTAAATTTCGGCGGGTATTCACTAAACAACACTTCATAGGTATCACTGCCAAAGCAATAACGGATATATACATAACCCTCTAAACGCCTTGCATTGACTTTAAACATCAGTGTCATTTCATCTAAGCGCTTAAAGTCATGCGCACCCCAACTCCAAACCAAGGTTCTTCCACCTGTAAATAATTGCTGTATGATTGTGTTTACGTAATAGTTTTTATCATTCATGGTTGTGCTCCTTTTGCAGCTTTCTTTTTGGTTGTTTCTATTTTTTCGCTTTGTGTGTGATCACAACCCTTTTGCAACAAGCCTTAGAAAATTAAATGCAAGGGTGCCGTAGGCACTTGCGTAGCCCTTGCATTTCAATTTTGGCTTGTTAAAAAAGAAAATATTACTAGGCTGTCAATCACTGCGTGATTGACTCCTTGTCGAGAAAGTTTTTTGATAACCCATTTGCTCTACATTGTGCAAATTTAAAAACATTGACTATGATTACTCTATGCGCTTGAGCGGTCGAAACTAGGCGTTTTTATTAATTTTATTTAGTATTCTCTTGCTCAGGCGCACAACCTCTATAAAACACATGAACTGCCCAATTGACCATAACCGCATTAAAAGCTAATATTCGTGCAAAACAATATTGAGTAGCACAATTACTATGCGTGATGACGAAACGAAAATCATGGCTATTGATGCCAAAGTTAAAGCCCTGCGTGCTAAAAACACCGATGACATGATGCTGTTAACCGAAATGATTGATGAGATGCTATTTTTCAGAGAAATTATGGAAAATTCTAAGCCAGAGCAACTAAATGCCTACTGTCAGAAATATACCATTTTTTTCTACTTTGCAAAATTACTGGAGAATCTTGCGGATACACTCGCCAGCGCTAAAGCCTAAAATTTCCTGTTTTACGACCACGATCGTGGTTTTAAAAAATGGAAAAAAGGCACTTAAAACTATTGCCCATCACTACGGGCTATGGATGAGTAGACCGACCAAATTTCTTCAGTCAGCCCCTCCGCAGAACCGGACGTGCGAAACTATCGCATCCGGCTCCCGAGTAAATTACATGCTGGTGCAACTTCGGTAGT
>NZ_VXKS01000015.1 GCF_008711525.1 Cysteiniphilum sp. JM-1
TACATCATGCAACCGTGATTAGCCTAGAAGGAGAAAGTTATCGTATGAAAAAATAATTTTTTTGCTATAAATCGGCAAAGTTAGTTGTCGTAACCGGAAAAGTTAGTTGACATTTGATAGACACATAGGGTTGTATGAAAACGGCACCTAAGAAATTTAAAAGAGTTGCAGTTATATTGGCTCTAAAATTGTACACTTAAATAATGAGCCTTATAGATTAACAGACCCTAAATAATTGGTAGGTGATTTGTATTTCTTCATCAAAAGATGGTACAACATTTACCATCATTTAACGTGTTAGCAGAATTGGAATTAAATATACTCATTGGAGGTTTTTTGGGGTTGTTCGCTATCTTCATGATTTTTTCTTCTGGTCGCGCAGTATGAAACATTGTTCTTAATGTATTATCATCAATGTCATCAATGTCATCAATGTCATCAATGTCATCAAGACGAGTCTTAAGATAAGGATAGTTAGCATATAAATGTTTTACTATATCCAATAAATTTTTGGACGACATTTCATCTAGGCAATTGTATTCCTCCTTCACTGCAACTGTGGATATGTAGTCAGCCCATGGGTCAGCTATAATAACTTCACTTGAATTATCTGATTTAATGATTGTCATATCATGATTTTGAGTAGCACAAAAGAGTCTCGATTGAACATCGATTTTATTTAACTCATTGCAAAGGTACATTGCTTGAGTAGTGCAGTTACCATACCTTTGATTTTTAATTGATTTACAAAAACCAGCTAATGATGTTGCAATTCCATTTTGTTGAATCAGATTGTTTTCCAAATCAATCATCCCGGGGTTGCTATATAAGCTATCCATATATTGTTTTTTTCTGTTTTTATTGATTAATAAATCAGAGTTAGCGTCAACACCTGTTCTACTAATTACAAATATTTTTTTCACCTCTTCGAATGCTTGAATGATATTATTCGGTATAGACATTTATTGTTTCCTTGCATATTTGTATTATTGATAGGTTATAAAACAGAGTCTAAGTCAACTTCATTTTTAACCGCACCGTTAAGCCACTCTAATATTAAAGAGTAGAAGAAAAAGACCTGCATAAAGAGCTTGTCTAAAAGCTGATGCTTAATGAGATCTTGTTTATTGGCAGATTGCCATTTATGAAAGGGGATATTGAGCGTACTGCCAAAAAGATATTGATAAATGTTATTAATATTTGACTGCATTTTAGTGTAAATCACCTCATTGTTAAAGACCTCAGCTGAGCTCCAAGACTTCGATTGATAGGTGTATTTCAACTCATGTTGATCAGATAACTCAGTCATTAATTGGCTATAATTCATATCTCTCCCTAGTTTTTGTTATTTGTTTTTAGATTAATTTAAGTAGTTTTTGAATGTTTTCATCAAATCCATCATGATGTAGATTGCTAATATAGTGACCTTGGGTAATGTTACCGATTTGATCAGCTACTTCGTTGCTTAAGCGTCTAGATTCACGTTTAGACAGTTTGTTATTAATTCCAAGGTGATACATGAATTTTTCAATTTTTTCTCGATCACATAGGCAGTTGTCATAATTCATTTGCTCGAAATCGTAATAACAACTATTAATCCGCAATGAAAAATCAATCTCTGCGTAGAGTAGGTTCTCATCAGTTTTATCAGGTGTTGTTTGTGTCACTTCTGATTGCTCAATAGTCGTTATCATAGGGCTTTCTGTATTTTGCTGATCATCAATATCTAGATTCTCGAAATCAATCGCATTCTCTGCACGATGTTTTGATGGCGTAATTTCATTGCTTGTGGCATCGACATAATCATCTATATCAGTGTCAACATTATCTGTTTCATCGTGTTGCCTTTCTTGCGTTGTGCTGATTAAATGATCAGATGAGTCATCGAAATTTTGCAGATTTGAGTTGATGCGAGATATCGAATCGGTTGTTATAACAGGAGTGTTTTGCGCTTCATCGATAAGCGCATTTAATAATGGTGATTCAAATTCTGGTAGCTTAATCTCTGCTTGGATACTAAGATGACTTGAATTATAAATTCTCTTTAAACTATCAAGTGTTTGTGCACTTAAAGGTTCAATTTTTAGAAATTCATTAAGTCTTAGCGCTTTAGTTTTTGCTGGATTTGCATAGAACATTTTTGCTCGGACAATTTGCGACTTGAAAAAGATATGCGCTTCACCTTCACGTTGGTCTTTAAGATCCATCAGATCAAGGCGGGCGCGTTTTTCAATGGTTGCTTCACGCGTGTCACGGTAGCCTAAGGAGGTTCCGGCATCCCCCATATTGTAACTCTTGGCAACAGAAACATAAGTCTCACCTGCCGTTTTAGAGAAAAAGTCCCAGGTTTCCGTCGGATCCTCGAGTTTCATGCAGATTTTAATATTGGTATTGGCAAAAATAGAGGCGGCTTCCTCTTTAGATGCTTTTTGAAATGCGGGTAAATCTTGCCCTGCAAAAACCACTGAGAAACCAAGTGAGCGTGCTTGTGCTGGTACAACGGCAAATCCCTCAACCGCATAATAACCATACTCATCAAGGACACATAGAAAGGGCGTGTTAGCATTCGATGGTTTTGATTCAATGACCTCGTTATAGCTGCCTTGGAGTGCGCTACCTAAGCCCTCGGCAAGCATTGCTTTCAATGAGGCAATAATCAACTTACCTAAATTCGAGAGCTCATCAGGTGATTTCTCTAATGCGGGCAATAAAACCACTAGAATTCGGCGATTGAGTACGACATCACTAAAATTAACTTCACCTAGATTGGTTTTCATGATGTGCGCATAAACATCTGCCAAAGAGTTGAATACACGAGTTAACTGCATTGTAATATAACCATGTTGTTCATAGGCTTTTTGATCTTGTTTGCCAACATTTTTGATTTGATAACCTGGCAGGGTTGCCAAATAATTATTGATGGGGTCAGAAACTGAAAATGGCAACTTTTCAGTAATTGGAATAATATTATCTTCTTGATCAACGGCTTGTTGTTGATGGATAAGGTTTTCAAGAACATCCAAGACAAAATATTTACGAATTAAAGCAGCATCAAGCAAGAAATAGCCTTGATCACGCAAGTAGACTAATAAACGCATAAGTGCATGCACAAACGCGATTGCTCGACCTTTCCACATATCATCGTTACCCCCGCCTTGTTTTGAACCACCAAGCATGCTAGCGATAAGCTCAGATAACATACTTGATGAGCCATTAGCAAAAGGATTAAGTGTATTAGAAATGGCTTGTTTTTGCGTACCAATAATATCCTTAGCACCTGTCATAAAGTTGACGACTAAGAGATCATCTTCACGCCCCATTTGACGGGCAAGTGAAAAAATTTGCGCATAGAGTGAGTTGTCACCTTTACCATCAACATAAATCAAACCGCTGCCTTGTAATAGAGCATTGCTAGCAATCGAAATAAGTGCTTGTGTTTTACCACTTCCCGTTGAGCCAAAAATAAGCGCATGAGTTCGCATGTCTGCATTGTTGAACCAGATTTCATTATTGCTGTTGACTTCATTGCCAAAGTAATAGATTCCATTAGCTTTTCCAGGCAGTGTTGAGCCTGGTGGTGAGTTATTTGGATCCTTTTCTTTGGCATAAAAGGGCAGTTTAAACGGCAAATCACTATAACTCCAAAAGCCGTACCAAAATATACCAATGACAATCAAAAATAATAGATCACAGAAGCTGGGTAATACAAACATCAAAAGGCTAATGATAGCAAGTGTCAAGCTACCTGTAACAGGTGCTAAAAGAAAGTCGCGTATACGTGGCAATAAGGTGCGCGTATCGCGAATGCTCGCACTTGGGTTGCTTTCTTGTCCTTTGGTTAAACCGCGAAATGTTTTTCTCATTGTCTTCTTCTTTTATGTTTGCCAAACAAAAACTCACGAATTAACAGCACTGTGACATTTAAGGTTAATTTAAAATGATGCAAGATCCCTAAAACAATCATTGCCAGTAAGCACATCAAAAAAGTAAATAAGGTAAAGTGAAGCAAACAAATAACCACAAGGATAAAAACGCGTGCATCAATAAAGAAAAATTTAGGCGTATAAGCTGAATCACGCCAATGGCTTTGAAGATCATGTCGCATGCAAAGTTACCTTATCGATGATGTTTTTGTTATTGGCAATAAGCTTTTGTTGTATTGTCAATGGAATGTATTCAAGATCTAGTTGCCCTTGTTGCAGTAATTGCTTATATGCATTTTCTATATGACTGTGACGTTGACTAAGGGTTGAGCTGATAATGGTATGCGATTGCTGTGGTTCACTCTTAAGAAGCTTGGCTTTAAGTTGATCATCAAAAACAAGATACTCACGCACGGCAATCAATTGTCCATGTCGTGTGGGTAACAAACGTTGCCAGATAATAACATGTAACGCTTGGATAATGTCATAAGCACGGCGCTGATGAGTTTGCGCAGGAAACATGTTTAAAATGCGTGTTAAAGTATCGCTAACACTATTGCTATGGATCGTGGTGTAAACAGGGTGCCCAGTTAATGCGGCTTCAAGTACGGCATCGAGTGTTTCCATATCTCGGGTTTCACCAAGCATAATTGTGGTTGGCTTGCGTCGTAAGGCATTGCGAATGCCAAGAGAGAAGCTCTTAAGATGTCGAGGAATTTCAGCCTGTGCAATCATCGAAGCATGACTGTTGATTTTATCAAAAACATACTCAATAGGCGCTTCATAGCTTAGAATTTTATGTGCTTGATTTGGCTGTTGCAGCAATGAGCGCATAACTGACGCAAGTAGCGTACTTTTGCCTGATCCTGTCGCGCCACTGACGATAGTTAAACCATGAGGCGTTGTGAGCGCTTGATATAAATCAGAGGGCAAGTTAAATGTATCAAGGCATAAAGGTGTATCTTTAAGTACGCGTAAGCTGATTTGAATACCAAGTCCGCCAATGCCATGGCAGGCACTGATATTCACACGCAAGCGATAGTATTGTCCTTGTGACTTTTGTAATTGATAGCTTATATCCAAGTCGTGCGCACTGCTGATCAGTGATACCGCATTAGCACCATAGATGTAATTAGCAAGGTCACAGGTTTCTTGATATGACAGTGCACGTTTACTGATGGCACTAGCAATACCTGAGCGTTCAACAATGATTGGATAACCTGTTTGTATGGTTAAATCAGAGGTGTTGTTATCTGCTAAAACAGTCAATAAAAAGCGCTCAAACTCATAATGTGTCCAATAATGTGGCTCTTGTGGATATAGCAATGGTCTATTCATTGATCACTGTTCCCATGATTGTTTGTAACATGATCTTCAATAACCGGTTGCCAAAGTGAACTATTTGGGTGTAATTGCGGAAGTGCATTAAATACCCATTTTTGATTATTAATAATCAGTTGATGCGCATTACCGGTAATGCCTTGTTTATTCACTTTAACAAATGGTGGATTAACAATATGTAATGCCAGTAAACGCCGATAGGTTAGCATGCCCTGATAGTCTTGTGTGAGATGGTTTAATTTAAGCTTAAAAATTGTTTTGGCTTGATTGATACCATCATTCCAAGCTTGAGTCATTGTTTGTGACCATAAATCTTGTTCTTGTTCATTTTTAGGTAATAGCACTTGATCTGGTAAGCTGGGATAATCAACCGCAAGCCATAGGTAGTCATGCCAGGTGGGTGCAGTGGTGACAAATTTTGCTTGCTGAATGATGGTATATGATTTGCGTCCATAATGTATCACATCCGCATTATCACCAATACTCAGTAGGTTATCACCAGTAGTAATAACAGGTGGTAGTACATGGTGATCTAGTAAAAGCGCATTAAAGTTATAAGCGCTGTTTAATGTCGGTTCTAGTTTTTGCAATATCTGGTCAATATAAGCTGAAGTTTGTGCTAAAGCAGTTTGTGAGCCAAGTTGATATGCGGCTGTTTGTAGCGCCTGCTCGCGAATGCTCAGCGTCTTGTCACTAATATGGCGTATATTAGCAACATTGGCTTGTGACAAGCTTTGCAATGTCGCTAGCGAATAATGATCGATCATCATGATGGCAAATACCTAAGACTAATGACTTTTATCTGTGGATTAATATACAGAGTTGCTTGATTCTTTGCTTGCACATCGATATTCCGCAGTAGGTTGATAATGCTATCATTGCGTGGCTTATCATTGTCACCTAAGGTGATGATAATAGGAAATGCCGGTGGTGCACCATAGATTTGCAACTGATATCCCGCGGATTTGACAATGGATTTTAATAGCGGCTCAATCGGTCCATACCAAGTAATTGCTAGCACTTTGTCCAGTTCAGGAGCATTTATATTCTGAAATGGCAAATGAGCTTGTCCTTGAGCTGAAACCTCGAGCGTATTTAAATTAGTTAGTTGTTTAGCAATTGTGCTTGATGAATCTCTGATATCATTCAAAATCACTTTGTTTAGCTCAATTTGATTAATCTCTTGTGCTGAGCTTTGTGGTGTATGCGCGCAGCTAGAGAGTAAACCAATCAATACCGTGGTAAGCATTATCTGTAAGCGTGTCTTAAGAGACTGGTAATGAAATAAAAAATACATATGATCAGACCATGTTGCTTTAGCGATTATTGTGGGTTTACGGGGGTGTTTGTTGATTGATTGGTATAGTTTTGGATATCCAACTTTGCATTGCCTAGCAGTGAGTTTTGTAGCAAATTCACGCAAGGGACGATACAAATCAGTAGCACGCCAATAATCAAATGACCTGAGCCATTTTTGACATGCTCGCCTTGTGCGCCTTGTGAGGTGTGATGTTTGCGAATCAAATGAAGACCACTTAGCACAAACCAGATACCCGTACCACCTGCAAGAACCTGAATAAAGCCAACAATATAACCTATCTCTTGTTTAAGATGTTGCAACACAGCGATTAGATCCGATGAGCCTTTTGTATCATCTGCAAAGCAAATACCACAACATAAAATAAGCATTATAAATCCAATAAAAAATCTTCTTTTACCCTGTTTTAACATTTTATTATCTCCTTGTAATGATGGTTGGGGGGGTTAAGAAAAAACGAAGCCTGAGCTGGTGTAGACTTTGTTGTGTTGGGCATCGATCTGACTGACACTGCCGTATAAACCTATTTTACTACCTTCACTGACAGATAGTGTGTTCCCCTTAGCATCTTGTAGCCATGCACGATGATCGGTTACTGCAACAAGGGTTAACTTATCACTTAGATTAATACGTTGTGCCTGCATATAGGCGACCTCAGTATTTAATGAGGTAAGAGATGATTCTAATTTTGGTAATAGATCAAGTGAGCTATGTGTCTTAGCTAGATCACTAGCAAGCTGATTCAATTGTTCTTTTATTTTGTTGATATTATTTTGCTGATTGTTATTAATAGCTTCTTGTGTGTCCAAAATCTTTTTAAGTGCGATGGCAATATATTTAGTTTGTTCTTGGATATCGTTTTTAAGTGATAAGACTTGACTCTCAATTGCTTTATTTTTCTCTTGAGACCCCGTGTTTGTTGTTTGCCTTACTTGTGCTTTGTAATCTGGTGTTGCAGGTAGGTCAAAAGAGATTTTAGCTGGAGATGAAGAAGCCTTTTGTGCTGTTGAATTGTTTGGGAAGACAACATTATAAATAAAGTAAATTGCGATTAATATAACAATAGCCCCAAAGGCATAGATTATCCAAAGCGGTAACTGTTTTTTTTTAATGACTGATGATGTATCTTCAAGTGTATCGATGTTTTTGTTGTCATCAGTTGTTATTTTATTTTCATCATTAAAATTAAAGTCTGACATGTTGTTTGCGGTATCCTTGCATGAACTTGATCAAAGCTTACTGAAATAATTAAAGGGTAAAAATACGTAAAATGCGTATTTGATTTTGACCTGCTGTAGGGGATTATGATCTCAAGCATTAAGTTGAGATAGTCATTATGGAAAGCAATAAAGAAAGCACTAAAGTAAAACATTTGGTCATGGTCAGTAATACGCCTGGTGTAAAGGTCATTAAAAATGAAAAAGAAAATGAAAAAGTAATTGATTTTGATTTATCACTGAAGCAGATGGAAGGATACCTTAAAGCAAAGTTGACAGGGCTTGAAGAACCATTGGGAAATGAGCTAAATAAGCTGACTTTTTTTTATGAATTTAATGGTGGTGATCCTGGTGTTGGGCAAGCGCTTAAAGATCTATCTGGTAAAATTTTAGAAGATGTATTACATCAAAAAAAGATAAATAAGTTATCTAATAATATATCAATATACTTTATATGCACTGATAAAGAGCAGTGTCAGGCAATATTATCACTTCACAAAACTAAAACGCCTAGAATCAACTATGATGTGTTGCGTAACAATGTTTTAGATGATATTGGGTTTCAAAAATATATTGAGAGTCATATCAATCAAGGCGAAGATGTGCGAGTTCAATTTCAGGACTGTGATAATGGGACTAGTAGAATTTTTGACATCAAAGATTACAAACCTGAATTGAAGAGGCTTACTAAGAAGGAAATAACTATTTTTGACTATTTCAATAATGACTTAATGACTTCTTTTGGCGTGCTGCCTAGTGAACTTCTCGATGAGGATGGTTGTTTTAGAGTTGAAATCCCTGAAATTGAGTTAATGATGGGCAAAAAAGATGTGGTATCGACTTGTGAGAAATATTTGCTCAATGTTATAAATGTAAATCGTGTGCGAGGTCAGAATGGGATGATTGACTACCCTCAAGAGCCAAATTTGCTTGTTCAAGGAAAGCTACTTGTAGGCGTCAATCGAGCGCGATTTATATCCAAACCTGATGGTAAAAAAGAGGGTATGGGGCTATTGAGTGATATTTTTCATAAGCAAATATGCCAAACAGCAAAATTTAAACTAGAACCGGGTGATGGAAAAAAAGTACCTAGCATAGAGGTATATGAAGTAGATAAAGACAAATTAGCTAGAGTTATAGCGGGAAAAACAGCAGATGATGATAATTTTTGCATCCATCGGACATGCTCAAGTTCCTATATTACGTCTTTTGGGAATTGGATAAAAAAAGATCTTGAAAATTCTAATTTGAAACCATTTACGCAAGTAGATAATAGTATTATAGAAACTAGGTCTAAAGAAGTATTGAGTTTAAACAATGGAAAGATTAATACTAAATGGCTCGATTCAAACTATCCAGATTACTCTGCATTTTGTGATGTAGACAATGGGCGATTAAATATAAAAGTAAAAGATGCAACAGATAAAGAGACTGAATATTATAAAAGCTATAAAGATAGTAATATAAATGCCCTTAAAGTTTGGCTCTTTTATAAAGCAACAACAAAAAACAAGGATGCTCAGAATAAAAAATCACAATTACTCTTTGTGAAACAAGATTCAGCACCTGGGACTAATCAAGAAAAAAGTAATAATTAGAGAGCAAATGGTAATTGATAGATATGGCTAGAATATTTAAAAAAACCATCAAAACACTTAAAAATGCAAGCAGTATTGATACGATACGCTCACAGCAAAGCTTTTTAAAAACGCTATTTTCCTTATTGTTTGCGATTAATAGAAAATATAAGCCTTATGACTTTGCTGAACTTGAGTCGATTGGGATCGATCAGCACAAGATCATAGAAAATATGAAAACCTTCAAGATGATGGTGCGTATTTTTCTTAGCTTTTTGGTATTGGCAATATTGTATGTACTGTATGCACTTTTTTGCCATTACTATCGTAGTGCACTTATTGGACTTGCATTGGCATTTATTTTCCTCGCGCAAGCGTTTAAATATCATTTTTGGCTAACACAGTTAAGATCACAAAAACTTGGTATGAGTCTAAAAGAATGGATGAAAAGTACTAAGAGACATTAAAAAAATGCAGGTAAGCAAATGTTAGGATTTATTTCGGCAGACTACTCAGTAACACATGTTTTAAATAGCATATTTCCATCGATAGATCATTTTTTTGATCAACAAAATAACTATGCCTTATCTGAATTATTTAAGAATTTTAATACAGGGCTATTAGCCATATCCTTTGTTATTTATGCATTTATTGTTGTTGTTGGTACGATTAACTCAGCAAAGGATGGCGAGTTTCTGGGGCGGAATTGGCATTCTTATTGGATTCCTTTGCGTGTTGTATTTGGCTCAATTGCAGCAATTCCTTTGAAATCCGGCTTTTGCTTTGCGCAATATTTAATTATGACGATGGTGTTGTTTGGCGTGCAGTTTGCTGATTATGTATGGATAAATACTTATACACATATTCAGTCGGATCATTTAGTGGCGTCAGAGGACTATCAGGTTAGAAAAGAGATTAGAGATAATCTGGGACTTTATATGCTCACGCGCTTTATTCAACAAAGCGCATTGGGTTTTGATGCTAAACCTGATCAAAAAACGCATCAGCTATCAGTGGATATCAATATTAATCAGCCTGTATCAGCAATTACAGCTGATGCAGCGAAGGAAAATACAGCAGGGACAAATAATACGGCGTTATCATCATTAGCATATGTGCTTATCCCGCAATCAGACGATACAAGCTCAGAGCAGCTTGAAGTACGTAAATACCTGCTACAAAATGTAACTCGTTGGGCATATTTTACAGTGAATAATGGTGAGGTGAACAATCAGGTTATGGAGGATGGTGTTAATCATGCCTATTCAGCCATTAATTATCACCAGACAGCTATTCAAAGTATCAATTTTAGTGGGATTGCAACGATAGCAATTCCTCAGGCGCTAAGTAATCAAACACAGCAGCAGGACTCTATATCGAATTTGCAAGCATTGATCACTGACATTACCCAAGGTCAAGGAGTGGGAGATCTTAATAAAATATTGAGTTATAGTGTTAATGAGCAATTATCAGCAGATGATATGAGCCTTAAAAACTTAGCTGATGATATTGCTATAGGCTTGTCAAAGCCATTAGGTAATCAATCAGCAGATGATTGGTTTAATACCAAAGAAGGGATTAACAAAAGCTTACCTAATGATTTTATTAAAAGCAGTAGCAACAATCAGGATGCAATGTCTTTATCGGAGCAGCAAAAGCTTTTAAACTCAACAAGTGATGATATTTGGCAAGGCAATGGTGGTGCGGTAATACCTGGTTGGTGGAATGCGGATTTAAATTATTTTAATATTGATAAAAATTTAACGAGTAATTTACGTTCTTTATATAAGTTACTAGACCAGTTAAACACTGGATTTTCATCCTATGAAGACAATAATATGCGCGTGCAAATCAACAAATTAAGCTTAGACTATGTTGTTAATAATATTGATTTGCTAGATGCCAATGATGCGACGCTTAGTGGTTTAGTCTCTTCCGATAAAATTACAGGAAAGCCTGGGGATCCTATTAGCGCGAATATTCCTAAAGGACATGATTTAGATCTTAATTTTAATGTTAATATGCAATCTGCACGTAATTTATTTAAATCAGTTGTCGATAACGCTAAGCTATCAGACGCAGAGGCACAGCAATTAAAGCGCGAGATCGATTATTATTTTACTAATAGTATGACAATGAACTATATGAAATATATTTACGTATTTGCCACATTGTTAAGTTCACAATCTGCTCAAACTCAAGATGTTAATTTTGCCATTAAAGATCTTAAAGCGTTGATTAATTTGTTTGCCTTTTTTGAAAAAAACCAAGTTGATTTTGGCGTGGATAATCATGGTGCTGATAGCGCTGCAGTTGGTTCTGAATCTGAACAAATGCTTGCAAGTTTATTCAGTCATGTACTACCCGATCAAGAGTCCGCGCAACAAGCAGGAATTGATACCAGTTTACTTGCGCAAATTTATCAATTTGGTAAAGATCAAGATGGTAAGACGTCATTGTTTAGCGCAATGCAACAGATTCAGTCTCTTGGGTTTAGTGTGATCCAAAACTCGATTGATACCTTAACAAAAGTATCGACAGAATATAGCAACAAGCTCAATATGCTTTATGAAGAAGCGAACAAAAACTTCAGTGCTGATTATGAGGCAATTAATAATGATAGTATGACTGCAGCAGCCAAAAGTTTTATCCCTATCGCTAATGCTTTTGCTGTAGGTGACTTGGCTCGAGATGGTGCGAAATTTGCCTATGATTCAGCACAAGCAGCATTAAAGCTAGCATTGCTTGGCAAGAATTTAATGTGGTTGCCATTGCTATTATTTGTTGTCACCACCTTGCTTGGTATCGCGATTACTTTTTGTATTGCTATTCCCATGGCGCCATTTCTATTGTTTTGGGCAGGAAAAATTGCGTGGCTTTTATTAGTGATTGAAGCGATGGTGGCAGCACCAATCGTTGCAATTGGCATTATTTATCCAGAGGGTCATGAGGTATTTGGTAAAGCAGAGCCTGCGATTCAGATCGTACTTAATCTTATGTTAAGACCGGTGTTTATGGTGATGGGGCTTATTGCGGGGATCGTGTTAACCGGACTAGTTGTCTATATCTCAGCCGATGCATTTAAGGTGGTGGCAAATACCATTATTAATATGTTGCCTTCGACAGGCGGCAATAATGCGCCGATGATGGCGAAGGGTAGCATTGCCTGCTTACTAATCTTTATGTATGGCTCGTTTTTATCACTGGGTTTTATGAAGTGTTTTTCATTGATTTATTTGCTACCTGATAAAGTGTTGCAATGGATTGGTGGAGGTGCCGGTGAGAAAGCTGGTGAGCAAGATCTACAGCAGTTGACGTCAGGCTTGCAGCAAAATACCCAAGCTGGCGCGCAAGCAGCAGGGCAAACAACGCAAGAAGGTATTCAAGCACAGAAAGATATAACGAGCAAACAGGAAGATGTTTCAATGAATAAAAATAGAATGGATGCAGATGCTGCAAAAGCAAGAAATGAGCAGATGGCTAAAGATATATCAGGCACAGCCAAAGATGCCGCAAAAGCGTTATTAATGTAGGAGATCTATTATGTTCTTTTTAAAATATTGTTCGATTCTTATTCAAGAGCTATTTGGCTTTTTTCAAAAAGTGTTTCTACTATTACTTTATTTGTTGTTATTGGTGGAGTGTAGTTATAGTTATATGTTAGCTAGCGGTATCAAATCATGGAGCATTTTTATAGATCATAAGAACATTACAAATATTGATATTGATTTGTCACATACTAAAGGTCACTTGTATAAGAAAGATGAGTTTACCTATCATGATGGGGGAACATCAGAGAATTATGATTTTAGTGTGACAATTAACAAGATATATCAAATACCTTTGAAGTATTATTACATTACTGATGATACCCCTTATCATTCAAATTCACAGAATATAGATATTGATGGTGATAAAATTCCATATGGTGCAAAATATATCCATGGTGACGATTATGATACTTTGATATTTAAAAATGGTTCCTGGTTTAGGTTAGATGGAGGGGGAAAGGATGATGGTCATCAATTTGTTTACTTCCATTTTCATACGGGGGAGGTAACAATTTATGGGTTAGGGTTTCAGCCATCTATTGTCGGTATACCCCAAGGGACTAATAACTCATTGACTGTAGCACCGGGAGATTACACGGTGACAGATAATGCGACTTCAAGTAAATGTGTTATCTCAAGTGACCCTAATGCAAAAACGGATGGGGATAATATATTTTGGCAGCCAACAATTAGTTGCACAGGCAATCTAGGATATGTCTTTCGTTATTTACCTGCTAAAAGTACTTCAAACCCAGAGGATTATGCAAAATATATGTTAATCCTAGGTTATGTCGGTGACTCAAATAAAATGGCGATACCTTGGATTAGCCAAGGTACAACCAGTATATATTAATAGCTCATTCCAACTGAAATTATATATTTATCAAAAAGTAAAAAATAAAAAGGGCACTATTATGGAAAGTCAAAAACAAAACCAAGGTAATAACAAAGAGCGTAAATGGAAAGAATTAGAAGAGAAATTAAAAAAACTATATCAAGATAATGCTGATATAAATATTCCAAAAAAGGAGGATGAAAAGAGGGTTGATCAAGCAGCCCAAAACTTTATAAATACATATAAATATCTTTTTGTTGATCAAGGGGAAAAGCTAAATAAGTTCGGTGTTAATTTAATTGAAGCACTAGAGATGAGCGATCCATCTGAGAAAGCTCAGAAGATTGAAGACTTTATAACGGAAAAAAAGAATCGTAGCGACGAGCTTAAAAATAATTATCAAACAAAAAGTGATAACCTGATTGCAGGATTAGGCAGGACTGAGTATGCAACAAGTGTTGCTTTTATTGCTTGCCTTATGCTTATTGCTAAAATTCGATATAAGAATAATCCAGACAATAAGAAACTTTTTGAGCAAAATTTTAAAGAATTTAAAGACTTTTTTAAAAAGGTTGACAAGACAACGTTTAACTCTATAGCGATATTCCAGCAATATCAACAGAAGCAAGAACGAAAGCAGGAATATAACTTTCGTCGAGACTAGAATTAAAAATACGGGAGTATGTATAACTATGCCAGCAAATAATGAAAATACCGAGAGCTCGGCATTAGCACCGATCTATGTGATCGGTGGCTTGATGCTATTAGCTGTTATCTTGTATGGACTTTTTCATATTCAGATTATACGTATTGTGTTTTCCGTTAAATTGTTTGAGTTGCAAGGGATTAAGCTGTTTGCAAAGGATTATCAATTGTTGTACAACTGGGCAAAAGAAACACTGCTGAGCACCGTGACATTCACCGATTTACAGTACTTAGCGATAGATGTTGGTAATATCTTGAAATGGCCAATGGCGCTTTTGGGTATTGTCTTAGCGGTGGTTTATTATTATTGGCATCCACGTCGACGCTATAACACTAACTATAGTGTCAGTAGCTTGATGCGCAAAGCGGTGTCATTTTTTCCGTTTGTGAAACCGGTGTTAGATCAATCCTTGCAAAAGCAGAGCTTGACAAAAGGTCAATGGGCAATGGCACTTAAGCCAAAAGAGTTTATTGAAATCAAGGCATTAAGATCAGATCAAGGGCAGTTTGATTTTGCTAAAGCTCAGTTGGTGTTAACGCAACAATTAGGACAGCGCTGGCAAAGTTATAATGATTTAAATTTAGTTCAAAAAACCTTATTCACCCTATTTGCGCTTAATGTCACGGGGAAAGTCAAACAGGCAGAAACGCTACTAAAATTAGCAAGTAATAGTTATGCGACTACTTCAGATAAATCGACATTAAAAGCCTTAGATAAAGCAGTAGCATCATATCATCCGGAGTTGCATCTTGATCACACGGTGATTTTGATTACACAAAGGCATGGTTATATCGCGAGTGTTTTATGCGGCTTATTGGCAAAGGCACGTCAAGGTGGTATTTTGCCGTCATCTTACTTTTTGTGGTTGAAAGCACAAGATAGAACACTTTGGTATATTCTCAATAGTTTAGGGCGTAGTGTCTCTTATGTTGAAGGGGCTGCAGCCTTTGAACATTATCATGTTGAGGTCAAGGTCAAAGAGGCAATCGCTATACCCATGATTGATAATGCGATCAATGCATTAGCCAAAGTCTGTAGTGAGGAGTGATCTATGCGATTAAATGAGTTGACTTTGCAGAATATCGCAGGTAGTTACGTACATTTTATATCAAGGCAAACCGATGAAAAGTATCAAGTCTTGCGCCTTAAAACCTTAACACAGACTTCGCATTGCCAATATTGTGGCTTTAGTCCATCAACAAAAGATCTTGACAGCATGCAGATCGTCAATATTGATGGTGATTATAGTCATAATCAACGTAGTAACTTTGCATTGGCATGCTCTTTATGTGCAAACTACTTGTTATTGGATCAATATCCGACTGAATATGTTGGCGAGGATAGGATGATCTATCTGCCTGAGTTGACGCAACAACAATTACAGGCGTTATACCATGCGATTGTGCAAAACGATTTAGTGAATGATCAAAATGAAATTTATGCAGAGTTAATGGATCGAGCTGAGTATCTTGAGCAATGTTATGGTGTCGGACTTAGCAATCCAGGCATTTTTAAATTTTTGCTTATTACACCACATCGGCAACAACATTGGATATCTGCAGTACGTTGGTTGCCTCAATTGACGTGAATAACTTGCTTGCATCATTAAAATACCCTGTAGTAGACTTGATGCCGATTCATATCCAATCATATGAAATAGAACGTCAGGGAAATGAAACGTAAGGAATTTGGCTAAAATGGTTTGAATGCGCAGAGAGTCATTAAGGCTTACCCTATGTAGCGGCGAGTTGAGATAAAAAATGAAAAAGATGAAAAGAGGACCATTTAAATGTTAGTAACAACTGTCGGTTGGATCGCAACCGTTATTACCGTAATTTATACGTTATTCGGTTTGCCAATGCAAATACGGACAAATTTTAAACGTAAATCAGCAGAGGGTTTGTCTTTGCTGCTTTTTTGTTTTTTATTTCTAACTTTTTTGTCATGGGTTTTTTATGGTGGATTAAAAAGTGATTACTTTATCGTTGTGCCTAATGGATTAGGTGCATTTTTTGCATTTATCGTACTTGGACAAATCATTCTGTACTCAAAGCGTCAAGAAGTCGAAAGCTCAAAAAAAGAGAGGTCAAAGGAATAAAATGAAAACAATGACAGAAATGACAAAAATGACAGAAATGACAAAAATGACAGAAATGAAAAAAGATGATATTAAGCAATCAAAGATATTGCACTTTGGTGTTGGTAATTTTCATCGCTCGCATCAGCAGTTTTATACGCAACAAGCGATGCTGGCATCTTCTGATTATCGTTGGGGAATTGTCGGTGTTGGCATTATGCCTGGTGATCGTCAATTATATGAAGACTTAAAGCGTAATCATTTCAGCTACACCTTGATGACAAAAAGTGATGAAGGATTTGATGTTTATACCATTAATAGCCTGACGGATTATCTTTATGTTGATGGTGATCCTAGTGATGTTTTTAGCCGAGCGCTTGATGATGATCTTAGCATTATTAGCATGACAGTCACAGAGGGTGGCTATTATATTGATAAGCATACAGGTGAGTTAGATATTGATCGCCAGGAAATTGAGCATGACTTGCGAAATCCAAGAACACTGAAAAGACCGAAAACACCTAAAACAATTTTAGGTTACCTTGCCGAGTGTTTAAGACAGCGTCGCGTAGCAGATAAAAAGGGGGTGACTTTATTAAGCTGTGATAATATCCAGCATAATGGCGATGTATTAAAGCGCGCATTATTAAGTTTTTTGACAAAGCAGGATCCACAAACTGCAGATTGGGTGGCAAGTCGCTGTACATTTCCTAATTCGATGGTCGATAGAATAACGCCAAAGACGACACAAAAAGACAGAGATTATTTGATTGCGAATTGCCAGAAAGATGATCCGGCTTTAGTCGTATGTGAGCCATTTAGTCAGTGGGTTGTCGAGGATAAGTTTGCTAGAGATAGACCACAGTGGGAAAGCGTTGGTGTGCAGTTTGTCAAAGATGTTGCACCCTATGAGAAGATTAAGTTAAGACTGCTGAATGCCTCACATCAAGCCTTGGCATATTTAGGGGTGCTATATGGTTACGAATATGTGCATCAAGCAGCACAAGATCCGATGTTTCAACAGTTTTTATATCAATATATGAGTGATGAAGTTGAGCCAACATTAGACAAAGTGGCTGGTATTGATTTTGAAGAATATAAGCGAAGCGTTATTATGCGCTTCTCAAATACGCAGGTTAAGGACACGTTAGCTCGTATATGTGAATTTACCAGCGATCGCATCCCTACATTTAATATGCCGATTGTGTGGGAGAATCTACAAGCTAAAAGATCCAAATATCAGGCGAGCGCCTTAATACTGGCGTCATGGGCAATCTATTTGCAAGGTCAAAGTGAACAGGCTATGAGTTATGATATCGTTGATGAAAGAAAGCAATTAATGCTTGATTTAGCAGAACAGGCGAAGAAAACTCCTCAGAATTTCCTAAAAAACAGCAGGCTTTTTGGCAATGTGATTGAGCATAAAGCCTTTGTTGATAAATTTGTTCAAAGTTATCAGTTGCTACAACGTCACGGCGTTAAAGCAGCATTATTGGAAAAGGATTTGCTTACTTTGTCATGATGTTTAATCTAGATTTATTTTTATATCTTATTCAAAAACTCAATGCATATTACATTTGGTAATATATCTATGATTTCTTTTCCATTTATATTATTTATTTAAAGGGTATTATAACTTTAGGTTATTTGAAATATCCTAAAGTTAGCTATCTTTAGTTAAGTTTAATAAGGGTGTTTTAGTGGTTTTAGATGTAATAACTAATAGGTAAATATTATGAGAAAAATACTGTATTTTACAATAACGATTTTGAGCTTGTTAAGTACGTTTTTAGGCACGCCTGCTTCAGCGATAGCTGAATCGTTTGATCCTGCAAAGTTTATCAGAGGCGAGGGTGGATTGTTTACTGAGTGGTTTGCATTTACAGAGGGTACCTCGTTTTTACAGGGGCTTATTGGACAAGATGCTCCTGCAACAGAGGCGCAGATGCAAGAAGCGCTTGCTAAGCTTGATCAGATCATAGGGCAAGTAAATCAAGTTGAAAATCAGTTGAGTAGTCTGACCAATGATTTTGATGATTACCTAATACAATATAATGCCGACTATAATGCAACACAAAGGCAAAAGATTATAGATATTGAAAGAAGCGTTGAAGCTGCGTGGAATACTAATAACAACAACTTAGATGGGCATGATATCGATTATTTTATGGGAGATGAAAATACAGCAACAAAAGTTTTCCAATTTCTATCGTTATCAACGTCAACTTTTATGGCTGATGCTCAAATTTTAGGTAATGAAAACGAACAAAATGAAGATGATAATACTTCTGGTTATATTCATGCATTTGCTGAAAGCTTGCATGATTTTTTATTAAGCAAAGTAAAAACAGTAGATTACAGTCATCCTATAAATGATACTCAAGGTATTTTTACATGGATTGATAATTATAATAAAACACTGACTCTTGTTGCTACAAAAGCATCTCTTTATGAGTATGAGTTATTAAAACTTGAATCAGAGATGGTACGTTTATATTATCTAAAACATGGTTTGGGTGAGCAAAATAACTGGTTTATCAATTATCTTCCTGCAGAAGTGGGCTTAGATGGTAATGATAACCGAACAACGACATTGAATAAACTAGGTGATTTGTTTAAGAATAGAATAGCCAATATCAAGAAGGTTTTAGACAGTTATAGAATTGTTGTGAATGACTATACCGTGACAAATGCTGATGGTCAGCAAATAGTTGTTAAACGCCAAAATATTGAAGGACTTTTCCCAAATGGTTCATGGCTTGAGAGTTGCAATGTCGAAGCTTATGACGGAAGAACACTCAAAGCGTTATGTGATGAAGAATCACCAAGTACATCTAAGTTTGAGTCTGCAGTTGATTTGGAGCAATGGTATAAAAATAATAAGCCTGCGATTGAGAATATTTCTGGAAATTTACTTGACAGAGGACAGTATGAAAATCTTACTCTTGATCAAAGTAGAAATTATTTTCCTATTGCAAAAGCACATGACGATTTCAACATTTATAAAAATGGAATATCTCTCAGTTTGATTAATGATAATGGACATTTATTTGATAAAATGGACTCGTTCTGGGATGGAGGTACTGATCAAAATTATACCGCAATTATTGTTGATAATAAACGGAATATTTTTGCTCTGCTACATGTCAATAAGGATGATGCTCAAGTTGTGCAAATTCAATGTGTTTCAATTCTTAATTGTAGTTCGCTAAAAAGTAACTCTGATGAGAATGAAGCAAGTAGTATAATATTTTCTGATGGTTCTATATATACTCTTAATAACAATGGAGTAGATGGTGAAACAAATCAGGTCGGAGGCATACATTACTATGCATCTAATAATTTGTGCGTGTTGAGTTCAGGAGTTTACTATGAAAATGGGTTAATAAAATGTAATCAGTATAAAGATTTTCTGCCTCCTGGCTCATATCAAAAAACATGTCAAATTACTGGGTGGGATGGTCATAATGTTGCAGCTACCTGTTCTGATGGGCAGCATACCGTGACAAGTTCTCTAGATTATGACAATTTTTGTCAAGCAGGAACAACAGTGCATCAACAGGAAGGACTGATGATTTGTGACCATTACAAAGACACTTTACCTAAAGGTAGCTATCAGCAAAGCTGTATGATCGAAGGTTTTTCTACAGGTGGGTATTATCAGCCACCATTCTTAAGTGCCCGTTGTATCGATCGAGGGCACAATATAAAAGAAAGTCATGTTGCCTACTCACAGGGGCAGACTTTTACTAATGAAGATGGCGTATTAACAGCACATTAAGGATGTAAAATGCCAATGATTAAAATTCAAGGATACATAGATAACATTAAAAATCAGATAGACCAATCGCGGATTTATACGGATGATTTACGGCGTTTTGCCTATGGCACAGATGCCAGTTGCTATCGATTGATTCCTGAGGCAGTGATTAAAGTCAAGGATGAAGTCGAGATGCTTTACTGCATTGAAATGGCGCAAAAACATCAAGTGGCGATTACTTTTAGGGCGGCAGGCACGAGCCTGTCTGGTCAGGCAATTACCGATTCAGTGTTGTTATTGATCGATAACCAATGGAATAAATACAAGATACTAAATGATGGTCAGCAAATTCAACTGGATCCTGGTGTCATTGGGCAACATGCTAACTTATACTTAGCACCCTATCAGCGGAAGATTGGTCCAGATCCAGCGTCAATAAAAGCTGCAAAAATTGGTGGTATTGCTGCAAATAATGCCAGTGGTATGTGTTGTGGTGTGGTCAATAATAGCTATCACACCCTACAAAGCATGCGGATTTTATTCAGTGATGCTCAGGTCTTAGATACTGGGGATAAAAAGAGCTGTGAGCAGTTTATTAAAAATAATACATCAATGGTCAAAGCGTTATTGGCGCTAGCAAATGAGATTAAAGATAATCCAGATCTTAAAGCGCGTATTACCCATAAGTATCGGATTAAAAACACCACCGGCTATGGGCTTAATGCGTTGGTTGATTTTGATGATCCGATTGATATTATCCAGCATTTAATGATTGGCTCTGAGGGCACTTTGGGCTTTATTGCGAATATCACCTATAACACGATTGAGGATCTTAAGTTAAAAAGCTGTGCGCTGGTATTTTTCAAGGATATCTTTGCCGCGTGTCGTTTTAGTGTCAAGTGCGCCAAGTTACCAATCAGTGCAGTAGAGTTAATGGACAATCTTTCGTTGCAAACAATGATGGGTAAAGAGGGTGCTCCTGATATCTTAAACAAGCTTGATGAGCATTGTGCGGCACTTTTGATAGAAGTTGAGGCTGACAATAATCAGATGCTTCAGCAAAATCAGCATGTTGTCTATCAAGCGCTTGAGAAAGAAGCGCGCTTTTTAGATCATGAAGTCTTGTTTTCAGTATCAGATGATGAGCATAAGAGTCTTTGGAAGATTCGTAAGGGTATTTTCCCAGCTATTGGCGGTGCGCGTGAAATTGGCAGCTCTGCTATTATTGAAGATGTTGCGGTGAAGCCAGAGTATTTGGCTGATTTATGTTTAGATATTCAAGCGCTGTTTAAGAAGTATAATTATTTACACAGTGCCATTTATGGACATGCCTTAGCGGGTAATCTTCATTTTGTATTCACGCCACGATTTGATTCAGAGAAGGAAGTAAAGCGCTTTGATAATTTTTTAAAAGACATGGTCAATACCGTAGTTAAAAAATATGATGGTTCAGTCAAAGCTGAGCATGGCACAGGCAGGAATATGACGCCTTTTGTTAATGTTGAATGGGGTGCTGAGCTTTATGCTATTCACAAAAGAATAAAACACATCTTTGATCCTATGAATATCCTCAACCCTGGGGTGATCATTAATGAAGATGAGATGCTGCATATCAAAGATCTAAAGCGTTTATCTGAGGCTGATCCGCTAGTTGATCACTGTATTGAATGTGGTTTTTGCGAGCATGTTTGTCCTGCACGCAACTTAAGCTTAACACCCAGACAGAGAATCACCACTTATCGCGAAATCTCAAGATTAAAACAGAACAAAAAGTTACACCCTTTGGATAAAGAAAGACTGTCACAATTGGAAAAAGGATATCAATACCAAGGGGTTGACACTTGTGCGGCAACAGGACTTTGTCAGTTAGAATGCCCTGTAGCAATCAATACCGGTGAGTTAATGCTTAAGCTCAGAGCACAGGAATCATCAAAACTATCCCATTATGTTGCGATGATTATTGCGAAAAATTTTTCATTCTTTCTTGTCATAATGAGATTCTTATTACGCGTACTTTATAACTTACGTAAAATTTTAGGTGATCGTGTGATTGAAAAAATCTTGATGATAATCGCACCTATTGCAAAGGTTAAGCTCTATCGCACTTTAAAGTATCTGCCTAATTCAATCATAAAAAAGCTAAGGAGTAAGCCATGAAGGTAGTATACTTTCCAAGCTGCGCGGCACGATTAATGGGGCTACCCAAAGATTCGCCAGAAACAATGTCATTACAACAGGTCATGTTGGCACTTTTTGCTAAAGCTGGAATTGAGGTTGTATACCCATCAAAGATGAATAATTTATGCTGTGGCTTATCTTTTCACAGTGAGGGGATGATGAAGGCTTTTGCCCATAAATCCAGTGAGTTGCAACAAGCGCTGTGGCAGTCATCTAATCATGGCGAGTATCCGGTGGTATTTGATACTAGTCCCTGTGCGTTATTGATGAAGAATAATCTTACTAAAGCGCTTAAAATCTATGAAACGGTTGGTTTTCTGGCAGAGGTTATCTTGCCTCGACTTAACATTACCAAGCAAATTGATGAGGTTGTTATTCATCGCACATGTAGCGCTGTAAAAATGGGTTTATCAGAAACCTTTATTAGCCTTGCACAAAGCTGTGCTAAAAAAGTCATTGTGCCTGTAGATGTTACTTGTTGTGGATTTGCCGGAGATAAAGGGTTTAAATATCCCGAGTTAAATGACTCGGGATTAGCCGCACTTAAAGCACAGATTCCCAAAGGCTGTGATCGCGGCTATTCAAATAGTTTAACCTGTGAAATTGGACTCTCGGCGCATGCTGGGATATATTATCGCTCTATTGCCTACTTGATAAATGAATGTACTGAATAATGCCTTGCAAAAAAAATAGGAACAAAAATTATGTTATTTGATATGCGTGTTACCTTAAAGCAGCTTGAGGTTTTTGTCTCTTTTGCGCAGTGCTTAAGCTTTTCGCAAACAGCGGATAATATGTTTATAAGTCAGCCGGCGGTATCAAAAATCATGAAACAATTAGAAGAAGAATGCCAATCCCCCTTGGTTGAACGCGTTAATCATGAACTGTATTTAACACCCGTTGGCAAGTTATTATTAACACATGCTCGCGCTGTGCTATATGAAGTCGCTTTGCTGAAAGATAAGGTTAGAGCCAATAGCAAGCTCGGTTTGGGTGAGGTTACGCTCTCTGTACACAATGTGTTGCAGGATGAAGTGTTACTGCTTATGTCACAATTTAAAGATAAATACCCTGAAGTAGAACTTAAGCTGTTGATCAATAGTAGAGAGAACCAACTCAAACAAATAGATGACAATGCCGCTGATCTATATATGTTAGGACCAGTCAATGGGCGTGATGATATTGAGCAAGTTTTATGTGTAACCACCCCGATGCGTGTGATTTGCGCGCCAGATGATGACTTAGCGAAACACAAATCAAGTATTAATGCCAAAGCCTTATCAAATCAAACCATTATCAAAAGTGAAGAAACAACAACGGTATACCAACAGCTTGATAGTGCACTAAGAGGGTGGGAAATAGCGCATAAAACACTCTCTATTAATAATGCCTACTCAGTAAAAGAAGCGGTAAAATCAGGCTTAGGCGTTGCAATGTTGCCTGAGGTGGTGATCAAAAATGATGTGAGAAAAAAGGAGCTTTGCATACTTGATGTTAAGGGGCATCAAGCCAGTATTGATTTTTATGTGATGCATAGTAAGCAAAGAAACCTCACACCAACAGCATTAGCATTAAAAGAGTTTATTTTGGCGTATTTTGGTCAATATGTAGAAGTTTAGATGTAGAAGTTTAGATGTAGAAGTTTAGATGTAGAAGTTTAGATGTAGAAGTTTAGATCAGACCTAATACCTACCGCTACCGTAGCTTGTCTACTCGACCTTGTATTCCGCTTTCCATGTCTCGCAGCGAATGTAGTTTGTATTGTTTTTGTAAACCTCTTTACGCTAAGATAGTTGTCGCAGGTGGTGCTGTTTAAATATCTAGACTCTGTTGATATTTATCTAAGTTTTGCTCACTTTCTTTGACAATTTGTAACCTCAGCAATAATTTTGATTTTTTTTGGGCATTTTTAATGCCTTTATCCGTCAATGTGTATTTGTTGTGATACGGTTTTAAAACTACCACCCCCGAACCTTGTGGTGCCGGTAACTGCTCTTTGTTTTCTTGCATTTCAGACTGATTAGAATACCACTCAGGTTTTACTGTCATATCCGCAGTATCCCCCGAATGGTAATCCTTGCCATCCTTTTTCAAGGAGGGGGAAGCTGTCATCGTATTGTATTGTACTGCTATCCCCTTTGACAGTAAGTATTTAACGGAATCATTTACATAGCCTATCAACTGTTGTGGATTTTTAAGCTTTGATGGACCTACGGTAAAACTGTCTGGGTGGGTTACCGAATAAATCGATGTCGTTGAATTTATACTTTTATTGCCTTGACTACCTGCTTGAAGTATCACTTTGCCTTTAATATGCTCATGGTCTTCGTGTTTATTTTTGGGTTCTCCCCCTCCGAAACATCCATCAAATGTTACTTTTTCTATCCGTTTATTTTGTTCTTCAGCATATTTAACTACTTGTTCAATCCAGTTTTTAATCTCGGTGCTGTTTTGATATTTTAGATTTCCATTTACGACGTCAATTTTCATGCCTGCAGTACCAGCGTGTCCTGAAACTGTGATAGAAAATGAGTCAGAACAATGTTCAATAGCTTCTTTTAAAGAGTCCATTGTTGTTGCAATAGTTGCATTTTTAAAGTCATTTTCTATTCGATTTTCAATATCATGTAATATTTCACATTCATGACTATGAAGGGTATGATTGTCTTCTTGCACACTCTTCATCATATCGTGCTGATTCAAAAAATAAATACTGTCCAGATCATCCATTGATGCTTTTCTATGGAAGTGTTTCCCCACCTTTTTTTGCATAAAGTTTTTAGCATACATATCATTAATTTCATTTATAAATTTCGTTCTATCATCTTTATTAAATTCGGCATTTATAAAGTTCTCGTAGGCATATTTAACTTTGTTTCCACCATCTGAAAGAATTAAATTGTCACCATACAAGTCAGTTAGCTCTTTATAATAATCATTGATAGTCAAATATCCCTTTAACTCTTCTTTTATATCTTTCAAAAAATATTGAGCTATATTAGTTATCGTGAAGGTATTGTCGCTGTTTTTATTTTTCTTGTTTGGCTTTTTATACTTTGTGATTGCTTCGCTGCTCTCTGCATAGGTTGTTAATTGAGTTTTCACATCGGAGATTATATTTACATTATCACCCTCAAACTTAAGAAGCTTAATTGACTTAATATTAATATCCTTGACTTCTTTTAACTTAAATTTTTCTCCATTTTGTACACATGTAATCACAAAATCCTGATTGTCATATTTAAGATTTATTACATGATTAATGACTGACTCTTTCGGTTGCTGTGGGAGGGCTTGTTGTGTGTTTTTTTTATTTGTTTTTTGCATTAGATATCCTTCTATTATTTCTAGTTTTATGTTAACTGTTGCTGTATAAACTGTGATATTCCGATGATTTGGTTGTTGGCTGGCTGCTTATATTTTTGAATCACTACGGTTATCAAAAAATGCGCAGTGCTTGATTGATCATTTTTTTGATAGCTCACGGTAATCGGTACTTCTACTTTCCATGTGGGTATATGATCAATCATCCCTTTGGCAACGATGACAGGGACATCAGAAACCACGGCATGTGTGATAAATTTTTTCTGGCTGATTTCATTTAAAGTGTTCGCAAATGCCTCACTAAAATGTTGCCAGCCATAATGGGTGAAATAAAGCGATAGTGCGGCAAATTGTGTGCGGTAGTTCATAAAATCAAGTGCATAAATAGATGGAATGACACGGTTTGCCCAATTAAGCACCATTTTGTCATTTATGCTAAAACTATCACTATTGGGTAATTGTAAGATGCGGGCATCTTCAGTAAGCCCAATCACGCGGATATTTTGTGGTTTATTGAGTAGTAAAACCATAGCAATGATTAATATGACGTTTATGACGATGCTGATCACCAGTGTGGTGGTGATTTTTTTGAAATTTTGCTGAAAGTAGACGTTACGCTTTAGAATTTTATTTAGTACTTCATTAGACATAATGACCTCGCTCGTTTAAGCGCTTTGCTGTTTGATGTTATCAAGTGCCTGAAATACGGTATCAATACGATCACTATGAAAGACTTGGGATAATAGCTGTAAACGCTCAACAATGACGCAGCGTGTAAAAGTCTCTTGATATTGATCATCTGTTTTTAGAACGTGATAAAGTGCTTGGAAGTTATCTTGGTGGCGTGCGTGTAATTGCTGCATGAAATATGCTAACCAAGGAGTTTGCAGCTGTGAAAGTAAGCTAACAAGATCAGACAAAAACTCGTCATTCATTTCATGCTCATAAGCATGCTCAAAAATATGATCAATCTCTTCTTGCTGTTTTAGTGTTGGCTCAGGCAAGCGCACATGTTCAAAAAACTCCAAATTAATCATCGTGTTATTGATCAGCGAGTTGTTAAAACTTTGCCAGAAGGCAACGACTTTCTTTATTAACGATCCTTTCATTTTCTTTTCCCCTTGTGTTCAAATAATAAAGGTATATTAAATTTCTTTTCATATTCTTGGATTAATGTACTTATCAGCTCATCACAGATGCGTAATATCGAATATTCTGGATATTTCTTTTGTTGCAAGCTTAAAAAATGTTGGGCACTACCTTCAGGGAAGTGCTCAGCTAATATTAAACGTGCTTGGCGCGCACCAAGTGATTTATAGAGTTGGTCGCGAATATAGCTATCTTCAGTCGTCGTACTTAGCGCCCATAGCTCAAGCGCACTAAAGCACGTGCTAAGTAGTTGTGTGCTTGTCCCAAGTTTTGTTGAAAATTGTGCAATAAAGGTTGCGCCATTGGCACTGGGACCATGGACACGCGTTTTTAATGCCAAAGTTTCAGTATCATTTAAGCCAAATGTTTTAATGGTTTCTTGAATCGTTTTTTCTGGTCCAGCATCCAAAATAAAGGTTGATGTGGCAAACTCTAGCATTAAACGATCAAAATCAGTAAGTGACTGTGATGCCAAGGCAATTTGAACTTTCCATTTACGTCCTTCACGCATATCACGTAAGACCTGATCACGAATGGCTTGCGCTCCCTTGGTGCGATGAAACTCATCAAATACCAGACGCTTTGGCTCATTTGTCAGGGTTTTTAAGCGTAAAGCATGATAGCGTCGATAAATCTCAGGAAAAGACGTAATTTCATCCTCGTGAATAAAGAAATGTTGCGCAATCAGGTGACGCGCTAGCATGTAGGCAATAGCGGTTTGTTTATCCGCGTGTTTGCTACCTGCTGTCGCAACATGTGCAAGATCAAGGGCAACAATACGTGCATTGGAAAAATCAAGCTTAGTGCTTGAAATTAAGCTTGGGAAGTTGCGAATCGCACTGGATATCATACGGCAATAGTATTCAAGATAATTCTCACTACCACATTGTACTTTGTGGTATAGATCAACAATCGCAGGCTCATGTGCAAAACGGATTGTATCGGATAGGTTTGGCATAGCATGGCAGTGTGCCACCTTAGCTAAAGCATGCTCTTGTTGCAGGTAAAGCGCGTCACAGACTGCCCACCATGTATTAAGCTGATCTTTATCTTGATGATGTGAAATAAAAGAATCAATGTCAGGATGTTGTCCTGAAATATATTGCTTGGCATAATCATCTTGCGCAAAGTAATGATAAGTTGCATCAATAATCATGCTGATCATGGTGCTAATATCTTGTGGTAGTTTACCATCATCATCGCTTAATAATAAACATAAGAAATTAATAATAAATGCCTTATGTGAATGACTGGGAAAACGCGCGCCAAAGAGGGTGTCAAATGGATTGATGGCATCATGCTCGCTCATTTTGAACTTATGATGAACAACTTGTGATTGCTTTTCCTTGGGAAGTGCGTTTTGTAATAAAGAAATAAACCCTTGACTTGATGGTCCAATATCAATGGTAGCAATATACGGCAATTCACTCAATCCAGCACTTAAACATGCACTTAGATTTAATGAGTTCAGCAATACTGATTTACCAGAACCTGACTTAGCGAAGATAAGATCTACCCAACTGACTTGTTCTTTGGATCCTGTTTGATATGGCCACAATTTACCATCAGGTGTTCTAAAAAGCATATTTCCACGATGCCAAGGCGAGGCAGGGCGTGATAACGGTAAAAGTTTAACCGCATCAGACAAAGGCGCTGCTGAAGTGGCTGCATAATTTTTAGTTGTCATTGCAGGACAGCTGCTAATAACCGTTTGAAAACTATCACCAAATAAGTCAGTCACATCAGCACTTCCCCAGCTTTGGATAATCTTATATAAACGTGCTTTACGTTCATGCAGTAGCTCACTGTGATGTGATGGCGCCCATGTGGTGACAATAATACTCAGTTGAATGACTGGATCGTCACTATTCTCGTCAATGGTTTTAAGTAGTTTATGAGCGTTTAAAATGAGTTTATTTTCATGCGAACTAAAGGCAAGAAAGCGTGCTAATAACGCTTTGCTTTTAATAAGATTCATGCCATTGGGCGATAGCTTAAAAGAAATATGCCATGGTAAATCACTACCTTGCAGTTTACGTAATAAGTCGTGAAAGGGGCGAATATTCTTAGGAAAAAGTGAAATAGCAACCGGCGCAAAGAGCGTATCACCAATTTGGCAGCTTCTTGAGTCAATATTATGTGCATCTTGTGGAAACATTTGCTCAGAGAGAGGCGCCCATAGAAAATCACTATAATCAGCATGATTATTTTTATGCGTGTCACTTGGGAGTTTAAAAGGTAGTGGATCGCCAGGCAGATGCGCTTGCCAATGGTGGTCAGTATGATGATAAGCATAGCTTTGGCGTATAATGTTTAAGGCGTCATGTGCAGCCAAAAGACGACTATAAAATCCAATAAACTTAAGCTCTGCTAATAAATTTTGCACAGTCGATAGATGGGTATTCAATAGCATGTGGCTATTTAGTAAAATCTGTTGCGACTTACTGTTAATATTGACTTTATGCGTTTTAAGCTTATGTGTAATCTCTTTAAGCGCTTGGTTGCGTTGTGACTTACTAAGTAAACTAGGGCTACTGGATATGATAAAGTAACATGCCTCATGGGTGCATAGTGATTCAAGCATCTTGGTTTTTGCTTGCATCAGATCATCGATAGATAAGCCAATGTTTTGCGCGCTTTGCTGCATGGGCGCGATATTTTGTTGCAATGCATGAGCTAAGGGCTTATTGCCATACTCAAAAAATACTTGTAGTTTATGCCCATCACGACTAAATAAGGGCTGTAGCGCATCACTTAAGCGTTGGCAAATATCTTCATATTCACTCGTGGAAATAAAGCGCTGATAACCGTCAATCGCAATCAATGAGCTCAAGGTGCCACAACGACTAACAAGCGTGTGTTCATCACAGGCACTTTCAAGCTCACAATAGTTGCTTATATCTTGTTTTGATAGGCGATTGATCCAGCTAAAAATCCCTTCAACACTATCATGAATGCTATCAAAAATACCCATTTATAGAATCAAAATATTGTCCTCATACGAACAATTGTAGATGCGTTAAGATAAATACCCATACGTAAAGTGCGTATTAAAATAGAAACAGTGTGGGCGGCTATATGTGGTATAGGGGGAGGGAGCTAAAGATTTTTCGTGGGCTGCTTACCCTGCTGATCAGTCTGTTGACTCTCATGTAACTTTGATTGCAAAAAAACATAGGAAGACTGGTTATGAATGATTTCAAATCTAACAGTCATTGATGAGCTTGTTTTTTTTGATGAACTAACGAGAATAGAATATTGACCAGCTTGAGGATCATCATTTAATCAGCTCATAGCTATTAGTTGTTGATGAATTTGCTTTTTGTGATAAATTAAAGATAATAGAATATTGATCAGCTTGGGGATCATCATTTCCATTATTTTTAGACTGAATTTCTGCGAAGATGCACGATTGTTTAAGATTGCTTTTTGTTATGTTAAAAGATGCTGAGTTTTCTGTATTCAATTGATTATTTAATAGCGGTGAAAGCTTTTCTGCTATTGAGTTTAATGGCGATTTATTCATAAGGGGAGATTTAATGTCTGTAATATTATGATAGAAGTCCTTGGGCGATAGTTTATTCATTTCGTTTTGCCGAACGTCATCCATTACGAGTTGATTTTTTTCAATCATGCTGTGCTGTTGTAGAGTTTGCTGTTGAGGAGCTAATGATTTAAGTACTTGTTCTATTGTTGGTCTTTGCATTTTTGGCTTTAGAACGACGTCTAATAAAGTGCTATTGCTTAGATAAATACAGGAGGACAGCTCATCTTTTGTTAGGTCATTAAGGATGGTAAAAAGTGATGTATTAATGCTTATTATTTTGTCTGACAGTGATCCAACAAAAGTTGGAGAGAGCATTTCCTCATATTTATTAGGAAACTGTATAGCTAACTCATGAATTAAAAAAGCCTTTGCTAAAGCATATATATCGCTAGATTCAGAATACTCAGTCTTGTTATATATTTCAGGTGCTATCATAAAAGGTGTGCCGAGTGTATTAGTGCATGTAGCAGGATTAATATCAGCTATAGGGATAGCAAAACCATAATCAATAAGCTTAACCTCGCCTTTATTATTTTCAACGATATTTGCTAGTTTGATATCCCTATGTAAATATGCTGTACCGGTTTTTGATAGCTCTCCTGAGTGTAATTTTTGCAACACTTTAAAGCTAGCAATAGCTGTTGTAAGTGGGATGACTTTGTTTTTTTGTTGATATTTCTTTTCCAGATCTTGAGGGTTGTTATCATAAGGCATTACCATAATAGAGTTACCTTGACCTTTGCCTGGGGAACCATAATACCGCTTGGTAATAGTGCTATAAATTAATCCGACATCAGCAGCAATTTCTTGTTCTTTTTTGATTTCTTGAAGCCTACTTTCAGTTGCATACATGTCATTTTGCAAATAAGTGCGATGCAAACGCATATCACCCTGTTGATTCTTGCGGATAGAAACTTTTGCAAATGCTCCTTTACCTAAGTTAGCAAGTTCTTTTTCGGTGGCATTAGGTAGTGCCCATATTTGATTACTTTCGAGCATAAATGAATGCTTGAATATGATTTGTTGTGATTGATTTTGATCGTCGGTATATTTGTATGTTATTGATTCTTTATCATTCTTTTGCTCTTGCATTATGCCATTAGGATTATCATTTTGTTTTATAGTGTGCTGATGCTTTAGCTTTGTGCCATTAAATTCATTTTTTAGAAGATAATTTGCAGCTTGCCATTCCTCATTTGATACATTAAATAATCTCATCTTTTATGTGCTCCTTATCCTATTTATGTCATCGCTGGTAAATTAGAATATAAGTCATGCATGTGTCTATACGTAAAATACGTATTTACTGAGTCATTTTTTGTGTCATGTTGGTAAGGGAAGATAGGTGGTGATTACTAAAGATCATCATTGGATGCAACTGACGTTACTAAGGAGAGATTATGGAATCAAATAAGTTTAATTTTATATCGCTTGCTAAACAAAGTAATGATATTCTCAAAAAGGAGGCTGAACTAAACAATAAGAATGTTGTTTTAAAAGATAAGAAAGACAATCTCTCATCATCGTTATATAAAGTTACTAATGAAGAGGACGAGCTAAAGAATAAAGCTTTATTATATATTAAGGGAGATAAATACTTTGATAACCTAAAGATATCTATGGAACAAAGTAAATATATTACCTTGTTAGCAGCTGCTATTTTGTTAGAGCTTGGCAAAATACCTTCTATCAATTTCTTCAATCCAGAACTACCTAAGGAGGATTTAGAGGTTTACAAAAATCTTATTCAAAGTTACTTTGACAATGAGAGTCATCAGGTATTAGCTGATAGCAATTATGACATAAGTGGTTATTATCTTCCACTGTCAGATAAAATTACTTTTAGCCTAGGAAAAAACTTCACTACACTAAAAGACCAAATAATTACATTTGAAAATCAACAAGGTATTGCTGATATTATTTTGCAGCATATAGATGAATTGATATCTAATAAAACAGGAATTGTTAATCAATATATTGAATTTTTAGACAATGATCTAAAGAAAATATATAAAGAAGAGCATGTTAATAACCTGATTATTGATTTAGTGGATTTGCTCAATCTGTATAAAGGAAAAATAAATATTTTACAGCAATTAGCTAATACTGGTGAAGCTCGTAATGAGTCATTTAGGGGGCAGGTTCGGACGTTTTATCTAGGTATAACTGTATCAGAATATGTTAATAAAATTGGCGATCTGTCTTTGAACGAAGATACTAACTTGAGTGATTTAAGTAATAAAATTCAAGAAAATATAACTAGTTTGAATAAGGCTAAGCTTGCAAAAGATGACCTTGATGTTCAGCAAAAAAGAAAATTAGATATAACTAATATGAAACAATATCTCTCTGACACCCAGGGTTTAAAATATTTATGTAAGAATGTTCTCAGCAAAGGGAAATATCAAAATATTAAAGATTTCCCTGAAATTAATTCTTACATTAATCATATTGAGGATGCTAGAAGAAAACTGTTTAAAAAATTAGAAGAAGTAAGTCAGTGTAAAAGAATGATCGATGATTGTCATGAGGAAATTAAGAAAACTGAAGAAGAGCTTGGAAAAATTAAACAAGCTAAAGATGAGGTTACATTTAACCAGCTTTTTGCTGCACTTATCACAGAGTGTGCTCAGGTAACAGGAAAATCGCAAAAAAAAGCTTTACTGACGAGTTATGCTGAGCAACTTAAAGGCTCTAAGATTGAGCCTTCCTCGGCGCAAATACAAGGAATTATTAAACTCTGTTTTGTGCATCGGAACTGGTATGCTAATACAGCTAATCTATCTAAAACTGGACAAAAATTTCGGGATCTTATTAACAACAATGAAGCATCAAATTTTAGAGTTAAGTTGAGAGAAAAGCTCAGTCAAGGAAAGGACAATGATAAGCCGTTTACTACACAAGATTTAGTTGGCGATTTAGCTAGATTGAATAAGAATCGGTACAATCAATTAAAAAAAAGTGAGACCTTAGGTATAAAAAGCCAAAAAAACAAGATCGGGATAATAACTATAATACCCCAAGAAATTTAAACAGTATCTTTTAAAATCGAGTTCAGATATATTGATGATGAGCAACTACGAAACTTCGTGGGCACAGCACTCAATAGAAACGAACACCAGAATATCTCTTTTCATAATGCACAAATATAGTCAATTTAAGCTGAGTATCTATACGTAAGATGCGTATTAAATTAGTGTTTGTTGTATGCCAGTATGTGAGAAGAAATAACAAATAATAAGTAATACAAGGAATATATGAGATGAAATATGTTGTTTTAAGCGTTAATCATTCGCTGACGATGGAGTCTGCTGCTGCAGCGTTTTTTGGTGGGATGATACATCAGGAAGATATTATTAGCTCAAATATGTATCATAATGTTATAACTCGTCAAGATATTTTCCGTATTGAGGGAATATACGATGATGTTAATGCAGCATTATTAAGTGGTGATTATTTTAGAAGGCATTATGTTTTTAAATGTGTAGAAGATCATGGTGTTTATGTATTGTTAGGTTATCAAAAATCCCTTGATGATTATATTGAATTTCCTAATCCAGTGGGTTTCGATAATAACCAGCAATCGTTAGATAGTGCTGATTCAGAATCAATGGATTCAGATTCAACGCAAGAACGTAATCCATTATTTATCGATACTCCAGTGGTTAATCAAAACGAATTTATAGATTCGCTTAAAAAATTAGCTCTTGAGAATAATTTGAAGGTTATTAATTTGATTGAAAATACTCAAGTAGTAAAGGACTTTTTTAATAGTTCAGTTTTATCAAATCAATTTAAATCTGGTGATGAAAGATTTTGTACTGCTTTGAAAGATATGCTGTTAATTGCTGCGGGAGAAATCTCTAATGGAGATAGTGGTCTTATGATTGCAAAGATGTCTATTGCCTTAGGAAATTGTCAAACACCTGTTATAAATGCAGTTCAGGCACATTCAATATGCTTAAGAATAGGAGATAATGAGGAGATAACTGAAGATGAATATGAGCGACTAGCTGTTCAAGATTACTTGCAATCAACTAATGGGCGTGATCAAGTAGGTATTCCTCAGGGGGAGGGTCTGGATCAAATTGAGATTGTCAATGGTTTGATAAATGCAGTTTTTTCAGACAAAGCAAGCACATTGAATAAAGGTGCATTCCAAGTGGAGTCAGAGCGGAATAAATTTCAATCATTATCTGCCCACGAATTCTTTGGCTATAGTCAAATAACACAGGATATGGCAGGCGCTTTTGCAAAAATAATTTGCCAGATTGATAAAGCTGATAACAAGCCTTTTTTTACTAATGAAGGAAAGTACATTCTTGATAATAATAAACTCTTATCATTAACACAAGCATATAAAAATAAACTTGGAATAGTGTCAGCGTTTGATAAACAAATAAACGTGCTTTGTAAGAATATACAAGAATATATTAATCAAACATTTGAGCGTTTAGATGATACTTTTTCTGATGTAGGGTTACAAGATAAATTACGTTGGTATGGCATGGGTGAAATGCAAAAAAAAGCTGAAGTTATCACATATATGAGGGAACTACAAGACCAGTTCCCTAATTACAGTCTTGCTCAACGCGTAGAATTATGTCAAAAGAAATTTCAAGATGATATAGATAAAATAGCACAAGATCATGAAAATGGGTCCTCAAATAAGATAGTGCCCAAACCTTTATTCATGGAGCAACAAAGTCAGCAAAATTCACTGGGGAATAATCATCATTTGGCACCCAATTAAATGACATAGTTACTTAAATTGATCAGCAAAAAAATAATCAAAATGTAAAAATGAGGAAATAATGGATATACAAAACTTAAAGCACAAAAAGTTGTTACAAACTAAAGATAAAACTATAGAGAATCAAAAAATACAGTCAGCTATGCAAATGCCTGATCATGCATCTAATACAATAAAATTTAGACATAAATTATTAAATTTACTTATTCCAGCTGCGATTAGTGTGATGACGTTGGCGGGGTGTGGTGGTGGATCTGGAGCTGACTCCTCAACGCCAAATCCACCATCACCAAAGGCTGGTGTTATAATTAATACACCATTGCCAGAAAATGAGTTAGTACAAAATGAAGCAATATTAAGCGTGGCTATGCATAATGATGATGCGAGTGCTAATGCGCTTTATAGCCAAAAAAGCAAAGCATTTTCGTTGGCAAGTGGGGGTGCGCCATTACATATAGAACGTATTAACTTTCCAAATGTAGAGGCAATGCAATATAAGATTGCAAATGTGGATGATGAAAATAGCTGCTGTCATAGTGTTGATGGCAATCATTGTAATGTAACGATAGAGGCAGGAAGTAATTGCCAACTGTTGGTTGATCTCTCTAGTGAAAAGCCTCAAGTGCTAAATGATCAGATTGCTATTGTGACAGATGCACAAACCTATTTTGTTCCGGTTAAAGTCAATTATCTAGCAGATGATTCAAGCTATCACTTCCCTAAACCAACGATTGATAATCAAATCACAATCGTACCAGATAGCAAGATCAAAATCAGTGTGACCAATACAGAACCACATCAAGCGATTAATTATTTGCAAGTTCGCCTGCCAAACTGGTTAGCAAAAATTGTAAAAAATTCAAAAAATGCACAGTTGGTAAGGGTTGCTGATTTGGCACCTGGTCAAACACAGGTATTTAGCTTTGATCTAGCGAGTGATCAGGCAACAATTGATGCTTTAAAAGCAAATTTATCAGCATTAAATACTAATCCATCTAGCCATCAAATAAGCATTAGTGCTTCAAATGTAAAAGCCATTTACCCAGATATTTTTGCAGGATCTGATCCTGTTACGGTTGATGGTAATGCTTACTTTTCCAAAGCGACTAAACAGCAAGTTAATATTGTCAATCATGCCGATGAGTCAGTCAAGATCAGTTCAATCCAAACGACATTGCCAAAAGGGGTAACGATTGATAGTAAAGATTCAAGCTGTCAACAAGGTGGTGAGATCGCAGCAAATAGCCAATGCCAACTCATGCTTGAAGCAGCAGTAGATGCTGTTGGGCAAGGGAAAGTTAGCTTAGCATTGGACATCAATGGCTATGCGTTTAGCAAGGAAATTACTGCTCAAGCCGCTAAAACAGCAGTGAATGCAGATACAACAAAAATCAATATCCCCGCTACCACTAGTGAAAAAACAACAATGAAGGTCACTAATACAGGTGCTTTTGCTTGGCAACCAAGCACGCAAGTAAGCGATTATGTTATTACTGAGAATGCAGCAAGCAAGGTCTCTCCTCAGGGTTTATCCGTGGTAAGTTCAAAAAATGCGGATGATTGTTTATCAGGAAATCTTGTGTTACCGGGGAAAAGTTGCAACATCACGTTTAATGCTGAAAATACACTTAAAAACGCGATTTATAATTTTACGATTAAAGCGGTCAATAATTTAGCTAAAGATGTAATGATTGCATTAAGTACGACTGGGGTGCATGCCTATTTTGATCCATCCTATGATATGTATCAGGGGGTTAAAAGGATCACGCTACTTAATGACAGTCAAAATACAATGAATTTTACAACAAATGCGTTAACTGCTTTTAATGTTTACAATGGTAAAAATGCTGATACTGATAAAGGGGCATGGTGCACAAGTATAACCTGCCCTAATAGCTGCGTTAGTGATGAGAGTAATCCTAATTCTTATGATTTAAAGGCAGGTGCTTCTTGTTATTTGTACGTACACAACAATGATAAAACATTAGACAGTATAGTGGGTAAAACCAGCAGTGAGACATTAACCATTACAACAAAAACGGCAAACTTTGGCTTCTCTCTTTTAGATACGCCAGTGCTATATGCCGGTGGCACATTTACCACGGCGGGACAAGGAGGGCAAGTACTTAATAATGTGGCTATGTGGGATGGGCAGCACTGGCAAGCATTAGCTCAAGGCGTTGATAATAGTGTCAATGCCATCAAGGTGGCAGCCGATGGCAATGTTTATATCGGTGGCAAGTTTACTCATTTCAACGAAGGTAAGGTTTTGGCAAATCTTATTGGTCAATGGAATGGTCAGACATGGCAGCCATTAAATAGTGGTTGGCAAGGTTTAGTAGGTGATGATCAGGTTTTTGCCATGGACTTCACGCCAGATGGTAGTTTGTTTGTTGGTGGAAAATTTAACGCGACAGATCATGGGGCATTAAACAATATTGCCAAGTGGCAAGATAATACATGGTCGGCGTTAGCAAATGGTTTAAATGGGCCGGTTTATACCATTTATGTAACAAGCGATGACAAAAAAATAAATGATGTAATTATTATCGGCGGAGACTTTTCGCAATCATCGGGGGCTTATAAATCTACAAATCTTGCTTTATGGTATCAAGGGAAGTTTAACACTGTGGGCACTGGTGCAAGAATCATTGGTGGGAAAGTAAATGCAATGATGTCTATTTGGAAAAATGATACATCGAAATTAATTGTAGGCGGTGAATTTTCAGGTGTTGAGAACGTGGCAAATACAAATTATATATTCGCTATTGGACCTATTGCCTACTCTATGACAAATCATGCGGCAAATTTAGCTAACATTTACGCACTCGCTGCTGATCAGCAGCAAAGTATTTATGTCGGCGGTGATTTTATACATCTTGACGATCAAGCGTTAAACCATATTGCAGTTATCAAAGATAATGTATGGCATCCGTTAGGATCAGGCGTTGATGGACAGGTTGATGCCATTATTCCTCAAAACAATCCTGATAATAACACATCAGTATATGTTGGTGGTAAGTTTAAGCACGCAGGAGAAGTTGCTTCTCAAGGTGTGGCGTTGTGGAATGGCGAAACGAAACAGTGGCAAACTTTAGCAGGGGGCATCTCTGGTAGTGTATCTGCCTTAGCGTATGGTGATATTATGAAAGTAACACCGTTATTAGGCAGTTAATGATCTATCTCTATGTGTCAGATCATACGTAAAATGCGTATGTATTACCAACGACTATATCATGTATTGTATGGAAATAATGGGACTTAATGAGATATCTAACAAATGGAAACTCAGTATAAACAAATACAGCGCGCACTTTTAAGTAACGCTATCAAGGGGCGGATGCTACTGCTTAATGTGCTGTGCTGTATTCTTCTTATGGGACTGGTGCAACACGGTTTTACAAATCCAACACAACAACCTTTTAATCAGACAATTGCCCAAGCATTACCATTAACAGGGGCTGATATTCATACGCTTAGAGATGCCGTGGCTGAACGTTTAAGTGCTCAAGCACAAAAGCCAGGCGAAAGTCAGGGTAAGGCACGTTCAAGAACTTTGTTGATTGATCTTGATCCCAGTAAGGCTTTTAGTCCACCGATATTGACGATTGGTCTAGATATGATTACATCAGTGGTAATGACAGATGCCAATGGACGTATTTGGCCAATTAAACAAATTACAATAGCTGATAATGCCGGATTTAAAGTGATATGGGATCAAAAAAGTGGCACTTTTATGCTGCAGGCATTAAAAGCATATGCAACAAGCAATATGGCAGTGATGCTAAAGGGACTCGATGTACCGGTGATGGTAACCTTGTTAACAGGGCAAAAAGATTGGGATTATCTTGATTATTTACGCGTATCAACACGCAGTTTAAGTGAGGCAGATAAAGTTGATGTCACACTACCTGCACCTCATTATCTGGTTAATTTGCTTTCGGATATTCCCCCTGAAACGGCACAAGTCAAAACCTTTACAGGGGCAAGTGATCTTAAAGTATGGCAATATCAGGGGCGTTATCTATTGCTCACCAGTGCAACTTTAATTTCACCGGCGTGGAAATCACGTGTACAGAATTTAGGAAGCAGTGAGATGAATGCTTATGAAATAGAACCCACTCCATTGTTGATTTTAAGTAATCATCAGCAAATTGAACATGTGACTATCAGTAATTAATAAGATAAGGATTTTGTGTGAAAAACATATTAAAACGACTATTGGCACATCCTCGAGTAAGAGTGTTATTGATCGTGTTGGCACTGATTTTTATCTTTATTGTGATCATCAACATGCTTTTTCCAGCGACTGATCATAATGCGCAACTTGGCTCTTATGTCTCTGGTGTGGATGTCTCGCCAAATACGCATAAAAGTCAGACGACCAATAAGCAATATCAGCAGCTTGTAAATGAACAAAATAAATCAACCTTGCAAAAGGCAAACTCTGAAGGAAAAAGCTATATAGAGGATAGTTTTGCATTTACCCAGGCAACATCAAAATCAGTGCCTCAACAAAATGGCGCTAGTTTGGATCCGAAATCTTTTTATCATCAAGTGCAAAATCACCCTGAAACAACAAAAGCAGGTAATCCACTCATAACTTCGTCGAGCAATGAGGCTAATGAGAATGCTTATATGCCGATTAACTCACAAAATATGATGGATAATATGAATCAGGTATTAGCAAGCTGGAAAGGGGCGCAAGTCAGTAGTCAGAGTTTTACTGCGGTTGATATTGATGATGAGGGGATTAAAAATAAAACAAGTTTGGCTAATAAAAAAGTATTGCTAAAAGCAGGTGATATTTTATTTGCGGTATTACAAAGTCAGCTTGATAGTGATCAACCAAACACCCCTGTTTTGGCAAAGGTAGTAGAAGGGAAGCTAAAAGGGACGAAATTGCTTGGTAACTTTGCGCGTGAAGATGATAAATTGGTTGTTAAGTTCTCGCAGTTATCTTCAAAAGACTTTGCCCACAGCATTGCCATAACTGCTTATGCGGTAGATGCAGAAACAGCACAATCAGCCTTAGCAAGTTCCGTTAACCATCATTATTTTGAGCGTTATGGCAGTCTATTTGCTGCGGCATTTCTGCAAGGATTTGGTAATTATTTCTCACAGTCAGGCATGCAAACAACAACGATATGTCCAGCAGGGTCAATTGGACCATGCACCACAACGACAGGGCGTACCAATGAAAGCATGCAATATGGTCTTTATGCTGGAGCTGGTCAAGTAGGATCTGCATTTAGTGGTGCATTGGAAAAAGAGTTCTCACGTCCACCAACGGTTAAGCTTGATAAAGGCGCTGGTATTGGCGTGTTAGTGATGGCAGATATCGAGGCATAAAGAAAGAAAATGATGTTGACACAACAAAATGATATATCCATGAACTCAAACTCAATAAGCCATCAGCAAATACTATCAATGCAATTGTTGGATAAGCCTAAAGTAAAGCATGTGATTGAAGGTGTTAAGCTGATGTCACTCGATAATCAAGCACCCTCTCTTAATTTAGCGAGTACCTATGCGGCTGCCTTTAAACAGCCGGTAGAACAAGCATGGACAACTTTATATGATTTAGCTTATGACAAAAATATTGATGTGGTTGCATTGATCAATGATCAAGATAACGTTATAGGTGTTTGCTCAATTAAACATAATGAGGATGCAATATGGCTTAATGACTTTTTGATCTATCCACGTTGCCAACGTCAAGGGTATGCGCAATATTTTATTAAGCTGATTTTTGAGCAATATATTCAAGCTGATCATGAAGTAAAAAAAATAAAACTCAATGTACGTAAGACGAATAATGCTGCTATTTGTCTGTATTCAAAGGTAGGGTTTGTGAAAATTGACTAGATTATGTGTGATAAAAATAAATTTATATGGGGTGTTATATGTTATGATTATTTCTTGTTTTAGGAGATGGTGGACCTCCGAAGCTTTGCAATAAGCTTAAACTATCCTAAGAGATTGATGGCGCCTAACAAGAGAATTTTAATAACATCATTTGTTATATCTTTTAGTTATATAATAATGAAATTATTTAAATTCAAAGTTATTTATTTTGTGTGCATAATGCGCAAAAAATGAGATTCAAAATTGTTTTGGATCATTGTAGGCAACTTATAAATTTAAAGGATCAGTAGTTACATATGGAGCCAATTGCATATAACTATCAGCAAATTACACCACGGTTGAGTTTGTCGTTAAAAAATAGCGCCAAAGATTTTTGTGAAAAATATCATTTGCTAGGAGTGTCAATTGAAAAAGTAAATGGTGAAGGCATGCGACGCATTATATGTCAGCAGAATGATTTATGCTCTCGCTTTATCGATTCAGATTTGCATAAAATTGAATCAATGGCAGCGTATATGGAGTATCTGCAGCTTATGCCGAGGCAATATTTATATTCTAGTATTATTAATCAAGTTTATGGGTTAGATGGTGGGCTTATTGAAGAGTATAATGCTGATGGACTGGTCACTCAGTTTTTTGATGGCAAAAACCGTTATAACGTTGATGTAATATGTCCGCGTTCTGTTCATGTTTTTAGGTTGTTTGATCACTGCGAATTCATTAATGATTGCCGAGATTTAATTAAACTTTATAATCAGCCTAAATTATTTGACTCTCTTATGCCTAATCAACGACGAGAGTCAGAAGGTTTGCAGGAAAGACTTTCAACCTTATCAATTCCTTTTAAACAACAAAATCGCCTAGCATTGTTGTCTGAGAAAGAGCGGGAAATTGTCACAAGTATCAGCCAGTTTGATCTATCAGCAGCGGCACTGGCAAAAAAGTTTGACTGCTCACCACGGACTATTCAAAAGCATTGGGAAAATATCTATATGAAACTTGGTATGAATAATAAATGTGCTGTGCAGTATTATATGCAATCACTTCAAAACTATTACGTCTTATAACAACTGGATAAGTCATGAATCAAAAAATAACATCGATTTTTTTCTTGGCACCCATCGTCTATGCATTTGGCTGGTCACTTGATTTATATGCGCCGATTATGAGTGATATTCAAATGAGCTTTACGGGACAAGAGGCTTTTATATTTCATGTGGCTATTTCGCTGTTTTTATTGGTCATGGGCGTAACGCAACTCATCATGTGTTTTATTTTTGATAAAGTAAAAATCATGCATTTAGCCATTGTTGCCATTATTGGGTTTATGCTAAGCACGTTGGTATGTGTTGTTGCTGAGGATGCAATGATTTTTAATATTGCACGAATTTTGGTTGCGGTATTTTCATCTATTCTTATGCTTATTGGTGCAGTGGAAGTAAAAAGCTTAGCAGAAAATAACTCAAGTACCCGACTCTTTGCGGGTCTTGGCATTCTTGGCACACTTTCAAACATTAGCTCAGCGGGTATTGCCGTATATATTTCAGTAGCATTAGGATGGCGCTATGTTTTTGTCTTCTTACTGGCTTATGGCTTGTTAACCTGTGTATGTTTATGGAGGTTAAGATCAAAAGCGATGCTAAGCAATAAACCTATCGCTATTTCAGCAAATGATACGCTAGCACTACTATGTGGATTATTTAAGCTTCCTAAGTTCTGTGTTTATTTATTATCAAACCTATTGGCAAATACCTCATATTTCTTAATGATGATTATGGTGCCGACGGTATTACATTTATTTCATATGAGTCATGTAACCGTGGGTATTGTGCTGACTATTGTGGGGGTGATGTATATCGTAGGTTCAATGGCGGCATCATTTTGTGCGAGTATCCTCAAGCTTAAAACCAGCTCAATAGCAATGATTGGTGTTATGTTACTTGTTTTGGCAAGTGGTTATCTTTGCTTTGAGACACAATCAAAATCAATACATTTTAATTTAATACGTTTTACCATTTTGGCGTCAGTGATCGTGATGGCTGCATCATTTTTAATGTCACCAAGTATTAGTGGATCGCTTGATAGTTATAAAGGATCTTCAGCTCTAGCTGCAGGCTTAACTGCCGCTATTGTCTTAAGTTTAACGGGTGTTATAAACCTCATTGCCGGAAATTTTCTTGATCATACGGCAAGCCTTTATGGTGCTTGGATCTTTTGCTTTTCATTATTGATGTTGATCTTATTTTTAATTATGCGACGCAAAATGGCGTAACATATGCGTGTGGAAGATCTTGCAAAAAATAAAGTTTAAGGTTGTGTTTTACGTCAATACGATTATCATGGCGATACCTGAAAGGTTTTAAGAAAATGCGCTTATGTTGCGAAAAATTATCAAGTCGTTGATTCCGTCACGCGGGGAAGTTTTTTTTGATTTATTTGTTGAGGCGGCACAAAATGTGCATTTCTCAGCGTCACTTCTGGTTGATATCGTTAATGAAGAAAATGCTTACAAAGCAACTGAGTTAATGGCTAAATTGCGTCAACAACGCCAAAATGCGGTAGACATCAACAAGAAAATCATTGTTGAGCTGAATGAGCAGTTTATTACGCCAATTGATCGCGGTGATATTTTTCACTTATCGGGAATTATGCTGAAACTGACTAAACGCATTATTAAAATTAACAAAAAAATGCAAATTTATGCGATTGACAGCAAAGTCGATGATTGCTTGATTCGCAGTGTGGTCACCTTACAAGAGATTACAAAATCCTTGTGTGACTTATTGATTGCCTTTAAAAATAAAGATGGTCAGAAGCTTAAGCTTGCATCACAACGCGCGACAGAACTTGATGAGAATGTCGTTGAAGATTTGGGTGATGCGATTGATCAGATCAAAAAGGCGGATTACGACACATTAACCACTATCAAGCTAAAGGAAGTATTCAAGGCTGTAGAATCAGCGGTTGACACCAGTGCTACTTTATGTGATTCGGTGATGCGTATTTACGTCAAGGAAATCTAATTATGATGATAGTTCTTGTTAGTATTATCATCATTGCACTTTTTTTTGAATTTATTAATGGTTTTCATGATGTTGCCAATGTTGTAGCAACACCGATTGCATCAAAATCATTATCTCCTTATCAAGCGATTATTATTGCCGCAATTTTTAATTTTGTCGGTGCGTTTATTGGTACAGCAGTAGCGACAACAATTAGTAAAGGCTTGGTTGATGCCAATGTTGTAACACATTTAGTATTAATTGCTGCATTGTTCGCTGCGATTAGCTGGAACCTGTTTACATGGTATTTCGGTATTCCATCGAGTTCATCGCACGCACTGATTGGATCTTTGGTAGGCGCTGCTATTGCCGCAAGTAATGTCCATACGATTCATTATGGTATTTTAGTTGGTAAAATTATTGTGCCGATGGTGCTATCGCCAATCTTGGCATTTTTCTTAGCACTGATCTTAGTGGTTATTCTATTTAGAATCTTAAGTAAGCGTAAAACACCACGCAAATCAAATGCACGTATTCGCGAGATGCAGGTGATCTCTAGTAGTTTATTGGCATTAAGTCATGGTTCAAACGATGCACAAAAAACGATGTCGATTATTACCTTGGCATTATTTAGCTTTGGTGTGCTTACAACGGTTTCACACATTCCTGTATGGGTGATTTGCTTGTGTGCATTAACCATGGCGCTTGGTACCTTATCCGGTGGCATGCGCATTATTAAGACATTAACCACACGTGTTGCCAAAATTGGTCCAGCGAACGGTTTTGCCGCTGAGATGAGCTCAGGTTTACTGATTCTTGGCGCTTCACATCTAGGTTTGCCAGTGAGTACCACGCAAGCTGCTTCCGGCTCAATTATGGGAGCGGGCTATCCTGAAAGTGGTGGCGTTAATTGGCGTGTGGTAAGAACAATGGCGACTGCTTGGCTTTTAACTCTACCATGCTGTATGGTGATGAGCTTTATTGCCTACAAACTACTTTTTGCACTTTTTGGAGACTTGGGGATATCCGTTAACATTTAGTCATATTGAGGTTTAACTATGTTGTTAAAATCAGAAAAGAAATCCACCTTAAGTATTGCCAGTATTTATGCGTTTAGAATGCTGGGTCTTTTTATTATTTTGCCTATTTTTAGTCTTTATGCCGATAAGATTATCGATGCAACGCCAACATTAATCGGTGTGGCGTTGGGTATTTATGGCTTAACGCAAGCATTATTACAGATTGTTTTGGGTGTGCTATCCGATAAGTATGGACGAAAGCCCGTGATTTTATTTGGTTTAATTGTATTTATTATTGGTAGCATTATCGCTGCGATGTCACATACGATCTATGGCATTATTATTGGTCGCGCTTTGCAAGGAGCAGGTGCCATAGGTAGTACACTTACGGCTTTAGTTGCCGATACGACCAAAGAAGAAAATCGCATGAAAGCGATGTCAGTGATTGGTATGACCATTGGTTTATCCTTTATTGGGGCGATGGTGCTAGGTCCCATTTTAAATACATGGATTGGTTTGTCGGGTATCTTTTGGTTGACGGCCATTTTAGGTGCTATTGGTATTGTTATCTTAATTTATGGTGTGCCAACGCCCACGAAAATTATTTTTCATAAAGGATCTGAAACAACGCCTAGTCAAATCAAGAGTGTATTGAAAAAGCCTGAATTATTGCGTTTAAACTATGGTATTTTTAGCTTGCATGCGATGCTAACGGCATTGTTTCTGGCTATTCCGGTTATTTTAATTGACTATATTGGCGTGAGTATTGATAAACAGTGGATTATTTATTTGCCTGTGCTGTTTATTTCATTTTTCCTTATGGTGCCATTTATCATTATTGCCGAGACTAAAAACTTGATGAAGCCTGTTTTTGTTGGTGCGATCATTATTCTTACGGCAATGCAGTTTTTACTGTATGAATTTGATCATCATGTCATTGTGATGAGTCTTTTATTAGTATTATATTTTGCAAGCTTTACCTTGCTTGAAGCAGCTTTGCCGTCACTGATCTCAAAAATGGCACCAATTAGCAGCAAAGGCACGGCAATGGGTGTTTACTCTAGCGCTCAGTTCTTGGGTATATTTTTTGGTGGCGTATTAGGTGGTGTGATCATGCATCACTTTGGTATACAGGGTATTTTTATTTTTAATGGTCTGTTAGGTGTGTTGTGGATTGTGATCGCTATAACGATGCAAAAACCAAAACAATTAAGCTCTAAACTATATAGCCTCAATAAAGCTAAGCATATGGATGCTAAGGCGCTACAACAGCAAATTCTTAATTTGCCAGGTGTTGAGGAGGCAATGGTCTGTTTAGATGAGGGGGCAGCCTATCTTAAAGTTGATAAAAAAATATTTGATGAAGTTACATTGAAATCAGTTTTATAAAAAAAGCACGTACCGCTAGTCAGCTATAAATTGTCTGTTACAATGCAAAGCTATCTATAATTAATAATCGAGTTTACGATGAATTATACAAAAGCGCTGTCTTTGGTTAATGTCAATAAGATATACAAAGGTGGCTTTCATGCGGTAAAAGATGTCAGTTTTGACGTATATCCGGGAGATTTCTTTGCCTTATTAGGACCTAATGGCGCGGGTAAATCAACTACATTGGGGATGATCTCAGCACTTGTCAATAAAACCTGCGGCAGCATTGAAATCTGCGGCTATGATACGCTGAAATCCCCCTTTATGGCGCGCAAGCATCTAGGGGTTATGCCACAAGAGGTAAACTTAAATATCTTTGAAACACCGATGCAAATCCTGTTAACACAGGCAGGCTACTTTGGGCTTAATCGTGAGACAACCAAACCTTATGCTGAAAAGCTGTTAAGAGATATGGCGTTGTGGGATAAAAAGGATGAGCAAGTACGTTTTTTATCTGGTGGTATGAAGCGTCGCTTGATGGTGGCGCGTGCACTTATTCATAAACCCAAGGTGCTGATCTTGGATGAGCCAACGGCAGGGGTTGATGTTGAGCTACGTCAATCACTATGGGAGCAAATGCGCGCGTTAAATAAAGAAGGATTAACGATTATCTTAACCACACATTATCTTGAAGAAGCTGAGAGCATGTGTAATCGCATTGCGTTAATTCATCAGGGTAAATTGCACACGAGTTCAGATATGAAAACACTGTTAAGATCAGTGGAAAAAGAGACGTATATTTTTGATTTGAAAGAGCCAATAACACCGTCACAAATGCAATGTGAATACGGGCAATGTCAGTTAGTTGATTCAAACACTTTGGAAATTGAGGTCGATAAGAGTGTGACATTGAATCAATTATTTGCTGATTTAAGTCAGCAGAATATTGACGTATTAAGTGTTAAGACAAAAACAAATAAACTGGAAAAACTGTTTATTGATGTCGCAAGAAATAAGGCATAGGTGGGGAAGATGACATTTAAAGAATACTGGATTATTTATTACACAATATTAAGAAAAGAAGTGGTGCGTGTGCTACGCATTTGGCCGCAAACCCTTTTACCTTCAGCGATTACCATCAGTTTGTATTTCCTCATTTTTGGGAAAGTGGTTGGTGCGCGCGTTGGCACGATGGATGGTTTTGGTTATATGCACTTTATTACACCTGGTCTTGTCATTATGGCAGTTATTAATAACTCATATGCCAATGTCGTGGGCTCGTTTTATGGTGCGCGCTTTAATCACTCCATTCAAGAGCTTTTGGTATCTCCGGCAACTAATCATTTGATTATCTTGGGCTATGTATCAGGTGGTGTTGCACGTGGCTTTTTTGTTGGGGTGATGGTGACGATTGTCGCAGGATTATTTGGCGGGATTGCAATAGGCTTTAGTGGATTACTGTTAATCCTATTATCATTTATTTTATGTGGCACTTTATTTTCATTGGGTGGCCTGTTAAATGGTATTTTCTCGCAAAGCTTTGATGACACGACTATTTTTCCTACCTTTGTGCTAACACCATTGATTTATCTTGGTGGCGTGTTTTATGGTTTGAGTGCATTACCACCATTTTGGCAACATATCGCGCAATATAATCCGTTATTTTATATCGTTGATTTTGTGCGTTACGCATTTATTGGCTATTCATCTGTCAACCCAGTGGTTGCTTTAGTTGCCATCGTGCTATTAATCGCTATTCTTTATAGCTTGGCATGGTATTTGCTATCACGTGGTATTCGTTTAAAGTCTTAAGAAAATGAAAGGAATTAGATGAAAATTTCAGTCGTCCAACTAAATTACACTGTTGCTGATTTTACGTATAACTTTGAAAAAATTTCGCGCGCGATGCATGAGCACAAAGCAGCGGATTTAATCGTGTTTTCTGAGCTTTGTATCAGCGGTTATTATCCCTATGATTTATTGACTTATGATGAAGTAATCAACAGACAAAATCAGATCATTGATAAGATTAAAACGCTTACAAAAACGCTGAATACAGCGGTAGTAATAGGTGCGGCAACGGCAATAGCAGGACTTAAAAAATTTCATAACAGCGCACTTGTCATTGCCGAAGGTGAGATTGTTCATTGTTATCACAAGCAACTTATTCCAAGCTATGGGGTTTTTGATGAGACAAGGCATTTTATTGCCGGACAAAACAAAAAGCCAAGCTTCAAGTTTAAAGGTCAGCATTTAGCTATTTTGATCTGTGAAGACATTTGGTATGACAATCATCAAGGTTATTTAACAAATCCTATCGATGATTTACCGCAAAATCTTGATGCGCTTATTGTGGTAAATGCTTCGCCTTCGATGTTTGGTAAGTTTGAGCAGCGGTTACAGATTGTGAAAAATATTACCAGAAAAATTAAAGCGCCTGTTATCTATAGCTCACAAGTTGGTGGTTATGATGAGCTGATATATGATGGCGCGAGTTTCGTATGCAATGCCAACTCAGAGCTTATTGCATTAGCAGATAGTTTTAAAGAGGGACATTTTAGCATTGATCTTGAACGCTTACCACAAGCAATTCTTAAAGCGCCATATCAAGACAACCCACAAGCATTCGTTTTGCAACAGCTGATATGCGGATTAAAGGATTATGTCCATAAGTGCGGATTTAAGGGTGTGGTAGTTGGTTCATCCGGTGGTATTGATAGTGCATTGACTTTGGCGATTGCTACTTTGAGTTTAGGTAAAGATAATGTCAAAGCGATTACGATGCCTTCTGTGTATTCCTCCGAAGGCTCGGTAAGCGATTCAGTTGAATTGTGCCAGAATTTAGGAATTGAACTTTTTACACGTGAAATCAAAGAGGAGTTTTTACTTACCTGTGCCAACTTTAGTAAAGCATTTGGAACTGAACCTAAAAAATTGACCAAAGAAAATATGCAAGCACGTATTCGTGGGCGAATTGTCATGGAGTACTCCAATGACACAGGATTTTTAATGCTGACAACGGGTAACAAGAGTGAGCTTGCCGTGGGCTATGCGACACTTTATGGTGATATGTGTGGTGCACTAAATTGCATTGGTGATTTATATAAGAATGATGTTTATGCTTTATCAAATTATATTAATCAAGCATATGGTGAGCTGATCCCGCAACGCATTATTGATAAAGCACCATCGGCTGAATTATCCGAAGGGCAAAAGGATTCTGATAGTTTACCGGATTATGATCATCTTGATGCGATGCTTAAGCTATATCTAGAGCGTGATTTACTGGCAGATAATGAAATAAAGCGACTAGAGAGCATTGTTGCTGAAGTAGATTTAACTGAGCAAAAAAGAATTTATCGTTTGGTAGAGTTAGCTGAGTTTAAGCGCAAACAAGCGCCACAGATTTTATTTATTCAACGTCGCCCGTTTGGTATGGGTCGACGTATGCCAACCACGGCTATGCGGTCATAGACAAAGCACCACAAGCCTATGTAGGACAATGATCTTTTGACAGCTTCCGGTCATTAAATGGTTACTTATTTGCTGCACTCTCGTGTGCATAAATGAGACTTATCTTTTAGGGAGATTTTTATACAATAACTAGCAGTATGTTATTAACTGTATAAAAAGTAAGGCTATAGGGTAATGTTAAAAGCTAGTCCGTTTAAAATAATTAAAAGTATTTTATTTAAAGATAAGAAACGCAAAGTTGTGGCAGGAGCTGTTGCAATAGTATTAATAGCGGCACTATATGGCAATGCCACTGCTGAAAAACCAACCTTGCCACCAAAGTCTAAAGCGATGGAAACAAGTGAGCAAAACTACTATCAAGAAGGCTTAAGCAAACAAGAAAAACTGAATATTGAAGTGTCTGATCTAAGTAGCGATATTGATACTAATAAGTTAACGACTCAAGAGAGGTCAATTAAAAATACTGGTTGGGTAAAAAAAACTAAGGCAAGTATACAAAAACAGTCATTTGTCACAGATGGATTGTCAGAAAAAAAGGCAAACCAAGACGCTCAAACACAAATAGATAATCAAAGTTTAACAAACAATGCTTTATTTGAAACGCAGCAGCAAATTATGGAAGTTCAAAAAGAGATTAAGCTGCTCACAAATCGTATTGCCAAGCTAGATAAAGGCTATGACACGTTGCAGAAAAGCCAGCAAACATTAGTAAGTAAAAACGAAAAGATAAATCAGGAACTTCATCAATTTAAAACTGATTTTACAAATGATATACGCCATATGCAAATGACGTTATTGAAAACCGCCAAAGCCGCTAAAGATATTGAAATATTTAAGTCATCGATGCGTAACAGATCTGATGAGTTAACGCTAGATGCAATTAGTTATGATCATGCGTGGTTAAGTGATAGTAATCATAAAAGTATTTCTGTGATGGCTGGAGACGAGATTCCTGATTACGGTAAGGTTATGGAGGTCGATTATAAAAATAACCGCGTGGTTATGGAGTCTGGGTTTGTTTTTAAATAGAAATGATAGGTAGGTTATGACATTATTAAAAAAAGTATCGTCAGCAATAGATGAGCTGTTTGCTTATTTCAGTACGTTGAGCAGGCAAAATATTGAGTCGTATTGTGATTTTGAATCTGCATGTGAGCATTCCACTATTGTCAATAAAAATGGAACCTTTGTATCTATGATTCGCGTACACGGATTTTCTGAAATTGTAAATCAACAAGAATATGCAGAACTATGTGATACTTACTATAGGGCGCTGCATCCATTTCTAAAAACATCGGGGCACAACTTTCAATTTTTTGTAACCTGTGACCATCAAAATATTTTTCGTGATATTGAGCAAATGCCAATCCAAAGTGATGGAAAGAAGAAAACTTGCCTTGATTTCTCTCATCTTAATCAAGCAAGAATGGAGGCATTGAGTAGATATTGCCATTTTGAAGATGTTTATATTGTCATGTGGACAAATGCTAATGATATTCATAAAAGTGAATACAAACAAATTATTGAAAAAGAAAAAAAGCGCGCAGATGATGCAAATTTGCCCACCATAAATAATGTACAAATGGTTACTGAGTTTATGGTGGAAGTATTACATCGTCATTTATCTGCGGTCGAGCAATTTATCTTAGCATTACAAAAAGGTGGTGTCAGTTGCAATGTTTTAGATAGTCATAAAATGTTGCAAGCAATACGTATTGAAATTGACCCTAAAGGTACGGACCTTACTTGGAAACCTGTTTTACCAGGTGACCACCTTCCTATGTATGTGCCAAAATCAGATGAAGATATCAGTGCACTGCTGTGGCCAAAACTAGATCAACAACTATTAACACAAGGTGATGGTGAAACCAAAGATATGAGTCATGCACGTTATGGGGATCGAGATTTTTTCAATGCTGCAGTATCGCTGTTTCCAGAACAGCTACAAAATTTTGATTCTTTATTTAATTCATTACGCGTTAAAGGAGTTCCTTTTTGGGCATCACTTCGTTTAGAAAGTAATGGCATTAGCTTATTAAAGTTAAAAACAATTATTGCAAGGTTTCTAGCATTTAGTTCACATAAAAATAAATTATTGCTAGATAGTGCTGCTTTATTGCAGCAAGTTGAGAAGTCAACTGATAATTCAGTGGTGAAAATTTCAGCAAGTTTTTGTACTTGGAGTGACTTTAATCAAGATGAGTTGCTACTTAAGCGTAAATCTCAATTGATAAAGTCACTACAAAGTTGGGGTGGGATGCAAGTTAAATCAGTTCATGGTGATGCTTTGTCTGCTTTAATGCAAACGGCTCCTGCAATTCAATATAAAGATTATCAACCAAAAACAGCAGCACCTTTAGATGGCGTAGTAGGGCTGCTACCCATTTCCAGACCTGCTCGAGTCTGGAATAAGGGCGCTTTATTTAGAACACCAGATGGTCGGGTTTGGCCATACCAAAGTGGTTCATCTCTACAGCCAAGTTGGATTGAACTTATCTTTGCTAAATCAGGTTCTGGAAAGTCAGTATTATTAAATGCATTAAACTTAGCTATGTTAGATGGTGCAAAAGTCGATGAACTGCCTTATTTAGGGATTATGGATATTGGCGAATCAAGTAATGGTATTATTTCATTATTGAAGGAGTATCTTCCTTCAAATTATCACCATTTACTATGCTCACATAAGTTACAGTTATCAAAAGATGATGCTATTAATCCATTTGATACGTCTTTAGGGTTGCGTACACCTCATGAAGCTAAGAAAGCATTTCTGGTAAATTTTTTAACACTATTAATGTCAGATAAAGTCAGTACCATACTGGCTGAAGGTATGGCAAATATGCTCAGTTTAATAATAGATGAGGTTTATCATTATTATTCAGATGAGCAGTCACCTAAAGAATATCATAACGGACTTGAACCTATAATTGATCAAAAATTAAATGAATTGGATGTTGCACTAACGGATGTAACAACATGGTGGCAAGTCGTTGATATATTATTTGAGCATCAATTATATCATTTAGCAAGGCAAGCCCAGAAGTATGCAGTACCGCTGTTAAGTGACACGATCATTGCAGTTAGGCTGAATAATATTGCAGATATGTATCAAAATGCAAAACTACCAAGTGGGGAAGGTTACATTGATGCATATGCTCGAACCATTTCAAGCATGATTAAAATTTATCCGATGTTTTCAAGTGTTACAAAACTGGATGTTTATGACAAGAAAATTATAGGTTTTGATTTAGAAGAGGTCACTCATGGGGGCAGTGATTTTGAAGATAAAAAAACAGCAATCGCTTACATGTTAGCTCGACAAATCATCAATGATGCTATTCGCCATGATGTACCAACACGAACGGATAAAAACGAGAAATATTACCATTACCATAAGAACAGACATAGTCAATTTAAGTTACTAAAAAAACGTGTGGTATATGATGAGTTTCACCGAACAAAACAATGTAGTGCACTAATCAACCAAATTCAAAAAGATATGCGAGAGGGGCGAAAACATAATATTCAAATAAACTTATGTTCTCAATCCTTAGATGACTTTAGTCGCTTAATGACAGAGTTTGCAACTTCTATTTTTATAATGGGATCAGGCAATCAGAGCATGCTTAATCAGCTTAAGTCAACATTTTCATTAAATGAGACGGAGTTGCAGAGTATTAAGCATCATAGTAGTTCGCCAACGATTCATGGCGCTGAATTTTTAGCACAATTTTACACTAGCAGCGGTAAATATAGTCGTGCGCTATGTTTAACGTTAAGCCCAATTGAATTATGGGCTTTAACCACTCGGTCTGAGGATGTGCTATTGCGTGATAATTTATATCAAAAAATTTCTCCTGAGAAAGCACGTAAACTTTTAGCATTTTTTTATCCTCAAGGCACGGCATTAGATGAAATTAAATATTATGCGGATCGAAATGCTGTCAATAAATCTGAGGCGGTAGATGCTTTAATTGAAAGAATGATTCTAGATCAATCTCAAATACTAACTGGTAACAAGGTGCAGCAGTTATGAGCTCGCAAATAGACAGTCAGAATCACTTGAATGTAGTATATGCTATTTTTGCGATGTGTGGTTTAGGGTATTTAATTTATTTTTTTTATGGGGCGGAGTTACTGTCATTATTATTGATTTTAAAAACTTGGCAACTAAGAGCTATGTCACTTTTTACTCATCACTTTGATCAAGAGTTACTATATCTTCAGTCAGTAAATATTAACCAGCTTAATTATCATTTATTTAAGGAGATTTTAGCAACTGTTGGTCGTGTTTATTTTTATGTTTTAGCATCAGTAGCAGTTTTTGGAGGATATTTATGTGTGAAGTTTCACCCGACCAAGAAGTTTACAAGAAAATATAATATGCAAAGCCTTTGCCAAAATATGGTTGATCAATATCCTGCGATTGCCCCTGCTGTCAAGGATGACTTATTAAATCAAGCATCAAATGCGTTAAAGCCAGAAGAGTACCTGTTAACGCATGAACTTAATCCATTGCAATCGGATTTTACAATGAGAACACAGAAGGTTTTATTAGCACAGATAGGAGAGCGATGGCGTAGTTTTGAAAGCTTATCATTTGAATATCAGGCACTTTTTTGCGTGTTTGCATTACATAAAACAGGAAAAATAAAGCAAGCCTTAGCGCTGTGTGATGAAACTGCTAGATTTTTTTACCAAGCAGAAAGTAAGAAAAAAAAATTACTTCAATCTCAACTAAATACGCATGCTAAAAACTTACTTACCATGGATGAAATTAAGACTGTTTGTTCTGTGCACTTCTATGTGCAAGGTGTGTTGTTAAGTTTATTATCAGATGCACGTAAACTAGGGATACTGGCGTCATCTTCTTTTTTGTGGTTAAAAGCATATGATCGCACGATGTGGTACACCTTAAATAACCTCGGACGGAAAAGTATTTTTATCGAAGGGGCTGCAGGTATTGCGCATTGGACACGTGAAAAAGAATTAGAAATGGCCATTGAGCAACCTTTAGTGGGTGCTGTGATAGATAAATTAAGAAATATAGAAGTTGATTAGGAAATTAGGAGTAAAATTATGATATTGATTGGAACCAGATATTTAAAAGCACCTCAAGTAAAGGCTATTATAGAATCAGTCATTAATGAACAGTATAGTGATATAGCGCAAGAAGATAAAGTTGAGCTTTTAGACGATATATATGAAATTTTTAACGCAAGGAATGTTAACTCCCCACAAATTGCATCTAGAATCTATGCTGGTAAAGATTCCTTTAAAAGTGAAATAAGGGCTGAGATTGAAAACAGGATTGAATCTCACCCGGCAATCACATTCTGTCAGGAAGTTTCCGTCAAAAAAGGCGATAATCTAGGTTATAGGGTATCGGCTTATAATACCTTTGACTCGGAATTATTCATAAAAGGTAGTAATCAGGAAAATAATTGGGATGGGTTATATTGTGCCAAAAGTAAGAAGCATGCTGCAGATGGTTATTTAAGCACCATTGCTTATAGAGCTTATGCTGAGCAATTAGGATTGTTTTCTGAAAAATCAAGTTATTACCAAGGCTTTCAGGATTATTGTGAGAATAGGAAAAACAATGGTGATGAAAGAGAACAGTATCTGCTTGCAGAGGACTATATTGTGAATAAGTTATCGTCTACTAATCTTGGTAGAGTTGAGATAGCCGTGCATAAAATTACAAGTAATGAGAATATGCAAAAACTAATATGTACAGACCCATCTTTAAAAATTCAAGAAGTTAATGTAGATAGAGTCAAAAAACATCTTTCAAAAGCTCTTGAGATTGATATTGGTAGCGATGCCATATTGCCAGCATTAGGTCGTAAAGGCTATATTTGGGAAGGTTATCATGACTATACAGGGGCAATGGAGTTAGCAGTTCCTGCTGTATTAACAAGCAATATTAAGGTTAAAAAAGTAGGAGGGTATATCATAGATAAAGGTAATTTTGATAACCCTATAAAAAAACCAATGGATAATTCTGAAAACTCCCAAAAAATTCTAAGAGATACGGAGAATACCGGGCTAGAGGGTAGCAAAGCCTCTCGCTTAACCTCTGAAAATAAAAGCACCAGAGAAAAAATGGGGAGTTTTCAGGATAATTACAATTCAAAACAGACGGCTATCTTACCTTTCACTCAGAATATACGTAATAAGAATGCTTCAGTCAAAGATAATAGCTATGTTAGCTAATACTAATTCCAAACCATTATACAGTTTATAGGATTTTATATGCATAAGGAATTATCATTATCAAATTATCTGCCAGAATACCTTTGTATAAGTGATGACAAAAAAATACATGAAGGTAGTTGTTGTTATTGTCACCTGCAAGCAACAAAAGAAATAGCACTTCAAATATTGCGAAATGAACAAAATCTAGCTGAAGAAAATAATTTGCTTATATGTGAATTTTGCTTAAAGGTGATGAATTTATCTCAATATAGTATTAATTACGATGGTCAAGATATTGTGTTGCCAATGGATAAATTATCTCAGGCAGAAATTAATCATATATTTGCAGCCTTACCATTTATGACTTTGGAGCAAAGACAGTTATTTGAGATGTATATCAAGCAACTTATTGATGAAGTGAAGACAAGCCAGGAGTTATTAGCAGATGAGGCTAGTAACCCTGGTGTTTTGAGTTATTTATTAGCAACGAATACGCTGGCAATAAAAGATATTTCTCAACTAAAGTTATTGCCATTGGATTATTTAAATTTTGATAGAGAGGGTAAAACCCAATGAAGGATATTGTAGATAAGGCACGAGCATATTGGCAAGGGTATCATAATAATCTCTTATTAACGATATTACAGCAACTAGATGCTCAAGTATTACCTGATTTAGTGGAAGATAAAGATCGTTATAACGCAACAATACTTGAGAGAGATTTTGAGGATTTGCTAGAACAAGATGAGGTCGATGATCAAATGATTTTGCAGTACTTACACGGAATATATAGTATTTATCTGCCAAGCCAAATAATTTATTGTATGCATCAGCTAAACGTAGAAAATTCAACAATTTTTAGTAAGCTATTCAGGCTGCTGAAAGAACATAAAGAAACTGATGTAGTATGTAATATGATTTATCAGATTAATTTGTTGTTTGAGAAATCATATAAAGTAAGCGCTTTATTTGAGTTTGATCAGTATCAAGAGGTGTTTAAATTTAGTCATCTTACTCTGCATGAAGTGATTAGAAATTACTTTAACAATGAGATTACATTTATCGTTGATGAAGAGAAAGTTGGCAAAGAGGTCAATATGGATTCTTTAAGTCCATTTAAACAGTTTGTAGTGCGTTGTGAGCAAGAGCTCCAGTATTACATGGGAATTAAATCGAAAAATTCAGGTTATGTATATATAGGTGCACAGCAAATACAGCTGTCCAAAAGTTTATACAATATACTAAGAGCCCTTTGGGTTGTATCAACGATTCAACAGCAAGTTCAAGTAGATAAAGAGCATGGTAAATTAATGTGTTTATAGAGAGGGTTGGAGATGAGAGAAAATAATATAGAAGCTGCAATTGCAGATCAATCTATTGATTCAACAGATGATATGCAAACGATTATCCACAATATCGTACAACGAAATATGTTCTATAAAAATGCCTATCAATTGTGTAAAAAAGTGATACTGCTACTAATCGCAGCCATTATTTTATTAATATTATTTATAGGGTATCTATATAAAACTACACACCATGTTTTATATTTTGCAACTGATCGAAATGGAATGATGGTACAGCTTGAGCCTAATAAAGACAGTGCGTTTTCAAATGAAAGTGTTTCTAATTGGATGGCACAGGTGGCAACAACACTTTATCAGTTAGACTTCTTAAACATAGAACAGCAATTAAACGCTCAGCGTCAATATTTTGCTCCAGGAGCCTTTAATTCTTATATCAAAGAAATGGAAAAAATTGTTCAAACAGTAAAAAAAGATAAGCTAGTGTATAAAGCTTCGATGTTAAACCCTCCGGAAGTACTTGCTGATGGTTCATTTGAAAATCAAAAAGCGTGGAAAGTGAGCGCTAGAGTACTTGTCGAGACCGCTAATAAAGAAGTTGTATCTTCTATGGAGTACACTATCACTATGGTAGTATTTTCCTCAAAGGCAGATGGCGGAGAACTAAAGATTGCACAAGTATTAACAAGAAAAAATAACATATAGTAGAGGAGATTAATTATGCAAAGTAAACCTACAGGTATCAAGTCAGAAAAGATTAAAGAGATAAAGACTGTTGATTTTGATGCCCCCAATCTAACAGTAAGAGATATAAGAGACGGTATATATAAGGCATTTAATTTGAATAATTATGGGTCGGATTTTATGAATGCAATGGTTGAGAGACCAAATCAAGAGTTATCTAAGGAAAAGTGCCAACAGCTGAATGAGATTCTGGATCAAGAGGCAACAAAAGAATCTTTAAGTCTACTTGCAAAATTTGAAGATGATTATTGCTTAGAAGTAAAGAAGAAAGGCGAGTTTCCAAATACAATTGCAAATAATTTGGCAAGTTCATTAAATAGCGAAAATACATTTTGGAATAGAGAAACCTTGCTTCCCTTTATGATGATTGATACAAATAAAAATGAGAGTATTAATGAGCGTAACATTCAGCGGGGAATTGATAATTATCTCTAGAAGTTTAGCCTCATACTAAATGTCATTTAATAATTTGCTCTGAGAGTTGCTTTTTTAAACATAATTTGGTCAGTTATGGTTTTGTGATACTGACACATTTATAAAAATATGTGTGCGTAATATGATCTTTTTTTAATGTTTCACAATGCTAGAATAGGGTTAAATTTATAATATATTTTGGTTAAAAATAATCGAGTAAATAAAGGAGATATCAAATGCAAAATACAGCTCAAAATTATCAATTGCTTCTTCTGAAGGTACAGAAAATATGTCAGCAGAGCGTTATCAAAGCAATTAAATTATATCAACAGGGTATTCCAGTTGAGGATATTCCTTTAATTACTGAGTTTGAAGAAGGTGATTTGTATAGAGAATAACAAGGTATCTGCTGTGCTGTGTGAATGAGTATGTGTATTGTCTTTAAAAACAAGTTGAATTATTAATAAGAGGTTAAAAATAGATGAAAAATAATTACCATTGGCGTTATTCGGCACTGCCATCCCATTTATTTGGCTTGGATTCTTCTGCATTCATACCATTTGTTATCTGTATGTTTTTCTTTAATTTATACTCACTAAGCTTTTGCATGTTGGCGTTATTAGTATCGATTTATTTAAAGCGTAAGAATATAAGCTATTTTATTTTGCTATGTAAAGTTCGCTTGTTTTTTACCGGAATGAAAAAAACCAACCGTGGGGTATAAGGTGATAGCTAATATTCGTGGCATAAGTAAGAAAAGTGAGCTTAATAATAATTTTCTTATTCGTGATACCAGAGGGCAGTTTGCACAAACAATTGATTTAGTTAAAACACCATTAGCAGTGATTTTTTTAAGTATATGTTTGGTTGTCACAAACTTTTTCTTTCCTGTATGGTTTGATTTGTGTTTATTAGGTCTGCTGAGCTTGCTAAGTATTAATTTATCAATAAATAAAAAAATTCCCTTTAAAAAGCCAATTTTTAGTAAAGAGCTTGATCCCAATAATCCAAATCCAGGTTCAATAAAGCCTGGAAAATCAAATGGCATCTTTCATATTGGTAATGATCGAGACACTAATTCAGAGCTTTGGTTTAATAATAATGATATGCGTACGCATATGTTAATTTTTGGTTCCACAGGAAGTGGTAAAACCGAATCATTATTGTCAATCTCACATAATGCATTAGCACAAAATAGTGGACTTATTTATGTTGATGGTAAGGGGGATAATTCACTTTATGCCAAGATGTATTCGATGGCGAAAAGCATGGGACGTGAAGATGATGTTCTCGTGGTTAATTTTATGACGGGTGGAACTGATATTATCGGTAAGCAAAGCAATAAGCTCTCTAATACATTGAATCCTTTCTCTACAGGGTCTTCTAGTATGTTAACACAGTTAATTGTTAGCATGATGGGGGGAAGTAAAGCTGGTGGTGATGGTGATATGTGGAAAGGGCGTGCGATATCATTTGTTGAAGCGTTAATGAAGTGTTTGGTATATCTGAGAGATAAAGACTATCTTTTATTGGATGCGGGCACCATTCGTCGTTATTTAGTGCTGGATGTCGTTGAGGATTTGATTTATAGCCGCAAATTTATTGATCCATTTGGGGAAGTAATTGAATTAGATCATGATTTACCTTTTGAAGTCACTGATCCACTTAAAAACTATTTATTTACACTGCCAGGGTTTCAGGCTGCAAATGTAGGCAAGCAATCGGATAAAACCTACGAGCAACACGGCTATATCTCAATGCAGTTGACGCGTATTTTTGGATCATTAGCAGATGTGTATGGACATATTATGCGCAGCAATTTGGCAGAAGTAGACTTCACAGATGTAATTTTAAACCGTAGAATCTTGGTTGTGTTACTGCCAGCGCTTGAGAAATCACCTGACGAGCTATCAAACTTGGGCAAACTGATTATCTCATCGTTAAAAGCGATGTTAGCCTCAGGTTTGGGAAGCCATGTGCAAGGGCAGTATAAAAATATTGTTGAGTCAAAGCCGTCAAATTCAGAAACGCCATTTTTATGTGTGTTAGATGAGTATGGTTATTATGCGGTAGAGGGCTTTGCTGTAGTGCCAGCTCAGGCCAGATCACTCGGCTTTTCAGTGGTATTTGCCGGACAAGATTTACCGGCTTTTCAGAAAGCCTCGAAAGAAGAGGCAGCATCAATTTGCGCTAATACTAACATCAAGATTTGTATGAAGTTAGAAGATCCGCAAGAAACTTGGGACTTCTTTAATAAAACAGCTGGAGAAGCAACAGTTGCATTAACTAGAGGCTTCAACAATGGTCAAGGTGTTAACCTCAACTATAAAGATGGTGGCGAAGTTGGTTTTGAAAAACGAGCACGCATTGACTTGATGGATTTAAAAGATCAACGAGAGGGTCAAGCACATGTATTCTTTAAATCGGAAATAGTGCGCGCTAACATGTATTACGCTAACCCAAAAACGGCAGATTATATCAATGTAAATGAATTTATACCTTATCCGATTATTTCGGTGAGTGAAAGAAGGCGATTAAGTTACATTAAAGCGTTCGATACGCAGGCATTTATAGAGTCAATAGCTTGTGTACAACTAAAGCAAAAACGTTGTGCTAACTTGGAAAAACTCAGCAAATTTATTAAAAGCTGTAATGGCAGTGCAAAGACGATTGCTTTAAAGCTTTCAGAGTACTTAATAGATCATGAAGAGTTGATTAGTCAAATAATAAAAGAGGTAGAAGAAGAATTTGATCCAGAGCGTTTTATCGATGGTGAAGTTATTGATATAGAAGAAAACATATATAGTTTTTATTTTGCAAGCTTGCAAACTGGAAACTCTGTACAACAGGCCGTTGATGACGCCAAAGCAATGGCAATGATATTGATTGGGCAATTGAGTTTGGAAATTTAAAATAGATATACAAAGTAAGGATATTTATCGAGCGAAGCAATAGAAGTGTAATATTAGACAGAGTCTTTGATAATGAGGCAAATTTTAATGCAGTTAAAGAAAATATAAATTTAAAAGGTGAATGAAAATGACAAAATTAAAGATTGATGGATATTCCAATATTGAGCTTTTGGGTGCTGGAGCTATTGGTGCAGTATTTAAAGCTATAAATAAACAAGGTGACGAAGTGGCTGTTAAGCTTATATATGGAGATCCTAAAAAATATAATCAACTGGAAGATTTAGCGATAGAAGCAGAAAACTTTAATAAAATTCAAAAAGACTCTTATAGATATCATTTAGCTACTGCGAGGAGTTTAGAAGCTAATGTTGATATTGATATGCACTTGAAAAATGGTGAGCATATCATGGTTTCTGGTGATAAAGTAACCATCATGGAAATGCCATTGATAAATGGTAGAACCTATCAGGAAATCATTGACGGTGATGATCAATTATTGGAGAGCTATAGGAAAGAATATAAAAAATATGAAATGATGTACTATCATAATCCATGGGAAGTTCCAGACGCTCAATTTTCAAAACCAAAAGAGTTTGTGTTACCTGACCTTCATTCTGGAAATATAATGTTTTCTGATAGTGGAACTGCTGTTCTTATTGATACAGGGGTAATTAAAGAAAGATCAGACGCTTATAGGGAGAACGAGCCAACACATGAGGATAAATTAAAAAAAGCTGCAAATGGTTACTCAAAAGCCATTTTAAATGGCAACCACACTATCCTCAAAAAACCTTTCACGATGGTCTTCAATAAAGAATTCGAGGATAAATTTACCAAAAAAAATATATACAAGAACGTACTTCCTGGGATAGAAGAGGAAAAAATTGAAAAAACGTTGATAATCGATCGTAAAATTCCAGAGTATCCATTTGATGAAGTCAAAACTGAGTTTAGTGGTTATAAAATGAGGAAAAAGTGCAATCAAGACACTATGGTCAAAGGACATAAAAGACATATAGCTCAGCTATCCTTTTCAAATGCAATAAAAGAAGAAGCAAAAACATTAGATAACCATTCAGCACAGCTGTAGGAGAATATATGGAAAGAAAATTAACAACTAAATCGTGCACATTAATCTCTAGAAATGGCGAAAAGCGTGAGGTGACAGTGATAAATGGACAAGCTTGGTATCAATCAACTGGGAATAACTCAGGGATGCCAAACTGTTGGCTTCCTTTTGAGGGGTTTGATAAGCATCATGATGGATTTCGCTATACCAAACCTTTTGTGCCTAGGGGAACTGAATATGCAGTATATGGTGAAGAAGTACTTGAAGTAATAAAATCCTTTAGTAAGGATAATTCAGCATCAAGGCTTAAGAATATTGAGTGTCTTGCACAAGCCTTTTATTTAAATCATGGAACACTACCTTTTTTAGAAGATGCTTTAGATAGTTTAAAGTTGGATGCAGGTTTTGGAAAGAAATACAATGAGCTAAATACGCAGATCGATATTCAACATGAAACAACCTTTAACCTTCAAGACAATGAGGTTCAGAACATAGAAGAAAAAGTAATCCCGTGGATGAAAAACATAGACCCTCAGTGGATGGATAATGGGTTTGACGCCAGACTCGAATATGATGAAAGTAGTGAAGATCTGAATGAAGATTTTTTTGAAAAAAATATCAACCAAGAGTGCAATAAAGAAGATGAAGAGCAAAAAAGTGACATCTCTCAGGATAACCCTTTTTCAATCATGAAGCAGAAAAGTATGTCTGAGGATGAAGGCTGGGACATTGTTGATGATAACGAAATAGAAGAATATCACAAGATTCGAGATCAGTATACAAGAGCCTTTGTTGGTGAGGATGATCAGCATCAAAGAATCAAGCAACCAATAGCTATGATGAAGTTTCAAGAAGAAAATATTGATACTGAAAATAGCATTGATCATTCCTAGAGTCATTGTGGAGATCTGAATGAGTGTAAAAGTATTTTATGAAAATATAAAAATAATGGAGTTAAAAAAAGCGCCGTCTATAACGAAAATACCAGTAATGGCATTGAGTATGTTTGATTTACATAACCAAGCTATTACAACACAAATGGCTATGATTTATGCAGATGGTTTTGGAAAACAATCAATTGATGCTTGGCTTATGCTGGATAGTATTGCTAAAGATCTACAAAGTGATTTATGGGCATTGCAGGATAAAAGTGGCGATACAGTTGCACTTGCGGCAGTTGAAAAACGAGGCGATGCTATTTGGTTGAGTGATTTTGTCGTTTCAAAAAACTATCGCAGAATCGGTGTGGCACAGCATTTTATATCCTTGATGTATCAACGATATGTTGGCAATAGCAATATAATTAAATCGTTGAAACTTAAGGTTCGCGCTGATAATAGTGCAGCAATTTCTCTTTATATTAAAACAGGTTTTGCAACAATTAAAAAATGAGGTTAATAATGGAAAGTGAAGCTATAAATAAAAAACGAGATATAAAATATTTAAACAAAATAAATGAAAGAAAACAAGAATTTGCAAAGTTAGCAAAAGGACTGTCTAAATTAAACAATAATGTTTCTGATGATGATAATGCATTGCATCCTATTAGGTGACAATTAGCTTTACCGGTCACGACAACTAGAATTGCCGGTTAAATCATGTAGGCTATTCCTTAATCAATAAAGCTGCAGATAGTTAAGATTAAGGTATGGCAAGAAAACGAGTCACAACAGAACAGGTAAAGCTATACATGAAACTCAGACAAGAAGATAAACTCACCCAGATTGGCTGCGCTGCTAAATCAGGCTTTAGTG
>NZ_VXKS01000016.1 GCF_008711525.1 Cysteiniphilum sp. JM-1
TTTTAGGCGTGTAATAGCAGGTGCCTCGATTAATACCCAGTAATTGGCATTGCTTAACTATGGAAATATTTTCTAGCTTGGACTCCACCATAGATTTTTTAGTTGATAAGTCCAAGCTTTTTAGCTTTCCCTCAAGCCAATCCCTCTCAATAGTAAGCTGACCAACTTTCTTAGCATACTTGTCTACCTCATGTTGAAGCTTATCATTTTCAGATTTGTACTCTTTAACCGCCTTGGCTGGCTCCATAGCAATAACTGCATTATCCAAGAAGATTTTCTTCCAGTTTTGGATGTTTTTTGTGGTTATATTATGCTTGCTAGCAAGCTCTGCTAACGTAAGCTCATTTGCCAATAATTCCAATACAACTTTGACTTTAAACTCGGATGAGTAACTCGTCCTTTTTGTGCTCATAAATACGCCCTCTGTTCATTTCACTTTCAACAATATATCGGAAATTAATTTTAAAATATACTGTTTAAATTTATTGGGGTATTATAAATTGCCAATTCCCCCTTTTTAAACAGTATCGTGTTTTTGATATTATTGTTCTTCGCAGTGGCAGGTATTGTTTATGGTTATGTGACCAAAAGCTTCAAAAGCACTAAAGATATCGTCAATGCCATGGACAAGACATTTAATACCTTGGGTACTTATATTGTTTTGGTGTTCTTTGCAGCACAGTTTGTCGCATACTTCAAGGTGACAAATTTAGGCACGATCATCGCAGTTGCTGGTGCGACAGCGCTAGAGAGTATTAACTTCACAGGGGCGCCATTGATTATAAGCTTTGTGATTTTAGCGGCTTTTATCAATCTGTTTATGGGGAGTGCCTCAGCAAAATGGTCGATGTTAGCACCTGTATTTGTGCCGATGTTTATGCTATTAGGTTATTCACCTGAATTGGTGCAAGTGGCATATCGTGTTGGCGACTCGGCAACAAATATTATCTCACCATTGATGAGCTATTTTGCTTTGATCGTCGCATTTTTCCAAAAGTATGATAAAAATTCAGGCATTGGCACAATTGTCGCCACGATGTTGCCTTACTCGATTGTATTATTGATCACGTGGAGTATTTTCCTCTATCTTTGGGTGTTTTTATTTAATTTACCCGTTGGACCTGGTGTTGATTCGTTCTATCAAATAAAGTAGTCTGACTTGAGTAGACTCCCACTATAAGCCATTTTATAGAAGTTCCTGCTTTAATTGGCTTCGACTTACGCTCAGCCAACGACTATGTTTAGTAATGATATATAAATAAGCTGCATCAGCTAATACCTCTCCCCTTGTGGGAGAGGTCGTGCAGCTCATGCTGCACGGGTGAGGGGTAATAAAATGTGCTTTATGCTTTAGCCGTTCCCTGAGCGTAAGTCGAAGGGAAGGCGCAAAACAATAATTGACTTTGACTAATGCTCAGCCAACACTTATAGTGTTGCTATGCCAAATAACCCAGTGCACGTTTGATGATATACTTAGGCACATTTTGATATTCAGAAAAGTAAATTTGACTTACTTCAGTTGCGTTGTGCTGATACACATAAACGCTTGGTGAGTGAGTTACGCCTGCGGTTTTTGCTAAAGCATTATTATCTTTAATTTCTTGATCAACCATCTTTTTAAGATATGGTGTTTCATTAATGTTTAAATTGATCATTAAATCAGATAGGGCGTTTTGATCAACAACCTGACCTGATTTAATCAAACTATGGAGCTCGTGCAAAAATTCTTGCATGAGCTCCACCCCGCCCACAGTGTAAGTGAAAGCCAAATAATGTGACGCATCAGGGCTTTGTGTCGTGCTAATGGGGTAAATGTTTATTTTGATGTCTTTATCATTTGTAAGCGTTAATAGCGTATTTATATTCTCTAAACAGGCGAGCTTTGAGTAGTCACAGAATTGCGTGATGACTTTACTTGCCTGTGGATTGCCAAGGTTAATCTTAGGTGATTTGTCAAAGTTTAAATTTTTATGAATAAACACATTCGCTTGATAGCGTGAAAAAGCATGCATATCACAAGCTTCTTCGCCAGCTTTATGCCCAGCGTTGGTAAGGCTTGCGCATAAAATTGTACTTAAAAGTAGAGTGATCTTTTTCATGTGTTTACCCAGATTGTTTTGATATCTGGCAGTCTAATGAATAGTCTGAAGAAAGAGAAATTTAAAAACTTTATAGACGTATTAGGTTTTTTAAATATTGCATATGCTAATGCACAGATTCCGTTGGTGTACAATCCTCAAAATGCTAAATGACAGCACGGCTTTACGCGCTTATTTTAATCTTACGTAATTGCCCATAGTGATAAATGATTTCAAGATGCTTGGAACGTGACATCATCCCTGGGTTAGTGCCTTTATCACCCTCGGGTATTGGTTTGTTAATTTCTTTGAAATAGCTTTGCCATTCAGGCAATGTGTGCCCATTTTGTTTAAACGTCATGGTGTTTAGTGCAAAGATCGGCTTGTTATTATTGCTTAGCATAAACGCATCATAGACTAACTGTGAGCAGTAAAATGTCTTAAGATCGTTTTTATAGCTAAAGTCATCGTTATAAGGAAGTCCTTGCCATGATAACGCGTAGCTAATCGCTTTTTTAACGAGTGGTTGATATTGGATATTTAAGCGCCCGACCATCACGCGTGGCTTGTTATCGTTATCAACGCTGCGCATTAAGAAGTCGTGTAAAGGCGTTAAATGCACTGCCTTGCCAATGGCTTCGATAATTTCTGGTTTCCCTTTAACAAAAACAAGCATGCCCACGTGTGATACTTGGGTATTGCCATAGCCGTAGGTGATGTTGGTGATGGCATTGCATAGTTTGCCGCAATTTAAATCTTGAAAGAATAGGTCTCCCGCCTTGGGAGTATAGCTAAAAGCCAGTTGGCTTATGAGTAATAGAGTAAGCGTAAATTTAAAGTGGCAAAATATCTTCATGTTGGTAGTTGTTCTAAAAATCAAATGCTTGTTATACCAGAAAATTTCGGCAGTTGGGATTTTATATTTTATTGGTGGCAAGTTTTGTTACAATGTGAAAAATTTTTTAAAACGGAAAACGACAATGCTAAGTCTTATTTCACCGGCAAAAAGTCAAGATTTCAGTCAGAATGCGCCAACAGAGCTTACAAGTAATGTATTATTCGCTGGGCAAATAAAGCAGCTCGTGGCTAAGCTTAAACACTATACGCCAGATGGGTTTGAGCGGTTAATGAAAATATCACCAAAGCTTGCCGAAGGTGTGTTTGATATGTATATCAACTTTGATGGCAATCACTACGGCAAAGACAATGCCAAACAAGCGCTATTTGCTTTTACTGGTGATGTTTATCGAGGTTTGGATGCACTTACTTTGTCACCTGCACAAATTAATTATGCGCAAGAACATTTGCTAATGATTTCAGGCTTATATGGATTGATTCGACCCTTGGATTTAATTCAGGCATATCGTTTGGAAATGGGCACTAAATTTTATATCGATGATGTATTGCTATATGATTTTTGGCGAGAAAGGTTAACACAGAAGCTAAATGATATTATCAAGGAGAATAATCACCAAGCAATCGTTAATTTGGCATCCAATGAGTACAGCAAGGCGATTGATAAGAAAATGATTAAAGCGACATGGCTTGAAGTTGATTTTAAAGAATTCCATAAAGGTAAATATCAAACTATTGCACTTTTTGCTAAGCGTGCACGCGGGAGAATGGTGCGCTATATTATCGATCATAATATTAATGATATAGAAGCGCTTAAAGGCTTTGACTATGATGGTTACGTTTTTAATCCAGAATTTTCGCGTGATAAGTCATTCTGCTTTACTCGGGTCAAGCCATGAAAATTAAATTACTTGCCTTAGGTGAGAAAATGCCAGCATGGGTGCAAGAAGGTGTTAATGAATATCAAAAGCGATTAACAGGTTCTTCAATTCAGTTGCAGGTAGTTGAATTGCCTATTGCCAAGCGCACAAAAACGGGCTCAATTGATGGTTGGTTGGCGCAAGAAGCAAAAACAGTATTGTCCAAGCTGAATGAGCAAGATCATTTAGTTATTTTAGATGTTAAGTCCAAATTAATTAGCACTGAAGAGCTTGCGCAAAAAATGGAAAACTGGCAACAGAACACACCAAATGTTGCGATTTTGATCGGCGGGCCAGATGGGATTGATGATTCGATCAAAGGTTTGGCAAAGGAGAAAATATCTCTTTCAAAAATGACGTTCCCGCACCCGATTGTACGGATTATTTTTGCTGAGCAGATCTATCGTGCGTGGACGATTTTACAAGGTCACCCGTATCACAAATAGCGAATGGCTGAGAAATAATGATGGAATATATTTAAGGTATTTTCAGGGTTTTGCTCACATTCTTCATAAATGAAATCCATGTTTTTAGGAAAGTGCAGAATTTTTTTCTTGGTCACAGATTCAAGCCAGCCATGAATGTTAAGCTCTTCAGGGTAGGTTGCTGTCATTTCAAGATAGCTAAAAGTAATACCGTCATCTGAATAAGAAATATAGATAATCGTTAATTGTCCTTTGTGATCGCGGATCTTGATCGGCAGTTTGAGGGCATCATCTTCGTTTGCTAACTTCATATGTACTCTACTGAATTCCTAATGAACATAAGTCTAACAGGTATTTTAATACATGCAAATTAGGTCGTTATCTTGAATTTGTTTTAAGGAATTTGCTTTGAAAAAACCTCTAAATATCGTGGCGGAATGGACGGGACTCGAACCCGCGACCCCCTGCGTGACAGGCAGGTATTCTAACCAACTGAACTACCACTCCGCTTTTGATGGTGCCGACACCAGGACTTGAACCCGGAACCTGCCGATTACAAGTCGGCTGCTCTACCAGTTGAGCCATGTCGGCGACAGAAAGGCATTCTATAGATTTCCGATTAGATGTCAACGCCTAATTTTTAAAAATAATGAAATATTTGCTGTACCCATCACAAATTATGTTGCGGTGTTCGGTGTCATTTATATTTTTTTTATATTTCCGAATAAAACCCCTATCGAATTTTTATTCTCATCACTCGTACAATTTAGCCTGAGTGATTATTGTCAACATTAAGAGAGGTGTTTTAGATGACAATATTTTCAGGCGTGATAATGGCGGTATTAGCCATTTATATGATTATTGTTTTAATTTTCCCAGAGCGATTTTAGGTAAAAGTATGTATCACAATATTTGGTTATTCGTTATTTTTATTGGCGTTTTGTTAGCTATCACAAAGCCATTAGGAACATATATTTATAATGTTTATCATGGACGAAGAACGTTTTTAGATTGGTTTGCTTCACCACTTGAACGTGGTTATGGCAAGCTAATTGGTGCTAATCTGACTAAAGAACAAAGTGCTAAACAGTATTTATTAAGCCTTGTAGTGTTTTCAGTATTTGGTCTTTTGTTTGTATTTATCATGTTGATGCTGCAAGCTTTTTTGCCTTTAAATCCACAGCATATTGACAATATGACTTGGCACCAGGCATTTAATACTGCAGCAAGTTTTGTTTCTAATACCAATTGGCAAAGCTATTCCGGTGAAACTGGCGTGAGTTATTTATCACAGATGGCAGCATTGGCTGTGCAAAATTTTGTGTCAGCAGCGGTAGGTGTATCGGTGGCTATCGCTTTGTTTCGTGGCATTGCGAGAAACAATGAAACAACGATTGGCAATTTCTGGTCAGATTTAGGGAAGGCGATATTTTGGATCTTACTACCGCTTTGTATTGTCATTACAATTATTTATATATTGCAAGGAGTGCCGCAAAATTTTATGGACTATGTGCATGCGCATACCTTATCAGGTGCTGAGCAAATCATCCCACAAGGTCCCGTGGCGTCACAAGAAGCAATTAAATCACTAGGAACTAATGGCGGCGGGTTCTTTAATGCTAACTCTGCACACCCGTATGAAAACCCAACGGCATTAACCAATTTTATTCAAACATTGAGTATTTTTGCCATTGGTGCAGCATTAACTTACACCTTTGGTAAATGGGTAGGAAACACCAAGCAAGGTTGGTTCATTTTGGCAGTGATGGGGGTGTTGTTTATTTGCTCATTAACTGTGATGACCTACGCTGAATTAAAAGGCATGCCCAATCCTCAAAGTACGCATATTGCCGATATCTATGGGCAATCTGGACATTTAGCGAATCTGGAAGGCAAAGAGATGCGTTTTGGAATTTTCCAGTCCACGCTTTATAACACGGTGTCAACGGCAGCGTCCGATGGCGGTGTCAATAGTATGCTTGATAGCTATACCCCAATTGGTGGTGCTGCGGCATTGGTCAATATGTCGCTTGGTGAGATTATTATCGGCGGTGTTGGCACAGGGATGTATGGCTTTTTACTGTTTATGTTATTAAGCGTTTTTATCGCTTCACTGATGGTGGGCAGAATCCCAAGCATATTAGGCAAGCGCATCGAAGGCACGCAAATGAAATGGGTAATGCTTGGCGTGCTTATTTCTCCTTGTTGTGTGCTTATATTTACCGCGATTGCTGCCGTGTTACCAAGTACTTATGCAAGTCTTACCAATACGGGTGCGCACGGGTTTAGTGAGACCTTATATGCTTATACATCTGCAGCTAACAATAATGGCAGTGCGTTTACAGGCTTAAATGCTAATACATTGTTTTTTAATGTGACTCTTGGGGTAGCAATGTTATTAGGACGTTTCGTCACGATTGCTGCGGTGATTATGCTTGCAGGAAGTTTGGTTGCGACAAAGCGTGCCACAGATCAAGTTGGCTCGAGCTTACTATCAACAACGAGTATTTTATTTGGTGTATTGGTATTGTTTACGATTTTGATCGTTGGCGGCCTCACAATTTTCCCCGCATTATCACTAGGACCGATTCTTGACTACGTCACGTTTTAATCTTTTTTAATCTTTTAGATCATTAATATCTTTTATAGTTTGGAGTTTATGAAAATGGCACATCAAAATGGATCAATCTTTTCAAAAGCATTGATCATGCCGGCGATTAAAGCGGCATTTATAAAGTGTAATCCGAAAGAGATGTATCGCAATCCGGTCATGTTTTGTGTTTATGTCGTCACAATTTTATGCTCGCTCTATCTCATACAAGCATTCGTTAACGGCAAAGAGATTGGCTTTACATTACAAATCACTTTATGGTTATGGATAACCCTTTTATTTGCTAACTTTGCTGAGAGCATTGCCGAGGGCAAAGGCAAGGCGCAAGCCGATAGTTTACGCGCTACCAAATCACAATTAAGTGCCAAGCGTTATAATGAAAGTGGCGAGCTTGAAGTGCTTGCTGCTGAGTTATTACGCGCAGGGGATATCGTCTTAGTGCAAACCGGTGATTTCATGCCGGCAGATGGCGAGGTGATCGAGGGGATTGCCACGATTGATGAGTCCGCAATTACTGGGGAATCACAACCAGTGGTTAGAGAAGCAGGCTCTGATAGCTCAGCAGTCACGGCAGGCACCAAGGTTATCTCCGATGAGATCAAAGTGCGCGTTACCTCTAATCCTGGTGAAAGCTTCTTGGATAAGATGATTGCTTTGGTCGAGAATGCCAAACGCTTAAAAACGCCGAATGAAATTGCCTTAACGATTTTATTATCGGGGTTGACGCTGATTTTTATCGTGGCGGTTTGCGCGCTTTACGGTATGGCACAATTTAGTCATGTAACACTATCTGTTGTCGTATTGATCGCGTTATTTGTGACCTTGATTCCAACGACGATTGCAGGATTATTATCAGCCATTGGTATTTCGGGCATGGATCGCTTGATGAAAGCCAATGTTGTTGCACTTTCTGGTCGTGCTGTCGAAGCATCAGGCAATATCGATGTATTGCTGTTGGATAAAACTGGCACGATCACATTGGGTAATCGCTTTGCTACCGAGTTTTTGGTTATTAATGGTGTCAGTGAGCGCGATCTAGCCTATGCTGCATGGTTGTCCTCATTAGCAGATGAAACACCAGAGGGTAAGTCTATTGTCAAGCTTGTGGAAAAGCGCTTTGGCTTTAAGCGTGAAGCTGTCGATTTAACCGAAGCGCAGATGATCCCTTTTTCAGCCTATACACGCATGAGCGGGATTGACTATAACGCGCTTAATATCCGTAAAGGAGCAGTAAGTGCGATTACTAAGCATCTGGGTAATCACTCGCCAGATACGGTAAGTCACAGCTTTACTTTAATGGTTGAGCGTATTGCCGAAGAAGGAGGCACACCATTAGCAGTTTGTCAAAATAATGAATTATTGGGGGTGATTTATCTTAAAGATGTGATTAAACCCGCGATTAAAGAGAAGTTTGATGAGCTAAGAAAAATGGGGATTAAAACGGTGATGATCACGGGAGATAATCCTTTAACGGCAGCGGCAATTGCTGCTGAGGCGGGCGTTGATGATTTTATCGCGCAAGCCTCACCGCAAGACAAATTAGACTACATCAAAAAAGTGCAAAAAGAAGGCAAAACGGTAGCAATGTGCGGCGATGGTACTAATGATGCGCCAGCCTTAGCGCAAGCCGATGTTGGCGTTGCCATGGCAAGTGGTACAACGGCGGCACGTGAGGCGGGCAATATGGTCGACTTGGATTCAGATCCTAAAAAGCTGATTGAAATCGTGCGCATTGGTAAGCAGATCCTTGTCACACGTGGGGCATTAACAACCTTTAGTATCACCAATGACGTGGCAAAATATTTTGCGATTATTCCAGCATTATTTGTGGTCAGTTTCCCAAGCTTAAATGCGCTTAATATCATGCATTTACACTCACCGATGAGTGCGATCTTATCGGCAGTAATCTTCAATGCATTAATTATTGTGTTTTTAATTCCAATGGCATTGGTTGGTGTTAAAAATGTCAGTGTCAGTGCGCATAAACTTCTTCAGCGTAATCTGTTGCTGTACGGTTTAGGTGGTATCTTAGTACCATTTGTTGGCATTAAATTAATCGATATGATCATTACAGCCATAGGCTTAGTGTAGGAGAGAAATGATGTTTTATGAAATTCGTCGCGGGCTTATAGCAATGCTTTTTTTTACGATTATCTTAGGTGTTTTTTATCCCTTATTGATGACTGGTATTGGTCTGGTCGTTGCTAAAGATCAAGCACAAGGCTCGTTGGTTAAATATGAAGGGCAGGTTATTGGCTCAAGCCTGATTGGACAAAATTTTGCCGATAATTTATTTCAGTCACGACCATCTGCAAATAACTATGATGGGCTTGCCTCGGGTGGTATGAGTATGGCGCTTAATAACTCAAACTTGCTTAAGAATGTGCAGACGCGGATTGAGAATCTACAGCAAAAATATGGTCATAGCAAAATACCTGCTGATTTGGTGTTTTCCTCAGGCAGTGGTTTAGATCCGGATATCTCGCTGATGGCAGCTAAGTATCAAGCGCCATATATTGCCAAGGTCAATCATTTGTCAGTTGCTAAAGTCCTGCAATTGATTGATGACAATACAGCGCATCATCTCTTTAATCCAGCAACGGTTAATGTGCTTAAATTAAATATGGGCTTGATGAAGTTAGTTGGTTATTCAAGATAAAGAGATGGTTACATTTTTTAAAAGCATTTACAGACGCGTGTTTAGCAACGTAACTGGAAAAATTTTAATAACACGCACTGTCTATTGTTAAGAGAATCAGATACTATCGTTGCTTATCAATGATAGATGCCTATAACAATGGAGTATTAATGACGAAAGTGAATTTTTTGGGTTATATAACTTTATGGCTTGCAGCCACTTGTGCTATTGCAGGGACACAGAAGATAGCTAAAGAACCTTTAGTAAGATGCCTACCAAGTCAGCCGTGTTGGCCAAATCAAAAAGCATGGGATCAATTGCAAGGTGAGTTATCCAAACCCCTACTTCATCCTGAATCACCCTTAGCTGCATGCCAAAAGCACATGAAGAGTGAAGCATGTCGCAAAGCTTTAGATTTAGTGCATAATCCATTTTATTTACAAAGCTCTCCAGGCGGGTCAGAGAGTCAAGGATGGTGGAAAGCATGGACGTATCAAAATAGTATTTATGCTGTTGATGCCAGAAATGAGCAGGATATTGTTGCAGCTGTGGATTTTGCCAGAAAATATAATTTGAAACTGGTAATCAAGGGCTCTGGACATGATTACTTAGGGCGCTCTAATGCGCCTGATTCATTACTGATCTGGACTCACCATATGCAAACCCTTGAATATGATAAAAACTTTGTCCCTGAAGGTGCACCTCAAGGGACTTCTGGGGTTGCAGCAATGAGCGTAGGTGCAGGTGTTGGTTGGTTACAAGTTTATCAAAAAGCTGCACAATATGATCGATTTGTACAAGGCGGCGGCTGCACCTCGGTGGGCGCTGTCGGTGGATTTACCCTAGGCGGTGGCTATGGTTCTTATTCCAAACAATACGGCACGGGTGCTGCTAACCTTCTGCAAGCGACAGTTGTTACTGCTGATGGTAAATTGTTGACAGTGAATAAATACCAGCATCCGGATTTATTTTGGGCATTAAAGGGGGGAGGACCTGGGTTTGGTGTGGTAACTGAGATGACATACCGCACCTACCCATTGCCTCAATATTTTGGTTCAGTAAACGGTTATGTTCAGGCTAAAAATGACAAGGCATATAAGGCTTTAATAAAACAAGTGTTAATCTTCATAAGAGATAATTTAATGAATGAACATTGGGGAGAGCAAATAAGCTTCGGACCTGATAATAAAATAGGGATTCATTTGGATACGTCAGGTTTATCAAAAAAACAAGAAGAAGCGATTTTCCTCAATTCTAAATTAGCCAAATGGCTAGATGAACAAAACAGTGCAATTAAAGGACTATATCTTGCTGATATTGATGCGAGTGAAACGGATGCAAGAGTAAGATGGGATGCAAAACATCACGAGGGAGATATTGTTATCAATCATCAAGAAGGTCTAGCTAAAGGGTTATTCTGGTGGGCAGGGAATTCTAATGAAGCGTTTAATTATTGGTCAAGTTATAGGTCATGGTGGTTACCATTAATACTATTTGCTGAGAAAGATTTAGCTAAGCTGACGGATGTTTTTTATCAAGCATCACGTTTGCATGATTTTTCTTTGCATTTGAACAAAGGCTTAGCAGGATCATCGAAAACTGCTTTGGTATTGCAGGCTGATACTGCGGTTAACCCTGCAGTAGAGGAGGCTGCTGGGTTGATTGTCATTACAAGTGGTAATAATAGTCCTGCTTCCACTTTGTTTGGTCTTTCCGATAGTATGAAAAAAGACATGCAAGTTGAAAGTAAGCAAACCAAAGATGCCATTATGTTATTTAAAAAACTAGCGCCTAATGCGGGGACATATATTAATGAAACAGATTATTTTGAGCCAAAGTGGCAGAAAGCATTTTGGGGAGATAACTACCAAAAACTATTGAAAATTAAATTGCAATATGATCCTGATGGATTGTTTTATTGTCACCACTGTGTAGGCAGTGAGTATTGGGATAAAGCGGGAATGAAGTCAATTGCATCATAAGAATAAATTAAGTGAGGTTAAAGTGAGATATTTATGGATTGCTTTGTTAACATTATTAAATGTTGCCTATGCTAGTGATATTAACTCGATTGACTTTAAGGTTCAAAATGGCACGTTGAATGTGACGTGTGGTGATCATTATCAAGTCATCAAGAGTTAACTTTGGATTATATGAACACCCTATTTTTATTTTTCTTTTATCTCCAAGTCATGGCAAATTCGTTACAATAGCCTATTAGGTAGTTTAAAAGGATCAAAGATGCAAGAAGAAATTTCTTCAGAGACAGATAGCTTTAAAGTCGACGCTTTGCTGAATCTTGCAAATAAGTCAGTGAAATCTAAGCGTGGTCGATTAAAGATCTTTTTGGGTGCTGCTCCTGGTGTGGGTAAAACCTATGCGATGTTGACACGTGCCCAAGAGCTCAAACGCGCAGGACATGATGTGGCTATTGGTTTGGTGGTGACACATGGACGTAAAGAGACGGAAGGTTTAGTTGAGGGTCTTGAGCAAATCCCACTAAAAGCAATCACTTATAAAGGTAAGGTATTTAATGAGCTTGATGTTGATGCCATTATTCAGCGCAAGCCAGAAACAGTGATCATCGATGAATTACCGCATAAAAATCTTGCGACAGAGCGTAATAAAAAGCGCTATTTAGACATCGTTGAGATTCTAGAAGCGGGGATTAATGTTTATACCGCAATTAATATTCAACATATCGCAAGCTTAAGCTATGAAGTCGAGGAAATAACTCAGGTAACTGTTGAAGAAACTGTTCCTGATAGTTTTATTCAATCAGCCGATGAGCTGATGATTGTTGATATCACGCCTGAGGAGCTGATCAAGCGCTTAAATGAAGGGCGAGTTTATCATCACGACATGGCAAAGCGCGCATTATCACGCTATTTCCAATACACCAATTTGGCGATACTTCGAGATTATGCGCTACGTTTAGCCGCATCACATGTCGGCGAAGATGTGCGCTCATATAAGAAGCTTTATGATTCACATGCTAATATTGCCGCTTCACCTTGTGTGCTGGTTTGTTGTGCCTATGATGCGTCAACGCCAAGGTTGCTTAGAAAGGGCAAACAGCTTGCCACGATTGCCAATGCGCGACTATTGGCGATATTTATTCACAATCCGCAAAAGCAACTATCGCGTGTCAAATTACGGGAAATTAGGCGTTATAAAACGTTGGCAATTGAGTTAGGTTATCAATTAGAGCATATCTCAGGTGGTAGGCTATCAAAAGCGATTATTCGCTATGCCAATGATCACAATGTCACTGATATTGTCATTGGCAAATCAAGACGGGCTAAATGGTTGGATTGGCTGTTGGGTTCAGTGGTTTATGATGTTATTCGTCATAGTGAGCACAAACAAGTGCATGTGATCAGCACACATAAAGCAAGACTTTCTGACCTTTTCTCACGCTTTAAAGAAACTAAACAAAGCAGCAATACAACGTGGATGAATGTTGTAAAAGCATTGGCAATTACGTTTGTTTCAGGGCTCTTTATATTTTTTGGATTAAGTTTTGTCGGCTTGTCTGGGCAATCACTTATTTTGGTGCTGGTTTTGATACTATGCGCTTACCGCTATGGGCTTAAAGCATCAATTGCCTCGTCAATTCTAAGTTTTGTGATGTACATGTACATGTATTTGACACCTAATTTTCAATTCACGATAGGCACTTTTTCACAAGTCATTACCTTTATCATATTTATGTTAGTTGTTTTGATAGTGAGCCAATTAACGGCACGTACGCGTCGCTCATTAAAGGTGTTGCGTTCACGTGAAAAGACTTTATCGATGCTTTATAAATTCTCCAATGAGATTACGATAAAGCAGAAAAATCAGTCGTTTTATCAGCGCTTTTTAGAGGCATTAGCGCAATATTTCGATTATGAGTTTGCATTTATTGTTGCTGATGATCATAAGTTATATGAAACCATTCCTAACTCATGTCAGTTAAGTGATAAAGAGCAAGCCGCGGTGCGTTGGTGTTGGAGTAATAAAACAGCTTGTGGCAAAAGCACGCAAACCTTTAGTGCATTACCTTGGTATTTTGAACCATTGATTGTTGATGGGCGTATGCTTGGCATTATTGCCATTTGTGTGAAGTTTGAATATAAAGTCGAAGCTTTCATGTTTGATCAAATACTCATTAAAACAATGCTGTCACACGTTGCTAATGCATTACTGCAGCAGCGCTTATCACAACAAGAGCAAGAAGCGGTGATTTTAAAAGAGCAGGAAAAGCTACAAAAAACATTACTATCATCGGTGTCTCACGACTTAAAAACACCGTTGGCATCGATCACCGGTGCGTTATCTAGCGTATTAAGCTATGAGGAGATGTTTTCCAAAGAAGACAAAGCTGAAATGCTGAATGTTGCCTTAGAGGAAAGTAAACGCTTAGATCAATATATCGATCATATTCTACAGATGTTGAAGTTTAGCTCAGGTATCACCATTAATAAGCAAAACATGCTGCTAAAGACATTAATCAACGAAGTATTGATTATTGCTAGAAAGCGTTTTTCAAGTCATCAGTTTAAGTTGCAATGTCTTGATAAAGACCTTGTGATTAACGGAGATAAACTGTTATTGGAGCAGGTTTTGCTTAACCTTATTTCCAATGCGGTTAAGTTTAGTGCGTCTAATAGTCAAATCACTTTGAGCTTAAAATGTATAAACACTTGGGCAGTTATTGAGGTCATTGATCAGGGTATTGGACTTGAGCCTGCGGAGTTAGAGAGTGTATTCTCAATTTTTCATCGACTCAAAAAATCAGATAGTTATACTAAAGGGCATGGACTGGGTCTTGCCATTTGTAAGGATATTGTTACGGCCCATCATGGTGAGATTTATGCCACCAGTGAGGGTGCTCATAAAGGCAGTACATTTATTGTTAAATTACCCATAGTGAATTCATATGAACAAGAAAATATTATTAATTGATGATGAAGCGCAAATTCGCAAATTCTTAAAAAAAACCTTATTGGTTCTTGGTTATGATGTCTATGATGCCGTCAGTGCTGAACACGCGACAGAGATTTTAAATCAGCAGCATCCTGATCTTATTCTATTAGATCTAGGTTTGCCTGGTCAGGATGGACAAAAATGGTTAGCAAATCTAAGAGTGAAGCATCTGCACGTGCCAGTGATTGTGGTATCGGCCAGATGCGATGGTGATGAGGTGGTCAAAGCACTTGAGAATGGTGCTAATGATTATGTCAGAAAACCGTTTGATATGCCTGAGCTAGTTGCGCGTATTAGGCGTAACCTTGAGCTTGTCGATGCGTTTAAAGCTGAAGACAAAATAGCAGAGTCTGTTTATCAGTTTGAAAATATGCGTGTTCATATTGCCGATCATCGCGTGATGATCAATGATGAAGTGATTCATTTATCAAAAAAAGAGTTTCTGTTATTGAGTGTGTTTTGTCAAAATGCAGGGAAACTATTGACTCAAAATCAGATCTTACAGCAAATATGGGGTGAATATTTTGCTGATGAAGTACAGTATCTGCGTGTTTATGTTGGGCAATTGCGCAAAAAACTTGCTACTTGTACTAAGCAGCCACTGATTACCACGGAGTCGGGGGTTGGTTATCGGTTTGCTAAGGTGGATGTTTATCAATAGATAATGATCAAAAAAAAGGTTGTGTTATTTCTTAGCGCTCTCCTTGTGTAGGAGTTCGTGGAGTATAAGCAACACGGGCGAGGGGGGATTTAACTTATTATTCATTTGCTAATAGTTTGCCTTATAACATCTTCTTAACAATATTATCCTTAGCAATATATTTATGATAAAGTGCTGCCAAGATATGTAGTATGACAAGCACGAGTAGAATATAGGCAAACCAAGGATGCCAGCTAAAGATCTCACTACCAAGCTCTGGGTTTTGCGGCAATAAGATAGGTACATTAAACCAATAGAAAAATTGCCATTGACTTTGAAACAACTGTGAGGCGATAAGTCCCGTCATTGACATACAAAATACACAAAGATAAAGACCGAAGTGGACAATCTTGGCAAGGAAAATATGTAAAGATGACATCGCTTTAGGGTAAGGAATTTTCTTTGATAATAAGCGGGTAATGATCAGCAGAATCACCACAATGGCTAAAGATAAACCGATTGATTTATGTATTGTCATAAAAAATGCACCATTGAGCTTGGCAAATAAATCATCAAAGAAAAAACCAATCAAGAGTTGCAAGATGACACCAATCGCAATCAGTAAATGAAATAGCCGAATAAGAAAATTATACTTCATTGCTTTTTATCCTTATCAAATGAATTTCCTACAGTATGTTGCTGTATACCCATTACAAACCACTTTACAAATAAACACCGTAAAATGATTTACGATGGGTATAGTATAAACAAAAAAACATAAATCACCATCAACTGCTAGGCGATGCTCGAAATAGTTTCTATACTTAGCACTATCATTGGTAAAGAAGGACTAAGCTGCAATGAAGAAATTATTTGGTTCATTAAATAAAAAAGCAGACAAAACACAAGATCAAGCATCTGATGTGGAGCTGGAAAATGACGAGTTTGATTCTGAAGTATCAAACCAACAAAAAGGTAAAACGCCACTAACAAAACAGCAAAAGCTGATGGTGCTAGGTGGTGTGGGTGTGGCATGTGTGCTGGTATTTCAGTTGTTTATTATCACTAATCAAAAGGAAATCCAAGCGCATCAAAAGGTACTGCAATCGCATATTGAGGATCAGGCAGGTGCCATTAGAAATACGCTGTCGAATATCATTCACGCCGAGGCTGAAGAGGTGAGAAAGTCTGCAGATGCCAAAATTGCTGAGTTAAAACAGATGATTTTAAACAGTAATACCGAGGCAGTAACGCAGTTACAGCAAATGCAAATGAAACTAGATGAGGTGCAAAAACAGACCAAAAGCTTAGATAAAGTCAGCGATGATTTGGCAAAGCAGTTTTCAGGAAAGCTTGCGCAAATAGCAGCAAATAGCGCATCAAATGATAAGGGGCAAGTTATGCAGCCAATCATAACCATGCCAACAACGGCGGATAAAGTAGCGACAAACTATAAGATTTACTCTGCTAATAGTTATGGTCTTGTACTGCAATCTACTAATGGGACATTCACGATTGCTAATATTGGCAAGATGTTGCCAGGCTTGGGCGAGATCACCTCAATGACGGCAAATGAAGTGATTGCTGGGGATTATAAGATTATTAGTGACCCAAAAGGGTTTAAAGTTGATGAATCAGCCGCAATTTCAGCGTATCAATAGTTATTGTTTACCATAATAGCAGTATGTGAGGCGGTGTATTTGCCATAGAGAGAATAAAGATGGATCTTATTGTATTTGAGCTTATCGTTATAGTTGCATCGATGTTTGCAGGCATCCTTGGCGCCTTAGTCGGTCTCGGTGGTGGGGTGATTATCACGCCTTTTTTAGTCCTTGGATTTGGCATTGATATTCGCTATGCAATGGGGGCGGCATTAACCTCGGTCATTGCTACGTCATCGGGTGCTGCGATTTCATATCTTCGCGATGGAATAAGCAATATTCGTATTAGTATGTTTTTATCAGTGGCAACAACGATTGGTGCCATTTGTGGTGCAAGCCTTGCGGTGGTGATGAATAAAGACATATTATCACTTATCTTCGGGGTTATGCTGCTTTTAAATATTATGATTTCATTACTGAATAAGCCGAAAAACACAGTGGTTGAATCAAGTAAACTGGCGCAAAAATTACAACTCCCAGATACCTACCAAATAAAAGACAAAATAGAGTCTTATGCGGTCGTTGGTGTTGTCCCTGGCTTTGTTGTTATGTGGGTTGCAGGTGTGCTATCAGGGCTTTTGGGTATCGGCTCAGGTGCTTTTAAAGTATTGGGCATGGATCAAATCATGAAGATCCCCTTTAAAGTGACTACTGCAACCAGTAATTTCATGATCGGTATTACCGCTGCAGCAAGTGTTGGCATTTATCTTAAAGCAGGCTATATCGAGCCATTATTTGCGGCTCCCGTGGCATTGGGCGTTTTTGTTGGTGCATTCTTAGGTGCTAAATTATTACCGATCATTCCAGTAAAAACTTTGAAAACAGTGTTTTTAGTGCTAATTGCTATTATTGGCGTGCAAATGGTTTTAAATGGCTTAGGAGTTCACTTATGAACGACAATAGTGCTGGAGCAGAAAAAATAAAAAATCTGAAAAACCAAAAAAATCAAAAAAAGTCAGACTCAGCAATGATTGTTATGGTAATGATGGTGTCAATTATTATCTCTATTTCAGTAGTGTTTGTTGCTGAAGTGCTTTATCTGATCAATCATCATGGCATCGTGCATTTGTCGCATGTCTTTAGTGGTGAGCCCAAGCGCTTGGAGGATGTTAATCTGATTGTTTCAACAGCATTTCAGGGCAGTATTAAATCATTATTACAATTCGGGGTGTTGCTTATTTTAATCAACCCGATCGTACGTGTGGCAATTACGGCTTATAACTTTAAACGTCAACATAATAAGTGTTATGTTGTTATTAGCTTAATGGTATTAGTGGTGTTATTGATTAGCTTTTTTAGCCCAGATTTTATATAGTCTCTGTCATTGCCCAACGCATGGAGAAAAATGTGCAGCAACACACGATTAATCATCATATTGAAATTCAAGGTATCGGCTTACACTCAGGTGTTAATGTCAATATGCGCTTATTGCCGGCAGCGGTTGATCAGGGGATTGTTTTTCGGCGCACGGATTTATCCCAAATGCATGATATTAAGATTACGCCCTTTAATATTACTGAAGCAGTAATGTGTACATTGCTGGTCTCACCAAATGATAAAGCGATAACGGTATCTACGATTGAGCACCTAATGTCAGCGCTTTGTATGTTTCAGGTTGACAATGTCATCGTCGAAATCGATGCGCCAGAGTTGCCAGTCATGGATGGCAGTAGTATTGCCTTTGTTGAGGCATTGCAAAAAGTAGGGGTTAAAGCACAGGATAAAAAGCGTCAAGTGATTAAAGTGTTAAAGACAATACGCATCACTGATGAAGATAAATTTGCAGAAATTTCCCCGAGTGATGAAACGAGTTATCGCTTTGAAATCAAATGGGATCATCCAGTGATTGCTGCTACTCCTTTGGTTGTTGAGTTTTCAGGTAATCAACAGGAGTATATAGCGCAAGTTGCCAAGGCGCGCACGTTTGGTTTTGTTGAGCAACTGGAATACTTGCATGCAAACAATCTTGCAAAAGGTGCCTCACTTGACAATGCCGTTGGTGTCACTAATGAGGGTGTTGCAAACCCTGAAGGCTTAAGATATCCCGATGAATTTGTAAAACATAAATTGCTAGATGCGATTGGTGATTTTTATGTCGGTGGTGCGATTTTGGGGCATTTTAATTGCTATAAATCAGGGCACACCTTAAATAACAAACTCTTAAGAGCTTTGTTTGCAGATAATAGCGCATGGAAGTTGTGTTAATATGATGAATGCCTGATAATTGGCAGCAGCTCATAAGCGCTAATCTCGTGTTAGCTAAAACTGTAAAGTAAATCATGGTAAACGTAATGGATATAAGCTCGGTTACATTGAATAATCTCTATGTTTTTAAAGCGGTTATTGAAGTCGGTTCAGTATCGGAAGCCGCTAAGCTTTTAAATAAGAATCAATCAACGGTAAGTGCCGCATTGAGACTGATTAGAAAGACATTTGGTGATGATGTGATGCAGACTCAGGACGGACGCTGTGTGGCAACTGCCAAGGGTTTGCAGTTATGCAGCTATATTGGTCATATTGTCGGGCTAGCAAAACACAGTAGTGTGCAATCTGAGAAAAAATGTTACAAAGTACTAACCAGTGATTTTTTCGCACTGTTATATATGCCTGAGTTTATTGAAGCCTGCAAAGTTCATGATATTGAAATCGAAATGGAAGTATTGAAGCTTAAAGACTTGAATAAAGCACAATGCGATGTGAGTCAATTTGATTTATTTATTGGTATGGAAGATCGTGTGTTAAGTATTCCAACGCAACCATTGATGGAAACGCAATCTGTTGTGATCACAAGTCAACAAAGTGATTTTGATAAAATGACTTTGGTTGATTATCTGCAGGCAAAACATATCACCATGCACGATAAAGAGACGCCTTATATTCGTCAAACTATCGGACATCATCCGCGCAGTAAGGTGGTGTTGTCTAACAGTATTTTGACATCGATGAGTTTATTAAGCAGTATGCCCAATACGGTGATGTCTACCGAGCATCATTTATATGAGTACTACCGTGATATTTTTAAGTTAAAGCGTGTCAATTTTGATTTTGCCTTTGAGAAAAAACTGGTTTTTTATAGTTGGCGCAAAACTGTGCATAGTGAAGAGCTGGCAAGGTTTTTTATGCAATGGTGGGAAGAGAGGCTGCTGTTAGATCAGGTCTAAACTTCTACATCTTACTGTCCTTGATTGGGTGACAAAGCAATAGATGGTAGAGGTTTAACGAAATAGACTTGCGCCAACCAAGGTGATTACAGCGACAATCAATAATATAATTGCGCTAATAATTTTAATACCTGCAGCACGTGATGCATTACGCCATTCACCGTGCTTAAGTCCCCAGAAATTAGACATTAAAATAATAAATGTCATAAATAGTGGCCAAGCAATAATCGGGCCCAAAGCGCCTAGGATTTGTGAGGCCTTGGCATAACAAACCGTTGATTCAAAAAACATCACTGCCATGGCAATAATCAACAGTTGATCTTTTAAGGTCATTTTTTGTGTGGAAACGGCTTGGGTTTGACGTTGAGTCTTAGCATTTAACATCGCAAAGTAGATAACATAAGGTATAAAACCGCCAACAAATACAAAAAACCACGGCAATATCGCAAGAATGAAGGGGCTATTCACTTCATTTGTCAGTGTGGCATATGCACTTAATGCATAGGCATAGCTAGCCCCTTGCAGTGCGGAGCTTATTCCTGCAAAAATTGTAATTAAAATGGCAAATAATGCCACCTTAGTTGCTTTGTTGGTTGTGTTAGTTAAGGTTTCTTTCTCACGTTGTTGTGCGGCAAGTCCTGCCAATAATACACCAACCAATAAGAAAACAACCGCTACTATTACTAAACTGACAAATCCCGTGCTTAACTGCTGTTGTGGGAAGAATATCAGTGGGATAAGTGTACCACCTGCCGTACCAATACCAATATTGATAACAAAAGCGACACCAATACCAATATGTTTAAGCGCAACACTTAAACAAACCATGCCGATACCCCAGATTAAACCGGCAATCAGTGGAATAGCAATTGCAACGGTAGGTACCTGCAGTAGCAAGCTAAAAAACGCCGGATAGACTATCAAGAAGGTCACAAGGGGGATAATAATAAACCCCCAGAAAGCAAAATTAAGCCACATCTTGACTGGGTTAATTTGCATATGTTTTGTTGGGGTGGCAAAGCTGCCGTTTAAAATGCCCGCTAAAATCGAGAAAAATAAAGCGCTAATAATCGTCATTTAAACCTCCATGGCAGTTTGTTGTTTTTGTGGCAGATGCATGCCTTTAGCAAAGCATAGTGCACCTTCCAAAGCAGTGTTATAACCCAGTTGAGACAGTACAAGCTTTGGTGCCTTAACCAGTTTTAGCTTTTCATTTAATACTTTTTGCGCATGATCCAATAAAGCCTGTCCACCACCTAAAGCAACACCGCCGCCAAACACGATGATTTCCGGTGATAAAATTGTCGCGATATTACGTAAGCCTTGCCCTAGGTTATAGCCAACTTCCGACCACTCTTGCTTATTTAAATTCTCTGCTGATTTTAGATATAAGCGCTTAATGCCATTGCCTGAAACCATTGCTTCCAAACAATCATTTGCACCACACTCACAAATAATGCGTTGCATTATAGTATCGCTGTCGTAGCAGGGCAAAATAGCTTGGTGTGCAATTTCAGGGTGCGACAGACCCTGATAAATTTTGCCATCAATTAAAAACCCGCCACCCATGCCGGTGCTTAGTGTGATGTATAAAAAGTGCGATGCTTGATAATTTCCTAGATAATATTCCGCGATTGCAGCAACATTGGTATCCACATCGACATAAAAAGGGCATTGCCAACGTTCTTCCATAATGCGTTTAAGCGGGATGTTACGCCATTGTGGTTGATGAAGTGGTGAAACAATGCCTTTATCAGCATCTAATGGACCACCAATGGCAGCACCAATACCTTTGATGTGATAATTGGCGGCTGCCTTTTCAATCAAAGTGTGTAGTAGTGAAATCCCTTCGTTATAATCTAGCGGTGTTGCTTCATTGTATAAGGCAATCTTATTGCCATTGCTATCAATGGCTTTGACCATGGTCTTTGTCCCACCGATGTCTAAGCCAATATAGCAACCCGTTGACTCCATTTTGTATATATCCTTAAATGTTTGTGTAATTAGGGCTATAAGATACAACTAAACGTAACAAAACCAAAGGCATTGTTACGTTTAATAATTAGCGTTGAAGAGGTACTTGAATATTACAATAAATGATAATCAAAAGTTTTTCTTAAGGCATCTTGCATTGATACTTTAGGTGCCCAATTAAGGTGTGTCTTGGCATTCTCAATTGACGGCACGCGGCGATCGACATCTTGATAGCCTTCGCCGTAATAGTCCCCTGCAGTTGTCGCAATAATCTTAGTATTCTCAGCGCGTGCTTGATACTCAGGATAACGTTTCATTGCATTAACGGTTAACTCTGCGAGCTCTTTAATTGAGTATTCATTATCTGGATTGCCAATATTAAAAATACGGCAATGTGCTTCGTTATCACGTTTTTTAACGATTTCAATCAAAGCATCAATGCCATCATCAATATAGGTAAAGCAACGACGTTGTGTGCCACCATCAACCAGTTGTAAATCTTTACCATCGATAATATTTGAGACAAATTGTGCTAATACGCGTGCGCTGCCTTTTTTAGACGATTTGATTTCATCTTGCTTCGGACCAATCCAGTTAAATGGTCTAAATAATGTGTAATTAAGTCCTTCTTGCATACCATAGGCGTGAATGACACGATCAAGTAGCTGTTTAGAACAAGAGTAAATCCAACGTGGCTTATTGATGGGGCCCGTCACTAAAGCGCTGGTTTCCTCGTTAAATGGAATGTCTTTGCTCATGCCATAGACTTCTGAAGTCGATGGGAAAATAAGATGTTTTTTGTGCTTAACACATAGCTTCACAATATCAACATTTGATTCATAATCGAGCTTATAAACAAATAATGGATCAGAAACATAAAGCGCCGGGTTGGCAACAGCAACGAGCGGGAAAATAACGTCACATTTTTGGATATGTTCTTCAACCCATGTCATATTCTCAAGTACATTATCTTTAACAAAGTGTAAACGTGGATGATCTAGAAACTCAGTAATTTTATGATCAGAAAGATCCATACCATAAATCTCCCAATCAGTATCCTTCAAAATTTTTTCCACCATACTGCTGCCAATAAAGCCATTGACGCCTAAAACTAATAATTTAACAGACATATTGTTACCTTTTTTATTCACTTTCTTTTCTATTCTCAGTGGGTGACTTATCTTTTGAATCAGTCGTTGTTATATAGTCTTTGATAATAAATCGTGGTCGTTTACGTACTTCTTCATAAATCCGCCCGATATATTCGCCAACGATACCAAGTCCCATTAACAGCATGCCAATGAGGAAATACATGATCGCAAAAAGCGTAAATACGCCATCAGCATCAGGACCAAAGGCAAGACGTTTAACAATCAGATAAATAAACAACAAGATACTCAAAAATGACACGATTAAACCAGTCATTGTAAAGAACTCAAGGGGTGCCTTTGAGAAATTGGCAAAGAAGTCAAAATTATAACGAATTAACTTATACAAGTTATAGCTTGATGTGCCTTCTACACGAGCGGCATGGCGCACACCAACATCAGTTGGGTTAGATGAAAAGCTATGTGCTAGCGCGGGCAAAAAAGTTGAGTTCTCACCGGTAGCAACAACGCGATCAATTACTTCACGTGTGTAAGCTCTAAGCATACAACCCTCATCAACCATATCAATGCCGGTTAATTTTAAACGCAGTGAGTTATGCAGTTTCGAGACAAATAGCCGCCATTTTTTATCTTGGCGATCCATGCGATAACCACCAACCACATCGTGACCTTGCTCGATTTTCTCTAACAATAATGGAATATCTTCTGGATAATTTTGCAGATCAGCATCCATGGTTACGATCACTTCGCCATCAACATGCTCAAAGCCTGCCATAATTGCCATATGTTGACCAAAGTTACGATTAAAATTAATTACCTTAACTTCATTTGGGCGCTTGTCATGCATCTCACGCAATAGTTCGATTGATTTATCTTTACTACCATCATTGGTAAAGATGACCTCATATGGTTTGTTAATGGCATCGAGTGCCGGGAAAAGACGTCCAAAAAGCGTAGGTAACACTTCTTCTTCGTTGTAGATCGGAATTACTACACTTAAATAAGGCTTAGTCATATTAGCTCCTTAAGCTCTTAATATTTTATCGAGTGCGTCAAGCACATCATCTTGTTCGGCAAAGGTCATATCTGGGAACAGAGGTAAGCTAATCACATGAGCACCAATTTCCTCAGCATTGGGGAAATCACCTTTTTTAAAGCCATATTTATTAGCGTAATAGGGGTATAAATGCGCGGCTTCATAATGCACGCCACAACCGATATTATGCTGTTTTAACTGAGTCATGAGCTCATCACGCGTGATTTTAACAACCTGTGTATTTAAGGTTGGCGCAAACAAATGCCATGCATGCTTGTGCTCAAACTGTGGTGCTTTTGGCAGGATGAGTGCGTCAAAATTTGCAAGCTTTTCATAATAACGCTTTGCTAGTTGCGTGCGCTTCTTAATGAAACCGTCTAGAGCAGGTAGTTGGTGTATGCCAAGTGCTGCTTGCAAATCCATCATATTATATTTAAACCCGGGGTAAACGATCTGATAATGCGCACTGCCTTCTTTGCCAAAACGATTCCACGCTTCACGATCCATACCATGAAAACGTGTCAAAGAAATATGCTTAGCAATCGCATCATCACGTGTCACGACACATCCGCCTTCACCAGTGGTCATGTTTTTATTCGGATGAAAGCTAAAGACTTGCATATCACCAAAGGTGCCTAGCTTTTTGCCTTTATACTCAGCACCAATCGAATGCGCAGCATCTTCAATCACGGTGAGATTGTACTTCTTAGCTAATGCGTAAATAGGATCTAAATCCACGGGTAAGCCAGCAAAATGCACGGGCATAATGACTTTTGTGTTAGGTGTGATTGCTGCTTCAATTTTTGTAACATCAATATTGTAAGTATCACGTTCAACATCAACAAGCTTAACCTTGGCACCAACAATTTCAATGACATTTAAAGTGGCAGCAAAAGTCATTGGTGTCGTGATTACTTCGTCTTCTGGCTTTAAATCAAGTGCCAATAAAGCTAAATGCAATCCGGCAGTTGCGGAATTTAAACATAATGCATGTGGTGCGTTATGGTATTCTTGAAGCATGCTTTCAAACTTCTTAAGCTTTGGTCCTGTTGTTAACCAGCCGGAGCGTAAGCTCTCAACGACATCGGCAATCGCTTCTTCTGAAATGCTTGGTTTGGCAAAAGGTAAAAATGTATCTCTCATTTATTTGTCTCTATTACTGATTGATGTTGATTTATGGTTTTGCAACCAGATAAACGCCTAAAATAATCACGAAAATTCCGGCAATACGTGTTGCTGTCAGAGTTTCCCCCAATAAAAAATAACCGGCAATTGCTGTTACAATATAACCAATAGACACCATTGGGTAGGCTAAGCCAACAGGCACGCGTGATAGCACCATCAGCCACACGACAACACTGATGACGTAACACATAAGCCCTAGAATGACGAAATAATTCGTCGCGACCTTCCAGCCAATTGGCCATATGTTGGCAAGTGTGAAACTAAACTCTCCAATGCGATCCATGCCAAACTTTAAAAACAGTTGTGCTGAGGCGTTTAAAAGCACACCAAACAACAATAGACTCCATACAACAACGGTCATTTTTTATTACCCTCTTATGACTTAAATAAAAGTTTAAGCCCAAACCACATTCAATAGGCTAGCATTGTAATGGCTTTAAGGGTTAAAGACAAACACATCGCATTAAGAAACAGAAAAACTAATCATGAGCGCTTTTATAAGCTTTTTGTTTTGACTCTGATGAATGTATTCGTGACATTTATTGACTCCCATTACTTAGTCTGACTATTGCATGCATAACCGAGCTATAGCTAATTTTTTCTTGTTCTAAACGTAAGTTTTGAGTATAGGTATTTCCCACAAGTTGTTGATATAAATGCTCTTCATCAACTGTTAGACGCAGTAATTTGCGATGCTCAGGCTTTGGCTCAACACCCCAAAATTCGCTATGTGCCAATAGAGTTTCTTGATCCATTAATAAGCTTTTAACTTTGGGGAATTTTGCACGCAATTGATCTAAAATAGCAAAGCCATGTGTATCAATATCTCCCCAATAATAGATATTCATGTCATTTAACCAGGAGACTTTTGCAAGGTGGTCAAAACCATACCCTGCACCAAATATAACCATACTATTGGTCAATTGAGGAAAAGATAAGAAATTGATTTCATTCTCTGTGATAAAAACATTTTTTAAGCTGTGCTGTATTTGCGGTAAAGATATCAGTTCCTTAAAATCATTATCTGCTAAAGTGAAATCCTGCTGTTTACCCAAGATAAACTGTAACTGTTGATCCAATAATCGAAAGCGCACGAATAAGGGTTTGGTTTTAAATCCCAATTGCTTTTCAAAGTTGCGACTATTGAGTAGTGATAAATCTCTCTCAGTAAGCACTAATGGCAGCATCTGTAGCAATAGTGCCTTGTTACGTTCAATAAACTTAGTGTCAACTGTTGCAATATCGACCTGCCTAAGATAAATATTTGGATTGGGATTTTTCTTTAACCAATTGATTACTTTAAGTAGACGAGACCAGTCATCTGCAATCTCCAATGCCTTTAACGGATATTTTTCAAGCCATAGCAAAAGCGCGGGTTGAACTTTATGTGTGTAGGTAATCATTTTGCTAAATTGTTGATACGCTTGAAATTTTCCTAGCCATTTGACAGCACTTTCAAGATCAGGAATCGATGCGCCGCAAGGGATGGTGTTTTCGCCCAATATACGATGGTTAATCGTCTTAAAATCAATGTCGGGGTAGTGATGTGCTTTGATTTCAGCAATCCATTTTCTCACCTCATCAAAGCGATCTACTAGCTCTTGAGTATTAGGCTTTTTAAAGCTTAAGCGTTTTGGAAAGTAGCTTTCATCAGCTAATATACTTCTAAGTAATGCACCGCTATTCCATAGTTTTAGAGCTTCCTGTCGCAAGCATTTAGGTGTTGTCCACTGCATTTAAGTCACAGTATCTTCTAAGGCAAGCACTTTGGCTTTTTCTTCTTGATATTCACGAATACTTAGATTACGCACTTTGGAAGATTTGCCACCTTCATTATGCACAAAACCAACATTTGACACATGTGGTTCAATAATATGAATCTTTTGGAGTGGTGTGACAATAAGCAGCTGCAAATTGAGCTTTTTAAATAACGTCAAACCATATTGCGCTGACTCATCAGAGCCACGGCCAAATGCCTCATCAATAACCACAAAGCGAAAGGTTCGCGATCTCGTATTTGTCCATTCCAAGCCAAATTGATAGGCTAAACTTGCAGCAAGAATGGTGTAGGCTAGTTTTTCTTTTTGTCCACCTGATTTACCGCCTGAGTCAGAGTAATGTTCAAACTCAGTATCATCTTCATGCCAACGCTCTGATGCTGAGAAGTTAAACCAATTACGTACATCGGTGACTTTAGCGCTCCAACGCTTGTCTTGATCACTCAAGCCCTCTCGTCCACGAAAACGCTCAATAATCTGCTTAACCTGTAAATATTTTGCCTCGGAATATTGCGTATCATCAGAGCCTGTGAGGCTTCCTTCAGTACAAGCGCGCAGCTCACTCTGGAAATTACGAATATCTGCATCTTGTGTTACAGACGCCTCTAATAGAATATAACGCCCAGGATTATAATCGATCTGCCCTAAGGAGTTATTGATCTGCGTAATACGCTCTTTAATTGTTTCACGTTCACGATTAAGCTGTGACTGAAAGTTGGCAATTTCACGAATGGTATTTTCATTTAAAAGCTCTTTAAATCTGGCCTCAAAGCGCGGCAAGTCATCCGCTTGCAAATTATCAAGCATAGCCTGATATTCATGATGTGCCTCAACGCTAGCATCAACCTCTTGTGTCTCCAATGGATAGACATTTTTATAATGGCTCATCGCTTTGATAATTTTCTCTTGTAGTAAACTTAATTTGCGACTTTCATTATCAATCTTTTTCTGCAAATAGCCTCTGAGTTCCTGTTCTTTATTATCACATGACTCAAGCGTCAAATTATGTTCAGCAAAGGCTTCAACGCGTAGCAGTTCTACTTGTTCAAAATAAACACTTGCTTGTTGGCTATCTTCTTGTGCTAAAAATTCATCAATTATTTGCTTAAGATCATTGATGTCAGCTTGCTTTTGTTCAGCTTTGGAGCGAGAATCTTTTTCTTGATCAAGCTTTTGCTCCATTTCAATTCGCGCATCTTCTGTTTGTTCAAGCTTTTGTGAGAGCATCTTTAGCAAATCAGAGGCGGATTCTAGTGCCTTTAATTCATCACTTAATGCATCGACTTTTAAGGCAACAGGTTTAAAGTCAAACTCTGAAAAACGCTGATATTCTTCTAGCTTACTTAACGCATTTAAGCTATTGAGTAATGCTTTTTCATCTTTTTTGAAGTTACTAATTTCTAAAGCAAAATCAGCCATTTCGGTTTCAAGTATTCTTTTTTTAGATTCGAGTGCTTGAATCTTTTGTTTATTGCTCCAACCAAGGACATAGCGACTTTGATCAGCTAATGCAAAACGATCATCTTTCTCATGGCGCTCATTACCGCCTTTAGTTTGACCATTTTGTGTGATCGCTTTTTTCTCACGTCTGAACTGCTCTTGTGTGTCGCAGCAGGCTAAGTCAAAACGATGCATTAACTCATTTTCAAGCCAGATATAAAACGGTGAGTCTGATTTGATCGACAGTTTGTGTACTAATGAATCCGGATGTAGGGAATAGGAGTTAGTGGTGCTGCGCTCACGTACCCGATAATATACAATACGCCCTTTTAAATGTGTTTGGTCAACCCAATTAGCGACTGCGGCATAATGTGCCTCAGGAACCAATAATGACAAGCCAAAGTTACGCATCACACGCTCGATGGCGCCTTGCCATGACTTTTCATTTTCTCTGACTTGTAGAAGTTCACCGGCAAAGGGAAGATCTTCTTCATTTAAATTCAGCGCTTTACAGATATCACTGCGAATATTGATTTGCGCTTGATCAATGTTACTCGTTCGTTTTTTTAGGTGATTAATGTCTTTTTCTAGCGTTTGATACTGCTCTTTTATCCGTAAAAAAGAAAACTCTGTTTCTTTGAGGTCATTACTTAACTGAGCTTGCTGATTCAGCATTGCTTCTTGCTGCAATGAGAGTTGGTCTCTTAGTGTAATAAAGGCTGCTTCATCGTCAACTGGACTTAATTCAAGCAAAGCCAATAATGATTTAAAACGTTCATATTTGCTTTGTCTATTTTGACAAAGTTCATTGGCTCGTAGAATTTCTTGCTTCAAATGCTCAATACGATTGCCACCATTTTCGGCAATTTGCTGTTTTAGATTAGTCTCATCTTCCCTATTTTGTTGAATTTGAGTTGTTAATCGCTCTATTTTGGCATGGGCGCGATTTAGCTCAACTTGTATATTATCAAGACGTTTTTCAGCAAGTGTCTTTTTGTGTGTCCAAAAAAATGGCTTTAATGCATCTCGGCAAGATTTCAAAAGATCAATCGTTGCAACTTGCTGATTAAATTGCTGGCAATTATCCGTCAGCGGCACTAATAACTCAATTTGATGCTTGGCTTTAAGTACCGCACTATGAGCATGATTTAAGTCGTCAAAGTGGTCGATCAATGCTTTAATACGTTGATCAACTTCAAATGGCTCTAGCATATGTTGGCGCACAAATTCTGTAAGATTCCCAACAGATTTCATCGAAACAGTTTGATGAAACAAATCCAGTGCCTGCTCATTATCAATCCCAAAACGACGGCGAAACCATGCGCTATATTGTGGGAAGCGTTCCATAAGCTCATGACCTTCATCTCTTAATCGCTTCTTAAGTTTCGTTATCTCGGTGCCAAAACGACTGAAGTCTTGTGCAATTGATAGCTCGGCTTCAGCGCCGACAAAAAACCGCTCAGGTTGACCTTGAATATCTTTCATCCAAAAGACTTGAGCTAAGGTAATGACTTGATTGAATCCCTTGTTACGGAAAACACCCAAAATCACTGAATAATTATTGTGATCACGCAAAGCGACAGGCTTTGCTTTGCCACTTAGATCGTTGCGCTCTGATTTATAATGTCCCAAAACATAAGATCTTAGCGAGCGTTCTTTGGTGTCAGCGCCAGCAGCTTTATTGTATGCAATGCGTTGCGCTGGCACCAATAGCGTTGTCACAGCGTCAACTAAGGTTGATTTGCCAGAACCGATATCTCCGGTTAATAGCCCATTTCTACCATCTAACTGCAAACGCCACACTTGCTTATCAAAGGTGCCCCAGTTATAGACTTCAAGTCTTTCCAAACGAAATCCACTTAAGCGAACATCTTCTAAATCGTCAAAATCTTCGATCGTTTCTAAGTTCAACTGTTCAGCCATTATTTCTTATCCTGTAAATATTGCTTGTATTCAACAAGTTTATACTCAAACTCTGCCAACCATTGTGCGTCGACAAACGCCTTAATAATACGCTTGACCTCATAACGTGCTTCAGTTGCTTGAGTGCTTTGCTTGAGTTTATAAAGAAAGCCCAGTTCAACTACTTTGTTGATATGCTTTTCAATTTGGTCGGTGAGTTTTACCTCATTGCTTGATTCCGGCAAAAACACCTTTAACAGCTCAACAATCTCTGCTTTTGTTAATATCAAACGTGTATCTGAACCTGAAGCATCAAATTCAGCGAGCTTCTTACGCAATAGGGCAAGTAATAAACTTACTGCAAATGACAGGGGTCTTCTGGCAAACAAGCGCAACTCTGGCGAGCTTTTAGTAGTAGCTATTTCACTTTCTTGCTGTTCATCTTGTTTTGCGCGCAAAAAGGCATAACCTTCTGCTTCATCTAAGATTAGTTCCAACCCCAAAATGTCGACATAATCACAAATTTGTGCATGTAAACGAATCAAAGCGCTCCAACGCTTTGGATCGGTATCTTGATAAATAACACCCTTTAACAGGCTAATAACAATCACAGATAGTCCAACTGTCTGTGATTTGTCTTGTTCTTGAATATCATCTAAGTCTAAGCTTAACTGTTCACTTTCTATTGCCATTTCTCTGTACACTTCTTAGTTATTTTCTTAAATACAATACTCTAGGTAATGTCGCTGTTCTTGTTATCAACTCATCATGAACATTAGCCTGCCAACTAATTACATCCTCTTTAGTATCATCAACAATCACATTAAAGCGATCTGTATAAGCATCACTGTCCATTTCTAGATAAGCAACAAGCTCAGCCAAACCTTGTGTTAATGGTCTTAGCTGACACAGTTCATATAAACTCATCTGCGTTTTTTGTTGAAGATGTTTACGAATATGTTGGGCTATTGCTTGTTTATCAATAATGGTTTGTAAAAAAAGCGCACTTGAATCAGCTTCTTCTAGTCCTTCTTCTAACTTAATATTATTGAGTTTTACTTTAAGTGGAGGACGGTAAAGTGTACGCTCCATTGGTAGATCGATATTGGCACTTGCCACATTAATTGACATAAAGGTATTGTTAATATCTGACTTAAATAAGGTGTCTTTTTCAGTTAACGTAGCAGATTCAATACTGCGAATAATATCCATGATTCGCTTGTTTTCAAGCCATGCCTGATCATCCAAAAATCGTCGAAGTTGTGAGGATAACTGTGCGACTGTTCTTTGTGTATGTTCTCCTGCTTCCAACCAGTCATAATGAATGCGGTGTGTTCTTCTATCCGGTTGTAAGTCACTGATTGCGGGTAAATTAAGTGTTTCATGTAGCATCTGGCTAAATGCTTCTTGGCGTGCTGGTGACATAAGAAAGTCCCAAAACGCCTGAAAACTGGTGCCTTGATCAGAATCCGCAATCGCATCACGCTCGCCCATAATATCGGCAAGCAAATCGCCTTTTTTGCCATCCCAAAGTGCGATACGTTCGCGCACACTGCGATCCAATGAGCGAAAATTATGTTCAACTTGGCGAAAATCCGATAATAGTTCTCGTGCTTGTTGACTAAATTGCATAAAGCGATCTTTTAATGCGGTGTCATCTAATAATGTAATATTACCTTGGACAACTTGGGCAATCTCAGCATCTATTGCTTCACGTTGTTTTTTGAGTTCATTCAATCTGGTTTCAGGATCAACAGCACTACCTTGTGTAATCTGTTTTAGCAGATCAAACAACATCAACAACCTAGATTCGGTACCAACAAAACTGCGCTGACCTAGTGATGATAACCAAGCAATGGCTTTTTCTGTTGCGGGCATGAGATCAAAATAAGCCTCATCTGAATCTTGACGATAAAACTTCCTAAGCCAACCTTTTTCCATGGCAGCCCAGTCATTTAAGTAATCACGCGCAGATTTTGGGAAACTATCATCACCCAAGCGCTCTCTTAAATCATATAACTGATCCTCAAGTGATTCGATTAAATCAGCTTCTGCAATAACGCGCACGTTCTCAGCAATAAATATGCGATTAAGGAAACTCACAATTAAGGGAGCATGGGGACTTGCTAATAAGCGCCATGCTGGATGATTTTGACGTAATGACTCTAGCGTTTGATAATCAAGTTGCATTAACAAGTAACCATTGCTTTACTAACTTTATAAAAGATGGAGTATATACTACACATTCCATCGAGTATGTTATAGCTTTTCTTGAAATTAATCCTAAGTTATTGCTGAATATAATTAACCAAACTCTCGACTTCATCATGTTTCTGATGATAGCGTGAGCTTGCCCACTTACTTAAGTCACCAATTGATAAAAGTCCCAAAAAAGTATTATTGTCATCATAGACTGGCAAGTGGCGAATGCGCTTTTCAGTCATGAGTTGCAAGGCTTCTTGTGCGGTTTGATTGTGATTCATTGAGATAATATGCTCACTCATAATATCGGCGACAATATGTTTTTTGAGATCTTGGTTGCGTGCAGAGACTTTAAATAAAAAATCACGTTCAGTGATAATGCCATGAAATTCATCGTTATCGATAACAAGTAGTGAGCCAACTTTATGTTCAGCCATTTTTTGTGCGGCTTCAAATAAACTGCTATTGGCACTAATACTAAAAACGCGTTTTTCTTTATTGACGATTTCTTTGAGTTTGCTATGCATGGGGTTGCTCCTTATGGTTTATGTCAGAACATCGTGTTCTTAGAGTATAGCCTAACGGTTGAGAGATATTTGTAAAGAGCAAATTATACGAGTGATGGAAAAAATGCTTTTTTGTTGTTGCGATTCGCAGGTGATGATGATAGCTTGTGTTTATTGTTATTGAAAAAGCTCAAGGAGGCTGGTGATGTTAAAAACAATCAAAAAACACATGTTGCTTCCACTTTCTTTTTCCCTTGAACTATCTCTACGACTGCCTCGCTGGTAGGCAGCTATTTAATTTTTCCTTTGTATTTTACAGTTATATTTTATTATTACGTTTAAGCAAACTAAGTAAATCACGTATCATTTTTTGGAGGATAACGTAAGTGAGTGAGCAGGTTTATATTTGGCAAAATGGTCAATTTATCGAGAAAGAAAAAGCGGTTGTGAGTGTCATGACGCATGCGCTGCATTATGGTTCAGCGGTGTTTGAAGGGATTCGTGCCTATAAAACGCCAAAAGGCACTGCGATTCTAAAGCTAAAAGAGCATATGCAACGTTTTGATTACTCAATGCGTGCTTTGGGTATGAATCCGCCTTTTAGTGTTGATCAAATGTGTCAAGCAGTCATTGATACCGTTAAAAAAAGCGGGCTTGAATCTTGCTATATTCGACCATTGGCTTTTTATGGCGATAATCAAAGTGTTGGTGTATTGCCAAAGCCTGATCATCCGATTGAGGTAATTGTCTGGTGCTTACCAATGGGGCGTTATTTGGCAGCTGAAAGTGTTGATGTGATGGTCAGTAAATATATTCGTATTCACCCGCAGTCAACCATATGTGACGCAAAAATATCAGGTCATTATGTTAATAGCATGCTTGCCAGCATGCAGATTCGTGGCACGCATTATCATGAGTCTTTGTTGTTGGATGCGGATGGTAATGTGGCTGAAGGGGCAGCGCAAAATATCTTTTATGTTAAGAGCAATGAGATTTTTACGACACCTTTGGGTACGATCTTGGATGGTATTACACGACGGATGATTATTCAAATTGCCAAGGAACAGGGCTATACGGTGCATGAGCAGTATTTCAAAGTCGAAGATATTATTAATGCCGATGAAGCATTTTTTAGTGGTACGGCTGCTGAGGTCACCCCGATTCGTAGTATTGATGATCAAAAAATTGCCGGTCACGGTGAAATCGGGCGTGTTACTAAACATATCAAGCAATGTTTTAGTGAAATCACTCAAGGCATTAAAGCATCTGACGCCTTAACCTACGTGTAAGGGCGTATGGCATACGCCCATAAACAGAATTATTTTGAGGAAGGAGAGTTAACGATGAGTACACAAATGAAGCAGCCTAATAAACAGCGTGTTTATATTTTTGATACGACATTGCGTGATGGTCAGCAATCGCCAGGTGCAGGCATGAATTTTGAAGATAATATTGCTTATGCTGATTATGCGCATGCACTGAATATCGATGTCTTGGAAGCAGGCTTTCCTTCGGCAAGTCAACTGGATTTCCAAATTGTGCATACAATTTCTGAGCGTATGGCAAATCGACAATCTAATATGATCATTGCTGGACTTTGCCAGCTAAGAGAAGCGCAAGTTTTAAAGACGATGGAGGCATTAAAACCGTCTCTTGCTATTGCTAAAGCGCGTATTCATGTTTATTTGCCGGTTGATCCTAACTTAGCGCAAGCGAGTTTAGGCGACAAAAATGATGAGCAAAAACACATTGATGAAGTCTATCGTTTGATTAAGATTGCAACGGATCAAGGCTATGAGGTCGAGTTTAGTGCTGAAGGTTATTCACGTTTAGCAGATGGTTTTGATTATGTTACCGAAGTGTTTAAATCGGCTGTGAAAGCCGGTGTGTCAGTGATTAACTGTCCTGACACAATAGGGGGGGCGTGCGAGCGTGAAGGCGATGAGTATTTTGTGAAAAATATGACAAAACATGCCCGTATTATCAAAGAAGCCTTCCCTGATAAAGAGATTATTTGGTCGGCACATTGCCATAATGATTTTGGCTTGGCATTAGAGAACTCGATGAATGCGGTTTTTGATGGCCCGGCACGTCAAGTTGAAGCATGTATTAATGGTGTAGGCGAGCGCGCAGGCAATGCGGCATTAGAGCAATGTGTGATGTTTATCGATGCTTTTGGTAAACAACAAAATGCGCATTATTACACTAATATCAATATCAATGGCTTGAAAGAAGTCTCAGATTTTATCGCTCAAAAAATGCTCCCTAAACAGCCGCACTCACCGATTGTGGGTTTAAATGCAACACGGCATACTTCAGGAGGACACACCAATGCAATTTTAAATAACCCATTGGCTTATCAGCCATTTGATCCAAAATCCATCGGTAGTGAGATTTCTTTTGTTTTTGGTCCGTTATCTGGTGGTAATCATGCTAAGAAGATTATCGAAGATTTTGGCTATGTTTGTGAAGAACATGAAAAGGCAAAAATAGCGCAACAGATCAAAGATATTTATCATGAGCGTCGCAAAGGCGTAACTGATCTTGAATTATTGAGTGCCTATAAGAAAATCCGCGCGCCGATTAAAGCAAGTAAAATTGCTTATGGTAAATCAGAGGACAGTAGTTCGGTGACAATTACTGGACAATTCTTTGATCAAGAAAATCTAAAAGTTGAGCTAGCCGGTGAAAACTCCGCACTTGCGGCATTGCTTAGTGCGACGGATAAATACATGCCAGGCATTGAGGTTAAAGATTATTATGCAAAATCCTTAACAGAAGCAGGGGTGCGCTCAAGCTCAGAGGCGACGATTATTGTTAGCGCACCAAATCACAATGCCTATAAAGGTATTGCTAAAGACCATGATATTGAGATCTCAGCACTTAAGGCATTTATCGAAGCGGTGAATCAAATGTATGTAGATGCCAACTATAGGGCGCAGAGTACATCGACACAAAACAATCAACAAGAGGTGTCCCATGGCTAAAAATATTATTGATAAAATCTGGGATCAGCATGTCGTTGAGTCAAAAAAAGGCTTTCCAGATATTTTTTATATCGATCGCATGCTGATGCATGAGGTCACCTCAGCGCAAGCATTTGATAAGTTGCGTGAATTAAATATCCCTGTGCGTAACCCACAATCCATTGTGGCAACCTTAGATCACAGTATTTCTACCTCACCGATTGATCGCACGCAGATGAATGACCCGATTGCCAAGGCGCAAGTAGAAACGTTGCGTAAGAATGCCAAAGAGTTTGGTGTTGAGCTATATGATTTTGACAGTCAATATCAAGGCATTGTTCATGTGATCGGACCTGAGCTTGGGTTTACTTGGCCAGGAAGTACGATTGTCTGCGGTGATTCACACACCTCAACGCATGGTGCCTTTGGCGCGTTGGCATTTGGCGTTGGCACTTCCGAAGTCGGACATGTCATGGCGACAAATTGTATTTTGCAATATCGCCCTAAAACAATGAAAGTGCATTTCAAAGGCAAGCCGTCAAGTTATGCAACAGCAAAAGATATTGTGATGAAGCTAATTGCTGAAATTGGCATAGGTGGTGCGAGTGGGTTTGTGATTGAGTATAGCGGTGATGCGATAAAAGCGTTGTCGATGGAAGCGCGAATGACTTTATGTAATATGTCAATCGAGTGTGGTGCCAGAGCTGGATTAATCGCGCCAGATGAGATAACTTTTGATTATCTTAAAGGGCGTAAATACGCACCTGATGCTGAACATTGGGAAAATGCTATCAATACATGGCGCACCTTAACGAGTGATGACAACGCCAGTTATGATAAAGTTATTGAAATTGATATTGAGGACTTGCAACCAATGGTTACGTGGGGGATTAATCCACAACATGCCGTGGCAATTAATGCATCCATTCCAGGCTTAGCCAGTATTCCGAAGCATCAGCAAAAGTTAGCCAAAGAAGCCTATCGTTATACTGGCTTTAGTGAAAATGAAGCCGTTCTGGGTAAAGCGATTCAATGGGCATTTGTCGGTAGTTGCACCAATGGGCGCATTGAAGATATGCGTGCTGCAGCTGATGTGTTAAAAGGACATAAGATTGCAGAAGGGGTAACAATGTATATCGTGCCAGGCTCTGAGAAAGTCCGCGCACAAGCGATTGCTGAAGGATTGGACAAGATATTTATCGAGGCAGGTGCGGATTTTAGAATGCCAGGATGCTCCATGTGTCTTGCGATGAATGATGATAAAGTGCCAGCAGGACAACGCTGTATCAGTACCTCAAATCGCAATTTCATCGGTCGTCAAGGAACGGGTAGTATTACCCATTTGGCTTCACCGCAAACGGTAGCCGCAAGTGCGATTAAAGGGGCGATTTGTAGTGTGGCGCAGTTAGAACAAGAAGGAGTATTGGCATGAAAGCATTTCAAACGCTAACAAGTAAAGCGATTCCGATGTGGTTAAGTGATGTTGATACCGATATGATTATTCCAGCACAATACTTAACGCAAACGACAACTTCGGGTTACGGCGAGCATCTTTTTACCCGTCTAAAATCAGCAGACCCTGAGTTTGTATTTAATCAATCACGATTTAAAGACGCGCGAATCCTGATCAGTGGCAACAACTTTGGTTGTGGCTCATCAAGAGAGCATGCCGTGTGGGCATTGCAACAAGCGGGTGTTGATGTGATCTTGGCACCTTCTTTTTCAGATATCTTTTTCAATAACTCCGCTAAAAACGGTTTGTTATTGATTGCTTTAGATGGAGAGCTATTAGAGAAATGGTGTGAAAAAGCACAAAGCGAAGATCTTGAAATTACCATTGATTTAGCTGCGCAAATCATTACCGTAGATGGAGAGTCTTATCATTTTGACTATGATCCTTTCCGTAAAGAGTGTTTACTCCAAGGTCAAGATGATATGGGTTATTTATTGTCTAAAGATCAGGAGATTAGTCGGTTTGAAACGACGGCAAAATAGGAAATGAGATAATGAGGTTGCGAAAAACGCCTTTTTGGCGTACAATTTAACGCGGATCATTGAAGATGTTTTATGAGATATGTTATTGAGTTGACACCAAGTGTCCAGAAACAGATTAAAGTGCTTCCCAAGCAAGTTGTTTTGAAGTTAAGGACATGGGTAATGCAAGTAGAAAGCTTAGGAATGAGAAGAGTGATGCAAATCAAAGGATATCATGATGAGCCGTTACAAGGTAATAGAAAGGGGCAGCGTTCTATTAGATTGAACAAAGCTTATAGAGCTTTCTACAGAAAGTTACCAAATGGTGAGGTGGAAGTAATAGAGGTATTTGAAATTAATAAGCATAAATACTAAAGGTGAAAAGCTATGAGCAAAAACATTAACGCTATCGATTTTCTTAATGAACAACTTGAAACACCATTGACTTTTGGTACATTGATTAAAAATATTCGTTTAACTGAATATGAAAATATGACACAGCAAATGTTTGCTGATGAAGTACTTAAAATCAGTAAAACAAGGCTGTCAGACATAGAAAATGACAGAAAAGGGCTGACTATTGCTAAGGCGATTGAGTTTGCCAAAGTGCTTGGGCAAAGCAAACGTTTTTTTGTCACTATTGCTATTCAAGATATGCTAAGAAAGAATAATCTAGATTATGCAATAAGCCTTAGTGATGGAAAATTATCAGCGATTTGATTATTTATGATTGAACAAAATAAAAAGTTACAAACTCTTGAAGAATCCTTGTGGCTTGAAAAAACAAGATTTGATTTCGCTTATATGGACAGTGTTTTAGATGCCACTTTTTTTGAGTATGGGCGTTCAGGACGTATTTATACACGTGAGGAAATCTTAGCGCATTCTTATCAGGAAATTAAAGCGAAGCTTCCACTTGAAAACTTTCAAGTGCATGATATTAGCGAGAATATTAAACAAGTGACCTATGTTAGTGAAGTTGGAACTGCAAAGCTTCGGGCGAATCGCAGCTCGATTTGGGTCAAAAAGCTCAATGATTGGAAACTTATATTTCACCAGGGAACGCCTGCGCAAAAAACCTTGAAATTACCAAAACCATTGTAGAAAGTGGGCATGGAATATTGTGGTGAACAGCTTTTAAAAGGTATTAAATGTTCTGTATATAAACTAAATATTAATAAATCGGAGATCACATGAAAAAAACAATCGCAATTTTAGCAGGGGATGGCATCGGTCCTGAGGTAATGGCATGTGCCATTGATGTACTCGATGCAGTTGCTAATAAATACAATCATGAATTTACGTATAAAGAAGCTTTGATTGGGGGTGCCGCCTTTGATGTTTATGCTGAGCATTGTCCTAAACAAACCATTGATATTTGCAAATCTGCAGATGCCATTTTATTTGGTTCAGTGGGCGGTCCGGTTGATGCACAAAATGATCCTAAATGGCAGGGGTGTGAGGCCAAAAGTATTTTAGCTTTGCGCAAAACGTTTGATTTTGGGGTGAATATTCGTCCGATTAAAATGTTTCCGGCATTAAAAGATAATAGCCCTATCAAGAATGAACGCATTGTCAATGGTGCTGACATTGAGATCTTTCGTGAATTATCAGGAGATATTTACTTTGGTGAGCATAAGCGCTTTGTCAATAAAGAAGGTATTCGTTGTGCTACGGATGTTGCCGAGTATGATGAGCAGACGATTCAACATATTGTTAGAGCTGCCTTTAAGCGCGCTAATGAAAGACGCAAGATTTTGACCTCTATTGATAAAGCCAATGTATTAGATACCTCAAGACTTTGGCGCGATATCGCTAATGAGGAAGCAAAAAACTTCCCAGATGTGACCTTGAAGCACATGTATGTTGATAATGCAGCAATGCAGCTAGTATTGAATCCTGCGCAATTTGATGTGATTGTGACGGGGAATTTATTTGGTGATATCTTATCGGATCTGGCATCGGTGTTACCTGGTTCTTTAGGACTTGTGCCATCGATCAGCTTAAATAAAGAAGGCTTTGGCTTATATGAACCTGCAGGAGGTTCAGCCTTTGATATCATGGGTAAAGATATTGCTAATCCGATTGCGCAGATTCTATCAGCAGCACTTATGTTATCTTATTCATTTGGCATGCATAAGGAAGCTTTAGAGATTGATCAGGCAATTGACCAAGTCTTAGCACAAGGCTTTAGAACCGCGGATATTGCGGGTGGTGCAGAAAGTATAGGCAGTAAAGAGGTTACTCAGAAAATTGTCACAGCATTGACAGAATCAGCATTAACATATTAAGCGAGTTGTGAATGCGTGAAATAAAAGAGATATTTAATAAACTGCAAGTGTTAAAGAAGCGTGCTTATGCACCTTATTCTAACTTTAGTGTTGCTGCAATGGTTGAGCTTAAAAACGGTGATCTTTACGAGGGAGTCAACGTTGAAAATGCAAGCTTTCCCGTCGGTTCATGCGCTGAAATGGTGGCAATTAATGCGGCTGTTGCCAGTGGTGTGCGTAAAGGCGATTTTAAGGCAATCTATGTCACGGCAGATGCTAAAAAGCCGGTCACACCATGCGGTGCTTGTCGGCAAGTCATGGCAGAGTTTTTTGATAATGATGTTGCTGTTCATCTCTTTAATCAAGATGGCACAGAGCATGAGCAATATTCAATTGATCACCTGCTACCGGAGCGATTTTGCCTTTGACGAAATAGTTGTTTTATTACACAGAAAAACCGAAATGTGTTCCATCTGGAAGTTCGATATCTAGTCTTAGTTTACCACCGGTCGCTTCAATATATTTTTTTAATGAGGATAGCTTTAAATCTCGCCCTGGCTTTTCCATCTCGGCAACGGTTGGTTGTTTAACGCCTAATGTATTGGCTAATTCGACCTGTGTTTTATTCATTTTTTCTCTAAGCTCAGATAGGTGGATATCCAAAAGTATAGCCTCTGCCTTTTGTTTAGCATTAGTAACAACTTTTGCGTTTTCTTGAGCAAGTATTTGTTTCAGTGTTCTCGCCATTTTTCACTCCTGCATTTTATTGTTATTTAAATGAAGCGTAAATTCTTTATCTGCAATAGGTATCATAACTTCATAAAATCTTTTATCTTTACCTGTTTTATTTCCAGCACATAATAAAATAGCATTTCGTTTTGGATCAAAAGCAAAAAATATACGTATTGGCTTACCCTTGCTTTGGACTCTTAGTTCTTTCATATTTTTGTGGTTTGAACCTTTGATGGTGTCAGCATATGGTCTTGATAGCGTAGGACCTCTTTCTTGCAATACGATCATAGAGGCTAACACGTTACTTCTGTCAGTATCATCAAGCGTATCATACCAATCATCAAACAAATCAGTTGTTATAACTGACCACATAAATATTTCCTTCTTCAAATTATAGTTCATACTATATATAGGTCAAAACCTATAATCAAGTTCATTTTTATCTCCCATGATTGGGCATGCCCTGTTCAGGGTGATTTTTAGCAGACTATTTTTTCTCAGAGCGATTCTGTCTTTGACGATTGCCTTTAGGGTGGCGCGTGGGCTTTTTTTGTCCATCGCGATGTTCAATCTTTGGCTTCTTAGGTGTTACCTTCTTGATGGTTTTATAATTATGCGGATTAGATTGCGGTAGGCTGTGTACCGGATCAAAGTCATCAATAATAACGCGCTCTAGCGCTCTTTTTAAGAGCTTTTCAATATCGGCTAATTGCGGAAATTCGTCCGCGCTGACCAAAGAGATTGCCTCGCCTGTAGCACCCGCGCGTCCTGTGCGTCCAATGCGATGGACGTAATCTTCAGGCACATTCGGTAAATCAAAGTTGATCACGCAAGGCAGCTGACTGATATCCAAGCCGCGTGCGGCGATATCTGTCGCCACTAATACTTGTACCTCATTGTTTTTAAAATCACTTAATGCTTTGGTACGCGCACCTTGACTTTTATTGCCATGAATCGCAGCACTCTTGATATCCGCTTTTTCGAGTTTGCCAACAAGATGATTGGCACCATGTTTAGTGCGTGAAAAAACCAATACTTGTGCCCAGTTATGGGTTTTAATGAGTTTGATCAATAAGTTAACTTTTTGTTTTTTATCAACAGGAGCGATCCAATGTTTGACTTTGGGCGCTGCTTGATTTGGTGGGCTTACTGAGATTTCTAAAGGCTTATGGACAATAGATTTAGCAAGCTCTTTGATCTCAGGGCTAAAGGTTGCTGAGAACATTAAGTTTTGGCGCTTTTTGGGTAGAAGCGTTAGAATTTTGCGAATAGCATGAATAAAGCCCATATCGAGCATGCGATCGGCTTCATCAAGGACTAAAAATTTCAAGCGATCAAAGCGAATGGCATTTTGCTCATATAAATCAAGTAACCGCCCAGGCGTTGCCACGAGAATATCTGCACCCTTACGTAAGCGCATCATTTGTGGATTGATTTTAACTCCGCCAAATACGACACAAGAGCGTAAGTGCAAGTTCGTACTATACGCTTGAATATTTGCCTCTATTTGAGCAGCAAGCTCTCGTGTTGGCGTTAAGATAAGGGCGTGCGTTTGATTGGCAGTTGACTGTGGTCCTTGTGCTAACATTTCTAAAATAGGCAAGGTGAATGCGGCAGTTTTACCCGTGCCGGTTTGTGCTGCAGCAAGGACATCACGTCCGCTTAAAACCGCTGGAATGGCCTTTTGTTGGATGGGCGATGGCTCTTTATAGCCTTGCTCGGTGAGTGCGTTTAAGATGGCGTTGCTTAAACCTAATGAGGAGAATGACATCGATATTTACAAACATTGAATAATTTGTGCTAAGCATAGACATATTGACAGAGAATGGATAGTTATTTTTTAATTTTCAGAATGTGTTTGATAAAGAATGTCTCCACCTCGATCAAAGCTTGTTACCTCACCTTTGAGTTTCCACTGTGGTGTGAGTGAGAAGGTCGCAATACCTTGTTGTTCACCGGTAAATACGCCAACACCGTAGCTTAGATAAAGTCTTGAGGTTACTTGTTTGCCAATGAAAACTGCTGTGTTGTTTTGCTCAGCGGTTGTGTTATTTGTGGTATTGGTTGGGTTATTGTTTAAATTTCCAAGTGAAAACTCTGCAAGTGATAATTTGTCTTTGAGCTCATCGATGACCCCGCTACCATCTTCATTAATCGCAATTAAAAGTGCTGCTTGCGATAACGCATCTGATGATGCTTGGCTACTATTGGCATCATTTAACGTCTGACCAAACAGGATATAAGAGAGAATATCTGTTTGCGACATACTTGGATCAGAGAATAGTTGAATTTTTGGATTATTTGCCATGCCAGTGATTTCAATGCCGATGGTATCAGGTGCATTTGATTGTGTCAGCTTGACAGAGGTTGGGATATTGTAAAACGTGGTAATTGCTAGCATCGGATTATCAACAGGTGAGTTATTAAACTGAATAGTTGATTTAGGATCTACACTAAAGGTTTTACCATAAGCACTAAATACACCATTAACTGGTTGCAGCGTCCCAATACCAAGCATTGGTTGATTCGGTTGGCTAATGATATTTAGTTTGCCTTGAATGTTGGTATCGATGCCAAGCCCTGAGATATGCGCATTTTTACCCATATCGATATTGAGATTCATGCTAAATGGCGTATTTTTTTGTGTTTGTATTGCTTGATTACTATTGTTGACATAGACAACATCGTTTTGAATGGTATTTTGTAGACTACTGCTTTTCATATCAGCGAGATTGACAATTAACTTATCGATAAAAATATTGCCGCTTAAGTTACTGCTGCCATTGCTTTGATTGAAATTTAAAGTAGGGCTTACCGTGACCTCCATATCAGGCGTGTTTAGCACTAATAGTTTTTTGCCATTGACATTAATATTGGTATTTGGTGTGGCACCATGCAAATCGACTAATCCACTGACGGTTAATGGCGATTTTTGGATGTTTGCCGTAAGATTAATCTTAGCATTCAGTGGATTACGTATTAGGATATTGGCATTGATATCATTCAAGCTGGTATTTAATGGTAATAGCTCAATTTGCGCATTTTTAAGGGTGATATCGCCATTAACGTGCGGGTCAAACAAAGTACCTGTGACTTGTAGGCTACTATGTAAGTCGCCTTTATTAATCAATGTTGGGAATTGTGGGATAAAATTACTGATCCAATCAAGGCGCGTTGATGTTAGATCAAGTGCGCCAGTTAATTTTGCCTTGCTCAAATTATATAAATCAAAATTATCACTATTAAGCTTAAGTACCAGTGAGTTTTGTGGGAAGGAAATATTACTGCTTAATGCAAACTTTTGATCTTGAAGTGATAAGTCGGTATTGATATTCGTCGTGTAGGATAGCTGATGGATCGGCACAATCTGTTGTAATTGTTTGAACCATGAGGTGTTGTTGGCAAAGAAAAACCCATGTCCGGAGATACTGAAATTGGCCTTGGGATCACTATTAGGCGTTTGTAAATAGTTCCCCTTGAAGCTTAAGGCAAAGCTATCACCGCCATAAGGCAGATTAGGAATAAATTGCGCAGGAGTTATCTCTCCAGCTGTTTGAACCGTAATGGCATTAGGTGCTAATGAGGCACTGATGCAAAAATGATTATCATTCGATGCCAGAAGGCACAGATTACTCATACTACTTTCATTGGGACTAAGTGCTAAATCAACGGCTTTCGTCAGATGCCAGTTTTGTTTAAAGGTTTTGCTGGTAAAGTTTAAAGCATTAAGCTTTGCCGTAATTTGTGACAGTGACAGACTCTGTAATTGCATTTTAATGAGTGTTGAGATTTTATGAGAATCGGCATTGAGTGTTAATGTATGATTATCAACGGCCAACACAAGTTTAGAGAGATCAAATTGCTTATAGAGAAAATCATGGACATCAAGCGTCATTTTGAGTGCTTTGGTTGTCTTGTCATTGATGTCAACTTTTCCTTGTGAGTAGATATTGCCACTGACATTAAAAGGGTAAGCATTAAGATCATTCACAAAAACTTCCCATTGCGCCTGAATATCTTGCTTGGATTGCGTGAGTTTGACTTGCACGCGATCATTATTGCGTGGGTTAAATAGTTTGAATTGATTTAGGTGAAAAGCGCCATTATTGCTGGATAGGCTTACATGACAACGTAGATCAGTATCGTTGCTGAAAATATCACAAAAGCTGGTTTTAAGCCTAAGATCATGGTCGGTGGTATTAAGCTTACCCCCGATATTAAATTTAAGTGGCACCGCAGGGTTTAAAGAGGTGAGGTTAACGGACCAGTCCAGTTGGTCATGAAATAGTAGTGTATTATTAATCGTGGCAAGATGATCAAGTTTTAGTTGGTTAACTATTTCACCTTGATCAAAGCTTGAAATAAGTGAGTAAGGATAGGGTCTTGTTTTGTAGTGAATAACGCCATCGCTCATGATACTAAATTTATCCGCAAAATTACCAATGATTTGGGTTTGTGTGCTCGTGATGTCAGCGCCACTTTGTGCAGCAGATAGATTGACCTTTAAATGCGTTTTAAAAGGCGCGTTTAATATAATATAACCGTTATTTACTGTTGCATTTGCTGAATAAGCGGGGACGTTGGCAGAAACTTTATTAAGCGCTAGTTTGTCATCAACTAAATTAATACCATTTGCACTGACGTTTGTCGCATGAGTGATTAATTGCTTATTCATCAAATACTTCACATCACTAACGTTGATGTTTTTAGCATAGAGAGCAAGCGGCATGCTAAAGGGGCTATTATCTTTTTGCGCTTGATCATCGTGATCTTTGTTTGTTGAATGCGTGTTGATATCAACATAAACTTTGTCCAAGACTAGACTTTTAACGTCAAGCGTTTGGCGGCTGATCAAAGACCATAATGATAACGACAATTCCACTTGGCTTAAGCTAATATCTACGGTGTCGTTTTTAATATCAAGCTCATCAAGTTTGAGTTGGTTAATTTGCCCTGAAATATTGCCTTTAAGACTAATGCCAAGGGGCTGCAAAAAATGATTGGTGATTTTTTGCGTTATCTTCAACCCTGGCGTGGTAAACAATAAAAATCCAAGCGCGAGTGCAATGATCAATAGTAGGCTTACGAGCGTGATTAAGCACCATTTAACTGTTTTACGTAACTTTGTCATAGGCTTATCCCGATGCTTAAATCAAAGCGCCAATGCTCATCATTGTGATTTAATGTACGCGTGAAAAATACCATAAAGGGTCCAAGTGGTGTTTTATAGCTAAGTCCAATACCTGCCGCGCGTAAAATCTCAACATCACTAAAGTTAGGTTTATTGGCAGCATTACCCAAGTTATAGTAAAGCATTGAGCTGAAGTTACCATAAATACGTTGTTCAATGCCGGCAAGACCTGTGGCAAGATAGCGTCCACCCGTGACATTACCATTAATGCTAGGTCCTTGGCTTAAGAAGGGATAACCCAGAAGGTTACTCACACCACCAGCATAAAAGCGAAAATTTGGGGCGACATTTTGGATGTCGTCAACTGTGATAAATCCCCAGTTAGCACCAAAGAGTAATCTATTCCATTCTGGATTAATGGGGAGTGAGTAATAAATGCTCATGTTGTTGCGAATAAAATCCTGATCTGACAGTGGAGACTTGATCGAAGCTTGCAATAGTTCATTCCACACCAAGCCTTGACGCCAAAAGCCATTTTGCCAGCTGCCATCGTAGAGAAGGGTTAAAGCCGGAACGAGATATTTGCCATTGGTATTGTTTGGATTAGCGACGGTATCATAATTGGTAAGATATTGCTGCAAACTCACGGTGGTTTGCCAATTACCATACTTATGAGTGCGTGCAATGCCAAAATTGGTTTGGCGTTCATTGTAGGTATCAGTTTCGATATAACTTTGCTCGGCAATAAGACTCCAGTTGTCGTGTAGTGGATCTTTTCCTGGAAAAACATAGCTTGTGCTAAAGGTACTATTGGCAGGAGATGCTGAGACGTTAAAGGAAAACTGCTGTCCGGTATCGGTAACATGACGAAAAAGCGTGCCAAAGCTTACCCTAGGACCTGTAAATGTGCCATAACCCACACCAAAAGTATAAGTGCGCGCATGACCTGCTGTTAGGTTTAAATCCACAGGGACGGTCTTGTTGACTTTATCGCGCTTAGAGATTTTAGGGACAAGCTGAGCGTTGCTAAAATAACCGCTATCTTGTAAGCGTTTATTGGCTTTGGTTATCTTTTTCTGCGACATGACATCACCGATGCTGACCTTGGTAATATCATCGATAAAACGCTCAGCATAATCATAACGCTGTTGTTTAATATTAATAGCGCCAATCGTATAAAGATCGCCAGTATTAACGCTCAAGATGACTTCAGCAGTGTATTTAAGCATATTAATGCGAATTTCATGCTCTGTGAGTTCGCTATCTAGATAACCCGCGTTAAAAAAGCTATCAGTCAGTAATGCTTTGGATTTTTCATAGGCAGTTTGCGTTAAAATGTCGCCTTGCTTTAGTGGCAAGTCATTCAGCGTCTTAGTAGCGATTTTAGAATGTTGACCTGAACCATTGATGTTAACGGTTAAGGCATCAATATGTAATGGTTCATTGAGTTTGACATTGAATGTGGCAATCCACAGCTTATCTTTGACACTAAAGTCTGTAGTAATGACTGGCTTATAGTAACCATAGGGCTCAAGTAACGTTTTGATTTCATCATCACTTTTTTTAAGTAGTAGTTGCATTTGATTAGGGTGAGAAACAGCAAACGCCTTAAAGCGCGATAAGCTGATATTATCAAGAATGCTTGATTTGATTTTATTGTCGTTAATACCATTAATAACAATATCAAGAGTCGGCGCTTTTGAATCACTTTTATTGTCATCAGCAGCGTATAAGAAGCTAAGGCTAAACAGGCTAAATATAAAAAATATACGAAGAATAGTCTTCCTTAACATCTTAATCTTGCTCTATAGGGTCATGTTGTTGATAAAGTGTAGTATAGTATAGGCTAACTTGAGGTGTAGATAAATAAACTACGCTATCAGAAAATACTTAATAGTATTAAGTGGCGAGATAGTGTGTAGTGAGTATTAATAATATGACGTTAACAAATAAAGAACAGTGGATGGCGTATGCGCTATTAGAGACAAAGAAAGCGCAAGCGCATAATGAAGTCCCCGTTGGTGCGATTATTGTCAAAGATAATCAAATCATTGGGAGAGGTTTTAATCAGATGATTATGAATAACGATCCAACAGCACATGCTGAAATAATTGCATTGCGCGATGCTGCGCAAACGATGAAAAACTATCGCTTACCTGAGTGTGATCTCTATGTCACTTTAGAGCCATGCATGATGTGTTTAGGTGCGATGGTGCACGCGCGTATCAGAACGCTTTATTTTGCGACTAAAGAACCAAAAGCGGGGGTTGCTTGCTCAAAAGCACAGTTACATACAGAGCCATTTTTAAATCATTATTTGAATGTGGAAGGTGGGATCTTGGCAGATGATGCTAGTGAGATGCTTAAAGCTTTTTTTAATGAGCGGCGGTTGCAGAAAAAGCATAGTAAATAAGTTGAGTTTTCATTACTCCCCCTCACCCGCGCAGCGTCAGCTGCACGACCTCTCCCGCAAGGGGAGAGGTAAATCGCTAGTCAATTTACTGTTTCATTATTAATAACTGAAGATTAAGCAAGCATAAAAAACACATTACTCAACGCAATCATTAATACCGTTAATATGGCAAAGCCGACATTGACAATATGCGCCCATTTGATGTGTTTCTCACAAAGATAATAATTGAGCACAACAGTAATAAGTGTGATAACCATAAATACCAGAACAGTTAATTGAATCTTATCAATCAGGTTAATGGTATTGGCGGGCGGCAGTATCGAGTCGGTAGAAATCTTGCTACCGACCACGGCGAAAATTGCAGCCGAGTTTAGTGCTAGACGACTTTTGATATCTTTAATCGGGATAAAAAACATGCCAAGAATTAATATGCAGGCAAGATATAACATGCCAAAGATGTGGATAAACATGCGGATATTCGTGTGTGTCATCTCAACCGAGTAAATTGCCCTAGCATAGGTGGTATTGCTTGGATTATTCGGATTGCCAAAATTTGTATCATAGTGGTGAATATAGGTTTGCCAGTGATCAGTGCCTAACGTCCAACCGCTTAAAGGCATATCATGATCGACATCAGAGTTGATGTTATCGGTGCTAAATATAACGGTATGGGCATTAAAATCAGCATCTTCAATAATAATTGATAGCGGCTTAGTGCTAAAGGGGAAATTTTCAAAACTCCAATCTTGAGATAAAGTGGCACGGATTTTATATTGCTTAAGGGTTTTATTATCAGCAAGTTGTTGAGTACTTTGATATAAAACGGAGAATTTTTCGGCATTGATGATGTCAAACTCATTGTTCTCAATGAATAGCTGATCTGGATAAATAAACCACAACCAAAAAATCGCAGAAACGGTTTTTTTCTGCAAATTGATATCATAAATATGCGTGATATAAGCGCCAACTGTAACCTCTGCCGGTGGTTTTGATGCTTTGTTGTTAGCGACACTAGTTTGTATATAAAACAAAAAACTAAAAAGAACTACTAAGAACCTTGCCATATTTGATCCATCAAATTTCCATACGTGAGAAAAGTATAGTTGAAATATTTTGAAACATAAGAAACATGATATTCGCAGGTGTATTAATTATGCGCGTAATCCGCTGGTGATTTTAAGAGTAGGTTAACCTTTTTTGGTAGTTGGTGATCTCTATTTTGTATGAAAATCGAGATTATCGATAGCGATTTTTGATATTTTGTTATGCCAATTAGTGATGGCAAGTAATAATAATCACACTTCATAAAATAATATTCGCTGAATTTGGGCGTTATTTCTGATATGATCGATGGCGATTTGAGTAGCTAAAAGTGAGATTTTATGAAGATTGCAATTTTTGGTACGGGCTATGTCGGTCTCGTGACAGGAACTTGTTTTGCAGCAATGGGTAATCATGTTTGCTGTGTTGATATCGATCAAACCAAAGTTGATAACCTAAAAAAAGGTATTTCACCGATTTATGAACCGGGCTTGGATGAGCTGATTAAACGTAATGTGACGAAAGGACGTTTGCGTTTTACTACCGAAGCAAAGACAGCAATTGATGAGGCGCAAGTCATCTTTATTGCGGTAGGTACTCCTCCTGATGAGGATGGATCTGCTGATTTACAATATGTATTGCAAGTGGCTAAAACCGTTGCCAGTGACATGAATGAGTACAAGGTCATTGTTAATAAATCAACGGTGCCAGTCGGTACTGAATATAAGGTGACCGAAGCAATTTCTAATGTATTAAATGCCCGTGGGGTAAAACTTGATTTTGATGTGGTATCTAATCCTGAGTTTCTTAAAGAGGGTGATGCTATTAGTGACTGTATGCATCCAGATCGTATCGTCGTCGGGGCGAACTCCGAGCGTGCTGCGGATGTTATGCGTGAGCTTTACGCACCATTTGATCCTAATCAAAATCGCTTGATGATCATGGATGTACGCTCTGCTGAGATGACTAAGTATGTCGCCAATGCAATGCTTGCGACAAAAATTAGTTTTATGAATGAAATGAGTCAGATCTCTGAGCGTGTCGGTGCAGATATCGAGAAAGTACGCATCGGTATTGGTGCTGATCGACGCATTGGTTACCATTTTATATACGCAGGTTGCGGTTATGGTGGTTCATGTTTTCCTAAGGATGTGCGCGCGCTTGGGCAAACTTCGCGTGAATATGGTTATACTGCGCGCATTTTAAACGCGGTGCACGATGTTAACGATGCGCAAAAAGAAGTCCTGTTTACTAAATTTAATGATTATTTTAACGGTGAAATTGAAGGCAAAACGGTCGCTGTATGGGGGCTTGCATTTAAACCAAATACTGATGATATTCGTGAAGCTTCAGCGCGTGTTTTAATTGAAACACTTTGGCAGCATGGCGTTAAAGTCAAAGCCTATGACCCTGAAGCGATGGAGAACTTTGCACAAGCTTATGGTCAACGTGACGACTATGAACTTGTTGATGAAGCATATAGTGCCTTACATAATGCCGATGCTTTATTCGTGGTCACAGAATGGCAGAGCTTTAGAAGTCCAGATTTTAGTAAGATCAAAGCACGACTAAATACCCCTATTATTTTTGATGGACGTAATTTGTATGATAAGTCACGGATGAAAGACTTAGGTTTTGACTATATTTCTATTGGGCGATAAGAAAAAATTTCCCTGCCATAAGTTTAAATAATGTTCTTTTTATGGATAAAATAAAAAACTGATCTATAGTTAATCTTGTAATGTTAAGTTATCTTGGTGGGGTCAGTTATGAACAGTTATAGAAGAAGCTCGTTGGCATGTATTGCCATTTTTTGTTTACCGTTATCTTCTCTTGCGATTGAATTACAGGTTCATTATTGTGATACAGCACGTAAGAGTGAAGTCATTACTGTTGAATATATAGATAATGAAGGCATTTCAGATCAGCGGTTTATTGATCACTTTGGTGCGCCATTAGCGCACTTCAAAGCAGCTAATAATTATCGCAATACGCATGATGGTGTTTGCTCAGCATTACCTAAAAATGCCACATCCTATGTGATGGGCAATGCGCAAGCGATTCACATCGATCGCTTGCCATTTCAGGTTGAATCCATCATTCCTGAAGTGTTGAGTGATATACAAAAAGAATTTTTGCAAGCTGAGAATGTTCGACAATGGTCGCAGCAATGGAATATGCACAACCATATTGGTGTGGGTGTTGCTGCGGAAGGGGCGTGGGCACAATTAAGGTTTACAGGACTTAATAAAACCTATGTTGCCGTGATTGATTCAGGTGTTGCGGCATTTATGACTGAGGATTTACAAGGGCGTTTGGAGATGTCGCAGCCTTATTATTTTTATGTTAATGATCAAGATAAAGTGGATGTAATTGCTTCAGTTATTGATACTGATTTAATGCAAGGTCCTCATGGCACAGTAGTCGCAGGTGTCATTGCCGCGCAAGGACCAAACGTTACAGGTGTTGCCGGTGATGTGGATGAGATTATGGTTTTACCTATTAAAGTCTTTGGACATGCAGGAGATGCAAAAACAGAAGCGATTACCATGGCGATTGAGTGGGCTGCGGGCATATATAGTGAAGATATGGCAAATATAGCTCAGCTTCAACCCAATCAAACGCCGGCAAAAGTGATTAATCTGAGCCTAGGGATCTCAAGAGTGGGTAAAGATGGCTTGGCTGTTGCAACTGAAAATGATTGGAAAAATGATATCCTTCCCGTTTATTGTCAAGCGTTTCAACAATCAATCAATAAGGTCAATGACTTGGGTGTAACGGTAGTGATCTCTGCAGGAAACTCTGGGCAGCCAATATGGAATAGCGCTCCAGCAGGTTGTCCTAACATTAATGCGATTGCGGTGGAAGCGACGAATAATAATGGCATAAAAGCAGACTATTCTAATTATGCAGTGAGTGATTGGGCTTTGCAGAGTCTGGTACTGGCGGCACCTGGTGGCGAAGATGCAGAGCTTGACTTAAGTAAAGGTGTTATCTCACCAGGGTTTTGCGTTATTCTTGGCCAGACTGAGTCTTGCTTGTATTACTATCTGGAAGGAACTTCTTTTTCAGCCCCCCATGTCGCCGGTATTGCAGCGATGATCTATGCGTTAAAGCCTGATGCAGATGTGAGCTATGTCAAAACAAAATTATCACAATCTACTTGGGGTAATAATGTGATTAATGCGCAAGAGGCAGTGCGCCAAACAGTTGTTGCAGAACAAAGCAATGACGCGCAATCTGATGGCGCAGGTGGTGCCAATAGCACGGGTGTCGCAGTGGCGGCAGGCGCTGGTGCACTGGCGTCAGCATTAGCACTTATTTTGTTTATGTAAGTGCTGGTGTCTAACCCTTTTTTACCTCTCCCCTGCGGAGTTGCTCTTGCAGTGCATGCTGCACAGGTGAGGTAGGAAGTTGGATATCAACGTGACTCTTATTGATTAATGGCACTACCTTTAGGGGGGTGATAACCACCCATGGCAGCTTCGCACTGGATCCTTACGCCATCCTGGCTCAGGATGACAAATCATAGGCAGCGTCATTGCGAGCATGGATGCGTGGCAATCCAGTTTGCCAAGGATGGTTGATGTCTGCTCTTTGCAAAGCTTATATTCACAAGTGAGTAGATAAAGCCTTGATTTAGGCGAATGTAAGTTAAATCTGTACACCAAACCATATTTACTTGGTCAACTAACTTGGCACACAGTTTAACATTTTTTGAAACTTTTTTTGTGTCTCTAACTGTGGTCCAAAATATGGGGAGTATTATAGTTGATTGTGCTAGCTTTTATTCACTCCAAAAGCTATTTGAAAGAAGAAAATAAGATGGTTATGGTGTAAGAGAAATTTATTTTGCCCAAGTCATGGTGACTCGAAGTCCAAGGGTTTGATCATTTTCAAAAATAATCGTGCCGCCGGTGAGACTCACTAGCTCGTGGACAATCGCTAAACCCAGTCCATAGTGTTTTTTAGCATCGATGTTATTCTCAGAGAATCCTAATTGCGTAATTTTGTTTAGCTTGTCATGAGCAACACCTTGCCCATGATCAATAATGATCAGTTCAATAAGCTGTTTGGTTTGCGTTAAGCTAATGTCAACTCTATCGGCAAAACGAAAGGCATTATCAAGGATATTGGTCAAAACGCGGTTATATACTTGTGCCGAACCATAGACGATGCACTCAGATGTTTCCGTGTAATCAATGCGATGTCCCATATCGGCGTAGTTGTCTTGTAATGTCAGTAGCATTAGGTTTAGGTCAATTTTCTTACGCTGTTGTAAATGAAGGTTAGACAGTGATAAGAAGCTTTGTACCACCTCATTGATGTGATCAATATCTGCCATGCTTTTAATCGCATCCTTGTCACCCTTTAACTCCAGTTGTTCTAAACGAAAGCGCATGCGTGTTAACGGTGTTTTGATATCATGCGAAATCGATGACATTAGTTGTGCGCGTGTGCGCGTTAGGTTATGAATACGCAGCTTCATTTGCTCAAATAAAGCTTTGGGACCAGAGATAAGTCCAAGATAAATTGAAGTATTTTGCGGAAGACCTAGTTCGGTCAACATCTGCTGACTTAGTTCAGTTAATCGATATAAACGCAGTAATAACCAACAAGCAAATAGCAGTAAGATAACAATCAACAAGATAATTGCAAATTCAGCGGTAAATAAAGAGAAAAAGTAATGGTAGTTTTTAACAGCATGGATATTAAGCCACAGGTCTTTGTGAATAAAAACTGAGAATTTATGTGTATTGTCTTGATGTTGTAGTATTTTGTTCTCAAGATCTTGCGCATTTTTGATGGTGTAATCTGGGTGAAACTGTGGATCAGTGGATAAAGCCATTTCAAGCTCGATACGTTGAATTTGTATATCCGAGAAATGCTGGCTATCAAAGGTTTGAATGAAGCTTTTAAGATCTTCATCTTCACCATATTTGACAATTTTGGCAATTTCCCACGCAATTTTATGATGCAGTTCTGCGTGAATATCTTCATTAATCTGGCGATACGCACTAATGAAAAGATAGCTAATTGAGATAAGGCTTAAACAAAAAAAGCAAAAATACAGAGAAGGTTAAGATATTTTTTCATGTTGATCCATATGTGATATTAATAATTATAAAATGTCGTTTATTCGACTCTAAAAAGCAAGATGATCCATCAAAGATTCTTTCGCTAAAATGAAATTTTTGTGTTTGAGCAATTAATGTAATGCAGGAATAAATTTAGAAACAAGTGGAATTAAGATACTTACAATCACCAAGCCATATAGCCAAGTGAATTTAGTATTCATATCCTTTCTAAACGCTTTTAGCTCGAATTTAAGGGCTTTAATTTCAGATATAACACCTTTGATTTCAGTGTTAACATCCTTATCTGTACTCATAAAAAAACCTCAGGTTTGTCATTGCGCTGCTCATTCTAGCATCAAAATAGTGAAAACAGAATATTTAAAAATTTAGGTCGCTTTTTTAGTAACATTGGCATTAAATACATAACCGCGACCATGATGCGTTTGGATAAGCTTAGGGTGTTTGGTGTCTTCTTCAATTTTCTTACGTAATAACCCAACACGGACATCAATCGCGCGATCATAAATATCACGTTTACTGGTGTTGGTCTGATTCAGTAGAAATTCACGCTCCAAAATGCGCTGTGGATGCTCAAGAAAAACCATCAGTAAATTTGCATCTGCCGTTGACAGTTGCACTTCCTCTGTCGCTGTTGTTAACAATGATGTACGCGTATCAAATTGCCATCGATCAAACTGGTAAATCTTATCTTTAAGTGCGGGTGAGGTTTGTGCCATGCGTCGGTAAATGGCATTAATGCGTGCCATAAGCTCAAGTGTGCTAAAGGGTTTCACTAAAAAATCATCAACACCAGCATCAAACGCTAAGATGCGCTCAGAAACTTCCTGTGACGCAGCACACTACAGGACAGTAGCCACTGAACCCCTTTATTTTTAGGCGTTTTCATGTCATTTTTGTTTTGCTAAAAACGTAATAAAAAGAAGCATGGAACACGCAAAGGAACTTCAGCAGCTACTTAAGCACTATTTTAACGGTACTCGTCACACTTTAGAATGCCTAACACTCATTATTTTGGGGTTATTTGTTGTGCGAAGTATTAACATGGCAAAACTTGCACGAAGCTTCCCAACAAAAAGTAAAGAAGCATCAGTATATAAACGTTTGCAGCGCTTTATGAAACGCTTCACATTCTCACACAAACGCCTCTACCAAAGTATTTGTGAGATTTTTGCCTTACCAATGCCAATCACTTTATGCATGGATAGGACGAATTGGAAATTTGGTAAAAAGCACATCAATTATCTGGTGGTTAGCATCGCATACAAGGGTGTTTCAATTCCATTTATGTGGTCACTGCTGACAGATAAAAAATGTGGTAACTCCGACTTTGAGGATCGACGCAAATTATTTGACCAGTTGCTTCAGTTCATAGCCCCAAGCCAAATAAAATGCGTGCTCTGTGATCGAGAGTTTTTAAGTGGTGATTGGATTGCTTACCTTAAAAGTCATAAGATCTCATACACTATCAGGGCTAAAGAGTGCATTTTGGCAACCAACAGTAAAGGGAAAACCATGTCATTCAAGAAGATATTTGCCAATTTAAAATCAGGTAAATCAGTGGCTTTGAAATCGCTTCGTAATGTACTTGGTTGTGAGGTTTACGTCTGTGCACGCCGCTTAGCAACTGGGGAGTTGCTAATTTTGATATCTGACTATTATGGCAAAACGTCCTTTGATCAATACCGCAAGAGGTGGGAGACCGAAACACTGTTTAGCGCAATGAAAACGCGAGGCTTTAACTGGGAAGATACACATATCACTGATCCTGATCGCTTAAGCAATATCCTTTTCATCTTAACCTTAGCGTTAATTTGGTCTTATCGCCAAGGTGATCTGCTTATGACAATTTACCCAGAAAAGCTTAAAAACCATGCCCAACTTGGTAAGCAAAATTTCTGAAACGTAGACAGCATAAGGCATTGAGCCATACACAAAGTTGAGTTAAGGCACTACAGATTTTTTTTGATTTTTTGTGGAGACGTGATCGACGCA
>NZ_VXKS01000017.1 GCF_008711525.1 Cysteiniphilum sp. JM-1
TTTCTAGTTTCATATCCATCTATCAAATTACGCCATATTTATTTGCAAATGAAAACATCAAATCTGGAAAAATTTCCAAAAATTACTGTTTATCAAAATCTAACCTGCTGGGTAGTTACGATTTGTTTTCTGAAAGTGATCAGCGTTTAATTGCATTTAATGCAGGTAAACAAGAAAGCCTATTTGGCAAGGTAAGGAACAATATAAAGTTAGCAGCACTCGAAGAGAAGAAATATGTTTTTTTGCTGTTTGTTTCACTTTATACCGTAATCTTTTTTGCATCAAATTTAGCGGGCTCAACAATTATTAGCTTAGGAAGTATTGGAGGTATTCCACTGGCAGCACCAGGTGCTATATTTGTTTATTCATTAACATTTTTATTTGATTCCATCCTAACTGAAGTGTATGGATTTTCGATTGTTAGACGCATTTATACAACGGTTGCATTAACTTCGCTAATAGCATTATTAATTCTTAGTGTCTTGGCGATGCTGCCTACGGTTAATGGGCATAATTACGTTCGGGAGTTGGTGTTTTCTGAGGCGGGAGTGATTAGAGTTTTTGCTTTTTCATTTATTAGCTTTGTAATCGCTGAGTTTGTTAACACCAATATTATTGCAAGATTAAAGTACTACTCCCGTGAAAAGCATGGACTGCAAGAAGGTAAAGAGCGAGGACGAATTATCATTAGATTTATTATTGCGACTGCTATTGGTACTTTCATAGATAGTGTTGTTTTTGCTTTTGGTGTTTTTCTATTTGTTGTGCCGCTAAAAGTGATTTTTATCATTATATTGACCCAATACGTTATTAAGCTTTCTTATGATGTGATTGTTTGTACTATCTCAAGTAAAATTGCTATGTATATTAAGCGGTTAGAGAAAACCGACATTGTCGAGTTGCCAAGCAATAAAATCACCAATATTGTTGGCTTTAAGATTGACTCAGATCGTTGTGTGAATGCGTTTAGTGATAAAGCTTGACCTCAACCAAAGCAGCAATAATTTCAGCATCTGCATATTCATCATCTAATGGTACCAGCATATCTTTTTTGTTGAAAATTCCTTGCTTTATTTTTAGATATAAACTGCCATCGATTTGATAAATGTTTTGAATCGTATAATTACCCTTGCTTTGAATAACACAAAGACTGGGAAAGGCGATCTCTTCTAGGTTTAAGTAATCAAAAATCAAGACATTACCAGTTTGATAGGGTGCGATATTCTGATCAAGTTCAATGGCAAAGGCTCTTGTTGATAGTTGATTATTGGCAATCTCAGTGACTTTGCTGTCATTGTCTTGATATTGATTCGTAATAAATTGTGTTAAATTTGCTTTGCTGATAACAGGGCATAGGCGACTTGATTTCTGTAGTGTGTTTGCGCTGTCGATCAGATTATGACGAACAAAGTCATCAATGCTGACTTCAAAGAAATCGGCAAGCATCTTAATGGTTTCAATGGATGGGTTTTTATTGGTTTGGCTAGTGATGTTATAAATTGTCGTTGCTGAACAGCCAACTCTTCTGGCGAGTTCACTCACTGACTTGATATCATGCTTGCGCATGAGACTAAAAATATTATGACTTAGTTGTTGTACTATGTTTGCCATGGTTTCTCGACTCCCAAATTTCGTTGTAAGTATAGCAATAATTGCGGCTATTTGTCAGTAGGATAAGCGTATATCTGGAAAAAAACTACTTGAATAAGTAAAAATAGCTAAAATTTACTTTACAATAAAATTTTTGAACGATAATATTGAGTCCAAGTTTGTAGCGGGGGCTATCGAAACTTTAGGTGAGGGGCAGGGAGCTTCTGGGGTAAAGTTCCTAGAAAAAGGCTTTAGCGTGGGGCTAAAGCCTTTTTCATTTGTGTTTTGTTTTAACATATTTGACTGATCAGAAAATTCAGCTAAGACTAAATATTCACCCATAAATGCTAACCGTACCCTGAGCGTAAGTCGAAGGGTACACTTGGGAGAATCACATTCTCATAGAGGCTTCGACTTACGCTCAGCCAACGCTTATACAATCAAAGTGGACAGGAATATGGTCATAGCCGAAAATTCGATAAAAAATTAAATGTCAATGCTAGTAAAGGATCATAAATATTGCTAGAATGCCGCTGTAATTAAGACGAGTCCAAATTTATCCAAACTTAATTACGAGGTCACTTATGTTACGTATCACTGAAGAAGCCATCACTTTTGATGATGTGCTGTTGTCTCCTGGTTATTCCAATGTATTGCCACATCAGGTCTCATTAGAAACGCATCTTACGCGTAAAATAAAACTAAAAATGCCATTAGTATCCGCTGCAATGGATACCGTAACCGAATCACGCTTAGCTATTGCTATGGCGCAAGAGGGTGGCGTGGGTATTATTCATAAGAATATGCCAATCAAAGCACAAGCCGCTGAAGTGCGCAAGGTTAAGAAGTTTGAAAATGGTATGGTGATTGATCCGATTACTGCTTCACCTGCAACAACGATACGTGAGTTGTTGGCAATTACTGAACAATATCATTTCTCAGGTGTGCCCGTTGTTGAGGGTAAGGCACTCGTTGGTTTAGTAACGTCACGTGATATTCGTTTTGCCAAAGATCTGACACAACCGATTTCAAGTATTATGACGCCAAAAGAGCGTTTGGTAACAGTTAAAGAAGGCGCGCAAGAAGATGAGATTCAACGCTTACTACATCAGCACCGTATTGAGAAAGTATTGGTTGTCAATGACAGCTATGAACTTGTTGGTTTAATTACAGTAAAAGACATTCAAAAATCGATTGATAAACCCAATGCCTGTAAAGATGAGTTAGGGCGCTTGGTAGTTGGTGCAGCTGTTGGTACAGCAGGAGATACTGAAGCGCGTGTCAAAGCATTGGTTGAAGCCGGTGTTGATGTGATTGTTGTCGATACCGCACACGGTCATTCACAAGGAGTACTTGATCGTGTGAAATGGGTGAAAACGCATTTCCCAAAAGTACAAATTATTGGTGGCAATATCGCCACAGCGGAAGCGGCAAAAGCTTTAGTTGAGGCGGGAGCTGATGGTGTCAAAGTGGGTATTGGTCCTGGATCAATTTGTACAACTCGAGTGGTTGCTGGTGTTGGTGTGCCGCAATTAACGGCGATTTCTAATGTGGTTGCTGTGATGGCACCACTGGGTGTGCCTGTGATTGCCGATGGTGGTATTCGCTACTCTGGTGATATTTGTAAAGCAATTGCCGCAGGTGCTTCAGTAGTTATGGTTGGTGGATTGTTTGCAGGAACCGAAGAGTCCCCTGGTGAGGTCGAATTATTCCAAGGGCGTTCATATAAATCCTATCGTGGTATGGGTTCATTGGGTGCTATGGCAAAAGGCTCATCAGATCGTTATTTCCAAGATAGTGTTGATGCCAAAAAGCTGGTACCTGAAGGCATTGAAGGTCGTGTTCCGTATAAGGGTACATTAGCTGCGGTAATTCATCAATTAATCGGTGGCTTGCGCGCTGGAATGGGGTATACCGGTTGTGCTACAATTCTTGAGATGAATACCAAGCCAACTTTTGTCAAAATCACAGGTGCGGGCTTTAACGAAAGCCATGTACATAATGTGATGATCACCAAAGAGCCACCAAACTATCAATTGAAATAACTAATAAAGGCAATTAGTTTACCCTTACTTTATGATGTAAACGTTGGCTGAGCGTTAGTCGAAGCCAATTATCATTTCTGTATTTCCTTTCGACTTTGCTTAGGGTGCGATCAGGCTAATTTTGTTATGTAACTACTTGGTTGATATCAAAAAAAAGAGTGAAAAATAACAAAAAAAGCAGATTTGGAATCTAAGCGATTGTATCAGCATTAAAATTGCTCTATTGTATGCGGGTATTTTATGTATCGTTAAATAATTTACCGCGATACAGTATTTATAAACCTTTTTAAAACTTAAAATAAAAGTGGAGTATTGGCTCATGAACGATAGATTGAAGATTAACGTTGGCTTGGCTGAGATGCTTAAAGGTGGCGTGATTATGGACGTTGTAACTGCAGAACAGGCAAAAATCGCTGAAGAGGCGGGTGCTGTTGCGGTGATGGCGCTTGAACGCGTTCCTGCTGATATTCGTAAAGACGGTGGCGTGGCACGCATGTCAGATCCAAAGTTAATCAAAGAGATTATGGCAGCCGTGAGTATTCCGGTCATGGCAAAAGTGCGTATTGGTCATTTTGTTGAAGCACAGATTTTAGAGTCGTTAGGCATTGACTTTATTGATGAAAGTGAAGTATTAACACCTGCAGATGATGAGAACCATATTGATAAGCATGCTTTTAAAGTGCCTTTTGTCTGTGGTTGCAGCAATTTAGGTGAGGCATTGCGTCGAATCGGTGAGGGTGCTGCTTTGATCCGTACTAAGGGTGAAGCAGGAACGGGTGATGTGATTCAGGCGGTAAAACAAATGCGTGCATTAAATCGTCAAATCAAAGAAGTGCAAATGGCAGACAGTGGTGAGCTAATGGCGATTGCTAAAAAACTAGCTGCACCTTATGAATTAGTAAGATATGTACATGAGCATGGCAAATTGCCTGTACCTAATTTCTCAGCCGGCGGTATTGCAACACCTGCTGATGCGGCGATGATGATGCAATTAGGTGCTGAAACTGTCTTTGTTGGTTCGGGTATTTTTAAATCGAATAATCCTAAAAAGCGTGCCGAAGCGATTGTAAGTGCTGTAACACATTTCAATGATCCAGATGTGATTGCTAAAGTCTCAGAAGATCTAGGTGCGCCAATGACTGGAATCAACTGTGATCACTTGTTGCCACACGAGATGTTTTCAGTTCGAGGCTAGTAATGAATATCGGGGTACTTGCCTTACAAGGTGCGTATGATGCGCACCAGAAAAAAATTGAATCATTAGGTATTAACTGCATTTTAGTTAAAACAGAAGCCGCTTTAGCTAAGGTTGATGCACTGATTTTGCCTGGTGGTGAAAGCACAACAATGACGTATTTGCTGCAGAAACATCAACTTTGGCAACCATTGATTAAGCGCATGCAAGAGATTCCAGTTTTGGCAACATGTGCTGGTGTGATTCTATTGCAAAAAATGGGTGTATTGGATATCGATGTCATCCGCAATGGTTATGGGCGACAATTAGAAAGTGGTATTTTTCCTCTACGTGTTAAATTTGACACAACAGAGGAAGAGGTCGAAGCCTTTTTTATTCGCGCACCGATTATTAATGCGATTAATGATAAAGAAATCGATGTCATGTCTTATCATTTAGATAAACCGGTTTTAATTAGAAAAAATAAAATACTCGCAGCAACTTTTCATCCTGAGTTATGTCAAAGCTCGCCAATTCATAAATATTTTGTCGATTTAATACGGCAATAGAAAGATTGGTTTTGCCAATCATTTGTTGATATAAGTGGCGATAGTTGTCTCTAGTGAAGGGAACGCTTAAATAACTCTCATTCTTCCTATGTCAGTATTAAGCCCAACATATTGCATTATTATTACGTATTTTTGTGCATTGACTATAAAGCAGGATTTTGCGATTATGCGCGCTTAATTTTTATGATTTTGATCACAATTTTTTGATGAATGTAATTATTAATGTGCTAAGAATGAGGTTTAGAGTGAGAAATTATTTATTTGGTTGGGTTTTATTGATTGTGGCGAGTGTTAGCTTTGCTGCAAATAATAATGAGAGCTCTGTAAAAGTAGCATCATCAGCAAATGCAGCTATTGGTCCTGAGTCAGCGCAGAAAGCAAATAGCTCAGATGATGAAGGACAGGGTTCCTCAGATAAATCAAGTAAGGATGAGAGCTTTTGGACATTCTTAAAAGGAACACAGCCGGATAATGCTGTTTACTTAGGGATGTTTACTTGGCATTTTAATCCTGAAAGTCGAGCGCATGATCGTTGGTCGAATAATTTGATTGGTGGAGTTTATAACAGTATTTTTGTTGGTACTTTGCTTAATTCATTCAGTGACCGAGCTTTTGTAGTTGGGGTGCAACGTAATCTCTATACCAAGCAGTTATCGCAAAATAACCAAATGAATGTAGGTTATCGTTTAGGGTTAATTTCAGGTTATGATCAAAGGATGTCAGATATTGCAAAGTATTTACCTGTGTTGCCGATACCTGAGCTTTATATTGATTATGCTTATAAAAATTTTGGTGCAGAATTATCTTATATTGGCGTGGTATTTACTGCGAAGTTTTTTATTCGTTTTTAAAGTTTTTAACTTACTGAGGCTTAAGCTGTAACAAGCTCAAATGAATGTCCTTTATGCGCATGGCGTGCACAAATAATAGCAAGTAATCCAATCACTAGTACAAATGTCGCAAAATGAATGCTCGTCATTGTAAATTGTGTCAATAAGAAAGTTGCAATAGCACCACCTAAGAAAGACATGAAGTTAAACAATGCCGCTGCTGATCCTGTGATGTGATGCGGTGCGCTTGAGATAGCTCCGGCACTTGCTGTTGGGCGAATCATGGCATAGCCTAGGGTTGTGATCCACATAGGCAATACTAAGGTGTAGATATTACTTGTGAAGATGACATTTAATAGGATGGTTAACGTCGCACCTGTCACCAAAAGTGTTGCACCAGTAAGTACCAGTTGGCTGATGCTAAAGCGTTTATTTAGTTTCGGTGCCAAAATAGACATAATCACAATTGCCAGTGAGTTAACAGCAAAAATGATCCCAAAGGCAAGTACTGAAAAGTGAAATACCCCGATAATCAGCATGCTACTTGCCGCAGCATATGAGAATAAAACACCATATGAGCAAGCGCTTGTTAAGATATAACCTTGAAAGCTTTTGATTTTAAGTAATGACAGATAATTATCATAAAGCTGTTTAGGTTTTGTCGCATGCATATTCTTTTGTTGGATACTTTCCTTAAATAGAAAACTAATAACCAATAGGTAAAATACGCCAAGTAACAGTAAAAACATAAAAGCACCATGCCAGCCAAAGAGCTCTTGCAATACGCTACCAAGAAGTGGAGCAATTGCCGGACAAATACCAATAATCGCCATAATCATTGCCATTGCCTTAACTAGATCTTCTTTTTTATAGACATCACGAGCAATAGCCATCGCTGCAACAATACTGCTGCATGTGCCTATCGCTTGAAAAAAGCGTCCAATAAGTAACATGTGAAAGTTTGTTGAAAAGACAATCATTAAGCTCGCTGAAGTATAAATAACAAGCCCAATGACTAATATGGGTTTTCTGCCATAGCGGTCAAGTAGTGGACCGTAAAAAAGTTGAGCAGCAGCAAGACCAATCATGAAAACGGTCATCACTAAGCCGATATGAGATGTATTAAACGTCTGTCCCATTTCAGGAAAGGACGCAATAAATATGTCATTTGCAAAAGGGGTGATAATGCAAACGCTGAGAACCAAAAACATCATCTTATTTTCCATTTTATCCTCATTAGGGTTTTTGTATAGGTATTAAATACCGGTTGACTATACTCTTGGTGTGCGTAAAATGCAATAAAAATTTTTGACTATGATTGAGTGTTTACTAAGAAATGGTGGTCATGGTCTGAGTAACCCCCTAAGGGTATGTTTGGAAATGTGAGAATGTTTGTGAGTGGTATAAAGGCTTCGATGTATGCTCAGATAATGTTTATATAATAAAAAGAACAGAGGAAAAATATGGCAAGAGAAAATAATTCCTGTTATGCAATTTTGAGTTTACTCAACAAAAAAGAGTTATCTGGCTATGGTGTCAAAGCACTTTTTGAAAAGATTGCCCATTTTTATTGGTCAGAAAGTAATGCGCAAATTTATCCGATGCTCAAGCAATTAGAAGATCAAGGGTTTGTAGAATCACGCTTAGATGAATCCAGTGGCAAACGTCAAAAGCGCATTTATGCAATTACAGAATCAGGTCGTGCGCACTTAATGCAATGGTTAATGCAGCCAATTAGTTATGGTGCTAAAGAACGTAATGAATTATTGTTAAAGCTAAGCAGTGGTTTTGCGATGGATAAAGTAGATGTTTTACAACATGTGAATAACTATATTACCCATTTGCAAATGCTACAGATTAAGCTTGCTGAAGTTGTTAGTCATATTAGTGTTGATCATAACGGTAGAGAGGATCAAGATTATCTGTTATTAGTATATCGCTATAATGAAAAGCGTTTAAAAGCCGAGCTTGAGTGGGCAAAAGAGACGGTTCAAGCGTTACAGGCGATGTAGATTACATAACGCATCATAGTAAGACACTAAAAATCATATCGTTTTAATCGTTTTTAAAGTGAAAACATGGTAGGCTTTTACTTTAGTTAAAAAAAGCCTTGATGACTTACATTCTATGATAGAGACAGACCGTATTATCTCGGGGAATAAGCAAAAAGAAGATCAGCAAATTGATCGTGCAATTCGCCCTAAAATGCTCAAAGATTATCATGGTCAGCCGGTGGTCAAAGAGCAGATGGAGATCTTTATTGAAGCAGCGAAAAAGCGCTCTGAAGCTTTAGATCATGTGCTTATTTTTGGTCCTCCTGGTTTGGGGAAGACGACACTTTCACATATTATTGCCAATGAAATGAATGTCTCATTGAAACAAACTTCAGGTCCTGTGTTAGAAAAAGCGGGTGATTTGGCAGCATTATTAACGAATCTTGAAGCCAATGATGTGTTATTTATTGATGAAATTCATCGTTTAAGTCCCGTGGTTGAAGAGGTTCTTTATCCGGCGATGGAGGATTACCAGCTAGATATTATGATTGGTGAAGGACCTGCGGCAAGATCAATTAAAATTGATTTACCCCCCTTTACTTTGGTGGGAGCAACGACAAGGGCAGGGCTGTTAACCTCCCCGTTACGTGATCGATTTGGTATTGTGCAGCGTTTAGAATTTTATTCAGTTAGTGATTTGGCAGATATTGTAATGCGCTCAGCTAAACTATTAAATGTGACAATTGAAGCATCAGGCGCCAAGGAAATTGCAAAACGCGCGCGCGGCACGCCTCGTATTGCTAATCGCCTATTAAGACGTGTGCGCGATTATGCTGATGTGAAAGCCAAAGGTGTTATTGATAACAAGGTTGCTGATAAAGCCTTGTCATTGATTAATGTTGATCCGGTTGGTTTTGATCATATGGATCAGCGCTATTTATTGGCGTTGATTGATAAATTCTCGGGTGGTCCTGTTGGCTTAGATACCATTGCCGCGTCGATTTCAGAGGAGCGTGGCACGATAGAGGATATGATTGAACCTTATTTGATACAACAGGGCTATATTATGCGCACAGCACGAGGGCGCGTGGCAACTCACCATGCTTATCGACATTTTGATGTAGTCATGCCCGAGAAATTAAATGATTTGCAGCAGTTATCACTAGATGATAATTATTAGTTATTTCAAGGTTAAATAAATAAAACCAAATTTTAAGAGGGGGAAGTTTTGGGTATTATTATTGGAATTATTTCAGGGATGTTGTGGGGCTTAAACGATGTATTGACTAACGTTTACTCCGAGCAGGCTTTGTTTAGCTCAGCAACCTTTGCAGTATTAGTATTTGCACTGATTTTATCCTTGATGCAGGATAGTTTTTCTTGTGCGGGGATTTATGGTTATCACGCGATGCGTGGTAGTTTTAAGACAAATATGATTAAAACTAGACATAAGAGCTTTTGGCCATTAATTATCGCTGCCATTTGCGCGGGACCTCTAGGAATGGTCGCAGGTATTATGGGTATTGCCTACGCGGGACCTGTTTACGCTGGTGTGGTCACCTCATGCTATCCGGTTATTGCGCTGTTATTAGCAATGACGTTGCTGCGTGAAAAACCAACAAAGATCAAGGTGGTTGGTATTATCTTATCAGTGATTGCGGTGATGTTTATTTCCATTGCAGGGGTGAGATCAGGTGCACCACATATTTTAATCGGCTTGATTTTTGCCAGTTGTGCAATGCTAGGTTGGGGTGCTGAATCCATTTTGTTCTCAATCGCGCAAAAGTCATCAACACAAGATGTCTCATGGCTTTTAGCAGTGCGTCAAAGTGCTTCAGCGCTAAGTTACTTATTGATTCTTGCGATATTGCTTATTGTGGATTATCAGCAAACGTGGGCAGTAGTGAGTCAGCTATTTTTACCGTTGTTAATTGTTGGTTGTGTGTTATCTGCATCAACTTCATATCTTGCCTACTATCATGCGATCAAACGCATAGGAGCGAGTCTTGGGACGACATTCAATGCCAGCTTTATCTTTTGGGCAGGCATTTTTAGCGTGTTATTTAATATCACGCATGTGCAGGAGTCGTTTATTTTGTGGAGTGTGGTGTTAATTATAGGGATTTACTTTGCCTCAAAAGGGAATAGGAAATATACTCAAGTTGCTTGTTAAGAAGTTGCTAAAAAGTGCTAATGTTCTACACTTGGTTTGTCTATATAAAAGGAGTTTAGCGTAAGAAATGTCAGCATTATTTAATTTACTCAAACGCAGCAAAGTGGTTGTCAGTATTGTTGTTTTACTAATTATTGCTTATGTTGGTTATTTTTGGGCAACACGTTCAACCTCAACAGATAACGCTTATGTTGTTGCGAATATTCAGTCAGTTGCAGCGGAAGTCTCAGGTAAAGTAGAAGAAGTTTATGTCAATAATAATCAAATGGTAACTAAGGGGACGTTATTATTTTCTTTAGATCCCAGGCCTTATGAGATGAAACTACAAGAGGCCAATTTGAACTTGCAGGCTTTACAAGTTGCTTATCTGGCAGCAAAGGAGTTATTAGCAAACTACGCACAAAAAGATTTGTTGCAACAAAACGCTAGTGAACTTCATTTGTTAAAAACAAAGGTTAACGCTGCAGAAATTAAAGTGCAGCAAGCACAATTAGCAGTTGATAATGCAAAATCTCAATTGGCAGCAACGAAAGTTAATGCCGTTGAAAATGGCATTGTTAGCAATTTATTTTTGGCTAAAGGGACTTTGGTGCAGGCCTATCAGAGCTTATTTTCATTTATTGACACCAATCAGTGGTGGGTGCAGGCTAATTTCAAAGAAACAGATTTAGCTGATGTTAAAAAAGGGGATAAGGCTACTATCCGTTTACGGATGTATATGGGCGATAAAGTCTATCAAGGAACAGTTGCTGATACAAATTGGGCAGTGGGCAGAAGAGCTGTCGACTCAGCTGATCTTTTGCAATCCGTGCCTCAAGAGAATCAATGGTTACTCTTGCCACAGCGTTTTCCGGTGATGATTAAAATAGATCATCCAGATCCAAAGTTTCCATTGCATGTCGGGGCAAGTGCGTATGTTACGATTGAACCGACAAAATAAAGGTAAATATCGCGATAGCTATACATTACCACAAGACCCTTATTTAGATATTGCTTATCATGTTATTGTTACCTTAGTGGCATTCTGCGTGTTGCTGATCTGTTATATGATTTTCCAATGGCCAGACTTTCTTATTTTCTTATTAATTTCGATATTACTAATTTTCATGAGTGCTTTTCCGCTTGGACAGTCGCGTTGGGGGCAAGTAAAAGCCTCGCTGTGGATTAGTCTTGGGCTTTGGCTTTGTTTCGCGGGTGTTTTTGCTTTTGTGGGATCAAAGGGTTGGACTATATTTTTGGTACTCGTATTTTCTTTGAGCTATTATTTGCTGACACTTAAAGATATGAATTTGCGCTTATATCTTGGACTGGGAGTACTTTTTTTACCGATTTTTATTCATTTGGTTGATGATCCTACAATGATAGCGCCAGCCAATAGTATTCAGATGTTTATTAATTATAGCGTGGCAATGGTAATTTGTACTTTGTTCTCTGTAGCCGTTGCAGTGATTCAACCACGACGTTATGAAGCAAAGGTGTTGATTGCAATGACTGAATATATCTATGCATTAAGACGCATGTTAAGTAGCACAGATGAAAAAGGCTATCGTGATAATTTATATTGTATGTATCGTCATTTATATTATTTGCGTCAACAAAAGAATAATCACCATAAGCACTTTACTACTGAATTTAATCAGATAATTGATGAATATGTGGATGTGGTTTATCAAATTGTGATGATTTACGTTTACATTATTAATAATCATGCAGTGAAATTACCATTTTATGAGGCATGTCTTAAAATTGATAGCTTATTGGGTCAAGATGATCTAGCAATCAAAGCGAAAGCGCTTGAAAATCGAGCGTCTCGTTTGCAGCTACTTGAGGAAAATGTGCAGTTAAAGAAAGCGATTGAGCGTGCAGATGCACGTTTGCAATTGTTAGATGCGCTTTATACAAAAGTCAAAGCGTTAAGGAAGAAATATGCTTAGTATCATGGATCGTCTAAGCATTTATCGTGCGGTGAGAATCAGTGTTATGCTTACTTTTGCTGTTGCTGCATGGCTTATTTTTGATATAGAGCGTGGCTATTGGATCGCAATGACTTTGATGATTATTTATATGCCTTTTGAACCGGGGCTTGTTAATAACCGTATCAAGATGCGCTTAATTGGTACGATTGTTGGGCTTTTATTTGGCTTTATTTTGGTTGAAATAATCATGGCACATGTCACTTGGATTGTCTTTTTGCCATTGCTGGTGCTTTTTGTGCTTTATTTCTCAATGATCAATTATACCTATTCGGCCATGTTTGTGACGATTGCGGTTATGCTGCTTTATTCCGTGATGTATACCAAAGGCATGTCGCCAGCAACCTTTATGTTAGCGCGATTAATGGACACCTTTGCCGCTTGTGCTATTTGTTTTGTTGCAGAAGTTTTCTTTAGACCAAGAAAGATGATTGCGCATGCTATTTTAAAGGACTTAGAAGATATCTTAGATGCTTATGCCAAACATTTTGCGTTGATGTATCAATCATTTTCTGAGCAACAGTTTAGGAATATATCCGTTGAATATGCGACAAACTTTAATAATAGTCTCCTTAGCTTAAAACAAGCAGCGGATCTTAACAAAACAAAGTTAAGACTGAAGCAACAACAGTTAATGGATGCTTGCCTTGAGCCTGTTTTTAAGATGCGTGTGCATTTAATCAGCTTGCATTATTTAGCGGAGTATAATGAAAGCGAAATGTACGCGTTTATCGCTCAAAATAAGATGGTTTTTAAGACGATCTGTGATGATTTGGATCAGTTGTTAGATTATGATGATGTGTCGCGCCAGTTTTCTTTAGAGCAAGCATGTGAGAATAAGCGTTTCACCACGGATGTTGAAAAGGAAATTATACAGAATCTGCGATCTTTTGATCATTTGGCATATCAAGCGCAAAGTGCATTAATTCAGTTTAAGCAAAGTAATGAATCAAAAAGAAGTTGAGTTTTAATATCCCTCTCACCCGTCCAGATTCATGCTGAACGACCTCTCGCGTAAGGGGGGAGGTGCTCGCTGATGGTAGTTTATTTATAGATGAATTAGTATTATTGCTTGCTGATTAGATAATCATTAATCTGGCATAAAATCGCAGTATCTTCTTTTTTTAGTTCATTACATGCTGCTTGTAATGGTTCGCTAGAGATGAATACCAAGCGTTGTTCAAGTACTTTGATTTGATCAAGTAAATCATCGCGCTTTTTTTGCAAATCTTGTAACAATGGATCATTTTTGGCAAGAAGTGCTACATGATCTGGTGAACTGTTTTGATGTTGCTTTTGCGTACTAAAGCTTACTTCCTGTTCTTGAAAGTGACGCTTTGGTTTATTGGGACGATGATTGTGCTGTGATGCATTGTTGTTTCGTCCATGAGCATTGTTGATATTAGAATGATTATTAGCGTTACTTGCGTTGTCTGATTGTTGTTTAGATGTTGTCTCAGCTGGTTTTTTGCGTTTCAATGAGAGGGTTTTTCTAAATGGTGTATCTGTCATGAATAGTGTTCTTTCGTTATTTTAGGGTTATTAATTACTATTTTGATGTTTTAACCAAGTTATTGAGCAAGTATTATGCTTGCTTTTAAATTAGGCTGTCCTTATAATACACAGTTGATTGACAAGATCAATAAAAACAGTGCTCAAAACATGATTTGGTGGGGAGTTCCTGTTTAATAAACAAGTAATAAAAATATAAAAAAATCAAGATAAAGAGGAAAATATTATGCCTGCAACTATGCACTATGGCGATGCGCATAAACAAGATGCTCATCAGCAAGATTTACCATTGCGTGATCATATCAAAGAAGTGATTGCAACATACTATAAAAATATGGTTTCACAAGGTACTAAGCCGCAAAACGTTTATGAGTTGGTGATGGCTGAAGTTGAGTTGCCTTTGATTGAAGCAACGATGGAGTATACTGGTGGTAATCAAAGCCGTGCTGCAAAAATTCTAGGTATTAATCGTGGTACTTTCCGTAAGAAGTTAGCACATTACGGTATGTTGTAATTTCAATAATCCTAATATCTAAAGGCTGCCACGTGCAGCCTTTGTTTTTTCAGATAATGTAATCTTTTAATTCATCAAAATGTTCAATCACTGCAAGAGCATTTAAACTGTGTAAATCCACCCCATTGGCATAGCCGTGACTTATAAGAATATAGGGCATATTATAGGCTTTAGCACAATAAGCATCATTGGCAGAATCACCAATCATAAGGCTTGTTGTGATATCAGCGTTTAGCATTTTAGCAGCATATTCTAAGGGGGCGGGATTTGGTTTATAAAATGGCGTAGTATCACCGCCGACAACGCAATCAAAGTATTGATCTAAACCTAAATGCTCTAGTGTTTTAATGGCATGCGCTTCTTCCTTGTTTGTTACGACTGCCATTTTAATCTTAAGATTTCTAAAATAGGTTAAAGCGTCGATAACGCCAGGGTAGATGTGTGTATGTTGTCCCATCGCTTGTTCATAATGATCTAAGGTGAGTTTCAAGGCATCATTAGCATAAGCAGCAACTTTGTCAGCTGTCAAATCAAGTGATAACACTTTTTGGGTTGTTGTTGGAAAGCCTTTACCAATAATGCTTGCTGTTGTTTGGTCAGAAATGGGATCGAGTGCAAAATGCGCGCGCATTTTATTAAGCGCATAGGTGATGTCGCTGACACTATTAATGAGTGTGCCATCAAGATCAAAAAAAAGGGTGCTATAGTGGGTTTTATTCATGGTGATGCTTTTTAAGAAGGTTATTTATCGCGTGTTTGATTTGACCATCTTCTAGCGTTTTTGCCAAGTTTTTAAATGCAGTTTGTGCGCTATTAGGCATATGTGCTTCAGGTGAGCTTGCCTTTTGCTTTGGTTCAAATACAAGGACTAATTCTAAAGTGCTCAAGTCTTTAAAGTACTCACTGGTATTTAATAGTGCAATAAGATCTTTTTTAAGTTCACGAAATTTAGCGATCAATTCAGGGATTTCCGTTTTTAATACCAACTTTTTACCATTGTAAAAACACACTTTAGTATGGTTGAAATAGGGAATGTCAAAATAAAGCAACTTTTGTTCGGTTGTTTTAACCAATTCATGCTGTTGTTTAATGGTATGCAACAACGAGCCTTTTTTATTTTTTCTGCTGTTTAAAAGCTCAGTGACAGATGCACTATACTTACGGATCATTTTGACGCACTTGGCTTTTGTTATGGTATAAGTTGCAGTATAATCCAAAACCAGTTATGTGGAAAAGCCTTATCTAGGATATCAATGATTATTAAAAAATTATTTGGCAGTCGAAATGACCGCTTGATTAAAAAGATGCAAAAGACAGTTAATAAAATCAATGCCTTAGAGCCAGAAATTGAGAAACTATCTGAGGCTGAGCTTAAGGCTAAAACCCTTGAATTTAAAGAACGATTAGCCAAAGGTGATAGTCTTGAGCAATTACTGCCAGAAGCCTTTGCTGTTGTAAGAGAAGCGGCGAAACGCGTTAAAGGTATGCGTCATTACGATGTGCAGCTTATCGGTGGAATGGTGTTGCATTCAGGTAAAATTGCTGAGATGCGAACTGGTGAAGGTAAAACGTTGGTTGCAACCTTGCCTGTATATTTAAATGCATTAACTGGCAAAGGCGTGCATGTGATCACAGTCAATGATTACCTTGCTTCGCGCGATGCGGAATTAATGGGGCAAATTTATGGTTTCTTGGGACTTACGACGGGTGTGATTATTGCCAATTTATCACCTGATCAACGTCGTGCTGCCTATGCTTGCGATATTACCTATGGTACAAATAATGAATTTGGTTTTGATTATCTGCGCGATAATATGGCGTTTAGCAAAGAGGAACAGGTTCAGCGTAGTCGTAACTTCGTGGTAATCGATGAGGTTGATTCGATCTTAATCGATGAAGCGCGCACGCCATTGATTATTTCAGGTGCCTCAGAAGATAGCTCAGATATGTATTTATTGTTTAATCGATTGGTGCCAACCTTGGTTAAACAGGAAAATGAAGAAGCAACCGATGGTGATTACTATTTAGATGAAAAATCAAAACAGGCGTATTTGACCGATCAAGGTCACACTAAGATTGAAGTGGCTTTGATTAAAGAAAGCGTATTAAATGAGGGGGATAACCTCTACTCACCACAACATGTAACCAAAATGCATTATTTAAATGCTTGTTTGCGTGCCCATAGTTTGTATCAAAAAAACGTTGATTATATTATTCGCGACCAGGAAGTGATTATTATTGATGAAAACACGGGGCGTGCGATGGAAGGTCGTCGTTGGTCAGATGGTTTGCATCAAGCGATTGAAGCCAAAGAAGGAGTTAAAATTCAAGGTGAAAACCAAACACTCGCATCAATTACGTTCCAGAATTTCTTCAAACTTTATAATAAGATGTCGGGAATGACGGGAACAGCAGATACGGAAGCTTTTGAATTTCATGAGATTTATGGTTTAGAAGTAGTGGTTATTCCAACAAATCGTCTGCCACAACGCCAAGATCATCATGATCGCATTTTTGGTGATCAAAAAGATAAGTTTATGGCGATTGTTGATGATATCAAAGAGCGTGTTGAAAAAGGGCAGCCGATACTTGTCGGTACGGCATCGATTGAAACCTCTGAAATCTTATCGACACTTTTGCGCAAGAAAAAGATCCAACATGACGTGCTAAATGCTAAACAGCATGCCAGAGAAGCAGCGATTATCGCACAAGCGGGTTACCCTGGAAATGTGACAATCGCAACCAACATGGCAGGTCGTGGTACGGATATTATCTTAGGTGGTAACTGGGAAGCGGAAATTGCTGAAATCGAGGAGCCAACTGAAGCACAAATTAATGAAATCAAAACTGCATGGAAAGCACGTAATAAAAAAGTTATTGAAGCTGGTGGTTTGTGTATTTTAGGCTCAGAGCGTCATGATTCACGCCGCGTTGATAATCAGTTACGTGGTCGTGCTGGACGCCAAGGGGATCCAGGTGAGAGTCGTTTCTATTTATCGATGGATGATAATCTATTGCGTATTTTCGCCTCTGAAAGCTTAGCTAATCGTATGAAAAAAGCGCTTTCTGGTGGTGAGTCTATCCAGTTTGGGATGATGACGCGTTTTATTGCTAAAGCGCAATCTAAAGTTGAGCAATATCATTTTGATATTCGTAAGAACTTATTGGAATATGATAATGTTGCTAATGAACAACGTTTGGTTATTTATAAGCAGCGCGAAGAGTTACTAGGCAAAGATGATGTTTCTGAAATTATTGCTAATATGCGCTATGACGTTGCTGAAAAACTATTCCATGATCATGTGCCAGCCGGTTCAATGGAAGAACAGTGGGATTTAGAAGGTTTGGAAAAAGCATTACTAGGTGACTTTTCTATTTCGCTAAGCTTACGTAAATTGGTTGCTGAAGATGATCATTTGCATGATGAAACATTAAAAGAGCTTGTAATTAAAGCCATTGTTGAGGAATATCAACAAAAGACAGAAAACCTTGAAGCGCAGTCTATTCGCCAATTTGAAAAAATCAGTCTAATGCAAGCCTTAGATACGCATTGGCGTGAGCACTTAAATGCGATGGATCATTTGCGTAATAGTATTAATCTAAGAGGTTATGCGCAAAAAGATCCTAAGAATGAATACAAAAAAGAGTCTTTTGAGCTTTTCTCCAGCATGCTTGATAACTTCAAATATGAAGTGATTTCTAATCTTGCTAAGATCAGAATCCAAGCGCCAGAAGAAGCGCAGCGTATGGAAGAAGAGTGGAAAAACTCAATTAAAAATATTGAAGCCCAGCATGAGGATGTTTTAGCGGGTAGCTCTTCATCGATAACTGATGAAGAGAATGCACAAAAAGCACATCAACCATTCGTGCGTGATGTGCCCAAAGTGAAACGTAATGATCCATGTCCTTGTGGCTCAGGTAAGAAATACAAACAATGTCATGGTGCATTAGATTGATCTTATTTTTCTTTATTTTTTGTTATATTCTGTTAAAAGCAACCTGCAATATGTTTGCTTTTTAATCCCTCTTATAATCAAAGCATTTTTTTCGCCGCAAAATGATATTTTTTGGCTGTGACGCTATTGTTATTAGATGCTAAATCAATTAATCTCTTGTTGGATATTAACCAACAGCTAATGAACAAAGTTTCAATATAGGGGGAAACGATTATGGCTGCAACAATGCATTATAAATTGAAACCGGATGAACAATCTGCTGAGACATTTCCACTACGTGAGGTTGTGCGTAAACGCGTACAGCATTACTATAAGATGGTCTCACAAGAAGGCTTAAATCCTGACGATGTATATGAATTAATTATGGAAGAAACAGAGTGTCCAATGATTGAAGCAACGATGGACTTCACAGGCGGCAACCAAAGCCGTTCTGCACGTATTCTTGGGCTTAACCGTGGCACTTTCCGTAAAAAGCTTGAGCAATACAATATGCTTGAAGCGGAAGATGAATCACCACTAAAATAATTCTTTTACTTACTCATTTACTTATTCATGATCAATAACACGCCCGTTGCTTGTATTTCTATAACTATGAGTATTGTTATTTAACTCTTCATTTGTATTTTGGCTTGCCTTGTTAAGCATATCCTTAATGCGTTTTTTAACAATTAAGCCATAAATAACAAAGCATACGCCTAAGAAAAGAAAAAGTGGCAATAGCAGTACTGCAACGGCAATTAAGAATATCAGCTGTAAAGGGTGTAATTTTTTCATAGTTTCAATAAGCTTTATTTTTTCAATAGATCAAACTATATGCAAAAAGAGTGGTGAATACTAGGTTTTACAGCGGAATAGTTATTGTTTGTAAACGATAATATCCCACACGCCGTGATCTAGGCGTTGACCGCGTGCTTCAAACTTGGTTAGTGGTCGATGCTCTGGGCGTGGTGCAAAACCATTGTGTGGATTATTAAGTTGACTATTCTCGGTAAATAATTCAAGCACTTCGTCAGCGTAATTCTGCCAGTCCGTGGCAAAATGAATAAAACCGGTAGGTTCAAGCTTTTGTAGAATGAGCTCAATGAACTCAGGGTTAACCAAACGGCGTTTGTGATGACGCTTTTTATGCCATGGATCAGGGAAAAATATTTGCACACCTTGTAATGTGTTATCTTTAATCATGTGTTTAAAGACTTCAACGGCATCATGTTGCATTACGCGTAGGTTGCCTAATGCGTTTTCATGGATATGATCTAAGATATTACCAATACCAGGTTCGTGAACTTCGATGCCTAGGAAGTTTGTTTGAGGCGCTTCTTTTGCCATGGTGACTAAGCTATTTCCCATCCCAAAACCAATTTCAACAACGAGTGGTTGAGACGTTTTGTAGTGTATATCAAAATTGGTTTTCTCAACTGTGTAAGGAATTTGATAGAGGTGGACGTAATTATCTAATGCACGTTGTTGACGCACGGTTGTTCTGCCGGCACGCTTAACAAAGCTTTTGATGGTGCGCATAGGAGGTGTGTTGTTATCACTCATTTTGTCTTGATAAAAATGGTCAGTCTAAAAAGTGCTATGGTAAAACGTCAATATGAAAAGTACAAGCCTAAAGTTTAGATCTTGTGTTGACTATAGTAATGGGGCAGGGTTAAATAGCACCTCTTTATGACAAAGACCAAGGAACTTGATCCGATGCGACAGGTATCTCAATCATCTCAAAGCATATCATATCGTTTTTTCTTACAAGCTTATTTGTTAATATTCTCAACAGAAGTGTTATTTGCGCTGATTAATCCTAGTTATGTGCAGTTATTTTTTGATGAAAAATCACCTTTTTGGTTAAGCATTGACTCACAACAGCAAGCAGGCATCTACTATGGTCTATTTTTACTAACTGGACAAATAGCAGGGATTATTGCCAATGTGTTGTGGGGTCTTGTCTCGGATTATATTGGTCGCAAAAAAGTTGCGGTGATATCGATGCTAGCAGTGACAGTTACTGGAATTGGCGCACTATTTTCAGCTTATTTACATATGGTTATCTTATTTATTATCGGCTATGTGCTTGGTCATCTTCTTTACGGTATGTTTCCAGTGGTGATTGCCAGTATTTCAAGTGCTGCACATAACGATAAACGTAAGCTATTGTGGGTGGGGCTACTACAATTTTTTACGGGACTTGCTTTTGTTATCGGTCCATTTGTCGGTAGTGTGATTATGGCACAAAGTAATAGTTTTATATCGCCGTATTATGTTATTACAGCGATCTCCATTATTTTGATCATTTTTATTTGGTGTTGTTATAAACCAGAGCGCTATTATCAGCAAGAAAAAGTACGGAAAAATATACCCCTTATGCAGACGCTATGGCGATTAGTAAAGCAGAAAAAAATAGCTATTTTGATCGTGCTTTTATTGTTAGATCAGTTAGCTTGGGGCATGTATTTTCAGTTTATTCAACCAATTGCTAAACTTAGGCTTGGCTTTAACGTTGCCCAAATTGGAATATTGGTTAGTTTTATTGGTTTGTCTTTGATGATATCCGCTTTGATTCTGTTACCGATTTTGCAGCGTTTTTTAAGTTATCAGACGTTATTTATTACTGCGATTTTAGCAATGCTAGTTGGTACTTTAGGGGCAATGTTATTAGCATTATATCCAACGGATCATCAGTTGCTGGTCTATGTTGTAAGTTTTTTTATGGCATTTGGCGATATGGTGGTTTTTTCATTATTAGTTGTTGGATTTAGCAATGCGGTTGAGATCCGCTATCAGGGGTTTATTTCAGGCTTTTTATACACGCTTGCCAAAGGCTTTGGCTGGGGTGTATCAGGTGTATTAGGCGGTGTCTTTATGACAATTAATACGGCTTGGTCGATGGGGTTTGCGAGTCTATGCCTGCTTGTGCTTTTGATTATTTTTATTAAAAACCATCAAGTTATTTATGATAATGATAATCACTAAAATGGGTGTTTAGACAAATAGCAGACTCTGTTTTGATCTTGTTGAAGGCTTGGGTAATAATTTTACAAAATCTCATATATTTTGCGTGACATCTTCGTTTAAAAGTTATAACTTAATTTCGTCGGTAGTGAACTTTATTCCTGGGGAGGAAATATGAAACAGGTTAAATTAATACCCTCATTATTATTGTCAGCGCTTTTTATTGCAGGCTGTGGTGGCAGTAACTCACAAACGTCAAATAAATCATCAGATCAGTTTGCACCCAAAGGTAAAGATACTTTAGTGCGTGCAAATGCAGCTGAACCTGATTCGCTAGATCCAGCGCATGCTCAAGATGTTTATTCATCCAATATCATGTACGATATTGGTGAAGGCTTGATGTCTGAGAATCAAAAAAATCAGCCTATTCCTGGTGTTGCTAAATCATATACAGTATCTAAGGATGGTTTGGTTTATACGTTTGATTTGCGGGATAATGCCAAATGGTCGAATGGCAAACCAGTGACGGCAGAAGACTTTGCTTATGCATTAAAGCGCGCGGTTAATCCACAAACTGCATCAGAGATGGCGTACAAGCTTGCACCAATTCAAAATGCCCAAGCAATCATGGATGGCAAAAAGCCAGTATCTAGCTTAGGCGTTAAAGTAATTAACGCGCATGAAATTGAAATAACACTTGATTATCCTGTCTATTATTTCCTAAGTATTATGGCAGATCCTGTGACTTACCCGGTTTATAAAGCGGGTATCGATCAATATGGTAAAGGATTTTTCCAAGCAGGTAAGCTTATAAGTAATGGTCCCTATGAGTTAAAAGAATGGGTGCCTAACGGTTATGTGCTTGTCACTAAAAACCCTTATTACTGGGATGCCGAGCACGTTAAAATTCAAAATGTGAAGTTTCTACCTATTGTTGATCGAAGTTCTGCATTAAATGCCTATGCATCAGGTCAGGTTGATTATGTGCAATATGTGCCAACGGTAAGTTTGGATGTGCTTAAAAAGCGCTATGGTACCGAGCTACAAAGTACACCGTGGCTTACGTTGGACTATTTAGATTTCAATATGACAAAGCCTCCTTTTAAGGATAATAAAGATTTACGCGAAGCTCTGTCTTTAGCCATTGATCGTGTGGCGTTAGCCAAAAATGTAGTAAATGATGGTAGCGTGCCAGCCTATAGTTTATTTCCGGCAGATATTGATGGCGGACGTTATAAAAATGTTACCTATGCATGGCATGATTGGTCACAAGAAAAGCGTATAGATCTGGCAAAAGAATTATACAAAAAGGCAGGGTATTCAGCAGATAACCCACTGGTTGTCTCATTAGACTATAATACCGACGGACGTCTAAAGAAATTAATGGAAGCGATTAGTCAAATGTGGGCGCAGAATCTAGGGGTTAAAGTTAATTTGGCAAATTCTGAATTCAAAGTATTTTTGAAGCTGCGTCAATCGCATAGCTATGAAGGTGTTGCCCGCGATGGTTGGGTAGCTGATTTTGATACCATAGATAATTTTGCCAATATGTGGATGTGCACCAATCCACAAAACAACGCCGGATATTGCAATGCTGAATATGACAAATTGATTACACAAGGACAAAAGCAATTAACAGCAGATGCCGCTATCCCGTATTACACAAAAGCATTAGATATTATGCAAAATGATTACCCAAGCACACCGCTTATTGTGCAGCCGGTGGTTCACCTTGTGAAACCTTATGTCGTAGGTTATGAGATTCAAAACAATCATTTAGATCATTTATATGACAAATGGTTGTCATTTAAATATCAGGCATAAACCTATATAAAGACTATGACGCTATTGTGTTAATTATTTAAAATACATACGATAGTCATCTAGGAAGTGCATGCTTGTTTATGAGCAAGATGTGTTAAAACAACAAGGGAGAGATAATGTTTGGTTATATTATTCGACGTTTAGGTGGTGCCATCCCCACGTTATTTGTAGTGGTGCTTATTAGTTTTTTGATGGTGCATATGACACCAGGTGACCCATTCGCAACAGAGCGTGCTTTGCCACCTGAAGTCTTAAAGCAATTGCATCACCAATATCATTTAGATTTGCCTTTGTGGAAGCAGTTTTTTTATTACATCAATGATTTGCTGCATGGTAATTTGGGTTACTCCTATAAATACCAAGGACAATCTATTAATCAGTTGGTTTTCCCTGATGGCGGGCAAGGTGGTTTCTGGGTGTCGGTGCAGTTGGGTATATTTAGTATTATTTTGGCAAGTATTTTTGGTATTATCTTTGGCATATTCTCGGCTTTAACACGTAATACAAAACTCGGCTTTGTTGATCATATTATCGGTGTGATCGCGATGCTGTTTATCTCAACACCAATTGTGGTAACAGCGCCCTTGGCGGTGCTTATTTTTGCGGTGATTTTAGGCTTATTCCCAGCAGGTGGCTGGGGGAGTTGGAATGACTTAGTTTTACCAGTCATTGTCTTGGCAATTCCTTATATTGCGATTATCACGCAAATCACAAGAAGTAGCTTGATTGAGATCTTAAGCTCGCCATTTATTCGTACGGCAAAAGCCAAAGGGCTTTCAATGCCGCGCATTGTGTGGAAGCATGCTTTAAAGCCATCATTAATGCCGGTAGTGTCATTCTTAGGTCCGGCAGTGGCTGGTATTTTAACAGGATCAGTAGTCGTTGAAACCGTATTCACCATTCCTGGTATTGGCGTGCAAGTAGTACAAGGGGCAACAAACCGTGATTACAATTTAGTCTTAGCATTAACGATTATCTATAGCTTATTAGTGATCTTATTTAACTTGGTCGTTGATATTGTTTATGCCTTTTTAGATCCAAAAATTCGTTATTAGAGAGAGCTGAAAGATGGCAAAGAGTTTTACGATTGAACAAAAGAAGAATAACGCAAATTTTCTAGAAGAAGTTGCAAACACCTCACATGAGCAAGCTTTTAAAGGGCGTAGTCTTTATTATGACGCTTGGATGCGTTTTAAGAAAAATAAAATTGCGATGATCAGTTTAGTGATATTGCTACTGATTGTCTTAGCAGTTGTGGTGTTACCATGGTTTTCACCATATACCTATGCGTATCAAAATCTACTCGAAGTCTATCAAGCACCTAGTGCAACTCACTGGTTTGGCACGGATAGCTTAGGGCGTGATGTCTTCACACGAGTGATGGTTGGTGGGCGCGTGACCCTTGAAATTGGCTTAGTCGCGACTCTGGTTAGTGTGATTATCGGTACATTAGTTGGTGCCACTGCTGGTTTTTTTGGTGGTAAAATCGATAATATCTTAATGCGTATTGTCGATGTGCTTTATGGCTTACCTTTTATGTTTTTTGCTATTTTATTGGTGACTTTATTTGGTAGAAATTTTGTATTGGTTTTTATTGCTATTGGTGCGGTCAGTTGGCTTGATATGGCACGTGTCGTGCGTGGGCAGACTTTAGGTTTAAAAAGCAAAGAGTTTATTGAAGCTGCTTATGTTTGTGGTGTCAGTGAAAGAGTGATTATCACGCGTCACATCGTTAGAAACCTTATTGGGATCATTGCTGTTTATATTACGCTAACGGTACCGGTTGTGATTATGACGGCAGCATTCTTGAGTTTCTTAGGTCTGGGTGTTCAACCACCAATGACTGATTGGGGTGGATTGATTAGTGATGGCGTACAAGTGATTGCCTTTAATTATTGGTGGGTATTGGTGATTCCGTCGATTTTCTTAACGGTCACCTTACTATGCTTTAATTTCGTCGGTAATGGTTTACGAGATGCGCTTGATCCGCGCGAGCACCGCTAGGAGGAAATATGTCACTATTAGAAGTAAAAGACTTAGAAGTAAAATTTAAAACCAATGATGGATTGGTTAGTGCAGTTAATAAGATTAACTTTAGTTTAGATCAAGGAGAAACCTTAGGAATTGTTGGCGAGTCAGGTTCAGGCAAAAGCCAAACCGTATTGGCATTAATGGGTTTATCGGCTTCCAATGCTGTGATCTCCGGCTCGGCTAAGTTTGATGGCAAAGAGTTGGTTGGTATGTCAACGGGTGCATTAAATAAAATTCGTGGCGATCAAATTTCAATGATTTTCCAAGATCCAATGACCTCACTGAATCCGTATATTACCGTTGAAAAGCAATTATCTGAGACATTGATGATTCATCGCAATTGCTCCAAATCTGAGGCAGCTAAAAAAGCCATAGAGATGCTTGATGCAGTACATATTCCAGATGCTAAGAATCGAGTAAAGCTCTATCCGCATGAGTTCTCAGGGGGGATGCGTCAACGGGTGATGATCGCAATGGCGCTGATGTGTCGCCCGAAACTCTTAATTGCTGATGAACCGACAACGGCATTAGATGTAACGGTGCAAGCGCAGATTCTAAAACTATTAAAAGAGTTGCAAAATGAATTTAACATGGCGACGATCCTAATTACGCATGATATTGGTGTTGTTGCCGGTGCTTGTGATCGTGTGATGGTGATGTATGGTGGATCCCCTGTGGAGTCGGCGAATATTGATGATTTGTTTAAGCATAATCATCATCCGTATACCAAGGGACTCATGGCTGCTACACCACGCGTTGATATCCCAAGTGCACGCTTGCAAGCAATTCCCGGAGAGCCGCCTGATTTATCCAATTTGCCACAGGGTTGCGCTTTTCAGCCACGTTGTGATTTTGCCTCGCAAAATTGTCTGACGCATAAGCCAAAGCTTGAGAATTATGTAAAAAATGCAAAAGATAATAACCATTTAGTCGCATGCTTTTATGCCAAACAACAAATGGAGGCAATGAATCATGCTTAATAATGAGACTGTTTTAAATATAGAAAACCTGAAAGTTCATTTTCCATTGAAAAAATCATGGCCTTGGCAAGAAACACGCTTTGTCAAAGCGGTAGATGGTGTGTCATTTGATGTCAAAAAGGGTGAAACCTTAGGTATCGTGGGTGAGTCAGGTTGTGGTAAATCAACATTGATTCGCGCGGTGGTTGGCTTGGTTAATGCAACTGATGGTAAGGTGGTATGGGCAGGCAAAGACCTAACAGCATTGAAACATAAAAAGTCATGGCAGCCGGTTAGAAAAGAGATTCAAATGATTTTCCAAGATCCATTTGCCTCCCTTAATCCACGTATTACTATTGGTAATATTATTGCCGAACCATTAAAAGTGCATGAGCCTAAGCTATCCAAAGAAGAGCGACGTACACGTGTTGAGCAAATGATGCGTATGGTGGGCTTATCGCCAAAACATATTAATCGTTATCCCCATCAATTCTCAGGGGGGCAGTGTCAGCGTGTGGGTATTGCACGTGCGCTGATTTTAAAGCCATCGATTTTGGTATGTGATGAGCCGGTTAGTGCGCTGGATGTATCGATTCAAGCGCAAGTAGTGAATTTATTAAAAGAGTTGCAACAAACATTAGGCTTGACGATTTTGTTTATTGCACACAATCTAAGTGTGGTTAAGCATATTTCAGATCGCATTATGGTGATGTATTTGGGTAACTTAATGGAAGTGGGTGAGTCAAAAGCATTATGTGATCATCCAACACATCCTTATACCAAAGCGTTATTATCAGCGGTGCCATTGCCAGATCCAGTACTTGAACGTGCTAAAAAAATTCAGATTTTGGAGGGAGATTTGCCCTCACCGATTAATCCACCATCGGGGTGCGTGTTTCGCACACGGTGCCCACTGGCGGATGAAGCGTGTGCCAAAGACAAACCGCAGTTATATGCGTTGTCAGATGAGCGCAAAGCAGCATGTATAAAATTGCAGGTTAAACATTAAACAATAAAACTTAAGAAGCTAAAACAAAATAAGGAGTGCAAGAAGCAATATGAAGGGATCAAAAAAGGTATTGGTATTAGGTTTAACATTGGCATTGGCTGCATTGTCAGGTTGTGGCGGCGGAAGTGGCAACACGCAAGCTGCAAACTCAGATAGTGCACCAAAAGGTAAAGACACCTTGATTGTTGGGGTGGGCACTGGGGTGCCAACCTTAGACCCACAACTTGTCAATGATACCACCTCTTCGCGTGTTGTGGATGATCTTTTTGAAGGATTAACCACAGAGGATCAGGCAAATAAAGCGATTCCAGGTGTTGCCAAATCATGGGATATATCTAAAGATGGTACCGTATATACTTTTCACTTGCGTGATAACGCTAAATGGTCAAATGGCAAACCAGTGACTGCTGAGGATTTTGTTTTCTCATTAAGACGCGCCGTAACACCTGAAACAGCCGCACCTAATAATACCATGCTTAATGTGATCAAAGGTGCGCAAGCGATTATGGATAATAAGGCAAAGGCGGATACTTTGGGCGTTAAAGCGTTAGATGATTCCACACTTCAAATTACCCTAGCGCACCCCTTAGCATACTTCCCCGCAATTTTAGCAAACTCAGTGGCTTATCCTGTCTATCCTCCACTAGTTAAAGAGGATCCAAAAGGTTGGGCACAGGCCGGTAAGATGATTAGCAATGGCGCTTATGAGCTTAAAGAATGGATTCCAAATGGTCATATTTTAGCACTCAAAAACCCGAACTATTGGGATGCATCCAATGTTAAAATCGATAAAGTGCGCTATTTACCAATAAATAGTCCAACGGATGAGCTTAATCGTTATAAAGCAGGGCAGATGGATATCACTTGGACATTGCCCGATGGTTTAAGTGCTGAGCAGTATCGCCAACAGTTTGGTTCACAATTTGTTGATGTGACACAGCTTGGTGGTTACTTCTATTGGTTTAATACCAATGCCGAAGGTGTTGATAAACTGGAAGTGCGTAAAGCACTAACGATGACAGTCAATCGCAAGGCAATTATTGATGCTATTTTAAAAATGGGGCAAACGCCTTTATACAGCATTGTGCCGCAAGGGATCCAAGGTGGTATTTACGATAATATTTATAAAGACGTTCCAAGCTATAGTTGGGTCAATAAACCAATGGCAGAACGTGCGCAAATCGCTAAAGGTCTATTGGAGAAAGCGGGTTATTCTGATATGCATCCACTTGATCTTGTCATTAGTTATAATACCTTGCCAACGCATCAGAAAATTGCCGAAGCGATTACGCAAATGTGGAAGCATGCGTTTGGTGGCATGATTAATGTTAAAGTTCAAAATGAAGAATGGAAGGTTTATCTGCAAACTTTGCAACAACAAAACTACCAAATTGGACGCTTTTCATGGATTGCTGATTTTAATGCGGCAAGTAATTTTGTGGATATGTTTTTATGCAATAGCCCGAATAATAATGCTGGGTTCTGTAATAAAGCGTTAGACAAAGAATATCAGCTGGGTATGTATGCACCAACACAAGCGCAATTTGACTCGCATATGGAAAAGGCGATTGAGCTTGCGATGGCGGGCTATTATTCTTTGCCAATATATAACTACACGTATTTTCGCTTAGTGAAGCCATATATTGGTGGTTATGATCCAGAAAATAACCATATGGATCATGTCTATTCAAAGTGGATGTATTTTAAGGAAGATAAGAAGAGTTAATAAAAACATCCGTAGGGGCGTATTGCATACGCCCCGAGTTATCTTATATTTTGGTTGTTCTATCAGTAATCACTGCTGTTGTCATCACGCCATTGACATTGGTGGCAGTACGCCCCATATCAATAATTGGATCAACGCCTTGCACAAGAGCGATGATATTAAATGGTAACCCAAGCGTTGCAAAGGTAACACCTGCTGCAATAAAGGCGGTTCCAGGGATGCCGGAGACACCTAATGAAGCAATCATATTAATTGCACCGACTAATAGGATGATTTGCCAAGTAATTGGCTCACCCATAATCGTTAAAGTCATGACCACAAGCATTGCCGGATAAATACCCGCACAAGCATTCATACCAATGGTCGCCCCTATACTTGGTGTGAAGTTTGAAACACTTTCAGAGAGTTTTAAGCGATTGCCTAAGGCATCCATGGTTACCGGTAATGTGCCAAAGCTTGAACGTGTGGTAAAAGCAACGAGTAATGCGCGCCAAACATTTTTGTAATAATGAATTGGATTAACACCACTCAAGGTAATCAATATAGTATGCATAATAATAACAATAAGCATAGCAATATACATCGCAGCAATAAAGTTGATCATCTGCATCAAGGTTGTTAATCCGTGATCAAGTGTCATTTGTGTCATCAATGCAAATACACCATAAGGTGTCAGGGCGATAATCATATTGGCAAGCTTTTTGGCAACAAAGAATGCTGAGTGAATAAAGCTAATAAAAGGGGCAGCGATTTCTTTTTCCTGTTGATGAAGCTTTAACGTAGCAAAGCCAATCAAAGCGGCAAAAATAACCACGGCAATGACATTATTATCTGCCATTGCGGTAACAGGATTACTTGGTAACATGCCGGTAATCGTATCCACAAGGTTATGCGATTCAGGGGTGTTTAAAACACCAGAGAATGACATGCCAAAGCCAATATGCATCCATGAGCCGACCAGTCCGCCAATAACTGCACTAATACCAGTAAGAAGAAGAATAATGACAACCGCCTTTGTCACCATTTTAATCAGATAAGATCCTTGATGATGGCGTAGGTTAACAATCGCATGGATAATGGCAGTTAACACCAGTGGGATTATTAACATCTTAAGCAAGCTAATATAGGTATCACTGACTAAATTTAAAAGGCTATGCAGGGTGTCATCACCACTACTTTGATTTAATAGCCGTAAAATAATACCAAAGACAACACCGATGACTAAAGAGGCGACGGCACGAATGTTGAAACTGATTTTATAAAATTGTGCCAGTGCCAATAGGATTAATATCAGCAAAAAAATAGTTGTGATCACGTAGGGGGCTCCGTATGGTTGTAAAATGATAAAGATAATCATTGGATAATAATAGGCGAGTTATTTGACGATAGCAAAACAAACAGTCGATATATTATTTATTAACAGTATAAGAAAAACTGATTAATGAGATGGGCTAGTTATATGTGCTATTGATCGCTTGTTTGGCTTGACGATAGCGCTTGATGTAACCAATTAACCGACCAATAAATAGACCACTGCATATTCCTGAGACACTGAGACTAATAAGACTAAAAGTAAATTGATCAGCAAGCGCGGGTTCCAATGCAAGCTTATAGTTTACGTCATATTTACTGATAAAGATGATGATCAATAATACGAAAGTGAACCAACCACCGTGAAAATGGATAGATTTGTTATTGACGATCACATCATATTTGCCGTTTAAAGCAATAATCAGTCCAACACCAATGCCAATTAGAATGGCAATAATCCAGATGATAATATTGGTTAATGTTAGCGGAAATACACTAATTAAGGTATCAAGTGACAATAAGGTAAAAATAATTGGGATAATGGATAGTTTCGTTAGTGATACCGTGCGTGGCTTAGTCGCTTTGATGCCAATCACAAGGCAGTAAATAAAAATCAGATAAACCCACCATGGGGTATAAATAAGCATATCCCAAAAACTGATTGTCGTTGTATTCATTGAGACTACTCCTTTAACTTATTTTGCTTAGTTGGGTAATCCGTTGGGTGCGGATAAAATTTCAAAAACTAAGGAGGTGTGGCGATCAGCAGAATAGTCAGCAAACCAATCATCATAAGGGTAAGCATAGCCGCGAAAAGCATTGGCATGAATATTGCTAACATAGCTAGAATTGGCGCCAGTTGTACATGTTGCCGGTGTGCCATAACTACCAACGCAACCATATTGATTAAAAATATCGGATGTTGAACCAAAGGCGACACTAGCAACAGATCGTGGACTATAGCAACCCGCAAAGCTTGATGATGATGTCGCAACAAAATTGGTACTGTTGAATTGTGATTGCTGGGCTTTCATGCCGCTATCAATGGTTTGGCATAATTGCTCAAGTGAAATATTTAATGGGTTCAAAGTAGATGCAGGGATTTTTTCATCAAAATAAGCTACCGCTTGGGTGGTATCACCTAGTGCAAAATCATAGGTGAAATAGGTTCCTGCTTGAGGATAGAAGTTATAGCGTGTGTTATAGCCATTGACCATTGAAACATCAATGTTTGCTTGATTATGAATATCAGTAATTGCTGGATAGGTTACCTCTAATAGTGTTGCATACTCACCATATGTTCCATCACTTACATTGCGTGTATTAATACTAGCAATTTGGAAATTATATGAGGAAATACCAGCGTCTGGTATTGAATAATTATAGTTTGATTGACCATTTACTGTGAATGAATTGTTTTGACCACCGCCGGTAACTTTTATGGTAACAGGTAATGTGAGATTATTCATAAAAACAATTTGTCGAGGGGGATACGAGGGAGGTGTTGGTGTTACTTGTGGGGTAATATTTGGTAGTGTCCCAGCTGCATAAGAAACATTAAGCTCATTACCGCTTAGTTGAGGTGTGCTAATCCCTGGACAGCTACCTGATATGCTATTATTTGTCGCCATTGTAAGCTCACAGCCTTGATAAGTTCCATTATCCTTAGGCGTAATAATTTGAAAGCTACCGTCGGTGTCAGTTTGCATTAAAAAAACAGGTTGTGCTAGGCTTTCAACATAAGCAATTAATTTCTGACCTTGATAAACATAGCTTGGAAATGCGGTACCTGAAGGGAAGTCTAAGCGCCAGTAATTGGTTGTTCCTGGTTGTGGGGGGTTAACTTGAATGTTATGTGCTGACACCTGAATGTTATTATTGGATTGATAACTTTGATTATTATAGGTAGCAGTTGCCGATAGTGAGGCTAATAAGTTGGTAGTTGTTGTATTACTGTCTTTTACCGTAAATATGCATTGATTAGCAGTGGTTTGTGTATTAACAATTTGCAGATAGGCGCTAGCATCTCCTGAAATATTCAATGTGCAGTTCGTGATTCCAGTACCCTGAGTGCTTCCAAGATTGGAAAATGTTGCGGTATAAGTGTAGCTTTGGTTGTAATATTGATTGGTCGTGCCAGCAAGTGAGAGTGCAGTGGTTGATGAACCATCTCCACCACACCCTAAAAGGGTCAATGAAAACACACTTACTGCTGATAGAAAGATTACTTGTTTGTTACGAATCATCAAAAACTCCTTGTGCAATGACTTTGTTGGTATAGGCAAGTATGATTCTAGCATCAATTTAAATATTTACGAGGTAAGATTAACAAGGTAGATCACACTGTTTAATGCTTGGTTTCAGCAACAGCTAAGTCCGGCACTGAAGCCAAGGCAAATTATCTTGCTCCACACCAACCCCTATTGATATATACTGAGTATTTACTATAATAACTGCAGATACGAAATAACGGCAGCGTTAAATGTTTGAATGGGATGAAAAGAAAAATAAGCAACTCAAACAAGAAAGACATATTTCATTTGAACAAATTGTTGTAGCAATTGAAAATGGTGATTTATTAGCGATTGATGATAATGTTAATCATCCTAAGCAAAGCATTCTGCGCGTACGTGTTGGTGACTATGTTTACTCTGTTGCCGCAGAACAGCGTAACAACAACCTAAGGTTGATTACCGCTTATGCAGACCGTAAGCAAACTAAACGATTTGGAGGCGATACAAATGCGTAATACATCCCAAAAAAACAACATAAAAGCACTTGATGCTATTGAAGAAACTATTATGCAGGCTGATAGGCATGGGGAATATAAGCCCATCGCAGAGGATGAGTTTAAAAAACGCAAAGCTCAGCTTGAGCAAATGGCTAAGGCGACCATGCAAAAAGTCAGAAAACCAATTTCTTTTAAGCCCGACCCAGCAACGCTTGCAGCCTTTAAAGAAAAAGCTGAGCATGAGGGCTTACCTTACCAGACATTACTTAACTTCTTAATGAAACAATATGTTGATGGGGACTTTAGGCTTGCCATTGTTCACAACCAAGGCACTTCTCATCGTTTGCAAAAGTAACTGATATATAGGTTTCTTTGGTTATTATTTTTATAAATGGTGTCCCGAGCAGGAATCGAACCTGCATCTAGCCCTTAGGAGGGGCTTATTCTATCCGTTGAACTATCAGGACAAAAAGATGAGGTGATGATGCCTGAAAAGGTGAGCATATTCAAGTGGAGTAGTTATATGGAAACATTTAAACATTAATTTTCTTGAGCTAAGCTTGTTTTGGTATTTGCAATTTGTAAAACTTTTCAGTATCCTCGCCCAGAGTTATGTAGAAAAATGTCAGAAATGCGAATGAATACGTTAAAAATACGACTTGTAGCATGGATGACTTTAATTTTTTGGAGGTATCTATGGGATCTGTAGGTTCGTGGGCGGTTGTGTTTGTGCCGTTAGTCGTGATTATTGGTTTGTCATTGGCAAATTACATTAAAAATAAACCTTAAACAATATAATTGAGTACTAAAAAGACACTAGAAGTAAGGGATATAAATACTTTTAGATCGTTTTAGTCAATATGCTGTGTAGATAGTTAAATAAAAGGGGTAGGGGATGACTGTTTTAGTTATTGTATTTGTGCTGTATATCGGCATTATTTTAGGGCTAGGTATTTGCTCATATTTTTACACAAAAAATCTACATGATTATATGCTCGGTGGGCGTTCATTAAGTGGGCCAATTGCCGCTCTAGGAGCTGGCGCTTCTGATATGAGCTCATGGTTGTTACTTGCGTTACCAGGCGCGGTAATGCTCAATGGTCTAAACCAGATCTGGTTGCCGCTTGGCTTATCATTAGGTGCTTACTTAAACTGGCAGTTTGTCGCTAAGCGCTTGCGTATATACACTGAGCTTGCCAATGACTCAATTACGATTCCATCGTATTTTGAAAATCGCTTTATGGAAAAAAGCGGTATGCTGCGCCTGCTCAGTGCGCTAGTGATTTTGATCTTTTTTACTTTCTACACGGCATCAGCATTTGTTGCCGGAGGCTTGTTATTTGGTTCAACCTTTAAAATTGATTACACTACGGGGTTATATATTACCGCGTTAATTATTTTGATTTATACCTGTGTCGGTGGCTTTTTAGCGATCTCATGGATTGATTTTTTCCAAGGGGCTTTGATGTTTATTGCTTTGATTATCGTGCCGGTTACCGTATGGGTGCATATTGGCAGTTTATCTGAGGCATTACAGACAGTGTCCAAACAATCACCGGTATATTTAAATGCTTTTAAAGGTACTAGTATTATTGGGGTATTATCACTCTTTGCTTGGGGCTTAGGTTATTTTGGTCAGCCGCATATTCTGGTGCGTTTTATGGCAACTAAGAGTGCCAAAACCATCCCGCAAGCGCAATTCATCTGTATGACGTGGATGTGCGTGGCACTTATTGGTGCGGTATTTACGGGACTTTTTGGTATTGCGTATTACGCACCACATACGCTTAAAAATCCTGAAACGGTTTTTATAGTGTTAGCAGAAACATTATTTAATCCATGGGTGGCTGGCGTGCTATTAGCAGCAGTTTTATCAGCAACGATGAGTACTGCTTCAGCGCAGCTTTTAGCATCCTCTAGTGCGGTGGTAGAAGACTTTTATCATAAGTTTATTCGTCCAAATGCTAAAGCCAGTGAAATGTTGATTATTAGTCGCATTATCGTCATTGTGATTGCTATTATTGCTGTGTTATTAGCACTTAATCCTAAAAGCTCAATTTTAAATCTTGTTGGTTATGCTTGGGCGGGGTTAGGTGCGTCATTTGGTCCAATTATTGTGTTATCACTTTTCTGGAAACGTATGAATTTAACCGGTGCTTTTTGTGGTATTGTTGTTGGCGCATTCACCGTGATTATCTGGCCTCATTTAAAGACACTAGGAGGTGTTTTTGAGTTATATGAATTGCTACCTGGTTTTATCTTTGCCTGTATTGCTATTTATCTAGGCAGTATCTTAAGCAAAGAACCAAGTGATGCAATTTATGCGAAGCATCAACAAATGCTTGATCATTTATAAGTACCTAAGCAATGGTTTATGGGGCATCATGGATATTCAGCTCAAGCCCGAGCATGGCGCCTCGCAGTCATTCTCGGACTTGATTCGAGAATCCAAAAAAATATCTAATAAACACCTCGCCCCTTGCGGGAGAGGTCGTTGAGCCTAAGCTCAACGGGTGAGGGGAAAATTAAACACCAATTTTATCATCAAAGGCGATAATATGATCGCGACCGGTGAAGTTAAAACCGTGCATAAGGGCGAGATCAATAATTTTGGGATAGGCTTTAATCATTTCCTGACGAGTGCTGCCTGCTGGCATTAAATACACTTTATGCTTTGGAATATTAAGTTTCTTAATCAAAGACTTTATTTCTGTTAGATTCTCATCACTACCATCACACACCGGCTTTAATTGATAGTCATGGTGATAATCAATCATCTGATGCATGGCAGTAAGATTTAAGCGATATTTATTGTGTTGATCAATAAGTTTTTGATCAACAACAGTGCCTTTAGGTGTGCTGATACCTAGCTTTGGAATGCTGTTAGTAAACTTAGGCGACAAGCTTAAAAGATCAATCGGATGATCGGTTTTTATAAAATGTGAACCTTCGGTTTCGAGTGTTACAAATAACTTATGCTCATGTGCTAAATGCATGATCTCATTAATCAGTGTCGGATGCATGGTTGGCGCACCTCCTGTGAGCATGATTTCTTTGACGTCAGGATATGCTTTGATCATGTCGATAATATCGTTAAAACAAAACTTACCTTTATCCGCGTGAATGCTTGAGTACCATGTATCGCACCAACCACCATTCTCACCAAAGTGGCAGCGATGCGTACAACCTGTCGTGCGAATAGCAAATGAGGGGTGTCCACGGCGTGATCCCTCACCTTGTAAGCAAGGGTAAAGCTCAATAATTGGCAGTATTTTATGGTAATCATTAATGCGCATAATCTATCTCAACGGCGCCAAGGTTTTTGTTATTTTCCATTACATCGACACGAAATAAGGTGACACGATTATCACTATGCTGTTGTACTAAAGGATTTAAGGTGTTTAATACAAACTCGGCAATACCCTCACAACTGAAGTACGGCAAGGTGCGTAATTGTAATAATCCTTGTTGCTCCAATGCTTTAAATGTCTCAAGCGCTGGATCTTTTTGTGACAGAACAACGGTGTGATCAAACATATAATGAAACCACTCTTTAGCGGTCATGCCATCAATGGTGTGATTTTTGTCTTTAAGCCAACCAAAATCCCAGACCCAGTTGTGCTGATCGAGTGATTTAGCAGCAAAATGTAAACGAAAAGAAATGGCATAACCATGCAAAAAGCGGCAGTGTGAGTGTTCAGCATTCCACTGGCGAAAGCAAGTGGAAAAGCCATCAAGATATTTTTCAACTCGATAAATCATTATGGTATGATACTTTGAATTTTTGAGCACTATACCATTTGCTGATGCCTTTATAAACTTTTGCGTTGAAATTAGGGAATGATTTGGAGAATAGAATGAGTAATGAAATAAAAAATAATACAAAAAGTATAAAAAGTACAAAGAATAAACATGCAGTATTGTCGCTTTCAGGTGGTATGGATTCATCTTCATTGATGTTGCGTTTACTGGCTGATGGCTATGAGGTGACAGCGATTTCATTTGACTATGGTCAAAAGCATAAAGTAGAGCTAGAGAAAGCGTTGAGTCTTACTGATTACTTAAAACAACAAGGCTTTAAGGTCAAGCATCATATCATCACTATTGATGGTTTATCGCAATTATTACATTCAGCATTGATCAGTGGTGGCGAGGATGTGCCAACAGGGCATTATCACGAGAGTAATATGCGTCTAACCGTTGTGCCAAATCGCAATAAAATATTTAGCTCAATCATTCAAGCCGCAGCATTGTCGATTGCCGAGGCGCAAAATACTGACGTTATTATTGCGATGGGTGTTCATGGTGGCGATCATGCAACCTATCCGGATTGCCGACAATTATTCCGTGATAAAGATTATGATGCCTTTATCGCAGGGAATTGGGATGCTGAAAAAGTCACATATTACTTGCCTTATATCAATAGCAGCAAGACTGATGTGTTACGTGATGGCATGCGCGCTTGTGAGTCACTCGGATTAAAATATGAGGAAGTGTATGAGATGACTTTTACCTCCTATATTCCGGTTGAGCATGACAATACGATTTACAGTGATTATCAATCGGCTTCATCGATTGGGCGCATTGAAGCATTTTTGAACCTAGGGCTTCAGGATCCTGCCGCTTATGCCGATGAGTTGGGGCCTGTGACTTGGCAAACTGTCAAAGCACATGCCCAAAAAACGCTTACTGAGTTTAAAAAGCAAGAAGTTTAAATAAGACAACCACCGCGCTTTAGTAATGATGTATACCGCTAGTACCTCTCTCCTTGCGGGAGAGGTCGTGCAGCGTAAGCTGCGCGGGTGAGGGGGAGTTAAGGGTGTATGCCTTTTGTGTTTTGCAATGGCTTAGACGATGCTTAGCCAACGATGAGGTGGCTTCGACTAACGCTCAGCCAACGGCGGATAGTGCAAGTGATGGATATGTTACTTGAATAAAATGTAAAAAAACAAAAAAACAAAAAACAAAAAGAGTATTGAATGACTGAATATACTTTGCATCTGCAAAAAATGAAAACTTCATTAGATCATGACAATAACGCCTGCTATCAGTTGCAGGATATCAATATGAATGACTTATTGGGTAAAGCAATTAAGCTTGAGTTTTTAAACGAGATAAATTGCGTTGCCTGTGGGCGATTAACCAAAAAAAGCTTTAGTCAGGGCTATTGTTTTCCTTGTGTGCGTAGTTTGCCTGAGTGCGATACGTGTATTATCAAGCCTGAATTATGTCATTTTCATGAGGGGACATGTCGAGATAGTAATTGGGGAGATGAGCACTGTATTAAGCCGCACTTTATATATCTGGCAAATACTGCCAAAGCAAAGGTTGGGATTACGCGCGAGAAAAACACGCCAGCACGTTGGATTGATCAAGGTGCGGTACAAGCTTTGCCGATTATTAAGGTGAGTGAGCGTTTGTTATCAGGATTGATTGAAACCAAGCTTGCGAAACACTTAGCGGATAAAACCAATTGGCAGGCAATGTTAAAGGGGCAGCCTGATGCGATTGATTTGTTATCAATAAAAAATGAAGTGCTCCTGAAAGAGCAGGATTTTATTGAATCACTTAAAACACAATATGGCACACAGTCAATTGAACTGATGAATAATGAAGTGATTGATATTCATTATCCTGTGCTTTCATATCCGCAAAAAGTTAGCTCTCATAATCTTGATAAAAATCCATTGGCTGAAGGCACACTATTGGGTATTAAGGGGCAATATATTATCTTAGATACAGGGGTGATGAATGTGCGTAAGTTTGCCGGATATAAATGCCAATTGGTGGTGTAATTAACAATAACCTAAATTCAAGGAGGAAAAATGAAAATTTTACTAGCAGGAGGATCAGGGTTTATTGGTCAAAACCTTGTTCATCATCTTAAAAAACGAGGCTATTGGGTGTCATTATTAAGTCGTCAAATGCAAACAATCGAGGGTTTTGATGAATGTATTACATGGCAGAACCTCACGACGATAAAAATTACACAATTTGACGTAGTGATTAATTTATGTGGATTTGGTATTGGGGAGCAGCGTTGGCGCAAATCAATAAAAGACAAAATAATAAACAGTCGGGTTGAACCAACTGAGCGCCTGATTAAACTCATCGCTGATCATGATGTGTGGTTGATTAATGCCAGTGCGATTGGCTTTTATCCCTTCTCTGTTAAAGAACAGGATGAAACACAGATTATCCAAAGAACGAAAGCAAATAGCGGCTTTTGTCAATATGTTGTGAATCAGTGGGAGGCGGTGGTCAATCGCGCGCGTTTACGCCGCAAAACCATTGTGCGCTTTGGTGTCGTGCTTGGTAAAGGTGGCATGCTTGACAAGCTTTTACCAACAGCCAAAAAGGGATTGGGTGCCATAATTGGCAATGGTCAGCAAATGATGTCATGGGTACATATTGATGACCTGTGTCGGGCAATGGTTTTTATCCTTGAGCAAAAGTGTATAAATACTAATATCAATATTACTTCGGGTAATGCCTGTAGCCAGAGAGCGTTTATTAAGGCGTTGGCAAAAACACTTAACAAACCGTGCTACTTAGTCTTACCGCAATGGTTGATAAGATTAATGTTTGGACAAATGGGTAAGGAACTGCTGCTTTCATCACATAATATCTCGGCGAAATACTTACAAGAAAAAGGGTTTATGTTTGAATATCCATATATTGAGATGGCGTTGATAGATTTGTTGGAATGACTTTTTAGTTTTTTATCGCAATATAAAGTAACTATTTAGTTAAATGTTGTAAAACAGTAAAGACAAAGCTTGAGTTTAATGCACAAACAGAGGCGATGATATGTGCAAATGTCCGTCCAAGATGTCCCTCTTGTCCTTCACCAATTTTAATCAGCATGGTTGTACCTTTAATAAGAGCAGCAATTCCAATAATCGCAAGGCAAACAAGCAGTACCTGCATCATCTGCTGAGATTGTTGCGATGAAAAGTGATTAATAAAATCACAGATATGGGCTTTAGCAGATGGTGTGTTATAGCTATCGATATTAAGGCATTGGGCGTATGTTTTTTCATAATTACCAACACCAAAAAAGGTGCCAGAAATCAACTTTACAAAACTAGGTAGCGCAATAAGACAAGTCCCGGAGACAAAGTAGAGCATTGTCGAAAGTGGTGAAAAGCGAAAATAGCCTTGTTGTGGATTAGATAAGTGTTTTAAACGCACGAATGCCATAATAAGCAGCACAATGCCAGACATCGCAGCAAAGGTATATAAAAAGCCAGATAATGGCGCAAGCTCTTTAAGTAAATGTGCTAATTCATCAAATCCTGTTGTTCCTGCGGGGGTGTCATTGAGCATGATTTTCGTCCATTATGCTTATAAATGAAGACATCATATAAGACTGAAAATCTCAAACCATACGTAATTTGCGTATTACAATTTTTGTGACAAATATATAGAGTAAATTGACACACCAACTAGCGTATACACAATTAATACCTTATAGTTAACAACCGATCTTAATCCCTTGTTATAGTTTGTTTTTAGGCAGGTTAATAAATTGATGAAAGCAGTAAAATTAAACCATTTTTTCACAAACACATTTGAGGCGCACATCAATGCAGCGATTGCAATTAGCGTTATTGCAATATTTGCAATACTTCAGGTGATCATTAAGCCGCATAATTTATATATTCTAAGCTCGATATTGAGTGTGATGCTCATTAATGTATACATGGTGAAGCTATTTGGAAGTCATATCCGCATTAAGCTCATTTATAGTGTTATCGTTGGTTTTTCTTTTGGTTTTTTCGGATTTTTAGCATCATTTTTATATTTCTATAATATTTATGCATATACCCTAGTATTAGTATTGTTGCTTATTATAGTTGCTTACTTTAAGGATGAACCGCCTCATGTTAGTGTTGGTATTTTGCTTTCTACCAATGTCTATATTATCTACGCCGGTTTAGCAGGTGATATAAAAGTTGCGGCAATAACAGGTGGAATGACCTTTGTCGCAGCGCTCATATTCACACTACTTTTGTGGATTCAAGTAACCATTTTCCCGCCATCGCGCTATCGAAAGATGCCCGAGCAAAAAGTTTTTTTAATGCCAAAGGTTATTTTTACACGTGGGCATTTACGTTATGCCATGCAGCTAGTTGTCAGTGTTGTTATTGCTAATAGTATTTCATATTACTATCATTTACCATTTGGTTATTGGTTGCCTATGACAGTATATTTAATGTATAAAAATAGTCACTTAATGACTATGCAAACTGTTAAACACCGATTTATGGGGACGATTTTTGGCTGTATCATCGCATTTTCAGCTATTCACTTCATTGACTCATTATGGCTATTAACAGTATTACTCTTGCTATGTTGCTATATATACGTCATCAGCCTTGGACAGCATTATGGAAGTTATACATTTTTCTTTACCTTTGCAGTTATTTTGGTTTTGGCTTTAGGCAATCATGCATGGCTAAACACCTCGGTATTGTCACGTTTAGGTCTGACTGTTTTGGGTTTGGTGATTGTGCTTGCCACTGTTGCTGTGAGTTATTTTTTAGACAAGCGTTATCCAGAGCATTAATATGAATAAATATAAATTATTGCAGCATCACATAAATCAAATTTTATTTAACAGAAATGAAAATAAGCTTGTTAATCATGTTGATGCGATATTAAAGATAGATAAAAAATATTGTTATCAAGCCCTTAATGACAATATTCTGCTTAAATATATTGAAAATCACTCAAAAGATAAAGCCAAAAAAACAATCATTATTGCTGCATTGTTATCTTGCTTGCTTCAATGGTATCGAGGGACACAAAAAGAGATAGTTCAATTACTCTCAAGTAAACAGAATACTCAACTGCCTTATGGTTTTTTACCTGCCAACTGTTGGGATGCTGTTTATCTAGCAATATTTTATTTGGAGCTAAAGCTTAAGAAATACTCATTTGCAAGTATTATATATAACCAAAGACTTGTAGAGCTTATGGATATATCCAAGCTTGAGGCAAATTCACCGATGTATTTTTTATCATCTAGTTTCTCCTCTGAATATAGTGAGGTATATGATGAATCAAAGATTGATCATTATAGTGTTGGCAGCATAATTATTTTGAACAAAAGAGGAGATTTTTGCCATGTTGGTTTCTATCTTGGTTCTGGTATGATCTTTCATCATTGGTTAGATAATGGCTTTAAGATTGACTCAATTAAGCACTTGCTGTGGCATAACGCCTTAGATCAAGACGTTCGGATTTTAAGCTTGGATAATATGGAATTGATGTTAATGCATAAGTGCTTAAAAGATTTCTTAAAGGAAGGTATTGGTGAGGGAAAGGTTCAAAAGCCTAGGCTAACCATGATGCAGCAAAAAAGTTGTATAAGTAACTTATCAAAAGTAAGCAGTTTGGAAAAATAGTGTAATATTTACTGCCACGTATTGGCTATGACCATATTCCTGCCCACTTTGATTGTGTAAGCGGTGGCTGAGCGTAAGTCGAAGCCTTTGTGAAGTATGATTTTCCCAAGTTACCCACTTCGACTGATGCTCAGTGCATCGCTTCGACTTACGCTCAGGGTACGGTGAGCACTTGTGGGTGAGCATTTAGTCTTAGCCTACGTATTCTACGTATTCAGATTTTTTGGCAATCACATATGCTGATGCTATGAAAGTAGCTTTTATCATTATAAAAATAAAAGCAAATTATTAATGGATACGGAGAATATTATGAGTAGATCTAGATTTTATAAATGGATTAATGCGGCATTGATCACAGGCTTTGTTGCAGCTTTAGTGGTTATTAGCCTGCATGGTGCTAAAAATGCAGGAAAGATGCAAATACTCAATGCTCAGCAACATATTACAACTGTTTCTTAGTGTTTGCTGTGGAGTAAATGAGTTATGAATCAGAGTAATAAAAATTATCATAATGCAATCAATAAGCCTCATCAGTTATTTAAAGATAATGATCAGCGTCAATATAAATACTGGCTTGATTTTAAGTATTTGCAAAAAGGACCTGATGCAGAGAGTAATCTGACTCACTTTATGAGTAATGGGTTTGATAGATAGGGTTTGTTATAAACAAAAATGACGAATCAGTAAAACGAAATCATCATAAGTGGTGAGTTTTGAATCTCTTAGTGAGGGGTATGATGCTAGAAGATATTTGTAATAAGAATGGTCAAGTTGTTATTGGTGCAAACTCAATTTTTTTAGACTCGTTGATGTCTTTATCTCAAGAGTTAGGTTTTAACTTAAAGGTGCTTCCAGTCACTATTGAGAACCAAACATGGTGGTTGCGGGATGTATTATTACCTATTAAAAATAAGATTTACACACAAAATATAAATGGGGACTATAAGCAACAAAGAGATGAAATATTGAGTTATATTACACACAGTGAAAGAGGTTATTATAAATATTCAAATCGACAATTACACACAGCACAAACCAAAACAACAGACTTTGAAACTGTGGGTGAAGCAAAAGTTTCAAAATTAGATCGCGTTGTTCTCGAAGGGGGAAATGTTTTTTCAGCAGTTAACAAAGAGGGTAAAAATTTTATCATAATTGGTGAAAATGCGGTTCTTGATACTTGTGCATATTTATTAAAGTCAAACCCAGATTTATCTGAAATCAACCTCCCTAAATCAAACTTTTATATAAATAATAAGTTTGATGAAAAATTCATCAAACTTAGAGCATATGCCAAGGAACTAATTGCAAACTCTCTTGGTATAAACAAAGAAGATATAATTATTTTGCCCCAATGGACTTATCATTTGGATCTTCAAATGTCTTATTTAGGAAAATCGCAATTTATTATAAATACGTTTGAAGTTCCATCAGATATTGACTATGAAGACGGTCTTCAAGATTACTTTGGTTATGATCCAGGTCTCCGTGCTCCAAAAGACGTTGGACTTGCTGAAAAAATAAAAGATACCTTTGATAAGCTGAATGAGCAATACGGTAAATCCATTATTGAAGTTATACAAAATAAATTAATCAAAAGAGGGTTTGAAGTATCATTGGTTCTTGGTAGCACATTTTATAATAATCGCAAACAAGACAGCTCACTCAACCAAGTTGACTCACCATATTGTAGAGATTCTCGTGATTTAGGAGCAACAGCATTACTTATGAATGGTATCACTGTGTTTTCTCCTATTTTAAATAAAAGAGTTTTCATCACAGCCAATGCCGTTACACAAGAAAGTGGTGTGTATGAAACATTTAAAAAGCAACTTGAAAAATTAGACGTAGAGTTAAGGTTAGTTGATATTAATAAGGATCATGGATTGAAAATTACTATTAATTCGGATAAGAGCAAAACCTTAGATTTTGTTAGGAGTTATGAAGGGTCCGTACGTTGCCAAACTGTGATCCTAAACTCCGGGACTTCATGTCACTCTGAACCTCCATTATTAATTCATAATAAGATGCTAGCCCCCAACTCTGGACCCTGTCAGGATGTCAAGGTCGGTTATTTATAGGACATCGTAAAAACAAATTATTAATAGATATGCAGAATATTATGAGTCAATGATCTGGATTTTATAAATGAAGTTCTACAGAAAGAATATGTGGGTTGACCGTGGGTTAACTATATAACAATTTAGAAGTAATCAATATAAAAGAGGAAAGCAGTATGGAATCACAATCGAAATCAAAAAACATGACCAGCATGGCTGGAAAAGAAAATATATTAATACCAAAAATTACCCACAAGGAGTTAGGGGAAGGTGGCGAGATATATCGAGATATTACAGTGATAAATGGATATCCTTTTTATTGCTCTAGTGGTCAAAGCTCATATATGGCAAATACTTGGTTTCCATTTTGTGGAATTAATCCAGATGGTACTTTTATCAAACCTTGTGGACTGTATACTCAAGGGTTATCGCAGATGATAAAGTTTCTAGGAGCTGAATTTATTGGTGGCAAGAAATATATGAATAATATCAAAGATACCAAACTTCCACGATTTGGCAATATAGAAACAGCTTATATCTCTTATGCATTGGGTGGTGGTTTTTGGAGTGATAGTGAATCTTTTAGTGCAGATCTATGTAAAAAATTCACTGAATATTTTAAAGACAAGTTTCCTTTTTTAATAGATACCCAAATATCTGTCAGCCCCTTTAGTCAATTTACAACGGAAGATTCTAAAAAAGTAAACGATTGGCTTAAAGAGCAAGGCGCTAATTTGAACGGACAATTTACAATATTCGATCCAGCATTTGCTAAATTAGATAATTTGAATAAAGAGCTAGGAAAACCAGCGGCTTATATTAAAACAGTTAGCGAAGGTAATACTCTAGTTAATAAAAAGTCATTAAGTGAGCTGCAAGTTATGTTTGGCAAAGATGCTTTAGTTAATACTGGAGCAGGTATAACCCATGGGCGCGGTGATAATGAAGTACATATTCCCGTATTAAACATCGTGACAAACAATACAGAAAATAACACTAAAGATGAATTGAAGGATAAGCCAAAAGTCAGTCTAGTAACTATGTTTCGTGGTAATAAACCTGATGATGGAAATTCAACACCTAGCAATCAGTTTTAGCGAGTTGATGTATCTACTCAATTTGGAAGATTATCACTGTGTCTTGAAAAAATTGTCTATGGCAATAAGAATTGACCGTTCACGGTCATGCGAATACACAACTAGCTAAAAAGGGACTGCTATGCCAGTATTTTTAAATATCTCAGGTTATAAAAAAAAGCAAGATGATAGTATTATTTATGAGGACGAATGTATTGAATGTAAAAGCTATGATTATTTTTATGCTAAATTAGTATCTTTTTTGAAAGAAGAGGCTCTATATCGTGGAGAAATCAAAGAATTTGAAGTAAAAAATATAAATACTGAAGGAAGCGAAACCATCACTTTCAGAGACATGAAAGATCACTTAAATATAATTAGAGCACATCCAGATAAATATGAGATTTTTCCTATAATTGATGGTCAAGGATTAAGTGCTGATGAATTATTTTACAGCCTTAGGCACGGTGGAACTAAAGCAAAACCAAATCGGAAAAGTCTTGAAACAGCTAATGGTAAGGGGACATATGTTGCTGGTGAATTAGAAGATCATCTAGTTACAAAAGTAAGTAGTGTATTTACAACAGTATTAACAACTCAAGGATTGACTGAAAGTTTAATTAAGCAGATTAATAAATATTTACAGTTAGATAATGCTATCAATAGGGAAGATCCATTAAATCCTGGAATCTATAGAGTCAGTAAAAAAAACTATGGTATTAAAGCAGCTAATATTGGCGCAGCCATGTCAACGTTTATTGTAAGGTATCGTGATATTATGGGCGCTATTAAACCGATTAATTTAAAATCAGAAGATGCAGGTGAGCAGTTAAAACAAATAGTTTCATTAGCTGCAAAAATGCATACTGATTTAGTTAAAATACATCCTTTTGATAATTGTAATGGTAAGGTTGCTAGAGTTTTGGTTAATTTATTACTAGATAATGCAGAGCTTGGTTTTGCGCCAATTAATCATTGGTCAAATGCTTATAAATACGCAGCAAATGAAGCTGCTAAGGAAGGGAGTTATGGATTGCTTGAGCGATGTATCTTGGAAGCAATTGTATATGATGGTCAATATGCACATGATTATGTTACAGAAATGCAAAAAAGTGCTGAAGTTGATAATGAAGGAGAGCTTAAGATTAGTTCTGATAGCTATCACTTTTTACCAGTACATCACAAAAGAAATGCTGTTATATTGGGAGAGATAGCATTACCTTCAAATAGTGGGACGGTTACATTTAAAGGGCATAAAAGAAGTAATGAGATACTATCTGAACCAGAGTTTAAATCTGATATTGATATTATTTTTTTGAAGGGTCATAAACGTACAAAGGCTATGATAGAGCCTGATGTTAACGTTTTGCAGTGGTAAAGACAAATAGTAAGGTTTCACATTATCTTGATGAGGTTAAGCATCTGATAACGATAGAGTAAAAACGTAATAATCAAAACGGCTAGGAGAAAAAAGCAATATGGAGTCCATGACAAGTAACGAAATAAGATACAAGATTAGTATTAACAATGGGAGATACATTGAAAATGTAGTTCAGATTAATGATGTTGAAGAGTTACTAAAGTTTTCGACTAACATGTTCAAGCCACGTAGTAGATATTTATTTGAAATTAATGATTATGATAATTTATGCGAAATATATAGAAATCAATTAACGAAAATGAAACCTCAAAATCCCGAATTAAGTCATTATATTAAGAATAATGAATATATAGTCCGTTACTTTAAAAGATTCCAAGATCAGATTAATGAAAATTATTGTGTTTTTCAATTTTTAGGTTCATTTGCGGCTAGTTTAAAAAATGTATATATTAACGATGCCGAAGGTCAGAGACTAGCATTAGCTAGAGATACTTCTCATAAAATAATAAATGATAAGATTATTAAGATTGAATTAAATAATAATGCGAATTTCACTTTACAGCAACAGCAACAGCAACAGCAACAGCAACAGCAACAGCAACAGCAACAGCAACAGCAACAGCAACAGCAACAGCAACAGCAACAGCAGCTGTTGTATGCTAAATTTAAGAATGATGAAGATGGCGCTGTATATGCATATAATTATCCGTTTGGTAATACCAAGGCAAAATCAATAAGTAAACGGCTTTATAATGCGCTCAATAAAATAACAGATACAAATAAGATTATGTCATTTTTAATGGGGTTAGATGCTAATAAACTACCTCAAAATATTGCAATCAAAAGAACTACTGATGGTTTTGGTGATCAGAATCTGGTTTTAGATATCTCTAATACAGGAGATAACAATATAAAAAATAACATTGTGTTGGAGCGTAAGCATTATCAAAACCAAATGTTTTCTCAAGCTTCCTATAATTATGTTGAGGAAAATGCTGCTGGAACAAAGTTATTAAAAAAGTTTATTGATTTGGCGATTTATGGTGAAGAAACATCCCCTTATTTAAAAACTTATCAAATGGATTTAGTAGATGACATAAGTGGAAAAAATATAGAGACAGATTTAGAAAAAAAATATCTCACTAAATTACCACTTGATTGGTATCATGAGTTTGGTGAGTTATACAAAAATGGTGAAATAAATGATGAGATGCTCGACCATTTGAAATTATTTACGCGTGGTACTAACAAATCAATATACTATCCTAGGCAAATTTTATCTGTTTACCGTCAATACAAATCAAATATAGCCAGTGAACAAGAGATTGATGCATTAATAGAAAGCAAACCAATCTTGTCATTTAACTATCAATCAGCTCAAGAAAATGTTATCGATAGTAGTGTTATAAAATCTGATATAGACGGCGAGATATCTGAGAGGCTAAGTGGCTTACCACAATTAACAAAGTTAATATTAACTGCGCTTGACAAAGTTGATCAGTCTAATAAGAAGTTAATAAATAAGTTATTAAAAAGTGTCGAGTCACAGACAAATGCAATGGCAATTTATGCTAGGATGCAGCAAGTAGATGATAAGCTTGCAAAGAATAAAGTAGATAAAAATAACCTTAGTGTCATTATAGTAAAACAACTGAGTACCGCTGGCGTTAGCTTTAAGCAGCTAGTAGATGAATTGCATAGTGCTATAAACCAAGAATTATCCTTAAAACAGCCAAACTTAGATGCAGAGAATCCTTTAATTAAGCTTGTCCAAAAATACAACGATAACTTATTAGATGCTTTTCTCGTTAAATTAAAAATTAGTGATTTAATGAGATATGCGATTACAAGTCAAGCAGAACTAAAATTATTTGACGATGACTTCATAGTTGATTTAGCACGAAAAGACACTGATCAAATTGTGAGTGAATTTAAGCGAATTAAGCTCAATGCTGTTGATCAAATACTTGATGTGTTTAACATTGATGAAATTACTTTTAAAGGAAGAAGGGAAGATGCTAGTGAAGTAATCAAGGAGCGGATTATAAAGAAATTGAATTTTAAATTCGCTAATATTTTTATTGAAGAAATCGCACAGGGAATTGTAAATCACATAGTCAATAAAGAAGAAGTTATTACAACAAAGGATATACGTGGCGCTTGTATAATGCTTTGCGAGCAAGCCCATAAAGCTGTATTACTGGAAATAATGGGTATTACAGAAATACCTAAGCCAAACTCTGATCAATATAACGAGGGTGATTATAATGATCTACTGTTATTACTGGCAGCTGCTAACTTAAAAAATCCGTCTATTAATCATTTAAAATCACAGCTAGGCGAAATTAAAAACATTGAAATGTTACTTAGCTTGTCTAAAGAAAACAAGCAACTTGTACTTGACTCACTTGAATCTGTCTTGGCGTATTGGCAAGATCATACGTTTTTAAGTGACATAAAAAGTGAAACAATTAAAGCTGCAACATTAGATATCATTGTTAAGTTAAGAAGAAATGGCGTCGAACAGCAAATAGTTAATAAAGCAAAAGAGAAACTTACAGATCCACGGCTAGTAGTTAAATTACGTCAATATAAACTAGAAAGTTTAAAAACAGATCAATCGAAGCTCTTACTTAGTTGCTGCCAAGAATTAGAGTTTCCTCAGGCAGTAAAGGAAATAACAGTTGAAGAAAAAACAGCAGAGTTACAGAAAACTCTAGATATTTTAAATACTGTTGATCATAAACTCTTAACAAAAGACGGCGTTAGATTTATAGAAGTGCTTGTAAGCAACAGCAATAAGGCTATTAACACTAATCAGGATATTGCAGTTAATGAATATAAAGATATATATGGAAGCTTGATAAACAAGACAAACTTAGCAGAGCTTGCTAGACAGTGCCAAAAATATAATGTATCGGCTATAAGACTTCAAGATATTATAAATCGCCCAGGAAATGACTTGCAACACAAATTAGATTTAGCCTTTGATATTGACCATTCTGGCAAGCTAAAACAGGATGAGATTAAAGGTATTGACACTGTTGCAGCAGGTTTTTCTAATGTCTCAGAAAAGATAGATAATATTGTAGATCTTGGTCAAAAGCTTAGATTATTAAAAAATGAAAAGGAACTTATGAGTTCCATTCTTAATGAGGTTAAGACATATACTAATCATTTTAAGCTTGATCCAACAGCAAGGTTGCAAAAACTGCTTCATGATGATCACATACCAGATGTTTGGCGATTGTCTATCTTAAATGTATTGGTATATAGAGATAAATCTGCAGATAAAGCACAAAATCGGGGACATTTTCTGCGGGACACACAGCTAATGGTCTTGGTGTATGATTTGATTTTGAATGAAAAACCAAGTGAGGTAATTCAAAACAGCGTTAAAACAGGTCAAGGTAAATCGCTTATTAGTGCGGTAATGGCAGCTTTTCTAGCCTCAAAGAACAAAAAGATTGCTGTTGATATTATTCAGACAACAGAGTCGCTTGCAAGAGCGCATTATGATGAATTTAAGCATTTTTATGAAAGTGCGGGTGTTAATTTTAATCTTGTTACGAAAGAAGCAAATGATAAAAATATGAGCAACGAGAAAGTTACCGGTATAAACTTTGGTACAGCGCTTAATGTGATTACGGCAGATGCCAAACTAAAGGTTAATCAAAAACCGATTGATACAACGGTTATCGTTGATGAATATGATATTTTTATTAATGACAGCTCGTACTATTTGGGGACAAGTGACAAGCCTTTGGATTATGAAGATCATTATTTGCAAATGATCAATGTTTTGATAGATTTTGTTGATAGACAAGAGGTTAAAGAGAATATTTTATCTATTGATACAAGAAAATTACTCAATGAAGTTCAATCAAGTTCTGCAGAAAAAGCTGTTACAGATAGTTTGAGCACACTATTAAATAATAATGATTTGACACGATTTCGTGAGTTGTGTCGTGCAATTATACAAACAAAGTCATTAATACCTAGCCATGATAATCGTAATATTTATGTTGTTGATACACAAAATGTCGAGAAACTTAATGGTAAGGCATATGCTCAATTGATTCCAATGAAGAATAATATGCCTCAGGTAGGGATGAGCTTTACTAAAGAGATTGATTTGATTTTAAGACTTCGTATTAATAAAGAGCTATTGAATAAAAATGGCGAAAACTCGCTACAAGTACGAATGATTCGTCCTAATGATCCTGAGACTATTAATACTTTTGCATCATATGCACAAGGCAAGGTAGTTTATGGGCTAACAGGATCACCAATTGTTGATAACAATAAGGGGAAGCATATTGAATTTCCAGAGTTTGAACCATCAAAGCGCGAGTCCGAGGTTTATATAACTGGTTATCATAAGGGAAACATAAATAAACAGAGAGATGAAGCAAATGAAATCATTCTTAAGCAAATAGTTACTTTAACAAAAGATAAGAACTTAATCATTCATGTACGTAATGCAGATGAAGGAGAACTGTTAAATAAGTTGCTAAAAGAGAAGGGTCTAAATACAAAGTATGAAGTTAAAGAATTTCATGGCAGTACAGCGGGTACTGAACATGAACGTCATGCAGAAAATCAAGATGCAATTGATTTTGTTAAAGAGGCTAATCCCAATAAAAAATTTATTTTAATTACTTCAGTACTCAATCGAGGTTCGGATTTTGCTGCAGGCAAGGTCAATGAGCTAAAGACTTACTTCAATCCAAATAAGGAGGATATGGAAGGCGCTGTTGAAAGATATATCCAAGAAATTGGTCGTGTTGCAAGATCTGGGTCGGAGGGGAAAACACATACTGTGATTGGTTTTGATGAGATTATGCCATTACTATATCAGGAGATTCTCCCTGGCGTAGTGATTAATCTCCCCTATTTAGAGAAACTGGCAGAAAAGCATAATTATGAATTGCTAGTAAATACGCTACAATTGGTGACAAAGTATAGCGATGAAACAAGACAGTATAATAGAAAACTGCATGCACAGAAATCGTTGCTATTATCCCATATTAATAAACATATTGATGATCAAAACATTGAGACAGAGATAAGAGCGACACTAATAGATACTATTCAGCAGGAGTTGGAAAAGTTAACATTAGATAATCTCATAAGTGTTATTGAACAGATTAATAAAGTGTTAAAAGACTGCAAGGTTAAGCAATTAACAATAAATGCGAACAGTGTTGAAAATAATGTTGCACAGAATAAAAATAAAGAAAAACAGGTCAATGACACTTTTATTAAAATAAAGAATGACTTAATAAATAAACTTTCATTAGATCATCACAAACGTCAAAGTCTCATAGCATCAAATAATTTGCAAGACCTCATTAAGGCTACCACAGGAAATACAAAGATATCTGGCTTCGCACCTAAGACATTAAAAAATCTTAAGGATATATTAGCGAAGCAAGATTACAAAAAGTATATAACGCTAAAAGGAATCCCTAAAGAATTTGAGTGTGTGCATTTATTAGAATATGCTGATCAAGGTGAAGTTACGAGATTATATAATAGTAAAATGTTATCTTTAATGGATCTAATGGGCATTAGTGATTCGACATATAAAAAATATCAGTCATACTTAGAAAAAAAATATTATAGCAAGACTAATGTAAATCAAGTTGAGCGTTTTTCAGAGATGCAAGCTACAAAAAATATTAGCAAGCTAACGCCTCCATTGATTAAAGCATTACAGGCAAGCGATAAAAATGATTACAATAAAGTTTTAATGCTGTTAAAAAATCTCGATAGTTATGAAGTGATTCTTTATGAATTATGTTCTGAGTATAAAGATAGTCTTCTTATAAATAAGCTAAATCCATTAAAGGATTCCAACAAACAAGTTAATGATCTTGCAGTTCATCGTGCACTTATGCCGCTTTATGCTTTTTTGTCGGATCACAAGATAGGTCTTGAAAAATTTATTGCAGATTTGAAAGATACTGTTATTCCGCAAGAACAAACTAATGACAAGAACTTAAGTATTAATGCAGCAAACTTTAGGCAAAAATCTGTGAGTTCAGAAGAAAATTTAGTACTAAAGTCTTTTTCTGAAAACTTTAATTTACCTTCCCCTCAGTCAAAAATAATTATGAATAACAATAAAGAAGAGTTTATGGAATATTCATCTAGTTATCTTGAGAGTTCCAATGACACTATTAGGTGACAATTAGCTTTACCGGTCACGACAACTAGAATTGCCGGTTAAATCATGTAGGCTATTCCTTAATCAATAAAGCTGCAGATAGTTAAGATTAAGGTATGGCAAGAAAACGAGTCACAACAGAACAGGTAAAGCTATACATGAAACTCAGACAAGAAGATAAACTCACCCAGATTGGCTGCGCTGCTAAATCAGGCTTTAGTG